>JADCGQ010000001.1 GCA_020248945.1 Rubrivivax sp.
CCTTGGGCAGCCAGTCTTGCAGCGATGCAGGCAGCAGCATCTCCTGCTGCGGTTCGTACGGGCGATAGCTCATGTTCGATCAACGTCCATGAGGCATGCAGCGCTGTCAGGGACTTCCCTTCTGCCGCCCACGCTCCTAGCCGCGTGGGCGGCCGTCGAGCCAGCGGTCCACCGCGGCGAGCAGGCTGTCCAGATCGATCGGCTTCGTCACGTACTCGTCGAAGCCGGCCGCCTGGGCCCGTGCGCGGTCGGCCGGCATGGCGTTGGCGCTGACGGCGATGACCGGGATGCCCGCCGTCAGCGCATCGGCGCGCAGGCGCGCCAGCACCTCGAAGCCGTCGATGCCCGGCAGCTGGATGTCCAGCAGCACCAGCGCCGGCGGCGCCGCATGGGCCATGGCCAGGCCCTCCTCGGGCAGCGCGGCGAGCTCCAGCTCGATGCCCGGCCGTTGACCCAGCATGCCCTGCATCAGCAGCCGGTTGACCTCGTTGTCCTCGATGTAGAGCACCCGCCTGCGGCCGGCCGGGGCCGGCGTCGGCGCTGGCTGCGCCTGCGGCGGCGGTGCCGGCAGCTCGGCCGGGCGCGGCGCCACGGGCTCGGCCGCCTCGGCCAGCTCGAACCAGAACTCGCTGCCCAGCCCGGGCCTGCTGCTGACGCCGATGCGCCCGCCCATCAGCTCGACCAGCCACTTGCTCAGCGCCAGGCCGATGCCGGTGCCCTCGACCGTGCCGGACTCGGCGCCCAGGCGTTCGAACGGATGGAACAGGCGAGTCTGTCCCTCGGCATCGAGGCCCGCGCCCTCGTCCTGCACCACCACGCGCACGCGCCCATCGACCCGGTGCCACGACAGCCGCGCCACACCGCCCGCGCGGTTGTACTTGGCGGCGTTGGACAGCAGGTTCAGCAGCACCTGTTTCAGCCGCATCGGGTCGGCCCGGAGCACGCAGTCGCCCGGGCACTGCAACTCCAGGTGCACCTCGTGCTGCGCCATCAGGCCGGCGACCAGGCCTTCGCACTCGCGGGCCAGCGCGCACAGCTCCACCGGCTGCAACTGCAGCCGCAGCGCACCGGCCTCGATGCGCGCGAGGTCGAGCACATCGTTGATCAGGTCCAGCAGATGGGCACCGCCCCGCTGCAGCTCGCGCACCCGGTCGCGCTGGCGTGGTGTCAGCGGCTCGGCCGTGTCGCTGGCCAGCAGCTGGGCGAAGCCGAGCACCGCGTTCAGCGGCGTGCGCAGCTCGTGGCTCATGCGCGACAGGAACTCGCTCTTGGCGCGGCTCAGCCGCTCGGCCTCGTCCTTGGCGGCGGCCAGCGCCTGCTGTGCCGCCTTGCGCTCGGTGATGTCCCAGCCGTAGCAGGTGAAGCCCTCGAAGCGGCCGTCGGCGTCGAAGCGCGTGATGCCGTGGTCGGCGACCCAGACGATGCGGCCGTCGGCGCAGACGACGCGGTACTCGAACTCGAACGGCCGCCGCGCTGCGGCGGCGGCGCCCAAGACCGTGCGGCCCCAGTCCAGGTCGTCCGGGTGCATGCGGTCGCTCCACGGGCGCTGCAGCTCGTCGTCGAGCGGACGCCCGGTGCACTGCAGCCAGCGCTGGTTGAACCACACGGCGCGGCCGTTGGCCTCGCCCTGCCAAATGAGCGCCGGCGCCGCATCGGCCATCTGGCGGAAGCGCTCGCCGCTCACGCGCAGGGCTTCGGCGGCGCGGACATCGGCCGTGACGTCGCGGTAGGTGCGCACCAGGCAGCCGTCGGTGGCGCGCCGCCCCTCCACCTCGAGCAGTTGACCGTCCTTGGTGCGTCGGCGGTAGCGATCGGGCAAGGCTGCACGCTGGGCCGGATCGTTGAAGGTGCTGTCGTGCGCGAAGTCGCCTCGTGCCACCTGGAACGAGCGCACCTCCTCGATCGTCGGCCGCTTCCGCAGCAGCGACTCCGGCAGTTCCAGCAGCTCCAGCAGCCGGCGGTTCCAAACCACCGCGCGGCCATCCTGGCCGGTGGTGAACACGCCCTCGTGCAGGCTCTCCAGCGTGAGGGTGAGCGCCTGCGACTGCTCGGCCAGCCGCCGCTCGGCCTCCTTCAGCGGCGTGATGTCGGTCCACAGGCCGACCGAGCCCGTCAGCGGCCCGCTGGCGCCGGCGATGGGCGTGGCGTTGTTGACGCAATGGCGGCGCGTGCCGTCGGCCGCCCGGAGCGTGATCTCGTAGGCCTCGCTCTGGCCGCGCCGGCGGCGCTCAATCGTCTCGCGGAACAGCGCCGCGCCGTCCTCGTCGACGAAGTCCCAGATCGGCCGGCCGCGCAGCTGTTCCAGCGGCAGCGCCAGCAGCCGGCACATCGCCGGGTTGGCGTCGACGGTGCGCTGCTGCTCGTCGATGAACCAGATGCCTTGCTCGGTGCGCTCCACCAGCAGCCGCAGCATGCGCTGATCGGCCGCCTTGGCGGCCTGCAGCGCCTTGCGCTCGCTGATGTCGGTGAGCACCACCACGGCGCCGCCCGTGGCGGTGCGGCGGCGGCGGATCTCGACGGTGCGGCCGTCGCGCCGGCGCTGCTCGAGCGGCGGTGCGTCGCCGGGCAGGGCCAGCCACTGGCGGTGCCAGCGGGCTTCGGCGCGTGTGCGGCTGATCTCGCCGCTGCGCAGCAACTCGCGCAGTAGCTCGAGCAGCGGGCGGCCTTCCTGGGCGGCGTCGGCCCCGAGGCCGGCCAGATCGAGGAAGTGCTCGTTGCGCGACAGCAGCCGGGCATCGGCACCGAACACCGCCAGGCCCAGCTCGGTGTGTGCGTACAGCAGGTGCAGCAGTTCGCTGCTGTCGGGTGGAGGTGGCGCGGTGCTCACGTGGACAACGATAGCGCCCCGCAAGCCGGGGCGGCGGCCGTTGTCGAAGCGCAAGGGCGGGCGGGGGGGTCGAATCTAGAATCATGGGCTTCCCGCCGCTCAATCCGCGCGCTGCGGCGCGCTGCCCCATGCCCAGCTCCGCCCCCGACACCTCCTTGATGGCCAACGCCGTCCGTGCACTGGCCATGGACGCCGTGCAGCAGGCCAATTCCGGCCATCCTGGCGCGCCCATGGGCATGGCCGAAGTGGCCGTGGCCCTGTGGAGTCGCCACCTCAAGCACGACCCGGCCGACCCCGCCTGGCCCGACCGCGACCGCTTCGTCCTCAGCAACGGCCACGGCTCGATGCTGCTGTACGCGCTGCTGCACCTCACGGGCTACGAGCTGCCGATGAGCGAGCTGCGCCGCTTCCGCCAGCTGCACAGCAAGACGCCCGGCCACCCCGAGGTCGACGTGACCCCCGGCGTCGAGACCACCACCGGCCCGCTCGGCCAGGGCCTGGCCAACGCGGTGGGCATGGCGCTGGCCGAAAAGTTGCTGGCGGCCGAGTTCAACCGGCCCGGCCACGAGATCGTCGACCACCGCACCTGGGTGGCGGTGGGCGACGGCTGCCTGATGGAAGGCATCAGCCACGAGGCCATCGCGCTGGCCGCCGCCTGGAAGCTGAACAAGCTGGTGGCCGTGTACGACGACAACGGCATCAGCATCGACGGCAAGATCGAGCCCTGGTACCCCGACAATGCCGGCCTGCGCTTTGCGGCGATGGGCTGGAACGTGATCGGCCCGGTCGACGGCCACGACGTGGCCGCCGTGGATGCGGCGCTCGAGCAAGCCCGCCACAGCGCCACGATGCCCACGCTGGTGATCTGCCGCACCACCATCGGCAAGGGCAGCCCCAACCGCGCCGGCAGCGCCAAGGCGCACGGCGAGGCGCTGGGCGCCGAAGAGATCAAGCTCACGCGCGCCGCCCTGGGCTGGGCGCACGAACCCTTCGTCGTGCCCGAGGCCGCCTACGAGGCCTGGGACGCACGCGCCACTGGCGCCACGGCCAACGCGGCCTGGGCCGAGCGCTTCGCGGCCTACGCATCGGCGCACCCGGAACTGGCCGCGCAGCTCGAGCGCCGCCTGGCCGGCGCCCTGCCCGAGAACTTTGCCGCCCAGGCCGCGCAGGCCATCGGCGCCGCGCACGACAAGGCCGAATCGGTGGCCACGCGCAAGGCCAGCCAGAACGCGCTGGAGGTGTTCACCGCCGCGCTGCCCGAGCTGCTCGGTGGCAGTGCCGACCTCACCGGCAGCAACCTCACCAACACCTCGCACACGCCGGCGCTGCGCTTCGGCGACGACGGCGCCCCGAACGGTGGCCGGCACATCAACTACGGCGTGCGCGAGTTCGGCATGGCCGCGGTGATGAACGGCGTGGCGCTGCACGGCGGCTACATCCCCTACGGCGGCACGTTCCTGACGTTCAGCGACTACAGCCGCAACGCCATCCGCATGGCCGCGCTGATGAAGAAGCGCGTCATCCACGTCTTCACGCACGACAGCATCGGCCTCGGCGAAGACGGCCCCACGCACCAGAGCGTGGAGCACGCGGCCAGCCTGCGGCTCATCCCCAACCTCGACGTCTGGCGCCCGGCCGACGCTGCCGAAACGGCGGCGGCCTGGGCCATGGCGCTGGCCAGCCACGGCCGGCCGAGCGCGCTGCTGCTCAGCCGCCAGGCGCTGCCGCACCTGCCCAAGCAAAGCCTGGCCGACCTGGCCAAGGGCGCCTACGTGCTGGCCGAGCCGGCCGAGGTGGGCCTGAAGAAGAAGGCGCAGGCGGTGATCGTGGCCAGCGGCTCCGAGGTGCACCTGGCGCTGAAGGCGCAAGAGGCGCTGGCGGCGCTGAAGATCGCCGTGCGCGTGGTCAGCGTGCCCAGCACCACGGCCTTCGACCGCCAGCCGGTGGCCTACAAGCGCAGCGTGCTGCCCGAGGGCGTGCCGCGCATCGCCGTGGAAGCCGGCGTGACGGACGGCTGGTGGAAGTACGGCTGCGCGGCCGTCGTCGGCATCGACACCTACGGCGAAAGCGCGCCGGCGGGCGACCTGTTCAAGCACTTCAAGCTCACGGCCGACAACGTCGTGGCGGTGGTGCGCACGGTGCTCAAGCGCTGACCGACATGGCCAGCCGGGCTCGCGGGCTCGCCCTTGCGCTGCTGCTGGCCGCGGGCTCGGGTGCGGTCCCGGCCTTTGCGCAGCAGGTCGATGTGCCTGTGTCGGAGGCGGCACGCTGCCTGACGGTGCGCGAGGGGGCTGCCGAAGCGCCTGACTACCCGTTCGATGCCTACAAGAGCGGCGAGCGTGGCGCCGTGCAGGTGCTGCTGGAGTTCGACGCTGCCGATGCCCCGCCGAAGCTGACGGTGCAAGAGAACGTCGGTGGGCCCGAGTTCGTCGGCGCCGTGCGCAAGCATGCCCGTGACCTGCGCGTGCCCTGTCTGAAGCCCGGCGACGGCCCGGCGCGCTTGATCCGCGACTACGTGTTCCGGCCCGATGACCGCCAAGTGCACTGGCACCGCTCGGTAGACGCCGACGCGGGCGCCAGGTTCGACGCCTGGGGCTGCGTCAAGCACCAGCGCGGCGAAGACAAGCCGGACTATTCCAGGGAGGTGCGCCTAAACGAGGTGCAAGGGCGTGTGGTCGCCGAGATCCGCTTCGAGGGCCCGGACAGTGCCCCCGTGGTGAAGATCCATGCCCGTCCCAGCGCGCGCCTGCTGGCGCAGGCCGTGGAGTCCTGGCTGAGCCAGACGCGCATGCCCTGCTACCCAGGGCGACCCGTCACAGTCAACGTGACCTATGTGTTCATGTTCCATGGCGAGAGCGCCTTCGGCTTCAGGAACCTGCCCTTCACCGCGCTAGTGGGCAGCACCGTCGGCATCGATCGTCAACGCCTGCAGTTCGACACCACCCGAATGGCCTGCCCCTTCGAGGTCGACTTCAATTACCGCCGGCCCCAGCTGCGCAACCGAATCGGCGAAGTCGGTGACCGCCACCCCGAGCGACGGCCGCTGCTGGAGTGGATGGAGACCATCGAACTCCAGGTGCGCGGTCGATCTCTCGATTCCATCTACGGTGACACCACCCGCATCACCGTTCCCTGCGTCCGCATCGATCTCAAACCCAAGGAGTAAGACATGACCATCCGCATCGGCATCAACGGCTTCGGCCGCATCGGCCGCATGGTGTTCCGCGCCGCCGTGCAGAACTTTGCCGACATCGAGATCGTCGGCATCAACGACCTGCTCGAGCCCGACTACCTGGCCTACATGCTCAAGTACGACAGCGTGCACGGCCGCTTCAAGGCCGACATCGCGGTCGACGGCCACACGCTCATCGTCAACGGCAAGAAGATCCGCCTGACCGCCGAGCGCGACCCGGCGGCGCTGAAGTGGGGCGAGGTCGGCGCCGACATCGTCGTCGAGGCCACGGGCCTGTTCCTGACCAAGGACACCTGCCAGAAGCACATCGACGCGGGTGCCAAGAAGGTCATCCAGAGCGCGCCCAGCAAGGACGACACGCCGATGTTCGTCTACGGCGTGAACGACAAGACGTATGCCGGCCAGACCATCATCAGCAACGCCAGCTGCACCACCAACTGCTTGGCCCCGGTGGCCAAGGTGCTGAACGACGCCTTCGGCATCAAGCGCGGCCTGATGACCACCGTGCACGCCGCCACCGCGACGCAGAAGACCGTCGACGGCCCCAGCAACAAGGACTGGCGCGGCGGCCGCGGCATCCTCGAGAACATCATCCCCAGCAGCACCGGCGCGGCCAAGGCGGTGGGCGTGGTGATCCCCGAGCTGAACAAGAAGCTCACCGGCATGAGCTTCCGCGTGCCGACCTCCGACGTGTCGGTCATCGACCTGACGGCCGAGCTGGTGAAGGAAGCCAGCTGGGACGACATCTGCAACGCCATGAAGGCCGCTGCCGCCGGCCCGATGAAGGGCGTGCTGGCCTACACCGAAGACAAGGTCGTGGCCACCGACTTCCGCGGCGAGCCCTGCACCAGCGTGTTCGACGCCGACGCCGGCATCGCGCTGGACAAGACCTTCGTCAAGGTCATCGCCTGGTACGACAACGAGTGGGGTTATTCGAACAAGGTGCTCGAGATGGTGCGGGTGATGGCGGCCAAGTAAAGGCGCCCGCCGGGCGTTGCCGTGCCGGATGCGTCACGCCGCGCCACAAGCCGTAGCTGCAGCCGGCGGGGCGCGCCCCTAAACTGGGGCGATGCGCTTGCCCCTCCTCGCCCTGGCTGCCACGGCAGCCGCTTTGTGGAACCTCCCCGCGGCCTCGGCCGCCACCCTGGCCCCGGTGGCTGGCGAGGTGATCGTCGGCTTCAAGCCCGGCGCCGACACCCTGCGCCGCCACCCGATGGCCGAGCGCTTGGCAGCGGCCCAGGCGCAGCGCGTGCTGCAGCAGCGGGCCGAGGGCCTGGGCACGCGGCTCGGCCGCCCGCTCGTGGCCGGCAAGGCGGTGGGCCGTGGCGTGCAGGTGGTGCGTGCCGAGGGCATGGACGCCGCTGAACTGGCGCGGCGGCTGTCGGCCCACCCCGATGTGGCCTACGCCGTGCCCAACGGCCGCAAGCAGCGCGTGGCCGCGCCCAACGATCCGCTGTACCCCGCCAGCACCACCGAGCGCCGCAGCAACGGCGCCGGGCTGCAAGACGGCCCCGCCAGCGGCCAGTGGTACCTGCGCGCACCCGACGCCACCGTGCGCTCGGCCATCGGCATCGAGGCCGCATGGGCGCGCACGCGCGGCAGCGCCGGCGTCGTAGTAGCGGTGCTGGACACGGGCGTGCGCCTGGATCACCCCGACCTTGCGACACGGCTGCTGCCTGGCTACGACTTCGTCACCAACGCCACCGTGGCCAACGACGGCGACGGCCGCGACGCCGACCCCAGCGACCCCGGCGACTGGGTCGCCAGCACCGAGGCCGGGCGCGCGCCGTTCACCGGCTGCAGCGCATCGTCGAGCAGCTGGCACGGTACCGCCACCAGCAGCCTGATCGGCGCCGCCACCGACGACGCCAACGGCATGGCCGGCGCCGCCCCCGGCGTGCGCGTGCTGCCGGTGCGCGTGCTGGGCAAGTGCTTCGGCACCGACGACGACATCATCGCCGGCATGCGCTGGTCTGCCGGCCTGCCGGTGGACGGCGTGCCCCTCAACCCGAACCCGGCCCAGGTGCTGAACCTCAGCCTGGGCGGCGGCGGCGGCTGCGGCGCGGCCTACCAGGCCGCGGTCGACGAGGTCACGGCGGCGGGCGTGCTGGTGGTGGCCGCGGCCGGCAACAGCGTCGGCGGGTCCGTGAACGTGCCGGCCAACTGCCGTGGCGTGGTCGGGGTCGTGGCGCTGCGCCATGTCGGCAGCAAGGTCGGCTTCTCCGACATGGGGCCCGAGATCAGCATCGCCGCGCCCGGTGGCAACTGCATCAACGTCACGCCGGGCACGCCCTGCCTGTACCCCATCCTCGCGGCCTCGAACAGCGGCGCGCGCGGGCCGGTGGCCTCGATCTGGACCGACAGCTACGACATCACCGTGGGCACCAGCTTCTCGTCGCCGCTGGTGGCGGCGGTGGCGGGCCTGATGGTGTCGCAGCGCCCGGGCATCACGCCGGCGCAGATGACGGCGGCGATGAAGTCCACCGCGCGCCCGTTCCCGACCACCGGGGCCGACAACGGCCCCGACGACCCGACGCCGGTGCCCTCGTGCACCAACCTCTCGCTCGCCGGCCCCAGCGGCCAGTGCTACTGCACCACCGGCCTGTGCGGCGCCGGCATGCTCGACGCTGGCGCGGCGGTGGCCGCTGCGGGCGGCGCGCTGGCGCGCATCCAGCTGCAGACGGCCGCGCCGACGGCCGGCGCGGCGGTGCTCCTCAGTGCCTCGGGCAGCGTGGGCAGCCTCGGCGCCAGCGTCAGCAGCTACGCCTGGCGGCTGGTGGCGTCGGATGCCGGGGTCGTGAGCGGCTTCAGCAGCGCCACCAACGGCGCCACCGTGACGCTGAACCCGGCGGTGGCGGGCAGCTTCACGGTCGAGGTGGCCGTCACCGACAGCGCCGGCGCCACGGGCACGGCGCAGACCACGGTGACGGTGGCCGCAGCCACCTCGCCGCCGCCGACGGGCGGGGTGCCGGGCGGCAGCTCGCCGGGCGGTGGCAGCGGTGGCGGCGCCCTGACGGCGCCCTGGCTGGCCGGCCTCGTGCTGGCCGTGGCCGTGCTCGGCACGCTGCGGCGCCGCGAGTGACCCCCCACCGTTCGCGCTGATCCGCCCGGCGCACCCTCAGCGCGTGGCGCTGCAGGGCCTGAAGCCCACCGCGATCAGCTTGTCGGCCTGTTCGGCGGCCAGCCGCGGCACGCGCAGCAGGGTGCCCTCGCTGCGGCCCGGCAGCGCCACGACGCGGGCGCCGCGCAGGGCCTTCGGCGCCTTGTCCTTGAGCCAGGACTCGGCAGCTTCGCGGCTGTCGTGGCGCGAGAGCACGAAGCCCGGTGCCAGTTCGGCCGGGCTCGTCAGCCGCTCGAAGCTCAAGCCCAGGCGGCGCAGGTTTTCCTCGCGCGCGCTGCGCGTGCCGGCCTCGGGGTAACGGCCGCCGAAGACGATCCAGCGCGCGGGCGTGCTCGACTCGCGGCGCTCCACCGCGTCAGGGGCCACCAGGGCTTCGGCCAGCCGGTACTCGGCCTGGCCCAGGGCCGGCTCTTCGTAGGGCCCTGCTTCAACGCAGCGCAGCGCCGCCTCGCGCGCCGCCTGCAGCGCGGCACTGGCGCGCGCGGGCGGCAGAACCGTCACGGCGTCGGGCGCCACCTGCGCAGCCAGCCGCCGCGGCTCGCGTTCGGCGTGGCGAGGTGGGGCGCCAAGCCAGCCCTGCGCCCAGGCGAAGTACAGCCCGTTGGCCAGCAGCAGCACCACCACGAGGCCGCGCAACATCGGCGTCAGATCCGTGTCATGGCACAGCGGCCAGCCGCACGCTGGCTTCGCCGCTGACGACCCGGTGGCAGGCGCCACCGGCGCGCACGAGCAGCGCGCCCTGGGCATCGACGCCCTCGGCGGTGCCCTGGAGCTCGAGCCCACCGCTCACGCTCACGCCGCGGCCACGCAGCAGGTCGCGCCGGGTGAAGGCGTCGAGGAAGGGCGCGAAGCCTTCGCGCTCGAAGCGCTTGAGCGTCTGCGCCAGCGGCACGGCCACGGCGGCCAGGGCGGCCGGTGCGCTGGCCGCGGGGCTCAGCTCCTGCAGGCAGGCATAGCCGTGGTGCAGCGGCGTGGCCGCGCCCGAGGCCGCCGCTTCGCGCGGCCGCACGTTCAGGCCGACGCCGACGACCATCATGCGCTGCGTGCCCACGGCCACCGTCTCGATGAGGATGCCGCCGAGCTTGCGCCCGCCCGCCGGCGACGCGGCGTCGCGCAGCCAGAGGTCGTTGGGCCACTTCAGCGCCAGGCGCGTCGCGGCGGGCGATGCCGCCAGGGGATCGAGCGCGTCGGCCAGCGCCACGCCCACCGCCAGCGACAGCCCGCCCCACTGCACCGGCGCCATTGGCAAGGCCAGCGAGAAGGTGAGCGAGCGGCCCGGCGCGCTGACCCAGCCGCGCCCCAGCCGGCCGCGGCCGGCCGTCTGCTCTTCGGCCACCAGCAGGCAGGGCGCGAGGTCGGCGGCGCGGCGGCCGAGCGGGGTGCGCTCGGCGGCTTGAGAGGCGATGTCGTCGTCGAGTGCGCCCGGGCGGGTGACGAGGGCGTCGCGGTCACCGCCGACGTGGCGTGCGCGCTCCAGCAGCCGTGTGTTGGTGCTGTCCAGGCGCGCCACGACCTCGACGCTGATGCCCGGCAGTACTGGCTGCAACTGCTCCCACAGCGCCTCGGCGCCCCAGTGAAGCGGGCGCGTGGCGGGGTGCAGGGTGGGGCTGTCCACGCCGGCGGCGTCGGGCGCGTCGGCCACGGCCCCGCTCAGCGCTTGGGTGCCAGCATCGTGTGCCGGCAGCGCGGGCTGCCGCAGCGGCACTCGTACTGCTTCTTCAGCGCCTTGGTGTAGCGCTGGTCGATGACGAGGCCGTAGTCGTAGAACAGCTCCTCGCCGGGCGAGAGCTCGCGCAGCGCCTCGATGAAGACCCGGCCGTCGTCGGTTTCGTTGGCGCGGCAGTTGGGCTCGCAGGCGTGGTTGATCCAGCGCGAGGCGTTGCCGCCGAACTTGGCGTCGATGACGTGGCTGCCGTCGTCGAGGCTGAAGTAGAAGGTGTGGTGCGGGTCGGTGGGGTCGTGCGGATGGCGGCGCAGCGCCTCGGGCCAGGTGATGACCTCGCCGGTGTACTCGATCAGGCGTTCGCCCGCGGCGACGGCCTGCAGCGCGAACACGCCCTTGCCGTGCACGCCGCTCTTGCGCACCTGGATGCGGCGGCCGCCGGCGGTGGCGGGCTGGGCGGGCTTGACGGGCTTGGCGGGCTTTGTCACGGAACGCACTTGCGGGGTCTTCTTCATTCGGTACATTGAAAACATGCGGGTGCGCGTGTGCGCGTGACGCCCGCGCGCATACACGAGAGCGGCGGCGCATTGTAGGGAGCTGCTCGCCGCGACCCAACCAGACACACCATGACGAAGACGATCATCATTGCCGAGAAGCCCAGCGTGGCGCAGGACATCGTCCGCGCGCTCACCCCGGGCACGACCAAGTTCGAGAAGCACGCCGACCACTTCGAGAACGACGACTACGTCGTCACCAGCGCGGTCGGCCACCTGGTGGAGATCAAGGCCCCGGACGACTACGACGTCAAGCGCGGCAAGTGGAGCTTCGCCAACCTGCCGGTGGTGCCGCCGCACTTCGACGTGGCGCCCATCGACAAGGCCAAGAGTCGCCTCACCGCCGTGGTGCGGCTGGTCAAGCGCAAGGACGTCGGCGCCATCATCAACGCCTGCGACGCCGGGCGCGAGGGCGAGCTGATCTTCCGCCTCATCCTGCAGTACGCCTTTGGCGACAAGGCCCACGGCAAGCCGATCCGGCGCCTGTGGCTGCAGAGCATGACGCCGCAGGCCATCCGCGACGGCTTCGACAAGCTGCGCTCCGACCAGCAGATGCTGGGCCTGGCCGACGCCGCGCGCAGCCGCTCCGAGGCCGACTGGCTGGTGGGCATCAACGGCACGCGCGCGATGACGGCCTTCAACTCGCGCGACGGCGGCTTCTTCCTCACCACCGTGGGCCGCGTGCAGACGCCCACGCTCAGCATCGTCGTGGAGCGCGAAGAGAAGATCCGCAAGCACGTGAGCCGCCCGTACTGGGAGGTGAAGGCCAGCTTCGACGCCACCGCCGGCCCCTACGACGGCAAGTGGTTCGACCCGAAGTTCAAGAAGGGCGAGGACGCCGACGCCCGCGCCGACCGCCTGTGGAACGAGGCCGATGCACGGGCCATCGAGCAGGCCGTGCGCGGCCAGCCGGCCAGCGTGGTGGACGAGGCCAAGCCCAGCACGCAGGCCTCGCCCTTGCTCTACGACCTGACGACCCTTCAGCGCGAGGCCAACTCGCGCTTCGGCTTCAGCGCCAAGACCACGCTCTCGCTGGCGCAGGCGCTGTACGAAAAGCACAAGGTGCTCACCTACCCGCGTACCGACAGCCGCGCGCTGCCCGAAGACTACGTGGGCACCGTCAAGCAGACGATGGCCATGCTGGCCGACGAAGACCTGCCCGGCCCGCTGCGCGAGCTGAACGGCCACGCGCGCAAGGCCTTGAACGACGGCTACGTGAAGCCCGTCAAGCGCGTGTTCGACAACACCAAGGTGTCCGACCACTTCGCCATCATCCCCACGCTGCAGGCGCCGAAGAGCCTGAGCGAGATCGAGCTGAAGCTCTACGACATGGTCGTCAAGCGCTTCATCGCGGTGTTCTACCCGAGCGCCGAGTTCATGGTCACCACGCGCATCAGCACCGTGAAGGCGGGCGGCGCGGAGCACCGCTTCCAGACCAACGGCAAGGTGCTCGTCAACCCCGGCTGGCTGGCGGTGTACGGCAAGGAAGCGCAGGACGACGATGCCAACCTGGTGGCTGTTGAACCGGGCGAGCTCGTCAAGACCGAGAGCGTGGACGTGCTGGCGCAGAAGACGCGCCCGCCCGCGCGCTACACCGAGGCCACGCTGCTGAGCGCGATGGAAGGCGCCGGCAAGCTCATCGACGACGAAGAGCTGCGCGACGCGATGAAGGAAAAGGGCCTGGGCACGCCGGCCACGCGCGCCGCCACCATCGAAGGGCTGATCAACGAGAAGTACATGCTGCGCGACGGCCGCGAGCTCGTGCCCACGGCCAAGGCCTTCCAGCTGATGACGCTGCTGCGTGGCCTGGCCATCGAAGACCTGACCAAGCCCGAGCTCACCGGCCAGTGGGAATACCAGCTCGCCGAGATGGAACATGGCCGCCTGAGCCGCGACCAGTTCATGGCCGAGATCGCGAAGATGGCCGAGCGCATCGTCAAAAAGGCCAAGGAGTACGACCGCGACACCATCCCCGGCGACTACGCCACGCTCAGCCAGGCTTGCCCCAACTGCGGCGGTGTGGTGAAGGAGAACTACCGGCGCTTCGCCTGCACGGGCGACGACGGCGCGAGCGAGGGCTGCGGCTTTTCCATCACCAAGATCCCGGCCGGCCGCGCCTTTGAAACCGCCGAGGCCGAGGCCTTCATCCGCGACAAGAAGATCGGCCCGCTCGAGGGCTTCCGCAGCAAGGCCGGCTGGCCCTTCACGGCCGAGCTCAAGCTGGTGCGCGACGACGAGATCGCCAACTGGAAGCTCGAGTTCGACTTCGGCGACGACGCCGCCCAGGGCCAGGCCGACGGCGAGCCGGTGGACTTCGGCGACCAGCAGAGCCTGGGCATCTGCCCCAAGTGCAAGGGCCATGTCTACGAACACGGCGCGAACTACGTCTGCGAACACGCCGTGGGCGCGCACCTGACCTGCGACTTCAAGAGCGGCAAGATCATCCTGCAGCAGGCGGTGTCGCACGAGGAGTTCACCAAGCTGCTGGCCACGGGCAAGACGTCCTTGCTGCAGGGCTTCGTGTCGAACAAGACGCGGCGTGCGTTCAAGGCCTACCTGGCCTGGGACCCGAAGGAAGGCAAGGTGAGCTTCGAGTTCGAGCCGCGGCCCGAGCGCAAGCCGGCCGCGGGCGCGGCGGCCAAGAAGGCGCCGGCCAAGAAGGCCGCCAAAGCGTGACACCCCCCGGGCCGTGACACCCCCCGGGCCGTGACGACGGCCATCGCCTTCAAGCTGCTGGCCATCCTGGCCACGGTGGCACTGGGCTGGCTGGCCGCGCGGCTGAACTGGCTCAGCAGCGCCGGTGTCGACCGCGTGGCCGCGGCGCGCGTGCTGTCCGATGCGGCCTTCATGGTGTTCGTGCCGGCGCTGCTGTTCCGCACCACCGTGCGGCTCGATCTGGCCGCGCTGCCGCTGCCCCTGCTGGCGGCCTTCTTCGTGCCGATGGTGGCCCTGCTGCTGGCCGTGCACGCCGCCAGCCTGTGGCGGGCACGGCGCCAGCCGATGCCAGCGGCCGCGCCGGCCACGCGCGCCGTCACGGCCACCTTCGCGAACTCGGTGCAACTGGGCATCCCGATGGCCGCGGCGCTGTTCGGCGAGGCCGGCCTGGCGCTGCACATCGCGCTGGTCAGCCTGCACGCGCTGGTGCTGCTGTCGCTGGCCACCGCGCTGGCCGAAGGCGCGCTGGCGCGCGAGCGCGCCCGTGTCGACGGCGGCAGCAGCCTCGTCCGCACGCTGATGCACACGGTGCGGCAGACGGTGGTGCACCCGGTGGTGCTGCCCATCCTGGCGGGCCTGGCCTGGAACCTCACCGGCCTGGGCCTGCACCCGGTGGTCGACGAGGTGCTGGCGCTGCTGGCCAGCGCCGTGGTGCCGCTGTGCCTGCTGCTCATCGGCCTGTCGCTGGCCGCCTACGGCCTGAAGGCGCACTGGCGCGGCGCCATCGGCCTGGTGCTGGTGAAGCTGTTCGTGGCCCCGGCCCTGGTGCTGGTGGTGGGCCAGGCCGTGTTCGGCCTGCAGGGGCTGCCGCTGGCGGTGATCGTGATGCTCGCGGCGCTACCGGTGGGCAGCAACGCGCTCATCTTCGCGCAGCGCTACCGCGGAGAAGCGGGCACGCTCGAGGCCGAGGCCACGGCGGCCATCGTCGCGTCGACCGTCGCGTTTGTCGGCACCGCCGCACTGTGGCTGGCGGTGCTGGGTCTTGTCGGCGCACTGCCCGCGGAGGGCCTGAGACAATGAGCTTATGAACGCGAGCGACGACACCAGCGCGCTGATGACCACCCTCGGCGCCGCCGCCCGCGCAGCAGCCACGCGCATGGCCGCCGCGCCCACCGCGGCCAAGGATGCGGCCTTGCGCGCGCTGGCGCGCCGGCTGCGCGAAGCCGCCGCGCCGCTGGCCGAGGCCAACGAGCTCGACCTCGCCGCCGCCCGCACGGCCGGCCTGGCCGCGCCGCTGGTCGACCGCTTGAAGCTCACGCCCGCCATCATCGCCACCGTGGCCGAAGGCTGCGAGCAGATCGCGGCCATGCCCGATCCCGTGGGCGAGATCACCGGCGTCAAGCGCCGCCCCAGCGGCATCAGCGTCGGCCAGATGCGCGTGCCGCTGGGCGTGTTCGGCATGGTCTACGAGAGCCGGCCCAACGTCACCATAGAGGCCGCCAGCCTGGCCATCAAGAGCGGTAATGCCGCCATCCTGCGCGGCGGCTCCGAGGCCATCCACAGCAACCGCGCGCTGGCCGCGGTGGTGCGTGCTGCGCTGGCCGAAGCGGGCCTGCCCGAAGACGCCGTGCAGCTGGTGCCCACCACCGACCGCGCCGCCGTGGGCGCGCTGATCACGATGCCGCAGTACGTGGACGTGATCATCCCGCGCGGCGGCAAGGGGCTCATCGAGCGCATCAGCGCCGAGGCGCGTGTGCCCGTCATCAAGCACCTCGACGGCAACTGCCACGTCTACGTCGACGCCGAGGTCGACCTCGACCTGGCGCTGAAGGTGACCGACAACGCCAAGACGCAGAAGTACAGCCCCTGCAACGCCGCCGAGAGCCTGCTCGTGCACGCCGCGCAGGCAGCCGCCTTCTTGCCGCGCATCGGCGCGGTGTTCGCGGCCAAGGGCGTGGAGATGCGCGGCTGCCCGCGCGCGCTGGCGCTGCTGGCCGGTCTGCCCCAGCTGCTGCCGGCCACCGAGGAAGACTGGGCCACCGAGTACCTGGCGCCCATCATCAGCATCAAGGTGGTGGACTCGCTCGACGAGGCCATGGCGCACATCGGCCGTTACGGCAGCCACCACACCGATGCCATCCTGACGACGAACCACGCAGCAGCCATGCGCTTCCTGCGCGAGGTGGACTCCGCCAGCGTGATGGTCAACGCCAGCACGCGCTTCGCCGACGGCTTCGAGTACGGCCTGGGCGCCGAGATCGGCATCAGCACCGACAAGTTCCACGCCCGCGGGCCGGTGGGGCTGGAGGGCCTCACGTCGATGAAGTGGGTCGTGCTGGGCCAGGGCGAAGTGCGCGGCTGAGGCTGCACGACATGGGCTGGTTGCTGCTCGCGTTGGGCGCGGTGCTGATGTTCTGGGTGGTGGGCGCCAACAACCGGCTCATGGGCCTGCGCAACGAGCTCGCGTCGGCCTGGCAGCGCCTGGCCGAGGCGCTGGTGCCGCGTGATGCCGTCGTCGAGCCGCTGGTGGCGCTGCTGCGCCGGCCCATGGCCGCCGAGCAGGGCGCGCTCGATGCCTTCCTGGCTGCCGCGGCGCAGGCCCGGCAAGGCGGCGCGGCGCTCGGCGCGCGGCACTTCGATGCCACGCTGGCGCGCCAGTGGGTGGTGGCCGAATCGGCGCTGGCCGTCGCCGCCACGCGGCTGCTCGCGCTGCTCGAGCAGCACACCGAACTGCGGGCCGATGCCGAGGTGGCGCCGCTGCTCGCGGCCTGGCACGAGGCGCAGCCGAAGCTGGCCTATGCGCGCCAGCGCTTCAACGAGGCCGCCGAGGCGCACGACAGCGCCATCGCGCTGTTCCCGACCACGCTGCTGGCACGCGTCTTCGGCATGGCGCCGGTGGGGCGCGTGTAGCGGCTGCCGCTGGGGCGCTCAGCCGCGGCCGACGGTGGTGAGCGGCGTCAGGCGCTCCGAGGGCGGCAGCTCGACATCGCCGTCGAACTCGGTGGCGATCTGCATGCACACCGCGCGGCACAGCGTGGCGGCGCGCTCGCTGCCGATGCGGTAGTAGATCTGCGTCGCATCGCGCCGGCGCGCCAGCACGCCCGCGCGGTGCAGGGTGGCCAGGTGCTGGCTCATGTTGGGCTGCGTGGTGTCGATCTCGGCCAGCAGCTGCGACACGTTCTTCTCGTGCCCGCACAGCGCGCTGATGATCTTCAGCCGGATCGGTGTGGATAGCAGTCTGAAGAGCTCGGCCGCCGAGTCGAACACGACATCGGATTCGTCGTTGGCAGAGGCCGCAGCGGCGCGGGCCGGGGACGGGTTGTTCATGTGCGGGCTTTCGTCTGGGGCGCGGCGGGCGCCAGGTCGAGCAGTTCCATCACGTCCTCCTCGAACATCTCCCCGGGCAGCAGCTGCAGCAGGCGGCCGTCGCGGCCGACCACGGCGGTTTGCGGGATCAGGCTGCGCGGGGCCATGGCGGCGGCCATCGGAGCGACATCCTGCGTGATGTCGAAGCTGTAGCCCTGCGCGCGGGCGTAGCGGCGCACGGTGTCGGCGTCGCGGTCGCGTGCCACGCCCAGCACCTTCAGCGGCGCACCGGCGGCTCGCGCGGCCTGCTGCAGCTTCTCGACGTGCTGGTTGTGGCGGCGGCAGAAGGGGCAGGTCGTCGACCAGAACACCACCACGCCGACCTGGCCCTGCCAGTGCGCGGGCGTGAGCGTGCGGCCGTCGAGCAGCGTCACCGTCGGCCAGGCCACGGGCTCGCCCTTCTGCGCAGGTGCGGCGTGCACCTGCGCCGCGCCGGTGGCCAGGGCCAGCGGGGCGAGAAGCACCAGCCGGCGGCGTTGCGCGTCGGGGCGTGTCATGGGCGGTCCCTCATTCACGTTCCATCAGCAGGTAGGTGTTGTACGCGTTGATCCGGTTAGCCGCCTTGAACAGGGGCAGGTGCTCGAAGCGCGACCAGTCGGCCTTCGCATAGGCCTCGTCGAAGGGCTCGAGCTTGCGGGCGGCCTCGCCCATGGTCGCACGAAGATGCTGCAGGTAGTCGCGCGTGAGTTGCAGGTCTTCGGTGGCCTGCCGCGACACCGGGCCGTGGCCGGGCACGATGGTGGCCACCTTCAGTGCCAGCAGCCGGTCGAGCGCCTGGATCCAGCGCCCGCTGTCGGCCTGGCCGACGAAGGGGATGCGGCCGCGGAACACCAGGTCGCCGGCGAACAGCACGCCGTTCGAGGGCATCGCCACCACCAGGTCTTCGGCCGTGTGCGCGGGCCCGGCGGGCTGCAGCAGGAACTCGACGCCGCCCAGGCGGAGGGTGGTCGGCCCGGCGATCCAGCGGTCGGCCGCCACCAGCCGCGTGGCGCCATCGATCCAGGGCGCGAGCTCCTCGCGGCTGGCCAACAGGCGCTGCTCGGCGGTGTCGCTGTGCAGGTACAGGCGGCCGGCCTCGTGGCCGATGATCTCGACGCCACGATCCTTGAAGACCTGCAGGCCGTAGATGTGGTCGGCGTGGTAGTGGGTGATGACGAGCACCTTCACCGGTTGCGGCGTGATGCGGGCGATGGCCTCGAGCAGCTCGCGCGCCAGCGCCGGCGAGCCCAGGGCGTCGACCACCAGCACCCCGGCCGGCGTGACCACGAAGCCGGCGTTGCTGATGAAGTTGCGGTTGGCCGCGCTGCCCAGGGCCGATTCGCCCTGCACCATCCACACGCCCGGGGCCACGGCCTGGGGCTGCACGACGGCGGCTTGCGCCGACACCATCATGGCCGCCCCCAGCATGGCCTGGACCGCCAGCGCAGCGGCCACCCGGGCGCAAGCCACCCGGGTTTTCACGAGCCGTGCCCTCCACCTGGAACCGTACATTCGCATGGAGCGATATTAAAGGCCGTGCTCTCAGTGATGGCAAGCCGATTCGACAAGGGTTAGGCCCCGGGTCCGAGCCGGCCGGGGCCCGCTCACAATATTCACCGTGCCGGCACACCGGCCTCTGTTGCTGCCTGAGGAGACACCGACGTGAACCGATTCCAAGCCGTGGTGGCCACTGTCACCACCGTCAGCGCCTTGTGCGCGCCCTGGGCCGCGCAGGCGCAGGCCACCGCCCCCGACATGGTGCTCGCCCGCAACCTGGCCGCCACCTGCGCCAACTGCCACGGCACCAACGGCAACGCCCGCGGCGACATGAAGCCCCTGGCCGGCCTGGCCGCCGACAAGCTCATCGCCATGATGGCCGACTACCGCGCCGGCAACCAGCCCGCGACGATCATGCACCAGATCGTCAAGGGCTACACCGAAGAGCAGATCAAGCTGATCGCCGCGCACTTTGCGGCGCAGAAGCCCGCCAAGTGACGAGGCCGCACACCATGAGCAACGCATTCGAACTCTCTCGCCGCCGCCTGCTGGGCGCTGGCGCCGCGCTGTCGGGCATCGCGCTGGCCGGTTGTGCCACCGGCGGGGCCTCGGGCCCGTCGATCGGCCGTGTCGTCGTCGTCGGTGGCGGCTTCGGTGGCAGCACCGCGGCGCGCTACCTCAAGATGTGGGGCGGCAACGTCGACGTCACGCTGGTCGAGCGCAACGCGCAATTCGTGTCGTGCCCGATCAGCAACTACGTCATCGGCGGCCACGCCGGCATGGACCGCATCACGCGCGGCTACGGCGGCCTCAAGGCCATGGGCGTGAAGCTCGTGCAGGGCGAGGTCACGGCCATCGACGCCGCGGCCAAGAAGATCCGCCTGAAGGACGGCAGCGAGATCGCCTACGACCGCCTCGTGCTGAGCCCCGGCATCGGCTTCATGTCCGAGCAGACCGGCGGCCTGCAGCCGCTGCTCGACAACGGCCGCGTGCTGCACAGCTGGCAGGCCGGGCCGCAGACCGCGGCGCTGCGCGCGCAGCTCGAGGCCATGCCCGACGGCGGCGTGTTCGCGATGACGATCCCGAAGGTGCCCTACCGCTGCCCGCCCGGGCCGTACGAGCGCGCCTGCATGGTGGCCAGCTACTTCAAGCAGGCCAAGCCGAAGTCGAAGGTGCTGGTGCTCGACGCCAACCCCGAGGTGCAGAGCAAGAAGGCGCTGTTCGAGCGCGCCTTCAAGCAGCACTACGAGGGCATCCTCGAGTACCGCGCCAACAACGAGGTGCGGGAGGTCTCGGTGTCGGGCAGCCAGCTCGTCGCCAAGCTGGAGTTCGACGACGTCAGGGCCGACGTGCTGAACGTCATCCCGGCCCAGCGCGCCGGTGACCTGGCGCGCAACACCGCGGGCCTGGTGAACGTGAACAACCGCTGGGTCGGCGTGAACTGGCTGACGATGGAAAGCACGGCCATGCCCGGCGTGCACGTGCTGGGCGATGCCACCTTCAGCGCGCCGGCCATGCCCAAGAGCGGCCACATGGCCAACCAGCACGCCAAGGTGGCGGCCGCGGCCATCATCCAGCTGCTCAAGGGCGAGGCCGTCAGCGCCACGCCGGTGGTGATGAACACCTGCTACAGCTTCGTCACCAAGACCGACGTCGTGCACGTGGCCAGCGTGCACCAGTACGACGCCGCCGACAAGACCTTCAAGACCGTGCCGGGCTCGGGCGGCGTCAGCGCCGCGGCCAACCAGATCGAGGGCCGGTATGCGTTGAGTTGGGCTGACAACATCTGGGCCGACATGCTGGCGGTCTGAGCCCCTGAGCCCCTGAGCCCGTTCGGGCTGAGCCTGTCGAAGCCCTTGAGCCAGGCGCTTCGACAAGCTCAGCGCGAACGGTGTTTGCTGCACCCGGCGCTTCGACAGGCTCAGCGCGAACGGTGCTTGTTGCGCCGGGACTTCGACAAGCTCAGCCCGAACGGGGTGACCGACTCAGCGCGAACCCTGATCGTCCAGAACGGCCCTCACCGCGCCCAGCAGGTCGGTGCTCGTGAAGGGCTTGTCCAGCGTGGCGGCCCCGGTGTCGGCCAAGGTCTGGCGGGCGGCATCGGACAAGGTGTCGCCGCTCACGAACAACATCCGCCGCGCCAGCGCCGGGTGTTCTGCCTGCAGGCGCTGCCACAGCGCCGGGCCGTCGAGATCGGGCATGCGCACGTCGCTGACGACGGCATCGAAGCGGGCCCCGGCCAGCAGCTCCAGCGCCACCGCGCCCGACTCGGCGGTGAGCACGTCGAAGCCGGCGGACTCGAGCACCTCGCGCATCAGCTCGGCGACCTCGGGTTCGTCGTCGACCACCAGCACGCGCCGCAGCTCGCCGGCTGCGGCCTCGGCGTCGGAGGTGTCCGATGGCGTGGCGGCCTGCACGTCGCCATCGGCCGACTTCTCGCCACTGATCGGCAGGCTCAGCCGGAACGACGCCCCGGCCGGCGCGGCCACGCCGTCACTGTCCCGCGGCTGCTCGAGCACGAGGTCGCCGCCGTGCTCGCGCACGATTCCGCGTGACACCGACAGGCCGAGCCCCGTGCCCAGACCCACGGCTTTGGTGGTGAAAAACGGCTCGAACAGGCGCTCGTGCAGCTCGACCGGCACGCCCGGGCCGGTGTCGGCCACGCGCAGCCACACGCGTGGCTCGCGCCCGGGGCGCGGCAGCTCGACGCCGGTGCTGATGCTCAGCACACGCGTGAGCGTGGCCGCGCCCTCCATCGCCTGCTGCGCATTGACCATCAGGTTGAGCACCACCTGGCCGATCTGGTCGGCGTCGGCCTGCACGTCGGGCAGGCCCTCGCCGAGTGCCAGATCGACGCGCACGCCGTGGCTGCGCAGGGTGTAGCCGAGCATGTCGGTGGCGGCGCGCACGATGTCGTCGAGCTGCACCGCGCGCCGCGACGGTGGTCGCTGGCGCGCCATGTTCAGGAAGGTGCGCACGATGCGGCCGCAGCGCTCGGCGGCCTCGCGGATGCGGCGCGCGTCATCCTGCAGGGCACCCGGCTCCGCACCCGCGGCCACCTTCTCCTCGAGCAGGCTGGCGCGGCCCATCGCGATCGCCAGCGGGTTGTTGAGCTCGTGGGCCACGCCCGCCAGCAGCGAGCCCATGGCGGAGAGCTTCTCGCTCTGGCGCAAGGCCTCGCGCTGGCGCTCGATTTGGTCGGAGGCCTCGCGCTGGCGCCGGAAGGTGTCGGTGACGGCGTCGACCCAGCCCTGCCAACGCCGGCCCAGGCGAGGCACCGGCGCGGCCGGGTCGGCGGCCAGTTGCCGCAGGTAGGCCAGCACCGCCACCGCCGGCGTGACGAACCAGCGTGCGAACAACCACTGCCCGAGCACGAACACCGCCAGCAGCGCGCCGCCCAGCAGCGCGTTGGGCAGCAGGCTGCGCCACACCGGCGCCTGCAGGGTCGAGCGCGGCAGGGCCTCGACCACGATCCACGGCAGGCCTTCGCGGCTGGCGCTGGCGATCACCCAGTCGCCGACGTGGGAGAGCTGGCCGCGCTGGTGCACGAGGCGGTCCAGCAGCGCCTCGTCGACCGGGATTCCGCGTGCGGCCAGGCGGGTGGCCAGCGGCACGCTGACGCGCGTGTCCGCCAGCCCCTGGCCGGGCGGCGCGCGCAAAGCCTCGCTGGCATCGGCCAGCACGACGAGGCCGCGCTCGACGATCCAGACCTGGCTGTCGTCGGCCTGCCAGCGCAGGGCCAGGCGCTGCAGCGTGTCGATGCGGAAGTCCAGGCTCACCTCGCCGCGGTAGCGGCCGTCGACGATGACGGCGCTGCCGTGCGAGAGCACGAGCTCGCCGTGCAGCTGGCTGACATAGGGCACGCCCCAGAAGTCGGTGTCCTCCGGGTCGGCGGCGAGGTCCTTTTCGGCACGGGCCACGCCGGCCTGTCGGGGGACGTCGAGCCCGCGCAGGTCGGCAACCCCCATGCTGGCCAGCATGCGCGCGGTGTCGACCCAGGGGTAGCCGAAGCTGAGGTTGTCTTCGGCGGCGGCAAACCAGGTGGCCTCGAAGCCCGGCTCGCGCGCGTGCACGATGCGCGCCACGTCGAGGAAGACACGCGCCCGCCGCAGCCAGGCCTCGTCGGGCGCGCGGCCATCGACCGGGGCCCACCACAGCTGCCCGAAGCGCTGCTGGGCCGCGGTGTCGGCGGGGTCGACGGCCCAGCCGTCGCCACCGGCGCGCGGGCGCAGCGCGCGGCGCAGGGCCGGGCCGGGGTCGGGTGGCTCGCGCCAGTGTTCCTCGAGCAGGCGGCGCAGGTCCTGCACGTGTTCGGCGGCGGGCCGCGCGAGTTCGGCCAGCACCTGCATGCGTTCATCGACACGGGCGCCGAGCTCGCGCTCGGCCTCGGCCGAGCGGGCGGCGAACTGCTGTGCCGTCAGCACCGCCAGCAGCAGCCCCACCGGCACCACCAGCCACCACAGCAGCCGCCGCGCCAGGGCCGGCGTGCCCGCGGGCACGCGCGCCGATGCAGTCACGCCGCTGCCGTCACGCCAGCGGCGGCACGTAGACGTAGCCGACGTTGCGCACGGTCTTGAGCACCTCGGGCTTGTCGGGGTTGCGCTCGATCTTGCGGCGCAGGCGCATCACGCGCAGGTCGATGGAGCGGTCGAACACGTCCCAGCCGCGGTTGTGCGCCTGCTCCATGATCTGGTCGCGCGACAGCGGCCGGTTCGGGTGGCGCGCGAACAGCGCCAGCAGGTCGTACTCGGCGGCCGTGATCTCGACCTCGCGGCCGTCAGTGGCCAGCAGCTTGCGTTGCTCGAGGTCGAGCCACAGGCTGCCGAAGGCGATGCGGCGGCTCACATCGGTGGGCAGCGCGATGGCGGGCACGGCCGGGGCCAGCGCCGAAGGCGGGGCCAGTGGGGCCAGCGGCGCCTGCGTGCGGCGCAGCACGGCGCGCACGCGCGCCAGCAGCTCGCGCAGCTCGAAGGGCTTGCCGATGTAGTCGTCGGCGCCGAGTTCCAGGCCGACGATGCGGTCCACCGACTCGCTGGCCGTCGTGAGCATGACGATGGCGACGCCGGCATGCGCCTCGCGCAGCCAGCGCGCCAGGCCAAGGCCGTTTTCGCCGGGCATGTTGATGTCGAGCAGCGCCAGCGCCGGGCGCTGCTCGGCGATGAGGGCGCGCGCCTCGGCGGCACCCGAGGCCGCGCGCACCGCGAAGCCGTGGCGCCCGAAGTACTCGGCCAGCAGGCTGCGCAGCTCGGGCTCGTCGTCGACGATGAGCAGGGGCGTGGCCGCAGCGGGTTCGGGGGTCGGCACCATGGTCGGGGCGGGGCGATCATAGCCAGCGTCCACCGCTGCCGGGCCGCCCGCGGCCAATGCGGCAGCGAACCACGGGTGGTGGAAAACCGGGTGGGGCCGGAACGGAGTGCCCATCCCCCCAATGGTGGAGGCGACGCGTATCGCCGGTGCATCGCGCGGGCGGGCGCCGTGTTTCGTTTGTTCGTGGCGCGGCAGCGCGCCGGCAACAAAGCAAACCCGCGGGCGCCGCGGCTGACACGACAGCGATACCGGCGGCGCGCACAGTCCTGCCACACCCCGCCCACTTCCACCCGCTCCAGCCGAACACCTTCTGCGATGAACGCCGCCAACGCTTCAGGCCCGGGCTTCGGCCGCACCAGCGGCTTCCCCGCGAGCGCGCTGCCCGAGCTGCACCGCAGCGAGGCCTTCGTCGAAGACCTGTTCGACTGCAGCGGCTTCACGCCCGAGCGCAGCGCACGCCCCGAGCTGGCCACCAGCGGCCGCTGGAGTGCGGTGCTGCTGTGTGGCGTGCCGCTGCTGGTGGCCTTGCTGGGTGGCGTGCTGGCCTTCTTCCACGGCATCGGCTGAACCGCCGGTCCGTCTGCACACCGAGAGAGACGCCGTCACAGGCGCAGGCATCGGCTCAGGGAAGCGTTGACGACGAACCGCGACACCCGCCCTCCGGGCGGGTCGGCAGGTCACCCCCCCTCGCGGGAGGATCAGCGCGCGAGCAGGCCGTCTTCGCGCAGGCGGTGGATCACGGCGTCGGCCATGCGCTCGGCCACCTGCTGCGGCGGGGTGCCCGAGCGGGTGTCGAGTTCACCGGCGTAGCGCCACACCACCGTGCGCGTCAGCGTGTCGCGCAGTTCCACCTGCAGTGCGGTGCGCCCCACGGCCGCCGCGGGCAGGCTGATCTGCACGAAGTGGCTGGCCGCCGGCCGTCGTGGCGCGGCCGTGCCGGGTGGTGTCGCGGCGATCGTCGGCACACCCGCCGCGCGCAGGCGGCGCAGCAGGGCCGCGTCGACTTGCTCGCGCGTGGCGCCTGCCGCGCTGGGCTGGCCGCGCGAGGCGGCGGCCTCGGTCGGTGGCGCCATCACCACCACCGCCGTGACCTCGGCGCGGTACTGCGCGCGCCGCTCGCTCGTCGACACCACCGGCGGCTCGGCTGCGGGCGTGACCAGGCAGCCGGCGAGCAAGGCGCCGGCGGCGGCGCACGTGGGCCGCAAGGAGCTGAGCAGGGCGTGGGCAGGGCGCACGGCGGTGGACGGGGGCTCATCGGCTTATCGGCCGCCCCGTCACCCGCTTGAGCGCCGGCTCTCAGCGCAGCAGCACGCGACCGGCCAGCGCCGGCAAGGTGAAACGGATCAGCTCGCCCTCGGTCGAGATCTCGCCGGCGCCGCCGGCCTCCAGGGCGTCGCGCAGCGGCCCGGCCGGAAACCCGGCCGGGCGCGCCATCTGCACACTGCGCGCCGTGGTGCCGTTGTTCACCGCCACCAGTGCCCAGCGCTCGCCCTTGTCGGCTGATGTGCCCGCGGCCAGCCGGCGCGGCCAGACGACCACGTGCTCGTCCACCACCACCGGTGCCATCAGCTCGCCGCGCCGCAGCACGGGGTGTGCATGGCGCATCGCGATGAGGCGGCGGAACTGCTCGCGCAAGCCCAGGTCGGGCCGGCCGCCTTCGTCGGGCCAGGGGTAGGTGGCGCGGTTGTAGGGGTCGTCGCCGCCGGTCACGCCGACCTCGTCGCCGTAGTACACGGTGGGCGCGCCGGGGTAGCTCATCTGCAGGAACACGCCGAGCAGCAGCCGCTGCTTGGCGCGGGCGATGACGGCGGGGTCCTTGACGTCGTCGTGCCAGCCGAAGACGTGCAGCGCGCGCGCCTGGTCGTGGCTGGAGAGCAGGTTCATCAGCGCCTGGTGCACCGGTGCCGGGTAGGCCTCGCGCAGGTGCTCGAGCTGCGCCACCAGCGCGGCGGCCTTGCCACCCGCTGCGTAGTCCTGCACGGCGTTGCGGAAGACGTAGTTCATCGTCGAGTCGAACATGTCGCCGAGGAAGTACTTGCTCGAGTCGAACCAGGTCTCGGCCACCGTCAGCGCGTCGGGCTTGGTGGCCTTGACGGCCTGGCGCCACTCGCGCCAGAAGTCATCGGGCACCCAGGGCGCGACGTCCATCCGCCAGCCGGCGGCACCGCGCTGGAGCCAGGTGCGCGTCACGCTGTCGGACTTGCCGTACGCAAACTCGCGCCAACCGGGGCTCGATTTGTCGAGCTCGGGCAGATCGGGCACGCCGACCCAGCCGCGGTACTGCCGGTCGGGCGCGGTCTGCGTCGGGTCGAAGCGGTACCAGCTGAAGTAAGGGCTCTTCGGGTTGGGCTTGCCGCCGGAGAACGCGCCGTTGCTGTGGAAGTTGCCGTAGCGGTCGAAGTAGATCGAGTCGCTGCCGGTGTGGTTGAGGCTGGCATCGGGGATCACGCGGATGCCGCGCTTCGCCGCCTCGCGCACAAGGCGCTCGAAGGCGGCGTTGCCACCGAAGGCCGGGTCGACGTTCAGGTAGTCGGCGTGGTCGTACTTGTGGTTGCTGGCGGCGCGGAACACCGGCGTCATGTAGATCGTGTTGGCGCCCAGGGCCTGGATGTCGTCGAGCTTGTCGGCCAGGCCGTCGAGATCGCCGCCGAAGAAGTCGTTGTTGAAGACGGCATCGCTGCCGTCGCCGCTGCCGGGCTTGAAGGGCTTCTCGTTCCAGCTCTTGTGCGTCTCGACGCCGACGTTGCGGTACTTGTCGCGGCCGGGCTTCGGATCGTTGGCGCGGTTGCCGTTGCGGAAGCGCTCGGGGAAGACGTAGTAGTAGACGATGTCGGCGGCCCACTCGGGCACCGCCAGGCCGGGCGCGTGCACCGTCTGGCGGAAGCGGCGGATGCCACCGGCGTTGGCCGGCCGGTCGGCCACGGCACCCAGGCCGCCGGTGCCCTTCTCGCGCGTCCAGTGCAGTGGCTCGGTGTTGTTCTGGTAAGCGAAGAGCTTGCCGCCGATTTCCACCTCGAACCAGTAGCCGTGCACGGCCACGTCGGTGAATCGGTGGCGGGCGCTGAAGTGCTCGCGGCCGTCGGGCGCGGTGCGGCGGCTCATCGGCAGGCGGGTCAGCGGCGTGTACTCCAGCACCTCCTGGTTGCCTTCGAGCCGGCGCCTTTCGATCACCAGCGTGGCGCGCTGCACGCCGGGCAGGGCTGTCAACGCGAACTCGATGTCGGTGCCCGCGGGCACGGCGCCGAAGGGCTGCTTGTGCGCGGTGCTGCGCGAGTCGAAGCGCAGGCTCAGTGCGACGGGGTCGGTGACGGCCGCGGCGCGCGGATCGGCCCAGCTCTTCGGCCCGATGTCCAGCTGCGGCCGGCCGCCGGCCCAGGCCAGGCGCAGCGTGTGCTCGCCGCTGAAGCTGTGCGCGAAGTTGGCGCCCTGGCCGAAGCCGCCGGGGCCGATGGTGCTGGTGTCCTTCCAGGCCGCGTCGCCGATCTTGAACTCGTGCCGGCCCTCCAGCTTGACGTTCAGGTAGTAGGCATCGCAGCTGAACTGGAACTGGAAGTCGTCGAGCGCCGCCCAGTTGTTGGGCGTGCCGCGCAGGAAGAGGGCCGTGGCGCCCAGCGGCGGCTCGTTGGCGGGGCATTCGTCGATGCGCAGCTCGGGCGTGGTGGGGTCGGCCATGGTGACGGTGAAGCGGTAGGTGCCGGGCGTGGTCGTGGAGTTCGTGCCACCAAAGCGGCGCTGCAGTTCGGGCCCCTTGGGCACGAGGCGCCGGCCGTCGGCGCTGCCGTAGTCGGCGTCGGCACTCCAGCCTTCGTCGCCGAGCTTGAAGCGGTGCTCGCCTTGCAGCCGGGTGACGAGCTCCCAACGGTTGCAGAACCAGGTGAAGCGCTGCGCCTCGGGTGCGGCCCAGGCGTTGAAGCTGCCGCGCAGGTAGACGGCGCGGCCCTGCAGCGGATCGGGCCGGCAGGCCGCGGCGGCGGACGCCGTCGGCGCCGCCTGCGCGTGGGCCGGAGCGGTGGTCAGCAGCAGCGCCGCGGCAGCCGCAGCGGCCAAGGGCCTAACGGACACGCTTGTAGGCACTGTAGCCCCCGCCAGGGCTGGCCTCGGGCACCAGGACCTTCACGCTCTTCGGCGGCATCACCATCTCCAGCAGACCGGTGGTGATGCGCAGCTTCTCGGAGCCGCCCAGCGCCTCGACCATCATCCACACGTTCATCAGCTTGCTGTTGGCCACCATCACCGTCTCGCGCACCTCCACATCCGACGGGTTGGCGACCACGACCACGGTGTCGAGCGCGCGATCGGTGTGGCGCTCGAAGGCGAACAGGCGCTCGGTGGTGAGCGGGCGGAAGTCGCCCACGCGCAGCGCGCGGCGCTGCTTGCGCAGGCCGATGAGCTTGCGCGTCCAGGCCAGCGTCGGGTTGTCGTCGCGCACCAGGTCCCAACGCATGGGGCCGCGCATTTCGGGGTCGTCGCCGCCGGTCATGCCGACTTCGCTGCCGTAGTACAGGTTGGGAGCTGCCGGCAACGTGAACTGCAGCACCTGCGCGAGGCGCCGCGAGGGCTCGTGCGGCAGCGCGGTGGCGATGCGCGGCGTGTCGTGGTTGTCGAGCATCAGCCAACTCTTCAGCAGGTTCTCGATGCCGCTGTCGGCCACCATGCGATCGACCATGCGCAGCGCCAGAGCCGGCGTCATGCGGCCATCGGCCAGCCGCAGCACGATCTCGCGCAGCGTGAAGTTCATGACGCCGTCGACCGCCGGGAACCATTCCTTCGGGTAGTTGGCGATCTCACCGACGACCAGCGAGCCCGGCTTCTCGGCGTGCGCGGCCTTCGTGAGCTGCTCGAGCCACTGGAAGCCGATGTCCACGGCCACGTCGAGCCGCCAGCCGTCGATGCCGTCGCGCAGGTAGCTGCGCACCACGGAGTCCCGGGCGCCCCAGACGTGCGCACGCACGGCGGGGTTCTCCAGGTTCAGCTCGGGCAGATTCTCGGCTAGCCACCACACGCGCGTGCCGCTCTGGTACTGCGGGCCGAAGTAGAACCAGTCGCGCCATTTGGACTGCGGGTTGGCCATCGCGTCCTTGAAGATCGGCGCGTTGCGGCCCATGTGGTTGAACACGCCGTCCAGCACCAACTTCATGCCGCGGCGGTGCACATCGGCGGCGAGCGCCTTCACATCCGCGCGCGTGCCGAACTCCGGGCTCACGGCCTGGTAGTCGAAGGCGTCGTACTTGTGGTTGGTGTAGGCCAGGTGGATGGGGTTGAGGTAGACGACGTCGGCGCCCAGCGTCTGGACGTGGTCGAGCCGGCTGCGGGTGCTGGCGATGTCGCCGCCCCAGAACTGGATCTCGTGGCTCCAGAGGCGCTCGCTCTCCAGGTACACGCCGCGCTTCGGGTTCTCTGTCCAGGGGTGCAGCGTCTTCGGGGCGGGGTACAGGGCACGCTTGGCTTCGAGGTTGGCGCTGGGCGCGAAGCGGTCCACCAGCACCTGGTAGACGAGCGCGCCGATGCGCCAGTCCTTCTCGCGCCGCTCGTAGGTGCCGGCCACGGCGGTGTCGGTGGTGTTGCCGGCGGGGGTGTCCACGTGGGTGGCAAAGCCCTGCGCCGCGGCCTGGTGGACGGCACCGGGCAGCGCGCCGGCGGCGGCCGCGGCGGCCAGCAGTTGGCGGCGGGTCATGGACATCGGGGCTCCTGGGTGGGCAGCCTGGTTCAGGGCACGCGCTTGTAGCGGCTGTAGCCGCCCAGCGCCTTGGGCTTGGGTTGCAGCACGACCACGCTGCGCGGCGGCAACTCCACGGTGATGAAACCGGGGCCGAAGCCCATCGGCGGCAGCGTGCCCACGAGGCCGAGCACGTCGACCATCGGCGTGTCGTCCATCAGGTGCGCATTGGCCACCAGCAGCCGCTCGCGCACCGTCGCGTCCGTCGGGTTGGCGACGACGAGGCGGGTCTCGAGCGCGCGGTCGGTGTGACGCTCGAAGGCGAGCAGCCGGTCGGACTCGATCAGCCGGAAGTCACCCACGCGCAGCGCGCGGTGGGCCTGGCGCAGCGCCACCAGCTGGCGCACCCAGCCGAGCTCGGGGTTGTCGTCGCGCACCAGGTCCCAGCGCATCGGTCCGCGGTTGGCGGGGTCGGCGCCGCCGGTCATGCCGACCTCGACGCCGTAGTACAGGTTGGGCGCGCCGGGCAGCGTGAACTGCAGCGCCTGCGCGAGGCGGCGCTGTGCCGCGTCGGGCAACTGCGTCGCAATGCGCGGGATGTCGTGGTTGTCGATGACGACCCAGCTCTTGAGCAGCGGCTCGATGCCGGCGTCCTTCACCAGGCGATCGGTCATGCGGCCGGCGGCACCCGGGGCGATGTCGCCGCGCACCGCGCCGAGCACGATCTCGCGCAGGGTGAAGTTCATCACCGAGTCCATCGAGCGCAGCCACTCGCCGGGGTAGTTGACGATCTCGCCCACCACCAGCGAACCGGGCTTCTCGCGGTGCGCGGCGTCGGTCAGCTCGCGCAGGTAGGCGTGGCCCAGCTCGTAGGCGGTGTCCAGGCGCCAGCCGTCGGCGCCGTCGCGCAGGTAGCCGCGCACCACCGAGTCCGCGTCGCCCCAGAGGTGGCGCCGCACGGCGGGGTTTTCGAGGTTCAGCTCGGGCAGGTTCTGGAAGCCGGTCCAGGCGCGCGCCCCGCCCTCGTACTGCGGCCCGATGGCGAACCAGCTGCGCCAGCGGCTCTTCGGGTCGGCCATCGCCTCCTTGAAGATCGGCGCGTTGCGGCCCATGTGGTTGAACACGCCGTCGAGCACCACCTTCAGGCCGAGCTTCTTCGCCTCGGCGGCCAGGCGGCGGAAGTCGTCGCGCGTGCCGTACTCGGGGCTGACGGCCTTGAAGTCGAAGGCGTCGTACTTGTGGTTGGTGTAGGCCAGGTGAATGGGATTGAGGTACAGCACGTCGGCGCCGAGCGCGCGGATGTGCCCGAGCTTCGTCGTCGCGCTGGCGAGGTCACCGCCCCAGAAGTGCAGCTCGTGCGCCGCGAGCTTCTGGTCGGCGAGGTAGGGGCCCGGCTCGGGCACCTCGGTCCAGGCGCGCAGCACCTTGGGCGCCGGGTACAGCGCGCGTTTGGCCGCCAGGTCGGCCGGCGGCACGAAGCGGTCGACGATGATCTGGTAGACGATGGCGCCGTTGCGCCAGTCGCGCTCGCGGTCCTCGAAGGGGCCGGCCTGCGCGGCCGTGGCGGCCATCAGCAGCGTTGCCGCGACGGCAGTGCGTATCGTCATCCCTTCACGCCGCCAGCCGTGAGCCCACTGACGATCCAGCGCTGCGCCAGCAGAAACACCAGCGTGATCGGCAGGCCGCTCAGCACAGCCGCCGCGGCGAAGTCGCCCCACAGGTAGCGCTGCTCGTACAGGTAGAACTTGCTGCCCACCGCGAGCGTGAGGTTGGGCTCCTCGCGCAGCAGGATGCTGGCCACGGGGTACTCGATGATGGTGCCGATGAAGGCCAGCACGAACACCACCATCAGGATCGGCACCGCCATCGGCAGCAGCACGTGGCGGAAGGTCTGCCAGTGGGTGGCGCCGTCGACCTTGGCGTTTTCTTCGATCTCCACCGGGATGGTCTCGAAGTAGCCCTTGATCGTCCAGATGTGCATGGCCACGCCGCCGAGGTAGGCCACGATGAGGCCGGCATGCGTCTCGATGCCCAGCCACGGCACCTGCGTGCCGATGCCCTCGAAGATGGCGTAGATGGCGACGAGTGCCACCGCCACCGGGAACATCTGCAGCAGCAGCATGCTGTTGAGGATGAGCTGCTTGTGCGCGAAGCGCAGCCGCGCAAAGGCGTAGGCCGCGGTGGTGCTGATGGCCACGATGAGGAAGGCCGAGATCGTGGCGATCTTGATGCTGTTCCACAGCCACAGCAGCACCGGGAAGGGCGGCTGCGTCACGCTGCCGTCGGCGTTGGTGACGGGGATGCCCAGCGCCAGCTGCCAGTGCTCGAAGCTGATCTGCGTGGGGATGATGCTGCCGGTGGCGAAGTTGCCGGGCCGCAGGCTGATGCTGACGACGGCGAGCAGCGGGAACAGCGTGAAGGCCAGCAGCACCCACAGCGCACCGTGGGCGGCCCAGGCGCGCCAGCGCTGCTTCTTGCCGGTGACGATGGGCATGTCAGCGTCTCCCTTCGGGGCTGTTCGTGAAGCGCAGCTGCACCAGCGCCATCACCGCCACCAGCAGGAAGATCAGTGTGCTGATGGCTGCCGCGAGGCCGAAGTTCTGGCCGCTGTCGGTGAAGGCGATGCGGTAGGTGTAGCTGACGAGGATGTCGGTGGTGCCCGCCGGCAGCTTGGTGTTCAGGAAGTCGGGCCGCCCGTCGGTGAGCAGGCTGATGAGCACGAAGTTGTTGAAGTTGAACGCAAACGCGCTGATGAGCAGCGGCGTCAGCGGCCGCGCGATCAGCGGTGCGGTGATCTTCCAGAAGTTCGTCCAGGGGCTGGCGCCGGCCAGCGCGCTGGCCTCGTACAGGTCGCTCGGGATCGCCTTGATCAGCCCCGCGCACAGAATCATGATGTACGGGTAGCCCAGCCAGGTGTTGACGATGAGGATCATCATCTTGGCGAGAAGCGGCTCGGCAAACCACGCCGGCCGCACGCCGAACACGGCGTCCAGGATGGCGTTGATCTCGCCGAAGTTCTGGTTGAACAGGCCCTTCCACACCAGGATGCTGATGAAGCCCGGCACCGCGTAGGGCAGGAACAGCAGCGTGCGGTACAGCGTGCGGTGCTTCAGGCCCTCCCACTCGAGCAGCACCGCCAGCGACATGCCCAAGGCCGTGGACAGCAGCACCGTCAGGCCCGAGAACATGACCGTCCAGATGAAGATGCTGACGAAGGGGCCGCGGAAGTCGGCGTCCAGCAGCATGCGGCTGTAGTTGGCGAATCCGATGCCCACGGTGAAACCGGGCGAGATGCGCTCCACCTCGCCGCCGGCGCCGGCGGACTCGAAGTAGCCGGTCTCGCGGTTGGGCACGAAGACGCGGCCGCTGCCGGTCTGCACCAGTGCGCCGTCGGGTCGTGCCGTCCACAGCGGCTCGATGGGGCCGAACTCGCGCAGGCCGGCGTACTGCACGCGCTCGCCGCCGGGCAGCTGCAGCGCCAGGCGCTGCAGGCCCTCGCGCTGCGCGATCACCGCCTTCAGGTCGAGCGCCGGGCCGATTGTGTTGGCGGGGGTGGTGGCCGCCTCGGGTGCCATCACCACCGGGGTGGCCGGCGGCGCGCGCAGGTCCAGCGGCGGCGACAGCAGCGGCTCGCCGCCGGCCTCGCCCGGCGCCAGCCGCAGGCGGTGCGCGCTGCCCTCGGCATGCAGCGTGTAGGGCCGCGCGCGGGCTTCGTCCACCAGGTTCTGGTCGAGCAGGTACTGGCGCGAGCGTTCCTCGGTCAGCAGGTGCGCCGACGAGTAGTTGGTGAAGCCGATCTGCACCGTGTAGACCAGCGGGAACACCACGAACAGCAGCATGCCGGCCACGCCCGGGAACAGGTACTTCCAGGCCACCGAGGTGGCCGTGCCGTACACCACCAGCGCCACGCTGCCGAAGGCCAGCGCGCCCACCGCCACCAGGGCCTGGCCGGCCATCCACAGGTTGAACACCAGCCACAGCAGCGCCAGCGCGGCCAGGGCCGCCACGCCGTGGTGCAGCCAGCGGGAGCGGGCCGGCGTGCTCATCGGGCCTTCATGCGCGCGGCGGCGCCGTCGAGGGCTTCCTTCGCTGCCTGGCGGCCACTGGTGACGGCCTCCAGCGCGGCGTCCATCGCCGGGAAGAAACGGCCCATCTCGGGGATGTTGGGGATGGGCTCGCCGGCGCGGGCGTTGGCCATCGTCGCGGCGATCTTCGGGTCGGCGCTCAGCTCGGCGTAGTAGGCCTTGTTGGCCGGCACGCCCAGCGGCACGTCGGCGCTGACGATCTTGAGGTTTTCCACCTTGAGCAGGTGGTGCTCGAGGAACTCGCGCGCGATGTCCTTGACGCGGCTGGGCGCGGTGATCATGCAGCCGAGCACGCCGACGAAGGGCTTGCCGGGCTTGCCACCGACGCTGGGGATGGGCGCCACGGTGAAGTCGATGCCGACCTTGCGCACGTTGTCCCAGGCCCAGGGGCCGTTGATCATCATCGCCACCTGGCCCTTGGCGAAGGCGCTTTCCATCTCGGCATAGCGCGCGCCGCGCGGCATGTGGCCGTCGCGCACCAGGCGATCCAGCAACTGCACGCCCTGCAGCGCGCCAGCGTTGTTGACGCCCACCACCGAGGTGTCGAAGTCGCCCGCAGCGTTGCGGCCGAAGATGAAGCCGCCCGGGCCGGCGAGCAGCGACCAGCTGAAGAAGCTGTTGTTGTAGGCCCAGAGGATGGCGCTCTTGCCCTCTTTCTTGAGGCGGCGGTCGATCTCGATCACCTCGTCGAAGGTCTTCGGCGGCTCGGGCACCAGCGCGCGGTTGACGATCAGGCCCACCGACTCGATGGCGATCGGATAGCCCCAGGTCTGGCCGCGGTAGGTGAAGGCGGCCCAGGCGCTGTCGTCGATCTCGGCGCGCAGCGCGCGGCCGGGGCGGATGGGCACGATCAGCCCGCCCTTGGCCCACTCGCCGACGCGGTCGTGCGCCCAGCACATGATGTCCGGGCCCTTGCCGGCGGCGGCCGCGGCCTGGAACTTGTCGGGTGCGCCCTCGGGGTGCTGCACCACCACGGGCACGCCGCTTTTCGCGGTGAAGGCGTCGCCCACCTTCTGCAGGCCGTTGTAGCCCTTGTCGCCGTTGATCCAGACGAGCAGGCGCAGGTCGCGCCCGCCCTGGGCCGTGGCGGCGGTGGCCGCGGCGGCCAGCAGGGCCGCCGCCAGCAGGCGATCAAGCCACATGGGGGCGGTCGCCTGCGCGCTCGGTCGGCGCCGCGGCCAGGCGGCGGAAGGCCAGGCCCTGGGCATCGAAGAGGTAGGCCTTCTCCGGCGGCACGGCCAGGCTCAGCGTGGTGTCGGCGGCCAGCCGCCGGTCGCCTTCGACGACGCAGGTGAGCACGTCGTCCACGGCCGGGTGGGTGCAGTAGGCGTAGGTCATGCCACCTAGGCTTTCGACGAAGGTCACGCGCGTGGCCAGGGCGTTGGTGGCGTCGCCGGCGCGCAGGTGCTCGGGGCGTATGCCCAGCTTCACGGCGTCGCCCACGCGGGCGCCACTGGCGTCGACCAGGCAGCGGATGGCTTCGTCGCTGCCTTTCACGCGCACCAGCGCGTGCTGGCCCGAGGCCTCGGCCACGACGGCGTCGAGCAGGTTCATGCCCGGGCTGCCGATGAAGCCGGCCACGAACAGGTTGCACGGGTGCTCGTACAGCTCCAGCGGCGCGCCCACCTGCTCGATGCGCCCGGCCTGCAGCACGACGATGCGGTCGGCCAGCGTCATGGCCTCGACCTGGTCGTGCGTGACGTAGACCATCGTCGTCTTGAACTGCTGGTGCAGCTTGGCGAACTCGTAGAGCATCTTCACGCGCAGCGCGGTGTCCAGGTTGGACAGCGGCTCGTCGAACAGGAAGACCTCCGGCTGCCGCACGATGGCGCGGCCGATGGCCACGCGCTGGCGCTGGCCGCCCGAGAGGTCTTTGGGCTTGCGCTCCAGCAGGTGCTCGATGTGCAGTGTCTTCGCGGCCTTGGTGACGGCTTCCTTGATCTCCGCCTCGGGCACCTTGGCCAACTTCAGCCCGAAGGCCATGTTGTCGTACAGGTTCATGTGCGGGTAGAGGGCGTAGCTCTGGAACACCATCGCGATGCCGCGCTCGGCGGGTGGCACGTCGTTGACGACGCGGCCGCCGATCGAGAGCGTGCCTTCGGTGATGTCTTCCAGGCCCGCGATGGTGCGCAGCAGCGTGCTCTTGCCGCAGCCGCTGGGCCCGACGAAGACCATGAACTCGCCGTCGCGGATGTGCAGGTCGATCCCCTTGAGGATCTTCACGTCGCCGTAGGCCTTGCCGACCCCGGCCAGCTTGACTTCGGCCACTGCTTGTCTCCGGGCCTCGGCCCCTGCGTTTCTGTAATGAATATACAGCCCGATCGCCGGGCGGCTCAACCGAATCCGGCGCGCAGAGCTGGGTAGCAAACCATTATGAATCAACAGCTTGGCGTGACACTGGGGAATCCACCATGTAGCATTACTACATGACGACGCCCTTTGCCGCCACCTTGGCGCCCGGCCGGCGAGGCCCCTTCGGCGCGCACGCCGTGGCCGGTGGCGTGAACCTCGCGGTCTGGTCGGAGCATGCCACCGCCATCGACTGGTGCCTGTTCGACGCCGCCGGCGCGCAGGAACTCGCGCGCCACCGCCTGCACCGCGACGCCGACGGCGTGTTCCACGGCTTCCTGGCTGGCGCCGGGCCGGGCCTCGTGTACGGGCTGCGCGCCCACGGGCCGAACTTGCCGCGCGAGGGCCACCGCTTCAACCCGGCCAAGCTGCTGCTCGACCCCTGGGCGCGCGAGATCGTCGGCCGCTTCGAGTGGCGGCCCGAGCACCACGGCTACGTGCTCGGGGCATCGCCCTTCGACACCGAAGAGACCACCGACAACGCCGTGCACGCGCTCAAGGCCCGCGTCGCGCCGCCGCGCGAGCCCGCGCGCCGTGACCGGGCGCCGCGCCACGCACCGGCCGCGCGCGTGCTGTACGAGCTGCACGTCAAGTCGTTCTCGATGCGCCACCCCGGCCTGCCGCCCGAGGTGAGGGGCACCTATGCCGCGCTGGCCCACCCGGTGGCGCTGGCGCACTTCAGGCGCCTGGGCGTGACGACGCTGTCGCTGCTGCCGGTGCAGTACCGGCTGAACGAGCCGATGATGGCGCCGGGGCTCGTCAACCACTGGGGCTACAACACGCTGGGCTTCTTCTGCCCCGACCCGCGCTTTGCCCAGCAGCCCGGCGACGCCACGGCCGTGGCCGACGAGTTCCGCGCCATGGTGGCCGCGCTGCACGCGGCCGGGCTCGAGGTGCTGATGGACGTGGTCTACAACCACACGCCCGAGGGCAACCACTTCGGGCCCACGCTCAGCTTCCGCGGCCTCGACCAGAAGAGCTGGTACCGCGTGGCGCCTGATGGTCCAGATCGCGGCACGCTGGTCGACTTCACCCACTGCGGCAACACCGTCAACGTGGCGCACCCGGGGGTGGCGCGCTTCGTCGTCGACAGCCTGGCTTTCTGGGTGCGCGAGATGGGCGTCGACGGCTTCCGCTTCGATCTCGCCCCCGTGCTGGGCCGCGGCGCAGACGGCGCGTTCTCGCGCGACGCAGCCTTCTTCCGGATCCTGCAGGCCGAACCCGCGCTCGACGGCGTCGCGCTCATCGCCGAGCCCTGGGACGGCGGCCCGCGCGGCTACCGCGTCGGCGGCTTCCCGGCGCCCTGGCAGGAGTGGAACGACCGCTTCCGCGACGCCACGCGCGGCTTCTGGCTCAGCCAGCCGGGGCCGCACGGGCCGGTCACGCGGCGCGAGATGCTGGCGCGCCTGGCCGGCTCGCCCGAGTTGTATGCAGGCGACGGCCGCCCACCCACCAGCAGCGTGAACTTCATCGCCGTGCACGACGGCTTCACGCTCGCCGACCTCGTGGCCTACGCGCGCAAGCACAACCACGCCAACGGCGAAGACAACCGCGACGGCCGCGACGACGAGCACAGCGCGAACTTCGGCGCCGAGGGCCCGACGACCGACACCACGATCCGCGCCACGCGCGCCGCCGTGCAGCGTGCGCTGCTGGCCACGCTGCTGCTGGCCCAGGGCACGCCGATGCTGCTGGCCGGCGACGAGTTCGGCCACAGCCAGCACGGCAACAACAACGCCTGGAACCAGGACAATCCGCTCGGCTGGCTGGCCTGGGACGAGGCCGACGATGCGCTCACGGCCTTCGTGGCGCGAGTGCTGGCGCTGCGGGGCGAGGGTGCGCTCGGCGCGCCGGCCACCTGGCACGAAGCCCCCTTGCGCGCGTTTGCGCTCGACGACGACGCGCCCGAGGCGCTGGCCGTGCGCGCCGGGGGCTGGTTGCTGGCGCTGAACCCCGATGCCGCGCCGCGACCGATCCCGCCCGAGGCCCTGGAGGGTGTCGTCTGGGCCCTGGCGCTCGACACGGCAGCCCACACGCCCACCGATGTCACGGCCGCGCTCGCCCCGCGCAGCCTGCGCCTCTTGCGGCGCTGAGAATCGCCCGATGCCCTTCGACTTCAGCACCCGCCGCTCCGGCGTCGTCCTGCACATCACCTCGCTGCCCGGGCCGCACGGCCTGGGCGACCTCGGCGACGAATCACGACGCTTCGTCGACTGGCTCGCCGCCTGCGGCCAGAGCCTGTGGCAGGTGCTGCCGGTCAACCCCATCGGGCCCGGCCACTCGCCTTACCAGTGCCCCTCGGCCTTTGCCGGCAGCCCGTGGATGCTGGCGCTGGCGCCGCTGGTGCGCGCCGGCTGGCTGCCGGCCGCGGCGCTGGCGTCGGCACCGGTCTTCGACCCCACGCGCGCCGACTACGAGCGCGCCGTGCCCTGGCGCTGGGCGCTGCTGCAGCAGGCTGCGACCGGCTTTTTTGCGCAAGCCACGGCCGACGAGCGCGCGCGCTTCGAGGCCTGGTGCACGGTGGCCTCGAACTGGCTCGACGAGTGGTGCCTGTTCGCGGCGCTGAAAGACGCCCACGGCGGCCAGCCCTGGTGGGCCTGGGGCGAGCCCCTGGCCCGCCGCGATGCTGCCGCCCTGCGCCAGGCCCGCGCAACGCACGCGCAAGCGATGCGCGTGCACGCCTTCGTGCAGTGGCAGTTCGACGAGCAACTGGCGGCGCTGCGCGACTACGCCCACAGCCGCGGTGTCTTCCTGATGGGCGACGTGCCCATCTTCGTGGCCCACGACAGCGCCGATGTCTGGTCGCGCCCCGACCTGTACCTCATGGACGATCGCCACGAGCTCACCGTGGTGGCCGGCGTGCCGCCCGACGGCTTCGGCCCCGACGGCCAGCGCTGGGGCAACCCGCTGTACCGCTGGGACCGCATGGCCGCCGAGGGCTACGCGTGGTGGGTGGCGCGCCTGAAGCGCTCGCTGGCGCAGGCCGACCTCGTGCGCATCGACCACTTCCGCGGCTTCGCCGGTTACTGGGAGGTGCCTGCCGCCTGCCCGACGGCGCGCGAGGGCCGCTGGGCGCCCGGCCCCGGCCCGGCGCTCTTCGAGGCCTTCCGCGCCGCGCTGGGCGACGAGTTGCCCGTGGTGGCCGAAGACCTGGGCACGATCACGCCCGACGTCATCGCGCTGCGCGACGGCTTCGGCCTGCCCGGCATGCGCATCGTGCAGGAGGCCTTCAACGGCTGGGGCGATGGCAGTGCGGCGGCCAACGCGCAGCACCCGTTCCTGCCGCACCACCACGTGCCGCACGCGCTGGCCTATAGCAGCACGCACGACAGCGACACCGCGCGCGGCTGGTGGAACAACGCGCGGCCCGAGGTGCGCGCCTACGCCGCCGAGTACCTGGCCTGCAACGAAGCCGAACGTGTGCACTGGGCGCTGATCCGCGCCACCAGCCAGAGCGTGGCGAAACTGGCCCTCTTTCCGCTGCAGGACGTGCTGGGCCTGGACGGCGCGCACCGCATGAACCTGCCCGGCACGGGCGCCGGCAACTGGTGCTGGCGCTTCGAGTGGCCGATGCTGCACGCTGACGCGGCCACCTGGCTGGGCCGCATCACACTGGCGGCCGGCCGCGCCGGCTGAGGGCCCGTCTGCGCGGCGCCGGCGCTTCGACAGGCCTGTCCTGAGCCTGACGAAGCCCAGCCTCAGCGTGTCCGCTTCGCCCGCTTTTTCTTCGGCACCGCCTTGTTGACCTCCAGCACCCGCACCGACAGCGGCGCCAGCAGCAGCGTGGCCACGCCTTGCGCGTCGGCGCGCGTGGCGGTGGCGCTGCCGGCCGGGTGCAGCGACACCAGCCGTGCGTGCGGCGGCAGGCCGCTGATCTGTGCCGGCGCCGGCGCCGTGTCGTGGTTGACGATGGTCACCGTGTGCTCGCGCTCGCGGCCTTCGGCCAGCCGCCGTTGCCACACCGCCACCAGGCCTTGCGCCGAGCCCTGCTCGAACGAGCCGCGCGCAATCGACGGGTGCGCATTGCGCAGGCCGATCATCGCCTTGTAGAAGTTGCGCAGCGAGCCCGGGTCGCGGCGCTGCGCCTGGGCGTTGTACGTGGCCACGTTCGGTGCCACCGGGCGGAACGGCGTGCCGGTGGTGAAGCCGCCGGTGCGCGCATCGGCCGTCCAGCTGCGCGGGCCGCGCAGCGGTGGGTCGCCTTCGAGGCCGTGTTCGGGCGCGTGCAGGCCGGCCTGGCCGATCTCCTCGCCGTAGTAGATGAAGGGCGTGCCCGGCTGCAGCAGGTAGGTGGCGGCGGCCAGGCGCATGCGGCGCTCGTCGCCGGCGAGCTGGTCCCACAGGCGCCGGCCGGCAAAGCCGTCGTGGTTCGACAGGAAGGTGGCCATCGTCGGGCTCGCGCTGTGCCAGAACGTGGCCACACGCTGCACCGATTCGGCCTTGCCGCGCGCGGCTTCCACGATGTGGTGCACGTAGCCGAAGGCGAAGGCGCCGCCGCACACGGCCGGGTCGCCCCACTCCTGCGGCTGGGCCGTGGCCTCGCAGACCACGTAGCGCTGCGGATAGGCCCTGACCAGGTCCTGCAGCACCTTCGTGTAGGCGCGGCTCTCGGGCTGGTCGTTCCAGTCCTTGGCGCTGGTCTCGAACAGGTGCGGCACGGCGTCGAGCCGGTAGCCGTCGAGCCCGCGGTTGAGCCAGAAGCGCAGGCTGTCCTCGTGGTACGCCCGCACGGCCGGGTGGCGGAAGTCGAAGTCGGGCATGTGCGGCCCGAAGGTGCCGAGGTAGAAGCCGCGCGCCTCGGGGCCGGCGCGCGGCACGGTCTTGGCGCTGCCCGGCCACTGCCAGGGCGCCGACGCGGCGTGGTACCAGGGGTAGGCGCCCCAGATGTCCCAGCCGCCGGCGCAGGCGGCCGGGGCCTCGTCGCTCCACACGAACCAGCGGTGGAAGGGGTTGTCGGGGCCCTTCAGCGCCTCGGTGAAGAAGGGGTGCCTCGCCGAGGCGTGGTTGATCACGTAGTCCATGATCACGCCGATGCCGCGGGCATGCGCCTGGCGCAGCAGCTCGTCGAAGTCGGCCAGCGTGCCGTACTCGGGCGCGATGGCGCGGTAGTCGGTGGTGGCGTAGCCGTGGTCGCCGTCGGCGTTGGCGGTGACGGGCATCAGCCAGATGCCGCGGATGCCGAGGTCCTTGAGTTCGTCGAGCGTCGAGGTCAGGCCGCGCAGGTCGCCGATGCCGTCGCCGTCGCTGTCCTTCCAGGCGCGCACGAAGATCTCCATGAACACCCCACGCTCCCAGTGCGCCGGCAGGGTGCTGCTGCGCGGCGTGGCGGGCACCGGCGAGGTGTCGGGCGGCGCGGCCAGGGCGGCACCGAGCGCACACAGCGCGGCGGCCAGCGAGAGGAGGATCGAGCGCAACATAGGTAGGAATGTAGGAGAACTGCAACAAGAGGCGCCTCAGTTGAAGCCCTTGCTGGAGGCTGGTCTGGGTGGTGGATGTAGTTTTACTTCGCTAGCATCGCGCGCCGATCCAGGAGTTGCCATGTCCGCCGCCCGCCTGCTTGCCGTGCCTTTGCTTGCTGCCACGCTGGCCGTCTCGGCGCGCCCGGCGGCGCCGCCGCCCACCTTGCAGGCCTGCGCCGCGGGGCACGAGACGGTGCTGCATGCGGCCCCGGCCGGGGCTGCCAGCACCGCCGTCACGACCCCGGCGCGCGCCGTCTGGCTGGATGCTCGCACGCTGCGCTGGCCTGGCGTGCCGGCCGATGCGCGGCTGCGCCTGTGGCACTCGGCCCGTGGCCAGATCGTCGCCCGCCCGGGCGAGCCGGTGCAGGGCGCCGATGGCTCACTGGCGCTGGTGCCGCCGGCCGCGCCGCTGCCGGCCGCGGTGGAAGAGCGCTTCCGCTGGGTGGCTGCCGGCGCCACCCGAGCGCTGGCGCAGCCGCGGGCGCTCGACGCAGCGATGGCCTCGCAGTGGGTGCTGGTGCAGGAAGACGCCGCCGGCCGCGTCATCCAGGCCACGCACACGCAGGCCGCGGCGCTGCTCGACGCGCGCTTCGGCGCCGCCGCCGACCCCGCCGTGGTGCCCGCGCTGGGCGCGCTGCACACGCCTTCGGCCACCACCTTCCGCGTCTGGGCGCCCACCGCGCAGCGCGTGGCGCTGTGCCTGCACGCGCCGGGGCAGGAGGCCGCCGCACGCCTGGTGCCGCTGGCGCGCGGCGCCGCCGGCACCTGGCAGGCGCGCGTGGCCGGCGACTGGTTCGGCCACACCTACACCTACCTCGCCGACGTGGCCGTGCGCGGCGTGGGCCTGGTGCGCAACAAGGTGACGGACCCGTACTCGCTGAGCCTCAATGCCGACAGCCGCCGCAGCTGGATCGGCCGCCTCGACGACCCGCGCACCATGCCGCCGGGCTGGGCCGCGTCGCCGCAGCCGCACCCGGCCGCGGCGCGGGTGCGATCGCTGGTGGACATGGTGATCTACGAGCTGCACGTGCGCGATTTCTCCATCGGCGACACCACCGTGCCCGCGGCGCACCGCGGCACCTACCTCGGCTTCACGCACGCCGGCAGCGCGGGCATGGCGCACCTCAAGCGCCTGTCGGAGGCCGGCGTCACCGACGTGCACCTGCTGCCCGCCTTCGACCTGGCCACCGTGCCCGAGCGCGGCTGCACCACGCCCGACACCGCTGCGCTGGCCGCCATGCCCCCCGACAGCGAAGCGCAGCAGGCCCTCGTGATGGCCGAGGCCCAGCGCGACTGCTTCAACTGGGGCTACGACCCGCTGCACTTCAACGCGCCCGAGGGCAGCTTCGCCACCGATGCCGACGACGGCGCGGTGCGGCTGCGCGAGTTCCGCGCCCTCGTGCTGGCGCTGCACGAGGCCGGGCTGCGCGTGGGCATGGACAAGGTCTACAACCACACCAGCGCCAGTGGTCAGAACCCGAAGAGCGTGCTCGACCGCCTCGTGCCCGGCTACTACCACCGGCTCGACGCCGAAGGCCGCGTCACCAACAGCACCTGCTGCGACAACACCGCCACCGAGCACCGGATGATGGAGCGGCTGATGATCGACTCGGCCGTGATCTGGGCACGCGACCACCGCATCGACAGCTTCCGCTTCGACCTGATGGGCCACCAGCCGCGCGCCGCGATGGAGCGGCTGCAGCAGGCGGTGAACAAGGCCAGCCAGCGCCGCATCGACCTCATCGGCGAGGGCTGGAACTTCGGCGAGGTGACCAACGGCGTGCGTTTCGTGCAGGCCAGCCAGCTGAGCCTGAACGGCAGCGGCATCGCCACCTTCAGCGACCGCGGCCGCGACGCCGCGCGCGGCGGCGGCTGCTGCGACGACCCCGCCGCCACCGTGGCGCGGCCGGGCTGGCTGAATGAGTCCGGCCGCCTGCCCGCCGCCGAGCATCGCCGCCTGGCCGACCTCGTGCGCACGGGCCTGGCCGGCACGCTGCGCGGCTACACGATGACCACGGCCGACGGCACGGTGAAGCGCCTGGAGCAGATCGACTACGCCGGCCAGCCCGCGGGCTATGCCAGCCAGCCGACCGAGGTGGTGAACTACGTCGAGAACCACGACAACCAGACGCTGTTCGACATCCAGCTGCTGAAGCTGCCGCGCGACACGACGATGGACGACCGCGCCCGCGTGCAGGTGCTGGGCGTGGCGCTCACCGCCTTCAGCCAGGGCGTGGCCTACCTGCATGCGGGCGTGGAGCTGATGCGCAGCAAGAGCGGCGACCGCAACAGCTTCGACAGCGGCGACTGGTTCAACCGCATCGACTGGACGGCGCGCGACAACGGCTGGGGCGCCGGCCTGCCGCCCAAGGGCGAGAGCGGCGCCTTCTGGCCGCTGCTCAAGCCGCTGCTGGCCGACCCGGCGCTCAAGCCGGCGCCTTCGCACATCGCCTTCGTGCGCGATGCGTCGATGGACCTGCTGCGCATCCGTGCCGGCACGACGCTGCTGCGGCTGCAGACGGCCGACGAGGTGACGAAGCGGCTGCGCTTCTTCAACACCGGCCCGGCGGCGCGCGCCGACGTGATGCTGGCGCACCTCGACGGCCGCGGCCTGCCCGGCGCCGGCCATGGCGAGCTGGTCTATGCCGTCAACGCCGGCACCACGGCGGCGGTGCTGCCGATGCCGGGGCTGGAAGGCCGCGCGCTGGAACTGCACCCGGTGCACCGTGCCGCGAATGCCGCCGACCCGCGCCCCGCGCGCGAGGCGCGCTGGGACGCCGCCACCGCCACGATCACCGTGCCACCGCGCACGGCGCTGGCCTTCGTGGGGCGCTGAGCCTCAAGGCTCAGCCCACGCGCAGCGGCAGGCTCACGCAGAACTCCGAGCCCACGTCGAGCTCGCTGCGCACCTCGATGCGGCCGCTCATGCGCAGCACCAGCGCCTTGGTCAGCGCCAGGCCGATGCCGGTGCCCTCGATCGCGCTGCGCTCGTGGGGCCCGCGGTGGAAGGGTTCGAACAGCCGTGCCAGCTGCGCCTCGCCGATGCCCAGGCCGCTGTCCTGCACCACGATGCGCACCGTGCCGTCGGCCTGCGCGGCCAGCACCACGCCGACACGGCCGCCCGGCCGGTTGTACTTGATGGCGTTGGACACCAGGTTCAGCAGCACCTGGCGCAGCCGCGTGCGGTCGGCCTCCAGGGACAGCAGCGCGCCGGGCTCCAGCGCCAGCGTCACGCCCTGGCGCGCTGCCGGCTCGCCCAGCAAGGCAAACACCTGCAGCACCAGCTCGCGCAGCTCCATGCGCGTGGGCGAGAGCGTCAGGCCGCCACTCTCGATGCGCGTCAGGTCGAGCAGGTCGTTGATCATGTGCAGCAGGTGCTCGCCGGCCTCGCGGATGAGCTGCAGCCGCCGCTGCTGCTCGACTCGCGGCGGCTCGCTGCGGTCGATCTGCATCAGCTGCGTGAAGCCCAGCACCGCGTTCAGCGGCGTGCGCAGCTCGTGGCTCATGCGCGCCAGGAACTCGGTCTTGGCGCGGCTGGCAGCCTGGGCCTCGGCGGCCTCTTCGCGCGCGCGCTCGAGCTCGCGGCGCTCGGTGATGTCGGTCTGCGTGCCCACCATGCGCAGCGGCCGGCCGTCCGGTGCGCGGTCGACGATGCGGCCGCGCTCCAGCATCCAGCGCCAGCGGCCGTCGACGGCGCGGATGCGGTAGGCGTGCTCGTAGACCTCGACCTCGCCCCGCTCGTGGCGCAGGTAGGCTTCGTGGTTGTCGCCGCGGTCGTCGGGGTGGATCAGCGCCGTCCAGTGCTCTTGCGTGTGGCTGCCGCCGTGCGCCGGGTAGCCCAGCAGGCGCAGGCCCTGGTCGATGTCGGTGAGCCAGTCGCTGTCGATCCACCACTCCCACACGAAGGTGCCGGCCCCCGCCAGCGCCGAGCGGATCAGCCCGGCTTCGGGCCCGCTATAGCGCGGGGTCGTGGCGCTGCCGGCTTGTTTCTCGCGCAGCGCCAGCAAGGCGCCGAGCGCCGGCAGCACGGGGTCGAGCCGGGCGACTGCCACCTCGCCGTCGAGCTCGAGGTGGCCGAGCACCTGGCCCAGCCGCTGCACCGGCAAGCACAGCCCAGCGCCGGGCGACGGCGCCGTGCCTTCGTCGCGCATCCGGCAGGGCACGCCCAGCTGCCGGCTCAGCTCGGCCAGCAGCAGGGCCAGCGAGCGGCCGGCGTCACGGCGCTCGGCGTGGTCGAGCAGGGCGTCGCGGGCTGCGCGCCACAGGGCGGCATCGGGCGCGTCGCCGGCCGCGGCGCCTGTCGGGTCAGTGGGCGCCATGCGCCTTCTCCCCTGCCTTCAGCCGGTACACGGTGCCGCAGTACGGGCACTTGCCTTCACCGGTGGAGGCGACGTCGATGAAGACCTTCGGGTGGCTGCTCCACAAGGGCATCTTCGGGTTCGGGCAGTAGATGACGCCCGGGCCTTGCAGCTCGGCTGCGGTCAGCTCGACGACGGCGCGGGGTTCGGTGTCGGCGCGGCTCATACCAGCGTCAGCCACTCGGCGTACTTGGGGTTGCGGCCGTTCACGATGTCGAAGAACGCGGTCTGAATCTTCTCGGTGATGGGCCCGCGGCTGCCCGCGCCCAGCTCGATGCGGTCGAGCTCGCGGATCGGCGTGACTTCGGCGGCCGTGCCGGTGAAGAAGGCCTCGTCGCAGATGTAGACCTCGTCGCGCGTGATGCGCTTCTCGACCAGCTTCAGGCCCAGGTCCTGGCAGATCGCGAAGATCGTGTCGCGCGTGATGCCGTTCAGCGCACCGGCCGACAGATCCGGCGTGTAGACCACGCCCTTCTTGATGACGAACAGGTTCTCGCCGGCGCCTTCGGAGACAAAGCCCGAGGGGTCGAGCAGCAGCGCCTCGTCGTAGCCCTCGTCGGTGGCTTCCATGTTGGCCAGGATCGAGTTCGTGTAGTTGCTCACCGCCTTGGCCTGCGTCATGGTGATGTTGACGTGGTGGCGCGTGTAGCTGCTGGTCTTGACGCGGATGCCGCGCTTGAGGCCCTCTTCACCGAGGTAGGCGCCCCAGGCCCAGGCCGCCACCATCAGGTGGATGGTGTTGCCCTTGGGGCTGACGCCGAGCTTCTTGTCGCCGATCCAGGTGAGCGGGCGCAGGTAGCAGCTCTCGAGCTTGTTCTCGCGCACCACGGTGCGCTGGGCTTCCATCACCTCTTCATGGGTGAAGGGGATCTTCATGCGCAGGATCTTCGCGCTGTTGAAGAGGCGCTCGGTGTGTTCACGAAGCCGAAATATCGCGGTGCCCCGAGCCGTGTGGTAGGCCCGCACGCCCTCGAAGGCGCCGCAGCCGTAGTGCAGCGTGTGCGACAGCACGTGGATCTTGGCGTCGCGCCAGTCGACGAGCGTGCCGTCCATCCAGATCTTGCCGTCGCGGTCGGACATCGACATGGGGGTTCTCCAGCTTCGAAAGGTGAGTCGGGGATTCTAGGAGTCTGCGCGGCAGAGATCGGCACCCGCGCCGGGGCACCCAAGGCCGCTGGCGTAGGCGCGTCGCGCGGCCCGGGCTTGCCGCCCGGGCAAGCGGCGCAACGCCCGCCAGCGGCCTTGGGTGCCCCGGCCCTTCGGGTTGGGCCTGCATCGGGGCGCAAGCAGTGTTGCGACGCTGGCCTGGGCGCACGCCCAGGCGGCGCGCCGCGCCTTGCCTTCGCCCCGATGCAGGCCCAACGCGGGTGCCGATCTCTGCCGCACAGACTCCTAGGCAGCGGCGCGTTGCAGCTCCCACTGCGTGAGGTGGCCGTCCTCGAGCGTGAGCTGCACCGTGTCGCCGCCGGTGTCGGTCCAGGCCCAGGTCTCGCTCGGGCTCTGGGCGTCGCCCGCCACGCGGCGGCCGAGCGAGCGCGTGAGCACCAGCACCTCGGGCAGCTTCATGCCGCGCTTGAGCTTGGCGTTCAGCATCACGGCGTTGGCCACGTGGCCCACCGGGTTGCTGGCGGCGATGCGCAGCACGCGCATCGCGCGGCTGAACTGCAGCAGCAGCCAGAACACGATGACGGTGATCGCCAGCACCACGCCCGGCCAGCCGTACGAGGCCCAGCCGACGGCGATGGCGGCCACCGCGAGGCCCCAGCCGACCCAGACACCGCCCAGGCCGCCCTTCATGGGCGTGGCCTCGCTGACAATCTCGACGATGGATGCTGTGCAGACATGGGTGATCAATCTCGACCGCGCGCCGGACCGGCTGGCCCGCGTGCGCGAGCAGCTCGATCGGCTGCAGATGCCCTTCACGCGGCTGCCGGCGGTGGATGCCCGCCAGTTCACGCCGGCGCAGCGGGCCCTGCTCGACGAAGCCACCTTCCACCGCCGCCACGGCATGACGCCGCTGCCCGGTGAGCTGGGATGTTATCTCTCGCACATCGAGGTCATGCGCCACCTGCTGGCCAGCACCGCCGAAGCGGCGCTGGTGCTGGAAGACGACGTGCGGCTGCACGACACGCTGCCCGCGGTGGTGGCGGCCCTGATGAAGCAGCCTGCGCACTGGGACGTGGTCAAGCTCTCGGCCGTGCACTCTGGCACGCCGGTGGCGGTGGCCGATCTGGGCCAGGGTCACGCCTTGGCGGTGATGCTGTCCAAGTGCACCGGCTCCAGCGCCTACCTGATGAACCGCCGTGCCGCTGAGGCCTGGCTGCGCAGCCCCGGCGGCCTGCTGCCGATGCAGCTGCCCTACGACCACGCCTTCGACCGCGCCTGGATCTACGGCCTGAAGCAGCGCCTCGTGGTGCCCACGCCCTGCGGGCACGACGACCAGGTGGCCTCGACCATCGGTGCGCCGGCGAACATGCCCTCGCGCAAGTTCAAGGGCCTGAAGCGGCTGCCCACGCACCTGTGGCGGGTGGGCAACGAGCTGCGCCGCGTGGCCTATGGCCTGGGGCAGCTGCTGCGCCAGAAGCTGGGCGGCGCCGCCCGCTGAACACCTCAGCCGAAGACATCAGGCCGCGTGCGGCCGGTGGCCAGCTCGTGTGCCCAGTCCTGCGCCCAGGCGGCGCGCACCGTGGCGGCCTGGCGGGCGGCTGAGTCCCAGTCGTAGGCGGTCTGCCGCAGCTGCGCTTGCCAGCCACCGGGGCCGCGCTCGAGCAGGGCCCAGCGTGCGTGGGGGCTGCCGGCCTCGACGAGGTGGCGGTGCGGCCGGTCGTGGGCATAGGCCGGGCGGCCGACGCTGCCGGGGTTGACGATCAGCGTGCCGTCGGCCAGGCGCAGGGCGCGTGCCGTGTGGGTGTGGCCGCAGGCCAGCACCGGTGCGCGCAGGGCGCCCAGGCGCTGCAGCACCTCGGCGGCGGTCGCGGCACGCACGCCGGGATCGCCGGCCGGCGTGAAGTCGGGCGTCACGGTCTCGAGCAGGCCGACAAGGTCGTTGCCCGGCACGCCGTGGAAGGCGAGCAGCTCGCCCTCGGCGGCGCTCAGCCCAGCTGGGAACGCGCCCAGCCAGGCGCGTTCGGCGGCGCCCAGCTCGGCGGCCGTGAAGGCGTCGTCATCGCCATCACCCGGGGTGGCCGCCAGCGCTTGCCGCTCGTGGTTGCCGGCGATCGTGGGCCAGCCGCGGTCGGCCAGCCAGGCCACCGTCTGGCGCGGCCACAGCGGGCCGCTGGCGATGTCGCCCAGGTTCAGCACGAGCTCGGCGCCGGCGGCTTCGATCTCGGCCGCCACGGCCTGCAGCGCCGGCAGGTTGCCGTGGATGTCGGAGACCAGCGCCAGGCGCATCGCGCCAACAGTCGCTAGAGGTTGACGGTGCGGCCGTCGATGTCGGCCCGCACGTTCGGCGGCAGCCGGTTCAGCAGGGCGCGGATGGCCAGCGGGATCAGCACCAGGTCATCGACCATGCCCAGCAACGGGATGAAGTCGGGCAGCAGGTCGACCGGCGACACGAGGTACAGCGCCAGCCCCGCCACCGCCCACTTCAGCCAGGTGGGCGATGCTGGGTGGCGCAGCGCGCGCCACAGGCGCATCGCGTCGCCGCGCACCAGCGTCCACAGCAGCAGCAGTCGCTTGCCCATCGGGTGTGCTCCTCGTTCAGGGTTGACAGCCATCGAAGATGGCGTCGCTCTCGAAGACTACAACCCGCGCACCGCCTCGATGGCCTGCTCGATGCGATCGACCGCGTGCACCGTGAGGCCTTCGATCGGCTTCTTCGGCGCATTGGCGCGCGGCACCACGGCGACGCTGAAGCCCAGCTTGGCGGCCTCCTTCAGCCGCTCCTGGCCACGCGGCGCCGGCCGCACCTCGCCAGCCAGGCCGACCTCGCCGAAGGCCACGAACCCGCGTGGCAGCGCGCGCCCGCGCAGGCTGCCCTGGATGGCCAGCAGCACCGCCAGGTCGGCCGCCGGCTCGGCGATGCGCACGCCGCCGACGGCGTTGACGAACACGTCCTGGTCGAGGCAGCTCACGCCGGCGTGGCGGTGCAACACGGCCAGCAGCATGGCCAGGCGGTCGCGGTCCAGGCCCACGCTCAGGCGGCGCGGGCTGCCGCCACCGCCGTCGACCAGCGCCTGGATCTCCACCAGCAACGGCCGCGTGCCCTCGAGCGTGACGAGCACGCAGCTGCCCGGCACCGGCTCGGTGTGGGTGGACAGGAAGATGGCGCTCGGGTTGCTCACGCCTTTCAGGCCGCGGTCCGTCATGGCGAACACGCCGATCTCGTTGACGGCGCCGAAGCGGTTCTTGATGGCGCGCACGAGGCGGAAGCTGCTGTGCGTGTCGCCCTCGAAGTACAGCACCGTGTCGACGATGTGCTCCAGCACGCGCGGGCCGGCCAGCGCGCCTTCTTTGGTGACGTGGCCCACCAGCACGATGGTGCAGCCGCGCGTCTTGGCCACGCGCGTGAGCTGTGCCGCGCACTCGCGCACCTGCGCCACGCTGCCCGGGGCGCTGGTGAGCTGTTCGCTGTAGACCGTCTGGATCGAGTCCACCACCACGAAGGCCGGGTTCTCGGCCTCGATGGCCTGCACGATGCGCTCGAGCTGGATCTCCGCCAGCACGCGCACCTGCCTTCCCTGCAGCCCGAGCCGGCGGCTGCGCAGCGCGATCTGCGCGCCGCTTTCCTCGCCCGTGACGTAGAGCACGCGCATGCGGGTGGACAGCGCGTCCACGGCCTGCAGCAGCAGCGTGCTCTTGCCGATACCCGGGTCACCCCCGATCAGCACGACCGCGCCTTCGACGATGCCGCCGCCGAGCACGCGGTCGAGTTCGTCCTGGCCGGTGGGTGTGCGCTCCACCTCGGCAGCCTCGATCTCCGACAGCGTGGCCACCAGCTGGCGCTGGCCGGCGGCGCCCGCCAGCGCCTGGAAGCGGTTCTTGCCGCCTGCGCCGGCGGGCTCGGCCACCGATTCGTCGAGCGTGTTCCAGGCCTTGCAGTGCGGGCACTGGCCCAGCCACTTGGGGCTGGTGCCGCCGCACTCGCGGCAGGTGTAGAGGGTCTTGGGTGCAGCCACGCGCCCGATTGTGGAGGCGCGCCGGACCCGCGCACGCGGTGCGGCATAAGTCACGACACGAATCGCGGCGCAGATGAACACTCAAGCTCTGCTCGCGGAGCCCGAAAACAGTTCTACCGGGTCAATGGCCTGGGTTCGTCTTGGGAACATTGAGAGCACGCAGGGAAGCCATGTCCGCCACCATCGCCGTCGAAGACCTTCGCGTCGGCATGTTCGTCATGCTCGATGGTGGCTGGTTGTCGCACCCGTTTCCGCTCTCGAGCTTTCGCATCACGACGCAGGAGCAGCTGGCCACGCTGCGTGGCCTGGGGCTGCAACAGGTGCGCTGGTCGCCCGAGAAGAGCGAGCTGCTCGATGAAGCTGCCGCTGCTGCCGGCGCCGACGCCGCCGGGGCTTCAGGCACGGCCAACGACGCCGCCAGCGCGGCGCAACGCCAGGCCCAGGAGGCCGCGGCCGCTGCCGCGTTGCGCAAGCGCAGCCTGCAGCAGCAGCTCGAGGCCAGCCAGCGCTGCGAGCGCCAGCATGCCGAGGCCGCCAAGGCCTGGCGCGAGTCGATCGACCTCGTCACGGCGCGCCCGCAGCACGCGGCCCAGCAGTCGGAAGCGCTGACGCGCGCGCTGCTCGACCGCATGCTCACCGACGACGACATCGCCATCCGCCTGGTGGCCGGCAGCGGCGACCGCGCGGCCTCGCACGCGCTCAACGTCGGCGTGATCTCGCTGCTGATCGGCCGCACGCTGGGCCTGACCGAGCCCGAGCTGATCGAGCTCGGCGTCGGCGCGCTGATGCACGACGTGGGCAAGCTCGAGGTCGCCGACCGCTTCCGCCACGCCGAGGACGGCTTCAACGCCAACGAGGTGGCGGCCTACCGCGACCACGTCGCCAAGGGCGTGGCCGTGGGCCAGCGCATGGGCATCTCGGCTGGCGCGCTGCGCGTGCTGGCGCAGCACCACGAACATGCCGATGGCAGCGGCTTCCCGCTCAAGCTGGCCGGCGAGCGCATCACGATGGCCTCGCGCGTGGTCTCGCTGATCAACCGCTACGACAACCTCTGCAACCCGCAGTCGCGCACGCCGCAGCTCACGCCGCACGAGGCCGTGTCGGTGCTGTTCGCGCAGGGCCGCAACCGCTTCGATCCGGCGGTGCTGAACGTCTTCATCCGCATGATGGGCGTGTACCCGGCGGGTTCGCTGGTGCAGTTGACTGACGACCGCTTCGCGCTGGTGGTGGGCGTCAACTCCAGCCGGCCGCTGAAGCCGCGCGTGCTGGTGCACGACACGAAGGTGCCGCGCCACGAGGCCCTGCTGCTCGATCTGGAAACGCAGGCCAACCTCGGCATCCGCCGCAGCCTGCCGGCATCCAAGCTGCCGACGGCAGTGATCGAGTACCTCGATCCGAGGCCGCGCGTGAGCTACTACTTCGAGCCGCTGTCGCGCGTCGCCGCCGCCGACAGCGAGGCCCCGGTGGAGCTGGCTGCGTGAACGATGGCGATGCCATGATGACGGCCCTGCCGGGCGGTGGCCTGCACCTGCTGAAGCCGCCCGTGGGCGCTGCGGCGGAAGGCCTGCTCGGGACCTTTCTCGAAGGCCTGCCCCACGCCGCCTGGCTGGCGCGGCTGGATACGCGCTGCATCGTGGCCGCCAATGGCCAGGCCGCGCGCTGGTTCGTCGGCGCCGACGCCCCGGCCTCGGCGCTGCTCGGCCGCGCGGCCGATGCCGTGGCGGCGTCGCCTGAAGACCTGGCCTGGTGGCTGGGCGCGGAGCTCGGCGACTGCTCGCCGCTGTTCAGCGACACCCTGGTGGGCAGCTGCGACGGCCGCACCCGGCCGGTGAGCCGCAGCATCCGCGTCGTCGAGCTGCCGCTGCAAGCCGGCGGCGAACCGCAGTCGCTGGCGCTGGTGACCCTGGCCGACCGCAGCGCCGAGGTGCAGCTGCAGGCCCAGCGCGAAGAGCTCGTGGCCGAGCTGCAAGGCACGCTGGAGGCCACGGCCGACGGCATCCTCGTCACCGATCTGGCCGGCCGCCTGCGCGTGTTCAACCGCCGCTTTGCCGAGCTGTTCGAGCTGCCTGACGACCTCCTGCTCAAGCGCGACGATGCCGCGCTGCGCGATGGCCTGGTCTCGCGGCTGGCCGATCCGGCCGCCGACGCGCGGCGGCTGCTGGCCCTGCAGGGCGAGGCACCCGTGTCGGAGCGCTTCACGCTGACGCGCGGGCGCGTGCTCGAGCGTGTGTCGCGGCCGCTGATGCACGACGGCCGCGGCAGCGGCTGCGTCTGGTCGTTCCGCGACCTCACCGAGCGGCTGGCCGCCGAGGAGCGCATCGAGACACTCAGCCACACCGACCCGCTCACCGGCCTGGCCAACCGCGGTCGCATGGCCGAGCATGTGCGCTCCTTGCTGGAGCTGCCCGAGGGCGACGGCAGCGGCACGGCCGGGCCGACGACGCTGTCGCTGCTGGTCGTCGACCTCGACCGCTTCGGCCACATCAACGACACGCTCGGCCACGTCGTCGGCAACGACGTGCTGCTCGACGTGGCGCAGCGCATCCAGGGCTGCCTGCGCAAGGGCGACCTGCTCGCGCGCGTGGGCGGCGACCAGTTCGCCATCGTCGTGAGCCCGGCCGACGCGGCCTTCGCTGAAAAGCTGGCCGGCCGCGTGCTCAACGAGATCAAGAAGCCCTGCAGCGTGGGCGACGCGCAGTTCACGCTCACCTGCAGCATCGGCGTCGCACTGGCGCCTTCGCACGGCCGGGATGCCGACCAGCTGATGCGCCGCGCCGAGCAAGCCATGCGCGCCGTCAAGGGCACCGGGCGCGCGAATTGGCGGTTGCACCAGGCACGCACGGAGGTCGATTGGCGCAGCCATATGAAGATCGACCACGCCATGCGCCATGCGCTGGTGAGCAACCGCTTCCGGCTCAACTACCAGCCGCAGGTCTGCTTGGCCACCGGGATCGTGACCGGTGCCGAGGCGCTGCTGCGCTGGCGCGACCCCGAGATGGGCGAGATCTCGCCCGGCCGCTTCATCAAGGTCGCCGAAGACAGCGGCTTCATCGTCCAGCTCGGCGAGTGGGTGCTGCGCACCGCGGTGGGTCAGGCCGCGCGCTGGCATGCGCAGGGGCGCTCGCTGCCGGTGGCCGTCAACGTGTCGGCGCTGCAGTTCCAGCAGGCGCACTTCGTCGAGCGCGTGGCCGAGGCCCTGGCCGTGGCGGGCATGCCGGCGCCGCTGCTGGAGCTCGAGCTCACCGAGTCGATCCTGCTGCACGACGAAGCCGGCGACATGCTGCACCGCCTGGAAGCGCTGGCGCGGCTGGGCGTGCAGATGTCGATCGACGACTTCGGCACCGGCTATTCCAGCCTCTCGTACCTGAAGCGCATCCCCGTGCACAAGCTGAAGATCGACCGGGCCTTCGTCTCGGGCCTGCCCGACGACGACGGCAACGCCGCGATCGTGCGCGCGATCGTCCAGATGGCCCACGCGCTGGGCAAGACCGTCATTGCCGAAGGCGTGGAAACCGAGGCGCAGCGCCAGTTCCTCAGCGACATCGGCTGCGACGAGTTTCAGGGCTTCCTGTTCGCCCCGGCACTGGACGTGCTGAGCTTCGAGCAGCGCCTGCCGGCTCTCACCACCCCGGTGCCGCCCCGACGCCGCGCGCCGCGCATGCGGCTGGTCAGTTAGCAGTCTGCGCGGCATCCAGCGCCTGCCGGTTTTCGGCGGCCGGCTCGCATTCGCCGCACAATCGAGCGATGCCGTACAAGTTCCGCAGCAAGGCCAGTGGTGACGTGATCATGCTTCAGGCACACGGTGACGCGCTGCTGCGTCTGCTCGGCCGCGAGCCCGCGCCCAAGGGCATCTTCGAGACGGCGCACCAGCCGGCGCTGGTGGCGGTGCTGGAGGCCGCCATCGCCCAGGCCGAGGCCGCCGCAGCGCCCGGTCGTGACGAAGTCGCCGAGCCCGAGACCGGCCCTGCCGCCGCGGTGGGCCTTCGCCAGCGTTTGTGGCCGATGATCGAGATGCTGCGCCGCAGCCACGCCGGTGGCGAGCCGGTGGTCTGGGGTGTCTGACAGCCGCAGCCCGCGCGGCCGCGGCCCTTTCCTTTCGAGATCACATCCGATGAAGCTCTGGAGCGACAGCTGGACCAACGGCGACCGCATCCCTGAACGCCATGCGGCCGGCCGGCCCGATGGCGCCGGCGCCGCCACCTTCAGCGACAACCTCAACCCGCACCTGGCCTGGAGCGATCTGCCCCCCGGCACCCAGAGCCTGGTGCTGATCTGCCACGACTTCGACGTGCCCACGCGAGCCGACGACGTGAACCAGCCCGGGCGCGAAGTGCCGGCCGACCTGGCGCGCGCCGACTTCTTCCACTGGGTGCTGATCGACCTGCCGCCGACACCGGCCGAGATCGCCGAGGGCGCCTTCAGCCGTGGCTTCACGCCATGCGGCAAGCCCGGGCCGGCGGTGCAGGGCCTGGCCGGCGGCGAAGGCGCCCGCCACGGCCTGAACGACTACACGAACTGGTTCGCCGGCGATGCCGAGATGGCGGGCCAGTATTTCGGCTACGACGGGCCGTTCCCGCCCTGGAACGATTCGCTCGTGCACCACTACGTCTTCACGCTGTACGCCGTGGCCGTGCCGCGGCTGCCTTTGGAAGGCGTGTTCGACGGCCACCAGGTGCGTGCGCAGCTGGCCGGCCGCGTGCTGGGCGAGGCCACCTTCTCGGGCACCTACACGCTGAACGCGCGCCTGCTGGCCGAGCCGTCTTGATCGAGCCGACGCACCTCTTTGCGCTGCGACACGGCCAGACCGCCTACAACGCGACGCAGCGCCTGCAGGGCCACCTCGACATCGGCCTCGACGACACCGGCCGCTGGCAGGCCCGCCGGCTGGGCGCGGCGCTGGCCGATGCCGGCATCGTGGCCGTCTACAGCAGCGACCTGCTGCGCGCCCGCGACACCGGCGCGGCGGTGGCCGCGGCCTGCGGCCTGCCGCTGAGCACCCACGTCGAGCTGCGCGAGCGCCACTTCGGCGTGCTCGAAGGCCTGAGCTACGCCGAGATCGAGGAGCGCCATCCCGAAGACGCCCGCCGCTGGCGCGAGCGCGAACCCGGTTTCGGGCCGGGCGGGGGCGAGTCGCTGATCGACTTTTCGGCGCGCTGCATCGCCATCTTCACGCGGCTGGCCGAGGCCCACCGGGGCCAGACCATCGCCATCGCCGCGCACGGCGGCGTGCTCGATTGCCTGTACCGGGCGGCCAACGGCATCGGCCTGCAGGCACCGCGCACCTGGCAGCTGGCCAACGCTGCAGTGAACCGGGTGCTCTACACGGGCGAGGGCTTTCGTGTCGTCGGCTGGGACGACCGCCGGCACTTCGATGGCGCCGACGCCGACTCAGGCGCCGCCGAAGAGATCGCCGCCTGAGCCCAGGCCCGCGGCCGGCACCGCCAGCCCCAGGTGGCGCCAGGCCGCAGCCGTGGCCATGCGGCCGCGCGGCGTGCGCTGCAGGTAGCCCTGCTGGATGAGGTAGGGCTCGATCACGTCCTCGATGGTGCCGGCTTCCTCGCCGATGGCCGCGGCCACGTTCTCCAGGCCCACCGGGCCGCCACCGAAGCGGTGCACCACGGCCTCAAGCAGCTTGCGGTCCATGACGTCGAAGCCGAGCGGGTCGACATCGAGCATGGCCAGCGCCAGATCGGCCACGCGCTCGACGATGCGGCCGTCGGCCTTGACCTGCGCGTAGTCGCGCACGCGGCGCAGCAGCCGGTTGGCGATGCGCGGCGTGCCGCGGCTGCGGCGTGCGATCTCGCCTGCTCCGGCCTCGTCGATGGCCACGTTCAGCAGTGCCGCCGAGCGCGTGACGATGCGCGTGAGCTCCTCGGCCGTGTAGAACTCCAGCCGCGCGACGATGCCGAAACGGTCGCGCAGCGGGTTCGTCAGCATGCCGGCGCGCGTGGTGGCGCCCACCAGCGTGAACGGCTGCAGGTCGAGCTTGATCGAGCGCGCGGCCGGGCCCTCGCCGATCATGATGTCGATCTGGTAGTCCTCGAGTGCGGGGTACAGGATCTCCTCGACGACCGGGCTCAGCCGGTGGATCTCGTCGATGAAGAGCACGTCGTTCTTCTCGAGGTTGGTGAGGATGGCCGCCAGATCCTTGGGCTTTTCAAGCACCGGCCCCGAGGTCTGGCGCAGGTTCACGCCCAGCTCGTTGGCGATGATGTGGCTGAGCGTCGTCTTGCCCAGGCCCGGCGGGCCGAACAGCAGCACATGATCCAGCGCTTCGGCACGCTGGCGCGCGGCGCCGATGAAGATCTCGAGCTGCTCGCGGGCCTTGGCCTGGCCGACGTAATCGGCCATGCCCTTGGGCCGCAGCGCGCGTTCGAGCGCTTCCTCCTTGGGGCTGTCCGGCGCGGCACTCAGCACGCGGCGGGCCGGGGCGGCGCTGGCGAAGTCGTCGGTCTGGATGGCCATCCAGTGATTATCGGCCGCGGCCGGCCGCCGCGGTGTCAGCGATTCAGCGCCTTCAGGGCCTGCTTGATGCCGTCCGAGACACCGATGTCAGGCGGCAGCGCCTTGATGGCAGCCTGCGCCTCGCGCTCGTTGTAGCCCAGGGCCTGCAGCGCCTGGGTGATGTCGGCCTGCGCGTCCGACAAGGCCACGGCGCCGGCGGCCAGCGGCAGGTCGGCGCCGAGCTTGCCTTTCAGCTCGAGCAGCAGCCGCTCGGCTGTCTTCTTGCCGATGCCCGGCACCTTGACGAGCCGGGCGCTGTCTTGCCGGCTCACTGCGGCGGCCAGCTCGGCCACGCTCAGGCCCGACAGGATGGCCAGTGCGGTGCGCGGCCCGACGCCGCTGATCTTGACCAGCTCGCGGAAGGTGGCGCGCTCGGCTTCGGTGAGGAAGCCGTAGAGCAGCTGCGCGTCTTCGCGGACCACGAGGTGGGTGAGCAGCTGTGCCGGCTCGCCCAGCGCCGGCAGGTTGTAGAAGGTGCTCATCGGCACGTCGAGCTCGTAGCCGACGCCGTTCACGTCGAGCAGCACCTGCGGGGGTGACTTGGCCGCGAGGCGGCCCGAGAGGCGTCCGATCAAGGCGGTCGGCTCAGGCTTCGGCCAGCAGCTTCTCGACCAGCCCGCCCAGCTCGGCGAAGTCGGGCTCGCCGACGTAGCGCTTGACGATCGCGCCCCGTTTGTCGATCAGGAAGGTGGTCGGGGTGATCTGCGTGTCGTTGAAGGCCCGCGCGATGGCGCCGGTGTTGTCGATCACCACGCCGAACGGCAACCGCCGCGTCTGCGCGAAGTTGACCACGTAGGCCGGTGGGTCGTAGCTCATGGCCACGGCCAGCGTCTCGAAGCCGCGGGCCTTGAAGCGCTGGTGCGTGGCGACGATCTGCGGCATCTCCTTCACGCAGCTCACGCAGCTGGTGGCCCAGAAGTTGACGAGCACCACCTTGCCGCGCAGGCCGTCGGTGTGGCCCTTGGCGCCGTCGAGCAGCGTGTAGCCGAAACTCGGTGCCGGATCGCGCCCGCTGCAACCCGCCACGCCGCCCAGCAACAGCGCCGCCGTTGCCAGCAGGGCCCGGCGTGGCGGAAGATGGGTCGAGGAACGCATCGGAAGGAACGGGTTCATGCAGCGCCGGCAGTTTACGGCAGTGGCTCTTCTCCCCTGGTGGGCCGGTGCAGGCGACGCCTGGGCGCTGACCGAGTCCGACGCCGCAGCCGGCATCCGGGACGCCCTGCGCCGAGCCGCGGGCAGCGCGGTGGCCAGCCTGGGCCGCAACGACGGCTTCCTCGGCAACGCCCAGGTCCGCATCGGGCTGCCACCGGCGCTGGAGCGGGCTGGCGAGGTGCTGCGCAAGCTGGGGCAGGGCAAGCGGGTCGACGACTTCGTCACCGGCATGAACCGCGCCGCCGAACAGGCGGTGCCCCTGGCGCGGCCCCTGCTTGAAGACGCCGTGCGCCGCATGAGTGTGGAAGACGCCATCGGCCTGGTGCGTGGCGGCGACACCGCGGCCAGCGACTTCTTCGCCGCCAAGACGCGGGCGCCGCTGAGCCAGGCGTTCTTGCCGGTCGTTCAGCCGGTCACCGAGCGGCTTGCGTTGGCTCGGCGCCACGACGAGCTCGTCGACCGCGCGGCGCGCCTGGGTCTGGTCCAGGGCACACCGCGCAGGGTGCACGAGCACGTCACCGACAAGGCGCTGGACGGCGTGTTCCTGCTGCTGGCCCAGGAAGAACGCAAGCTGCGCGCCGATCCGCTGGCTGCTGGCAGCGCGCTGTTGCTTCGCGTGTTTGGCCGGTGAGTGCGCGCAAAGCCCGAGGGGATGGGTACTGACCCCACCCCCGATATGTGGGGTGGCCCGCAAAGCAGAGGGGTCATGAACACCGCGCTTGAGGCATCCTTTGCGTTCCTTTACGCATACCAGGGGTAGCTCTTGAAGAAGACATTTCGCGCCGCGCTCGGCGTCGTCGCCTTGGCCGCTCTTTTGGCCACCTCGGCCCAGGCCCAAACGCGCACCGCCAGTGGCAGCTACGGCGGCATCGAGTGGACCGCCCAGAGCATGTTGGTCGGCACCATTGCCACCAACGGTGGCGCTGGCACGACCATCTACACGGGTTCGATGCCCGCGTACTCGGGCGTCGTCGGCCTGTCGATGGGCGGCTTCGTGTGCACCGGCGCCTTGCTGAGCGACCGTCAATCGATCCTCACGGCAGCTCACTGCGTCGAAGGCATCGCCAACAACGCCGTGACGGCCTTCTTCCGCGATCCGAGCAGCGGCCCTGACGTGCAGCTGTACTACGGCGGCCCGGGCTACACCACCGTCGGCTCCTCGCTGGTGACGATTCACCCGCTGTACACCGGCGACGTCATTGACCAGAACGACATTGCCGTCGTTCGCCTGGCGGCCCCCGCCCCGGCCTTCGCCGACGCCTACGGCATTTACACCGGCCCCGGTCTCACCGGCCAGATCGGCAACATCACGGGCTTTGGCTCGACCTCGTCGATCGGCGGCACGGCGGGCGTCAACACGCTCAACCCGAACCGCCTGGGCTGGTTCCGCCAAGGCGACAACGAGTTCGACTTCCGCATGGGCGACTCGATCTTCGGTGCCGGCTGGTCCACCGTTCTGGGCGAGCCGCTGGCCCAGATCCAGTACTCGTACCTTTCCGACTTCGATAACGGCTTGGCCGCCAACGATGCAGGCTGCATTGTGGCTTCCAACGGCGCCCTGGGCGGTGCAGCTGGCGCGGTGTTCTGCAACACCGGCGTCGGTGCACGCGAAGTGGGCGTCGCCGGTGGCGACTCTGGCGGCCCCTCGTTCATCGGCGGCCAGATCGCCACGGTCAACTCCTACGGCCTGAGCTTCGGCACGAGCTTCGGCGACTCCTTGAGCGGTCTGCAGTCCAGCTACGGTGAGTTCAGCGGTTACGTCCCGACCTACATCCACGCCGACTTCATCAACGCGGCGCTGGTACCCGAGCCGGGCACCTACGCGATGATGCTGGCCGGTCTGGCCGCCATGGGTCTGATGGTTCGCCGCCGCCAGGGCTGAACAGCAACCCGCTGACAACAAAGCCGGCCCTCGGGCCGGCTTTTTCGTGGGCGGGCGGCGCGCTGCACCAACGTGCCGCTCGAGCAGCGCCTGTCACGCCTTGCGGGCAGCGGCCTCCTCGGCCCGTGACAGCTCGAAGGTCAGCGCCTCCGGCAAGGCCACCATGATGGCGTCGCGGCCCACGCTGGTCAACTGGCGGCCGCCGATGTTGAGCACCTCGAAGGCCTTGCCCTGGTCGGAGATGCGCACGAACACCAGCGTCGGCACCTCGGTGAGCATCTCGCCGCGCAGGCGCTCGAAGGCCTCGCCGGCGATGGCGGCCTCGTAGACCACCGCGTGCGGCAGCCCGTCGGCCACCAGTTGGCGGAGTTCCTCGACCGAGGTCACGAAGTCCACCATCAGGCCCATCGGCCGCAGCGCCGTGCGCACGATGTTGCGCACCTCGCGCCGAGTTGCCAGCACCACGATGTGGCGGCCGGCCAGCGGCTGGGAGTTGTGCGCCTGCGAGCCCTGTTCCTCGGGCTGCGTTGTGCCGGGCTGCATGAGCCGCGGCGCCAGGGTCTGGGGGAACTGCAGCACCACCTTGGTCTTGCCCGGCGCGTCGCTGCGCACGAGGTCCAGGCCCAGCACCCCGGAGGTCTGTTGCAGCAGCCGCCAAGCCATGGTGTTGAGTCGGGCCTCGTGCATCGGCGCGGTATTGCCGGCCGGGGCCTCGACTTCGTCTGGGGGCTGGTGCTGGAAGGCCACCGTCAGGCAGGCGTGCGCCGGCCAGCTCTTGATCTCGACCGTCATGTCGATGCGGCCGAAGGCGTGCTCGAAACACCAGTCGAGCGTCGTCTGCAGCAGCGAGAACACCAGCGTCGAGTCGCTCATGACCTCGGCCGACGACAGAACTTGCCGCACCTCGATGCCGCGCGAGTCGATCTCGCGGCCGCGCTGACGCAGGGCCTCGCTGAGCAGGCCCGTGAGATCGAGCCGTTCGCTGGCCAGCTGCACGCGACCGCTCGACAGCCGCACGACCTGCTGGCCCATGATGCCGGCACGCCGGGCGCGGTCGATCTCGTCGCGCAGCGCGCGCAGGCCGGCGCGGTCGATCTTGCCGGTGGCCGCCAGCGTGGTGACGCGCTCGAGTGCCGACGACAGGTGGTTGGCGACCTCGCTGCCGAGTTGTGCCACCAGGGCTTGCGAGTCGACAGACTCGACGACGCGGCGGCCCATCGCGGTAGGGGCGGTCGGGTCGGTCAGTTCGAGGCTCTTCACAGGCGGGTCCGGGTGGGGTGATGGAGCCGGCGGTGCATGGCCGCTGGCGTGTAGGCCGATGAAAATGAGGTCGGCGCTTCTGGATATCTACCCCACAAACGCGGGGTGTGGCAAGCACCAAGACCGTATGTGTGGAGGATCACGCGGGACCGATGACTCCTTGCGCACGCAAACGGGCGCGCTCGGCGGCACCGACGCCGAGCTCTTCGAGCACGGCGTCGGTGTGTTCACCCAGCAGTGGCGGTGGCCGCCGCACCTGCGCCGGCGTGGCCGACAGCTTGATCGGGCTGGCCACCAGCTCGAGCGAGCGCCGGCGCGGGTGCGCCACCTGGGCGACCATGCCGCGCGAGCGCACCTGGGGGTCGGCGAAGACCTGGCCGAGGTCGTTGATCGGGCCCGCCGGCACCTTGGCCGCCTCCAGCGCTGCCAGCCAGGCGTCGCGCGGGCGCGTCAGCAGCACCGGTTGCAGCAGTGCGACCAAGGCCTCGCGGTGGCGCACGCGGGCGGCGTTGGTGGCGAAGCGCTCGTCGCCGGCGAGAGCTTCGCAGCCCGCGGCGCGGCAGAAGCGATCGAACTGCCCGTCGTTGCCCACCGCCAGGATCAGATGGCCGTCGGCGACCTCGAACACCTGGTAGGGCACGATGTTCTGGTGTGCGTTGCCGGCGCGCCGCGGCGGCTGGTGGGTGACCAGATAGTTGGCCCCCAGGTTGGCCAGCATGGCCACCTGGCTGTCGAGCAGCGCCATGTCCACCACCTGCCCCTGGCCGGTGGCGTCGCGGTGGCGCAGCGCCGCCAGGATGGCCACCGTCGCATACAGCCCGGTGAACAGGTCGGCCACCGCCACGCCCACCTTCTGCGGGCCGCCGCCGGGCTTGTCGTCGCGCTCGCCGGTCACGCTCATCAGCCCGCCCAGGCCCTGGATGGCGTAGTCGTAGCCGGCGCGCTCGCGGTAGGGCCCGGTCTGGCCGAACCCGGTGATCGAGCAGTAAACGAGCCGCGGGAACTCGCGTCTTAGGCTCTCGGCGTCAAGCCCGTAGCGCGCCATGTCGCCGACCTTGAAGTTCTCGACCAGCACATCGGCCTGCGCCGCGAGCCGCTTCACCAGCGCCTGGCCCGCGGGCTGCGCGAGGTCGATGGTCACCGAACGCTTGTTGCGGTTGGCGCCCAGGAAGTAGGCCGCGTCGTCAGTGTCGCGGCCCTCGTCGTCGGCCAGGAACGGCGGACCCCAGCCGCGGGTGTCGTCGCCGCCGCGCTGGCCGTCGGCCGGCGGGCGTTCGACCTTGATGACGTCGGCGCCGAGATCGGCCAGTGTCTGCGTGCACCAGGGGCCGGCGAGCACGCGCGAGAGGTCGAGCACGCGCACGCCGTCGAGCGCGCCCGGGGTCGGCAGGGTCGATGCATCCATGCGGGTCATTGTGGCGCGGGTGCACGAGGGCGATCGCGATAATCCCGGCGGTGCCCAGACCCGCTTCTCCCCGTGCCCCGAACCGCCGCGCATGGGGATCGGCGGGCGCCTGCTTGGCGCTGGCGGTCGCGTTGCCGGCCTGCGCGCCGTCGCACGATTGGCGCCAGATGCGAAGCGCCGATGGCGCCGTCGAAGCGCTTTTCCCTTGCAAGCCGACGCTGCACGAGCGGCGCATCGGCCTCGCCGGCGGGCCCGTGAAGTTGTCGCTGATGGCGTGCGACACCGGCGGCCAGACCTGGGGCCTGGCCAGCGCCGAGCTCGGCGACCCGGCCCGCCGCGGCGAGGTGCTCGATGCGCTCGCGGCCGCCGCTGCCGGCAACGTGGCGGCCGCCGCGAGCACGGCTGCGCTGAGTGTTCCCGGCGCGACACCGCACCCGGGCAGCCGGCGCCTGCGGCTGGAGGGCCGGCGCCCCGATGGCCAGCCGGTGCAGATGCAGCTGGCGCTGTTCACGCATGGCACGCGTGTCTACCAGGCCACCGTGCTGGGCGAGCGCGTGTCGGACGAACTCGCCACCACGTACTTCGAGTCGCTGCGCGTACCGCCTTGAGCACGCGCCGAGTCGCGGCGCTGGTCTTCCTGGCCTTCGCCTTCACCTACTTCCTGTCGGCGCTGCTGCGCGCGGTCACGGCCACGCTGGCGCCGGTGTTCAGCCAGGAACTCGGCCTGGGTGCGGGGGATCTGGGGCTGCTGGCCGGCGCCTACTTCGTGGGCTTCGCCACGCTGCAGCTGCCGCTGGGGCGGGCGCTCGACCGCTTCGGGCCGAAGCGCTCGCTGCTGGTGCTGCTGGCGCTGGCCGTGCTCGGCTGCGCCGCCTTCGCGATGGCCGGATCGCTGGCGGGCCTGATCGCCGCGCGGGCGCTCATCGGCGCGGGCGTCGCGGCCTGCCTGATGGCGCCGCTGACGCTGTTCCGCCGCTTGTTCTCGCCGGCGGCGCAGCTGAGGGCGCATTCGTGGCTGCTGATGACCGGCTCGCTGGGCATGCTGGCGTCGACCTTGCCGGTGCAGTGGCTGTTGCCGGCGCTGGGCTGGCGCGGCCTGTTCTGGGCCGTGGCCGGTTTGCTTGCGGTGGGCATGGCCGTGCTGGCGCTGGCCGTGCCGCGCGACGAGGTCAGCCACTCGGCCGGTGCCGGCACGCGCTACGCCGTGATCGTGCGCCACCCCTTGTTCGTCGCCATGGCGCCGCTGGCCTTCTTCTTGTACGGCGGCATGATCGCCGTGCAGGCCCTGTGGGCTGGGCCTTGGCTCACGCGGGTGAGCGGGCAGACACCGGGCCAGGCCGCCGAGGGGTTGTTCCTCATCAACCTGTGCATGCTGATCACGTTTGCGGCCTGGGGCTTGCTGATGCCCCGGCTGGTACGCGCGGGTTGGTCAGCGCCCCGGTTGATGCGTTGGGGCATTCCGCCGGCGTTGCTGCTGCTCGGCGCCAACGTGCTGCTGGGCAGCGACGCGGGTGCCTGGCACTGGGCGGCCTGGTGCGTGGCCTGCACGGCGGTGTCGGTGAGCCAGCCGGCCGTGGGCGCCGCGTTCCCCGCGCAACAGGCCGGCCGGGCGCTGTCGGCCTTCAACCTCGTCATCTTCGGGGGTGTGTTCACGGTGCAGTGGGGCGTCGGCCTGATGGTCGACGCCCTGCAGGCGGCCGGCCTGGGCGAGGTCGATGCATTCAGGGGCGCGATGGCGGTGCTGGGCGGCTGCAGCCTGGCGTCGTACCTCTGGTTCCTGCTGCGCATGCGCCGGCCCGCGACCGATGCGGATAATGCACAGTGAACGCACCATGGCCCAGATCGTCATCGTCGCCCACGCGCCGCTTGCAAGCTCGCTGCAGGCGGTGGCGCAGCATGTCTATCCCGATGCCGGGCAGCGCCTGACGGCGGTCGACGTGCCGGCTGGCGCCGGCCTCGACGATGTCGAACGCACCGTGCGCGCGGCGCTGGCCCCGATGCTCGAGCGCGGCGACGAAGTGCTGCTGCTGGTCGACGTGTTCGGCGCGACACCCTGCAACGCCGCGCTGGCGGCCGTCGACGGACCGCGCGCGCGCATCGTGGCCGGCGTCAATGTGCCGATGCTGTGGCGGACGCTCTGCTACGCCTCGATGCCGCTGGACGACCTGGTTGCCCGCGCCGTCGCAGGGGCGAGCCAGGGTGTCATGCACGTCGCTGTCCCGCGCCGACAGAACCAGACGCCCTTGGCCTCATCCCATGATCCAGTCCAGCATCACCATCAGCAATAAGCTCGGTTTGCATGCGCGGGCCTCGGCCAAGCTGACGAAGCTGGCCGGCGGTTTCAAGAGCGACATCCACCTGGCGCGCAACGGCCGGCGCGTCAACGCCAAGAGCATCATGGGCGTGATGATGCTGGCCGCGGGCATGGGTGCCACCGTCGACATCGACGTGGAGGGGCCCGACGAGATCGAGGCCATGGCCGCGCTGCGCGCGCTGATCGACAGCCGTTTCGGCGAAGGGGAATAGACCCATGGTGATCGGCGGGCGGCGATGAGCATCCAGATCTTCGGTCTGCCCGTCTCACGCGGGGTCGCCATCGGGCGCGCGGTGCTGATCGCGTCGAGCCGGGTCGATGTCGAGCACTACTTCGTGGCGGCCGATCAGGTCGAGCACGAGATCAGCCGGCTGCGCGTGGCGCGCGACCATGTCGCCGACGAGATCTCCACCCTCAAGGCCGACCTGCCGGCCGAGGCACCGCCCGAGCTGGCGGCACTGCTCGACGTGCACCTGATGCTGCTGCACGACGACACGCTGAGCGACGCGACCAAGCTGTGGATCGAGGAGCGGCACTACAACGCCGAGTGGGCGCTGTCGGCGCAGCTGGAAGTGCTGGCGCGGCAGTTCGACGAGATGGAAGACGACTATCTGCGCGAGCGCAAGGCCGACATCGAGCAGGTGGTCGAACGGTTGCTGCGCCAGATGGTCAGCACGGGGCGCAGCAAGTCCACGCCTGCGTTGGGCGGCGCGAGCGATCGCGGCGGATCCGACCCCTTGGTGCTGGTGGCCAGCGACGTGGCACCCGCCGACATGCTGCAGTTCAAGCGCAGCGTGTTCATGGGCTTCGTCACCGACGTGGGCGGACGAACCTCGCACACCGCCATCGTGGCGCGCAGCATGGACGTCCCGGCGGTGGTGGGCGCGCGCGAGGCCAGCCGGCTGATCCGCCAGGACGACTGGGTGGTCATCGACGGCGATGCGGGCGTCGTGGTGGTGGATCCGTCGCCGATCGTGCTGGAGGAGTATCGATTCCGCCAGCGCCAGAGCGAGCTCGAGCGGGCCCGGCTCGATCGGCTGCGCCACACCCCCGCGGTGACGCTCGACGGCCACGCCATCGAGTTGCTGGCCAACATCGAACTGCCGGGCGATGCGCCGGCCGCGATGGAGGCTGGCGCCGTGGGTGTGGGGCTCTTCCGCAGCGAGTTCCTGTTCCTCAATCGCGGCGGCAACCTGCCTGGCGAAGAGGAGCAGTACGAGGCCTACAAGGAAGCCGTGCTGGCCATGCGTGGCCTGCCGGTCACGGTGCGCACGGTCGACGTGGGCGCCGACAAGCCGCTGGAGCCGATGAGCTCGCAGGAGCTGCGCCACGAGCACGGGCTCAATCCGGCACTGGGCCTGCGGGCCATCCGCTGGAGCCTGTCGGAGCCGGGCATGTTCCGCCAGCAGCTGCGCGCCATCCTGCGGGCCAGCGCACATGGCAAGGTGCGCATCCTGATCCCAATGGTGGCGCACCTCGGCGAGGTCAAGCTGATCCATGAAGCGCTGGCCCGTGCCCGCGCGCAGCTCGACGAGGCCGGGCACGCGTACACGCGGGTGGAAGTCGGCGCCATGGTCGAGGTGCCTGCCGCGGCGGTCATGATCGACCGCTTTCTGCGCCACTTCGACTTCGTGTCGGTCGGCACCAACGACCTGATCCAGTACACCCTGGCGATCGACCGGGCCGACGAGGCGGTGTCGCATCTGTACGACCCCTGGCACCCCGCCGTGCTGGGCCTGCTCAACCGCACCATCGAGGAGTCGCGCCGTGCGGGCAAGCCGGTCAGCGTGTGCGGCGAGATGGCCGGCGATGTGGCGTTCACCGAACTGCTGCTGGCGATGGGTCTGCGCAGCTTCTCGATGCACCCGGCTCGCATCGCGGCAGTCAAGCAACGCGTGCTGCGCGCCGACACAAGGATGCTGTCGCCGAAGCTGAGGGCTGCACTCGAGAGCGACGACCCCGCGCAGGCCTGGGCCCTGCACGCAGCCCACGGCTGAAGAAAAGTTGATGACAAGCGCTTGACGACTGCCGCGCAGGCCGTGCTATAGTCGTGAGCTCTGCTGATGTTGCTGCAGACGGCTACCCGGCCCGAAGCAGCAAGCCAAGACGGACAGCACGCAGAGCAAGCAATAACCGAGTGCTTGACAGGGGAAAGAAAAAAAAGTGAGAATCTCGGTCTTCGCTGATCACTGATCGGCGCCGCGGTAAGGCAACAAACCGCGACGTTCTTTAACAATCAACAGCCGATAAGCGTGGGCGTTTGAAGGCGCGTACCAACGAGCAAGTCGATTAGTCGACGAACTCACGGTCGCAAGACCTTAAACGCTCATGGAAATAGAAGTGAAGTTCACTTCGATTCCTTAGAGCAAATTCAAGATCGAACTGAAGAGTTTGATCCTGGCTCAGATTGAACGCTGGCGGCATGCCTTACACATGCAAGTCGAACGGTAACGCGGGGCAACCTGGCGACGAGTGGCGAACGGGTGAGTAACGCATCGGAACGTGCCCAGTAGTGGGGGATAGCCCGGCGAAAGCCGGATTAATACCGCATACGACCTACGGGTGAAAGCGGGGGACCGTAAGGCCTCGCGCTATTGGAGCGGCCGATGTCAGATTAGGTAGTTGGTGGGGTAAAAGCCTACCAAGCCGACGATCTGTAGCTGGTCTGAGAGGACGACCAGCCACACTGGGACTGAGACACGGCCCAGACTCCTACGGGAGGCAGCAGTGGGGAATTTTGGACAATGGGCGCAAGCCTGATCCAGCCATGCCGCGTGCGGGATGAAGGCCTTCGGGTTGTAAACCGCTTTTGTCAGGGAAGAAACGCTCCGGGCCAATACCCTGGGGTGATGACGGTACCTGAAGAATAAGCACCGGCTAACTACGTGCCAGCAGCCGCGGTAATACGTAGGGTGCAAGCGTTAATCGGAATTACTGGGCGTAAAGCGTGCGCATGCGGTTTTGTAAGACAGAGGTGAAATCCCCGGGCTCAACCTGGGAACTGCCTTTGTGACTGCAAAGCTTGAGTGCGGCAGAGGGGGATGGAATTCCGCGTGTAGCAGTGAAATGCGTAGATATGCGGAGGAACACCGATGGCGAAGGCAATCCCCTGGGCCTGC
>JADCGQ010000010.1 GCA_020248945.1 Rubrivivax sp.
ACAGGCTCAGCCCGAACGGAGGAGAGGGCTTCGACAGGCTCAGCCCGAACGGAGGAGAGGGCTTCGACAGGCTCAGCCCGAACGGTGTGTTTCCGATCATCCTGAGCTTGTCGAAGGACATACTCAGCCCGAACGCCCGCCAAGCGCCGTGAAGGGCCCATTCTGATCCTGCCCAAGCTAGCATGGCTCCATGGCCTGGGCACACATCGTTGGCGGCACGCGCTACGTCTTCGACGACCTGAAGACGCTGCTCGCCCGTGCCACGCCCGAAAAAAGCGGCGACCAGCTCGCCGGCATCGCCGCCCGCTCCGCCGCCGAGCGCGTGGCCGCGCGCTGGGCGCTGGCCGATCTGCCGCTGGCGCACTTCCTCCGCGACGCCGTGGTGCCCTACGAACACGACGAGGTCACGCGCCTCATTGTCGACACACACGACGCGGCCGCCTTCGCGCCAGTGGCCCACCTCACCGTGGGCGGCTTCCGCGACTGGCTGCTGTCCGACGCCGCCGACAGCGCCACGCTGGCCGCGCTGACTCCAGGCCTGACGCCCGAAATGGTGGCCTCCACCTCCAAGCTGATGCGCCACCAGGACCTGATGCTCGTGGCCGCCAAGTGCCACGTCGTCACGCGCTTTCGCAACACCATCGGCCTGCCCGGGCGGCTGGCCGTGCGGCTGCAGCCCAACCACCCGACGGACGATCTGCGCGGCGTGGCCGCCAGCATCCTCGACGGGCTGATGTACGGCTGCGGCGATGCGGTCATCGGCATCAACCCCGCGGGCGACAACCTCGCCGGCATCGGCGCGTTGCTGCAGCTGCTCGACGAGCTCATCCATCGTCACGACATCCCCACGCAGGGCTGCGTGCTCACGCACGTGACGAACACGATGCAGCTCATCGAGCAGGGCTGCCCGGTCGACCTGGTGTTCCAGAGCGTGGCCGGCACCGAGCGCGCGAACGCCGGCTTCGGCATCACGCTGTCGCTGCTGGCCGAGGCGCGCGAGTCGGCCCTGGCGCTGAAGCGCGGCACGCTGGGCGAGCACGTCATGTACTTCGAAACAGGCCAGGGCAGCGCGCTCAGCGCCAATGCCCACCACGGTGTCGACCAGCAGACCATCGAGGCACGCGCACAGGCCGTGGCACGCCACTTCAAGCCGCTGCTGGCCAACACGGTGGTGGGCTTCATCGGGCCCGAGTACCTGGTCGACGGCCGCCAGATCGTGCGTGCCGGCCTCGAGGATCACTTCTGCGGCAAGCTGATGGGTCTGCCCATCGGCTGCGACGTCTGCTACACCAACCACGCCGAGGCCGATAGCGACGACATGGACACGCTGATGACGCTGCTCGGCGTGGCCGGCGTCACCTTCATCATGGGCGTGCCGGGGGCCGACGACGTGATGCTGAACTACCAGAGCACCAGCTTCCACGACGCCGCCGCGCTGCGCGCGCTGCTCGGCCGGCCGCGGGCACCCGAGTTCGAGGCCTGGCTGGCGCGCGTGGGCATCACCGCGCCCGATGGCCGGCTGCTGCCGGCGCCGGCGCGGCATGCGCTGCTGGCCGATCTGTCGGCGCCGCGCTGAAGAGCTCGCGGATGAGTCACGTGCCCGACCCCTGGAACAGCCTGCGCGCGCACACGATGGCGCGCATCGCTCTCGGCCGTGCCGGTGCCAGCCTGCCCACCACCGAGTGGCTGCGCTTCGCCGAGGCGCACGCGCTGGCGCGCGATGCCGTGCACACGGCGCTGGACGTGCTGGCTTTGTGCGCCGGGCTGCAGCAGCACGGCTTCGAGCCCGGGGTGGTGGCCAGTGCGGCGGCCGACCGCGCGACTTACCTGCGCCGCCCCGATCTGGGCCGCCGCCTGGCGCCCGCCAGCGCGGCGCAGTTGCGGCCGCAGCCGCCGGGGCTGGTGGTGGTGCTGGCGGACGGCCTGAGCGCGCGCGCCACGCAGGTCCATGCGCTGCCGCTGCTGCTGGCGCTGCGCAGCCAGCTCGAGGCGCTGGGCACCGGCGAGGCGATCGCCGCCGTCGTCGTCGCCACCCAGGCCCGTGTGGCACTCGGCGACGAGGTCGGCGAACGGCTCGGCGCGCGAGCCGTGCTCGTGCTCATCGGCGAGCGGCCGGGCCTCTCGAGCCCCGACAGCCTCGGCGCCTACCTCACCTGGGCGCCGCGCAGCGGCCGCAGCGATGCCGAGCGCAACTGCGTCAGCAACATCCGGCCCGAGGGCCAGCCCCCGGCGCAGGCGGCGGCGCGGCTGGCCTGGCTGCTGGGCGCGGCGCGGCGGCTGGGCGGTACCGGGGTGGCGCTGAAGGACGAAAGCGATGCCGGCGGAGCGCTGGCTGGCATCGTGGCCACTGCGGCCATGGCCGGGCCGGACAACGGCGCCGACGGCCTTGCCGGACAATCCGGCCCATGATCCGCCAGCGCACCCTGAAGGCCCCCACCCGCGCCGTCGGCGTGGGCGTGCACAGCGGCCTCAAGACCGAGCTCGTGCTGCGCCCCGCGCCGCCCGACACCGGCGTGGTGTTCACGCGCACCGACCTGCCCGAGCGCACGCCCATCGCCGTGAACGCCTTCGCGGTGAGCGACACGCGCATGGCCAGCACCATCAGCGCCGGCGGCGACCCCAGCCTGCCCAAGGTGCAGACCATCGAGCACCTGATGAGCGCGGTGGCGGGCCTGGGCATCGACAACCTCTACGTCGACATCTCGGCCGAGGAGGTGCCCATCCTCGATGGCAGCGCGGCGGCCTTCGTGTACGTGCTGCAGAGCGCCGGCGTGGTGCTGCAAGACGCGCCCAAGCGCTTCATCCGCGTGAGGAAGGCCGTCGAGGTGCGCGAAGGCGAGGGCGCCACGCTCAAGTGGGCGCGCCTGGAGCCCTTCCACGGCTACGCGCTCAGCTTCGAGATCGAGTTCAACCACCCGGCGGTCGATGCCACCGGCCGCCGCGTCGAGTTCGATTTTTCCAAGGGCCTGTACAAGCGCGACATCGCGCGCGCCCGCACCTTCGGCTTCGCCAAGGACGTGGAGATGATGCGCTCGCGCGGCCTGGGCCGCGGCGGCAGCATGGACAACGTCATCGTCGTCGACGAGCAGCGTGTGCTCAACGGCGAGGGCCTGCGCTACGACGACGAGTTCGTGAAGCACAAGCTGCTCGACGCCATCGGCGACCTGCACATCGCCGGCCGCCCGCTGCTGGCGCGCTACACCGCCTACAAGAGCGGCCACGCGCTCAACAACAAGCTGCTGCGCGCACTGCTGGCCGACGACAGCGCGCACGACACCGTCACTTTCGAGCACGACGCCGATGCGCCAGCCGGTTTTGCCGAGCTCACGCCGGCCTGGTGAGCCAGCGAAAAGAGGGCACCCCGCCATGATGATCTTCCGCCTCGTCTTCGGGCTGCTGCTGGTGAGCGGCCTGCTGTGCTTCGCGACCTACATCGCCACCGGCAAGGCCGTCTGGCGCCAGCGCGGCATCGTCGTGGTCAAGTGGACGGTGATCGCCGGGCTGGGCTTCTTCGCCGTGCTCATCCTCGAGCGGCTGCCGCGCTTCTTGTAGCGGCCGGGCTGGCGCAGGTCGCTCAGCGGGCCCGCGCGTCGCGGCTGCGCTTGCCCACTTCAACGGTGAGCGTCAGCTGCTGCTTGCCGCGCTGCACCACCACCGGTGCGCTCTTCCCAGGCTCCAGCGAGGCCACGGCGGCGAACAGGTCGCTGGCGGCACGCACGGGCCGCTCGGCCACCTTCACCACCACGTCGCCGGGCTGCAGGCCGGCCTTGGCGGCCGGGCCGTTCTGCAGCACGCCGGCGATCAGCACGCCACTCCTGAGCTCCAGCGCCAGGCTTTCGGCCAACTCGGGCGTCAGCTCGCGAGGCTCCACGCCGATCCAGCCGCGCCGCACCTCGCCGCCAGCGATGAGCTGCTCCATCACGCTGCGTGCCGTGTCCACCGGCACGGCGAAGCCGATGCCCATGCTGCCGCCGCTGCGCGAGAAGATGGCCGTGTTGATGCCCACCAGCACGCCCGCCGCATCGACGAGCGCGCCACCGGAGTTGCCGGGGTTGATGGCGGCGTCGGTCTGGATGAAGTTCTGGAACTGCGAGCCCGCGCCGGTGCGGTCGAGCGCGCTCACGATGCCGGCGGTGACGGTCTGGCCGACGTTGAAGGGGTTGCCGATGGCCAGCACGGCGTCGCCCACGCGCAGCGCGCGCACGTCGCCCAGGCGCATCACGGGCAGCGCGCCGGGCAGATCGATCTTCAGCACCGCGATGTCGGTCTCGGGGTCGGAGCCCACCACCTTGGCCGTGGTGCTGCGGCCGTCGGTGAGCATGACCTCGATCTCGGTCGCGCCTTCGATGACGTGGTGGTTGGTGAGCAGGTAGCCCTCGGGCGAGACGATCACGCCCGAGCCCAGGCCGAGCTGGCGGCGCTGGGCGTTGTTGCCGAAGAACTCCTCGAAGCCGGGCACGTTGGCGTGCGGGTCGGTGCGGCCGCGCTTGGTGGCCATCACGCTGACCACGGCCGGCGCGGCCTGGGCCGCGGCGCCGGCGAAGCTGGCCGTGGTGCTGCCCGAGGCCGCCAGCGCAGCCGGGACGGCCTGGATCAGCGTCGGCGCCGGGAGCGCCAGCGGCACGCGGCCGCCGGGCAGCCATTCGGGCTTGAAGGTGAGCACCACGAACAGCAGCGCCACCGCCACCGTGACGGTCTGGGAGAAGACAAGCCAGAGGCGGCGCATGGGGCAGGGCAGGGGTGTCGGGATCGGGGCCGGCGACGCCGGCAAGGGCTGCGGCGGGCCTCAGAATCGCCGCATGACGACACGGCAGGAACTCGAGGCGCGCCTGGCGGCAGTGTTGCGCCCGGAGCAGTTCAAGGATTATGGGCCGAACGGCTTGCAGGTCGAGGGTCGTGCCTCGGTGCGGCGCGTCGTTTCCGGCGTCACCGCCAGCATGGCCTTCATCGATGCGGCGCTGGCCGACGGCGCCGATGCGCTGCTGGTGCACCACGGCCTGTTCTGGCGCGGGCAGGATGGCCGGCTCACCGGCTGGCTCGGCGAGCGCGTGCGCCGGCTGATGCGCGCCGACGTGAGCCTGTTCGCCTACCACCTGCCGCTGGACGCCCACGCCGAGCTCGGCAACAACGCGCAGCTCGGCCGCCGGCTCGGCCTGGAGGCCGACGCCCGCTTCGGCGAGCAGCAACTCGGCTTCATCGGCCCGGCCGCGGCTCGGCACTCGCTGGCGGCGCTGGTGGCCGGCGTGCAGGCGCTCGCGCCCGCCCGAGCGCCCACCGTGGTGCCCGGTGATGGCCGCGCGCTGGCGCGCATCGCCTGGTGCACGGGCGGCGCCCAGGGCTACTTCGAAGACGCCATCGCGGCCGGGGCCGATGCCTTCGTCACCGGCGAGATCAGCGAGCCGCAGGCCCACCTGGCGCGCGAAACCGGCGTGGCCTTCATCGCCGCCGGCCACCACGCCACCGAGTGCTTCGGCGCACCGGCGCTGGCCGCCGCGGTGTGCGCGGAGCTGGGGCTGGAGCACCGCTTCATCGAGATCCCGAATCCGGCATGAAGGCGATGCGCCCTTCTTCGACCCAGCCCCTGCTCGTGACCCTGGGCGATGCCGCCGGCATCGGGCCCGAGATCATCGTCAAGGCCTTCCTGCAGGGTGAGCTCGCCGACGCGGTGGTGATCGGCGACGTGGCGGTGCTGCGCCGCGCGGGCGCGCCGATGACGGCGCGCATCGAGCGGCCGGCCGACCGGGCCGAGGTGCCGCCCGGCTGCCTGCCCGTCATCGAGCCTGCCGGGCTGCCGCCGGCCCTGGCCACCCTGCCGACGGGGCAGGTGTCGGCCACCGCCGGCGCGGCGGCGGCCCGCTGCGTCGAAGCCGCCGTGCGCTGGGTGCAGGCCGGCGAGGGCGCGGCGGTGGTGACGGCGCCCATCCACAAGGAGGCGCTGGCCGCTGCCGGCGTGCCCTACCCGGGCCACACCGAGATGCTGCAGGCGCTGGCCACCCCGGCGGGTGCGGCGCCCGCGCCGGTGCGCATGATGCTGGCCAACCCGGAGCTGCGCGTGGTGCTCGTCACCATCCACGTCTCGCTTCGGCGGGCGCTGGAGCTGCTTGACTTCGAGGCGGTGCTGTCCACCTTGCGCATCGCCCACGCCGCGGCGCGGGGCTGGGGCCAGGCGGCGCCGCGCATCGCGGTGGCGGGTCTGAACCCGCATGCCGGCGAGGGCGGCCTGTTCGGCGACGAGGAGCAGCGCTTCATCGGCCCTGCCGTGCAGGCCGCACGCGCCGAGGGCATCGACGCCCACGGTCCTTTTGCCCCCGACACCGTCTTCATGCGCGCCCGCCGCGGCGAGTTCGACCTCGTGGTGGCGATGACGCATGACCACGGCCTGATCCCCGTGAAGTACCTCGGCGTGGAGCAGGGCGTCAACGTGACGCTGGGCCTGCCCTTCGTGCGCTCCAGCCCCGACCACGGCACCGCCTTCGACATCGCCGGCCAGGGCCGTGCCGACCCCGCCAGCCTGGTGGCCGCGCTGGTGATGGCCCGCCAGCTGGCCCGCTAGCTAGCGGCCGGCCGCGCCCAGCGAGGCCAATTGACGCCGGGCACGCTCGGTGGCGCGCTCGATCAGCGTGGCCTGCTCGTAGGCGCGGAAGCGCCCGCTCTCGCACAGGCGCTGCAGCATGCGGTAGGTGAGCGACACCGTTTTCTGGTGGCGCCCGCCGTGCGTGAAGATGAAGAAGCTGCGCCCGCTGTTCACGTGCGCCAGCCGCACCTTCTGCCACTGGTCGTGCAACTGCATCTGGTAGGCAAAGCCGATCTGCACCGAGTCGGCGAGCTCACGGCCCTGCACCGGCTCGGCCGCGTCGGCGATGCCCGGGATGCCCGGGGCCATCGGCTGCGCGGTGCCGCCTTGCGCGGCGGCCCGCTCGCCAGCGTCGGCCAGCGAGCCGATGTCGATGTCGACGGTGCCGCTCCAGTCGACCGACTGCTCGGACACCAGGCCCATGCGCTCGGCGTCGCCGGCCGACAAGGAGGGCAGCACGAGCTCCTCGCTCAGCACCGGCAGCGCCGAGGGCGGCATGGTCTTCAGGTCCTCGCGCGAGGGCGTCGGCCGCTCGAGCGCACCCTCGACGCGGCGCGCCATCAGGTTCAGGTCCAGCGGCCGGGCGGGCGGCGCCTTCAGCGCCTCGGCGTGCGCCGGCATCAGCTGGCCGAAGAAGGCACGCCGCTCGCCCTCGGGCCAGCCGATGAGGTTCATGCCCTCGGTCAGCTCCTGCATCAGCTTGGGCAGTTCGGCGAGGAAGGCCTTGCGGTGCGCCGGCGTCGGCTTGGGCTGCACCGACATCGCCAGTTCGCGCGCCGTGCGGCGGAACTTCTGCACCAGCGCGCCGTCGGGGCCGCCTTCGGGCGTCTTCACGGTCGAGGCGCGCATCAGCACCTGGCTCCAGGTGCGGGCGATGAAGTCGCGCACGAAGGCCGGGCCGGTGAGGTCGCGCAGCTCGCTGCTCAGGCGGTCGGCGTACAGGGAGCGCAGGCGCAGCTCGTCCTCGCGTTCCGAGAGCAGCCGCGCCGCATCGCCCTGCAGACCTTGCTGCGCCTGCTCGCCGACGAAGGCCTCGAGCGCCTTCAGCTTCTGCTCGTAGAGCTCGATGTGGTCGAAGTCGCCGTCGACGACCTCGCCGACCAGGGCCTTGACCTTGGCCAGGAAGTCGCGCGCCGCGGCGTCGTCGAAGTCCTCGAAGGCCGCGCCGAGCGAGGCGATGCGGTTGACGAAGCGTCGCACCGGGTGCTTGCGCGACGAGAAGAAGGTCGGGTCGCCCAGCGCGGCGCGCAGCACAGGCAACTGCAGCCGCGCGATCAGGCGCGCCATCTGTGGCGGCACCTTGGGGTCGGCCAGGATCTGGTCGAAGAGGAAGCCGATGACGTCGATCACCATGTGATCGAGCGCCCCGTTCGAGGCCTGCCGCAGCTCGTCGCGGTGCAGGTGGATCAAGTTGGGCAGCGGTGCCGAGCCGCCGTCGTAGGCGCCGTTGAACGACGAGCCGCCGCCGGTGTCGCCACCGGGGCCGGTGTGCAGCGGCGACTCGGTGAACGCAATGCGGCGCATCAGGTGCATCAGCTCCGGGTCGACCTGGCCCAGCGGCGTGCCGTCGCGGGCGCCGAGGCTGTTGCCGCGCGTCGACGGCGCGAAGCCCGTGCGGCCCGCGCTGTGGCGCCCGGGCTGCTGCGGGGCACCCAATGGCGAGAAGCCCGCGTCGGAGCGGCTGGCTTCGGCTGCCGTGCCCTGCTGGCTGTCGGTGCCGGGGTCGGGCATGCCGGTTGCCAGCTGGCTCGCGCGGTGGCGAACCTGCAGGCCGATGGGCTGCACGCCGGCGCGGCGGAAGTCCGACAGGATGGCGGCATAGGCCGGCCGCAGCAGGCCCGACAGCGAGCGGCCGAGCTCCGCCAGCAGCCGCTTGCGGGTATCGGCCTCGGTGGTGACCGCCTCGACGCCGCGCACCATGCCGTGGCCGACGAGTTCGGGGCGCAGCGGGTTGCGCTCACGGCGGCCGTCGGCCATGCCTCCGGCGGTCCCCTGGGCATCGGCCAGCACGGTGGCCACGAAGCCGTCGAGCTCGCGCAGTTCCCACTCGCAGGCGTGGGCGATCTCCATCGCGAAGCGATCGGCGGAGATCTGCGCCTCGACTTCCTTGTCCTCCACCAGGCTCAAGGCGTCCCAGTTGGTGGCGGGCGGCATGCCGGTGTCGGCCGCCGTGGCGGCCGCGCCGAGCTCGCGCAGCAGCCGCTCGTCGTAGGCGTCGTTGAAGGTGAGGATGAAGACCGCCGACTTGCGGTTGAGCTCGAACTGCGCCGCAAGAAGACCGTCGCGCTGAAAGGCGTGGGTGGCTGCCAGCGCGGCCAGCCCCAGGCTTTCGATCGTGCGCTCGCAGGCCTCACGGGCCGTGAGCTTGAGCCGCTGGATCGCGGCTTCCAGCGGCGCGGGCAGGCGGTGCAGGGGGTTGGGCTTCATCGGTGAAAACGGCCCCGGACGGGGATCGCCGAGTATGCTGCAACCCCGTGGCAGCGAGGGCCGCAAAAGCCGGGCCCCTGCACCGGTGATCCGGCGTTGGGCCTGGGTGCTTGCAGTCGCTTACGCCTTGCGCAGGCTGTCGCGGATCTCGCGCAGCAGCAGCACGTCTTCCGGCGTCGGGGCGGGCGGGGCCGGAGGTGGCGCCGATTCGCGCTTGAGGCGGTTCATCTGCTTGACCATCAGGAAGACGATGAAGGCCAGGATGATGAAGTTCAGCAGGATGCTGAGGAAGCTGCCGTAGGCGAACACGGCGCCGGCTTTCTTGGCCTCGACCAGCGTCGTGGCGGTCTGGCCCGACAAGGCGATGAAGTAGTTGTTGAAGTCGAGGCCGCCGAAGATCTTGCCGATGAGGGGCATGATCAGATCGCCGACGACGGAGTCGACGATCTTGCCGAAGGCGCCGCCGATGATCACGCCGACGGCGAGATCCATGACGTTGCCCTTGACTGCGAACTCCCTGAACTCAGACGTGAAACTCATGCGCCCTCCTAGGCTGTGCGTGGTGAACCCGCGGGTCGAGCGCCCGCAGCCTGACCTTAGTCGGGTGCGGCGCGATGCGTCAATCGCCCGGCAGCGGCCCGGGCGTGTCTGTGGTGCCGCTGAGTCAATGCCACGTCAGGTGGGCGCAGGGTGCTCGGCTAGAATCTCGGGTTGACCCTGAACACCTTTCTGCACTCCAGAGCCTCCAGAGGAACAGCATGAGCGGCACCCCGAGCCACGCCGTCGCCGGCAGCGCGAAACCGGCCGACAACAGCAAGACCGGCAGCGAGATCGACAAGAGCAAGCGCACCTGGATCGCGATCGCCGGCTGCGCAGGCGCTGCTGGCGGCGTCGCCGTGGCGGTGCCTTTCGTCAGCACCTTCACCCCCTCTGAGCGGGCCCGCGCGGCCGGCGCGCCCGTCGAGGTCGACATCTCCACCCTCGAGCCGGGCCAGATGCTGCGCGTCGAGTGGCGCGGCAAGCCGGTATGGGTGGTGCGCCGCACGCCGGAGCAGCTGGAGTCGCTGAAGAAGACCGACGGCCAGGTCGCCGACCCGAAGTCGGCCCGCACGCAGTACCCCACGCCCGAGTACGCGCGCAACCAATGGCGCTCGATCAAGCCGGAGTTCTTTGTCGGCGTCGGCATCTGCACGCACCTGGGCTGCTCGCCCAGCGACAAGTTCCAGACCGGGCCGCAGCCCTCGCTGCCCGACGACTGGCAGGGTGGGTTCTTCTGCCCCTGCCACGGCTCCACCTTCGACATCGCCGGCCGCGTGTTCCGCAACATGCCCGCGCCCGACAACCTCGAGGTGCCCCCGCACTACTACATGTCCGACACGCGTTTGCTGGTCGGCGAAGAAAAGAAGGCCTGACGCGGCGTCTCGCCGAGGGCTCTAGCCCACGTCACGCACTGTTGCAGCAAATCCGAAGTCCGAGGACACGATGGCTGAATTCAAGGAAGCCCCGGCTGGCGCGCCGATGGGGGAAAAGCTCCTGACCTGGGTCGACAACCGATTCCCGGCGTCCAAGCTGTACAAGGAGCACCTCTCCGAGTACTACGCGCCGAAGAACTTCAACTGGATGTACTTCTTCGGCTCGCTGGCGATGCTGGTGCTGGTGATCCAGATCGTCACCGGCATCTTCCTGACGATGCACTACAAGCCCGACGCCAACCTGGCCTTCGGCTCGGTCGAGTACATCATGCGCGATGTGCCCTGGGGCTGGCTGGTGCGCTACATGCACTCCACAGGCGCCAGCGCGTTCTTCATCATCGTGTACCTGCACATGTTCCGCGGCATGCTGTACGGCAGCTACCAGAAGCCGCGCGAGCTGATCTGGATCTTCGGTGTCGCCATCTTCCTGTGCCTGATGGGCGAGGCCTTCATGGGCTACCTGCTGCCCTGGGGCCAGATGAGCTACTGGGGCGCCCAGGTCATCATCAACCTGTTCGCGGCCATCCCGTTCATCGGGCCGGACCTCTCGATCCTGATCCGCGGCGACTACGTCGTCGGCGACGCCACGCTGAACCGCTTCTTCGCGCTGCACGTGATCGCGCTGCCGCTGGTCATCGTCGGCCTGGTGGCGGCGCACATCATTGCGCTGCACGAGGTGGGTTCGAACAACCCCGATGGCGTCGAGATCAAGGCCAAGAAAGACGCCTCGGGCAAGCCGCTCGACGGCATTCCGTTCCACCCGTACTACACGGTGCACGACATCCTGGGCGTCAGCGTCTTCCTGCTGCTGTTCTCGGCCGTCATCTTCTTCGCGCCGACGATGGGCGGCTTCTTCCTGGAGTTCAACAACTTCATCCCGGCCGACCCGCTGAAGACGCCGCTGCACATCGCGCCGGTCTGGTACTTCACGCCCTACTACTCGATGCTGCGTGCGGTGACGACGCCGTTCGTGCACGTGCTGGTGGGCCTGGTGCTGGTGGCTGGCGTGGTGGGTTTCCTGTTTGCCGGCCTCAAGGGCATGTGGCGGTTTGCGCCGCTCGTCGGCGCACTCGTCGGTGCCGGCCTGCTGCTGGCCTTCGATCCCAAGTTCTGGGGCGTGGTGGTGATGGGCGCGGCGGTGATGATCCTGTTCCCGTTGCCCTGGCTTGACCGCAGCCCGGTGCGCAGCATCCGCTACCGCCCGAGCTGGAACAAGTGGTTCTACGGCGTGTTCGTCGTGAACTTCGTCGTGCTGGGCTACCTCGGCATCCTGCCGCCCACCACCCTGGGCACCCTGGTCTCGCAGGCCGGCACGCTGTTCTACTTCGGCTTCTTCATGCTGATGCCCTGGTGGAGCCGCCTCGGCGAGTTCAAGCCGGTGCCCGACCGCGTGGTCTTCCAGCCGCACTGAACCGATCCGAGCCTCCCATCATGAAGCGAATCCTTCTCGTCCTGCTCGCCGCGCTCACCCTGTCCGGCTCGGCCTTTGCGGCCGGCGCCGGGCTCGTGCCCTGGGATCGGTTCGACACCAAGCGTGTCACCGACATGGCGGCACTGCAGCGCGGTGCCAAGCTGTTTGCCAACTACTGCCTGAACTGCCATTCGGCCGGGTTCATGCGCTACAACCGGCTGCGCGACATCGGCCTGACCGACCAGCAGATCAAGGACAACCTGATCTTCACCGGCGCCAAGGTCGGCGACCTGATGCACATCTCGATGCGGCCGGCCGACTCGAAGGAGTGGTTCGGTGCCGCGCCGCCCGACCTGACGCTGATTGCACGTTCGCGCGCCGGCTTCGGCATGGGTGCCAACAGCGGTGCCGACTACATCTACACCTTCCTGCGCACCTACTACCGCGACGAGACCAAGGCCACCGGCTGGAACAACGCGGCCTTCCCGAACGTGGGCATGCCGTTTCCGCTGTGGGAACTGCAGGGCCAGCAGCGCGCCGTGTTCGAGACGCGCACCGACGCCGCCTCGGGCAAGCAGTCGCAGGTCTTCAAGGGCTTCGAGATCGCACAGCCCGGCTCGATGACGGCGGCGCAGTACAACGAAGCAGCCGCCGACCTGACCGCCTTCCTCTTCTGGATGGCCGAGCCGCAGGCGACCAGTCGCGTGCGCATCGGCGTCTGGGTGATGCTCTTCCTGAGCATCTTTATCATCATCGCCTGGCGTCTGAACGCGGCGTTCTGGAAGGACATCAAGTAATCGGTTCCAGCCCTGCCCCTGGGCAGGGTTCACGGCGCAGTGGGGGCGGTTTCAGCACCCACTGCGTTTTGCTTTTGCGATCGGGCGGCGCACCTGCGGCCGGCCCCGCAATACAACAGACAATCTCGACAGAAGACGACGAAAGGCTCCCGCCATGATGGTGCTCTACTCCGGAACGACCTGCCCCTACTCGCACCGCTGCCGCTTCGTGCTGTTCGAGAAGGGCATGGACTTCGAGATCCGCGATGTCGACATCTTCGCCAAGCCGGAGGACATCGCGCTGATGAACCCGTACAACGAGGTGCCCATCCTGGTGGAGCGCGACCTCATCCTGTACGAGAGCCACATCATCAACGAGTACATCGACGAGCGCTTCCCGCACCCGCAGCTGATGCCCGGCGACCCTGTGGCGCGTGCGCGCGTGCGGCTGTTCCTCTTCAATTTCGAGAAAGAACTGTTCAGCAACGTCAACCTGCTCGAAGGCCGCGGCGTCAAGGCCACCGAGAAGCAGCTCGAGAAGGCCCGCGACCAGATCCGCGACCGGCTGACGCAGCTCGCGCCGATCTTCCTGAAGAACAAGTACATGCTGGGCGACGACTTCAGCATGCTCGACGTGGCCATCGCGCCGCTGCTGTGGCGGCTCGACTACTACGGCATCGACCTGAGCAAGAACGCCGTGCCGCTGCTGAAGTACGCCGAGCGCATCTTCTCGCGCCCGGCCTACATCGAGGCGCTGACGCCTTCGGAAAAGGTGATGCGAAAGTAAGCTCCCGCATCCGACGCTCTCCCTTCACGATGGCCGGTCTCTCGGATAACGCAGGCAGCTCGACCCGTCCGTACCTCGTGCGGGCGCTGCACGACTGGTGCACCGACAACGGCTTCACGCCCTACATCGCCGTGCACGTGGGGGCCCGCGTCCAGGTGCCGATGGAGTACGTGAAGAACAACGAGATCGTGCTCAACGTCAGCTTCGAGGCCACCTCGAACCTGCGCCTGGGCAACGATGCCATCGAGTTCAAGGCGCGCTTCGGTGGTGTCACGCGCGAGATCCACGTGCCGATCGAAAGCGTCGTGGCCATCTACGCCCGTGAAAACGGGCAAGGCATGGCCTTCCCGATGCCCACGGCGGCCGCCAGCCCTGGCGCCGACGACGGAGCCACCACGCCAGCGCCCGAGCCCTTGCGCGGCGGGCTGCGTCTGGCCTCGTCGGAGCCCGCGGCCAGCGAGGCCGCGCCCGACATGCGCGTCGAGTCCACCGACGAACCCGGCGACGAACCCCCGCCACCCGCGGGCGGCGACTCTCCGCGCCCGACGCTCAAGCGCGTCAAGTGAAGCGCCCGCCGGCACCCGGGTGCCGCGCCTAAAATCGCGCGCTGTTCCTGCACACCCGTGTTGTCCCCGCCGGCTTAGCTCAGTTGGTAGAGCACCCGCCTTGTAAGCGGAAGGTCTTCGGTTCGATTCCGAAAGCCGGCACCATCGCCTCCCGCCTGCGCCAGAGGCTAGCGCGCCGCTGACCCTTCGAGCTACGCCAGCGACAGCTTCACGCGCACCACCCGCAACTCGAAGCCGGCCGCCGCCAGCGCGGCCTCGATCTGCGGCACACACTGTCGCAACTTCGCCGCCGCCGGGGCGTGTTTGACGAGCAGGATCCAGCTCGTCTCGTCGAGCGGGCCCGCCTCGATGGCCCCGCCCAGCCCCGGGGGCAACACGGGTTGGATGGCCGCCAGCCGAGCCCGAGAATCGCGCACCCGCTGCAGCAGGCCCGCCAGCGTGTCGTGGCGGGCCAGTGCGCTGCCCACGGTTTGCGAGCGCAGCAAGGATGACGGCGGAACGGCCATGAAGGAAGTCTAGCGATGCAGGTGCTCATCACCCACGGAACCGTGGCGCGCACGCGCGTGCTGCACCTGTCGCGCTGGCAGATCGTGGCCGCGGTCGCGGCGCTTGTGGTCGTGCTGCTCGGCGTGTCCGGCAGTGTGTACCACTTCGTGTTTCTGAAGGCCGCCCGCGAGGGTTGGCCAGTGGTGGCACCGCTGGTGCGCCTGATCGTGCGCGACGAGATCGAACAGCGCGAGCGCTTCATGCGCCACAACCTCGATGCGATCGCGCAGCGTGTGGGCGAGATGCAGGCCAAGCTGGTGAAGCTCGAGACCATGGGCGAGCGCGTGGCCGGCCTGGCGGGCTTGAAGGCCGACGAGCTGAAGGCGCTGCCGGCCGCCGGCCCGGGCGGCTCGGCACCGGCAGCCACGCCGGCAGCCCGCGGTGGCCCGTTCGTGCCCGCCCCGCGCCCGAGCCTGGTGCAGTTGCAGGGCGCCGTCGAGCGCCTGGGCGAAACCACCGACTGGCAGACCGATCTCTTCACCTGGTTCGAGTCGCGCCTGCAGGAGAACCGCCTCGCCGCGCTGATGGTGCCCAGCCAGGCACCGGTGGACGTGCCGGTGGGATCGGGCTTCGGTTTCCGCCCCGACCCCTTCAACGGCCGGCCCGCCCTGCATTCGGGGCTGGATTTCCCGGCCGAGCCGGGCACGCCGATCGTGGCCGCCGCAGGCGGGATGGTGGTCGCGCGCGAATGGCATCCGGCCTACGGACACCTGCTGGAAATCGACCATGGCAACGGCCTCGTCACCCGCTATGCCCATGCGCAGAAGCTGGACGTCGAGCTCGGCGCGCTGGTGCGCCGCGGTCAGCGCGTGGCCAGCGTGGGCAGCAGCGGACGCTCGACCGGGCCCCACCTGCACTTCGAGGTGCTGGTGGACGGTGTCCCGCAAGACCCAGCCCGGTTCCTGGCCGGCGGGCGCGGCCGGGCGCCGGCAGACTTTGCGGCGCGCGTCACGCCCGCCACGCGCGTCCGCCGCTGACCCGCCCACCAGCGGGGCTGGGCCAGCGGGCCCCGGTGATAGCATCCGCGAGATTTGCCGTTACAAGCCCATGGCGGCTTGTGGACGGCCCTGGCGTCCCCATCTGAGGCGGCGTCTGACGAACCCGCTCAACCGATGCTCCCCAAGTTCCTGACCCAGCTTTTTGGCAGCCGCAACGAACGCCTGCTCAAGACCTACCGGCGCACGGTGGAGCAGATCAATGCGCTCGAAGGCAGCCTCGAGAAGCTGAGCGACGCCGAGCTCGCCGCCAAGACGCCGCAGTTCCGCGAGCGCGTGGCCGCCGGCACCGACCTCGACGACCTGCTGCCCGAGGCCTTTGCCGTGGTGCGCGAGGCCAGCAAGCGCGTGCTGAAGATGCGTCACTTCGACGTGCAGATGCTCGGTGGCATGGCCCTGCACCACGGCAAGATCGCCGAGATGCGCACCGGCGAAGGCAAGACACTGATGGCGACGCTGCCGGTGTACCTGAACGCGCTGTCGGGCAAGGGCGTGCACCTCGTCACCGTCAACGACTATCTCGTGCGCCGCGACGCCGAGTGGATGGGCCGCATCTACAACTTCCTCGGCCTCACCGTCGACGTCAACGTGCCGGGCATGGACCGGGCGCAGAAGCAGCGGGCCTTTGCTGCCGACATCACCTACGGCACCAACAACGAGTTCGGCTTCGACTACCTGCGCGACAACATGGTGCAGGACCTCGCCGACCGCGTGGCCGCACGCGGCCTGAACTTCGCCATCGTCGACGAGGTCGACTCGATCCTCATCGACGAGGCGCGCACGCCGCTGATCATCAGTGGTCAGGCCGAAGACCACACCGAGATGTACGTGCGCATCAACGCCATCATCCCGGGCCTGAAGAAGCAGATCGGCGAAGCCGATCCGCGCACCGGCGAAGGCGTCATCGAGGCGGGCGACTTCACGCTCGACGAGAAGACGCACCAGGTCTATCTCACCGAATCCGGCCACGAGAAGGCCGAGCAGCTGCTGGCGCAGGCCGGCCTGCTGCCCGAGGGCGCGAGCCTGTACGACCCGGCCAACATCGCGCTGATGCACCACGTGTACGCGGCGCTGCGGGCCCGGCATCTGTACAACCGCGACCAGCACTACGTCGTGCAGAACGGCGAGGTCATCATCGTCGACGAGTTCACCGGCCGCCTGATGACGGGCCGGCGCTGGAGCGACGGCCTGCACCAGGCCGTCGAGGCCAAGGAAGGCGTGCAGATCCAGAACGAGAACCAGACGCTCGCGTCGGTCACGTTCCAGAACTACTTCCGCATGTATGCCAAGCTCGGCGGCATGACCGGCACCGCCGACACCGAGGCCTACGAGTTCCAGGAGATCTACGGCCTCGAGACCGTGGTGATCCCGCCGAACCGTCCCACGATCCGCAAGGACGAGAACGACCTGATCTACAAGACGGGCAAGGAACGCTACGACGCCGTCATCAAGGACATCCAGGACTGCTACGAGCGCGGCCAGCCGGTGCTGGTGGGCACGACCAGCATCGAGAACTCCGAGCTGATCAGCGGTCTGCTGACGAAGGCCAAGCTGCCGCACCAGGTGCTCAACGCCAAGCAGCACGCGAAAGAGGCCGAGATCATCGCCCAGGCCGGCCGGCCGAAGATGGTGACCATCGCCACCAACATGGCCGGCCGCGGCACCGACATCGTGCTCGGCGGCAACGTCGAGAAGCAGATCCAGTTCCTCGAGGCCGATGCCAGCCTGTCCGACGCCGAGAAGCAGGCGCGCGCGCAGAAGCTCAAGGACGAATGGCAGAGCCTGCACGAGCAGGTCAAGGGCCTCGGCGGCCTGCGCATCGTGGCCACCGAGCGCCACGAGAGCCGGCGCATCGACAACCAGCTGCGCGGCCGCTCCGGCCGCCAGGGCGACCCGGGCGCGAGCCGCTTCTACCTGAGCCTGGACGACTCGCTGATGCGCATCTTCGCGGGAGACCGCGTCAAGTCCATCATGGAGCGGCTGAAGATGCCCGAGGGCGAGGCCATCGAGGCCGGCATCGTCAACCGCAGCATCGAGAACGCGCAGCGCAAGGTCGAGGCGCGCAACTTCGACACCCGCAAGCAGCTGCTCGAGTACGACGACGTCGCCAACGACCAGCGCAAGGTCATCTACCAGCAGCGCAACGAGATCCTCGAGTCCGCCAACCTCGACGCGCAGATCGCCGGCCTGCGCAAGAGCGCGCTCGAGGCCGTGGTGCGCCAGTACGTGCCTGCCGAGAGCCTCGAGGAGCAGTGGGACCTGCCCGGTCTCGAGAAGGAACTGCGCGACGAATGGCATGTCGAGGTGGCGCTGCAAGCCGAGGTCCAAGGCAGCGAGACCATCACCGACGACGACATCCTCGAGCGCGTGATCAGCACCGCCGACGCCGCCTTCAAGGCCAAGGTCGAGCTCGTCGGCAGCGAGCAGTTCACGCCCTTCATGCGCGCCGTGCTGCTGCAGAGCATCGACGGCCACTGGCGCGAGCACCTCGCGGCGCTGGACTACCTGCGCCAGGGCATCCACCTGCGCGGCTACGCGCAGAAGAACCCGAAGCAGGAGTACAAGCGCGAAGCCTTCGAGTTGTTCAGCCAGCTGCTCGACGTGGTCAAGCGCGACGTGACGCGCCTGCTGATGACGGTGCGCATTCAGAGCCAGGACGAGGTCGCCCTGGCCGCGCAGCGCCTGGAACAGCAGGCCTCGCAGCTGGCCAACGTGACCTACACGCACCCCACCGAAACCGGCGAGGTCGTGCAAGAGGCCGACGCCGGCCTGCTGACGGCCGGCGAAGTGGCGCGCGTGGGCCGCAACGACCCCTGCCCCTGCGGCAGCGGCAAGAAGTACAAGAACTGCCACGGCCGGCTGGCCTGAGCAAGCGGGGCGGCGCCGCACGATGCAGCCGTCCGACCTGCTTTCCGCTCCGGCCCTCATCCAGACGCCCCGGCTGCGCCTGGTGCTCCCCAGCGCCGACAACGCCGAGGCCCTGGCGACAGTCTTCCTCGACAGCCTGAACCGTTCGCTGCCCTACCTGGGCTTCATCGCCTGGGCGCAGAGCGCACATGACGCCGACTGGGCGGCGCGTTTCCTGCAGCGCGACGTCGAGGACATCGCCCGAGGCGACTTGCTCGTCTACTACGCCTTCGAGACGGCCACTGCCGACGGCGACGGCTCTTATGTCGGACGCGTCGACCTGCACAGCTGGGACCATGCCGTGCCCCGCTGCGAGGTGGGCTACGTCGGCGAGCCGCAGGTGTCGGGCCGTGGCCTCATGCGCGAGGCCGTGCTGGCCTGCATCGAGCTGGCCCTGTCGCTGGGCGCGGCGCGCGTGCAGGCGCTCAGCGAAGCCGGCAACCTGCGGGCGCTGCGTTTTGCCGAACAGGCGCTCGAGCTGCAGCGCGAAGGCGTGCTGCGCCACTACGAGCGCGACGCGCAGGGCCGGCTGGGCGAGCAGGTGATGTTCGCCCGCGTGCGCGAAGACGCCCGCTGAGGGTGGGGCCTGGCGCGCCGGTTTCTACAATCTGTCGCTCTTTCGACCTCTCTTTCGCCTCGGCGATCTCTGACCATGCCCGTCAATCTGTCCGCTCCCGATCCCGCCGCCCTGCACCCCGTTCCGGGCCTGCGCATCGGCACGGCGATGGCTGGCGTGCGCAAGCCCAACCGGCGCGACCTGGTGGTGTTCGATTTCGTCGCCGGCACGCAGGTGGCAGGCGTCTTCACCACCAACCGCTTCTGTGCCGCGCCGGTGCAAATCTGCCAGCAGCGCCTGGCCGCCGGCAGTGCCGTGCGTGCGCTGCTGGTGAACACCGGCAACGCCAACGCCGGCACCGGCGCCGACGGTCTGGCGCGTGCGCAGCGCAGCTGCGAGGCGCTGGCCGCACTGATGGGCCTGGCGCCCGAGCAGGTGCTGCCGTTTTCCACCGGCGTGATCATGGAAACACTGCCAGTCGAGCGCATCGAGGCCGGCCTGCCCGCGGCCCTGGCCGCCCGCCGCGACGACGGCTGGGCCGAGGCCGCCGCCGGCATCATGACCACCGACACGCTGCCCAAGGCGGCCTCGCGCCAGGTGCAGATCGACGGCCACACCGTCACTGTCAGCGGCATCGCCAAGGGCGCCGGCATGATCCGGCCGCAGATGGCCACCATGCTGAGCTTCATGGCCACCGATGCCGCGCTGGCCCCGGCGGCGCTGCAGCAACTGGTGCGCGAGGCCGCCGACCTCAGCTTCAACCGCATCACCATCGACGGCGACACCAGCACCAACGACTCCTTCGTGCTGGCGGCCACCGGGCAGAGTGGCCTGCCGCGCATCGACCGCCTCGACACCCCCGCCGGCCGCGCGCTGCGCGAGGCCGTGGTGGCGGTGTCGCAGCAGCTGGCGCAGGCCATCGTGCGCGACGGCGAAGGCGCCACCAAGTTCATCACCGTGCAGGTGCAGGGCGGCCGCGACGAGGCCGAATGCCGGCTCGCGGCCTACGCCATTGCGCACTCGCCGCTGGTGAAGACGGCCTTCTTCGCGTCCGACCCCAACCTCGGCCGCATCCTGGCCGCGGTGGGCTACGCCGGCATCGCCGATCTCGACCAGGGCCTGATCGACCTCTTCCTCGACGACGTGCACGTGGTCGAGCGTGGCGGCCGCCTCGCCAGCTACCGCGAGGAAGACGGCAAGCGGGTGATGAAGGGCAGCGAGATCACGATCCGCGTGCACCTGCACCGCGGGCCGGCACAGACCACCGTGTGGACCTGCGACCTGAGCCACGACTACGTGAGCATCAACGCCGACTACCGCAGCTGAGTCGGGGCCGCCGCACCGGCGGCCTGGTCGCGCAAGCCGGCTCACCAAGAAAAAGGCCGCCGCACCCGCAGGTGCGGCGGCCTTCGTCCGGCCGGGGCCGGCGAACTCAGTTCACGCCGACGAGGCTGGCTTCGCGGCCGGGCATGCCGTCACGCCACATGAGCATCAGGCCGCTCTGCGACGGCGATCCGGTGCTGGCCGTCCCGCTGACCGGCAGTGCACCACTCACCCCCACCGGCACCGCCACGCCCGCCGTGGTGACGAAGCGCGGCGCGTTGAGCTGGTAGGTCATCGTGCCGATGGTGTCGCTGGTCGCGCCGGTGAAGTAGTTGTCGAGCGCGATGACGCGGAAGTTGAACGGCTGCGTCGGATCGACCACCGTCTGCGGCGTGCCCGGAGCCGGCCCGTAGGTCGGGCGGACCGGGATGGTGAGGATCCAGTTGCTGCTGTTGAGGTCGGCGGTCGTGAAGAAGTACGCCGTGGCCGGGCAGTTCGTGGCCGGAACGCAGCCCGTGAGTCGCTGCAGGAAGGCCAGGTTCTGGTTGGCCGTGCTGCGCGAAGCCGTGATCTGCCAGTCGTCGACGCCGTCGCGGTTGGTGTCGATCAGCACCCGCACCGTCAGGTTCTGGTTCGGTGCACTCACCGGATCCCAGCGCGAGATGGCGAACTGCACGCCGCTGTCGGCGCCGGTGCCGGTGTTCACGCCGCGAACGCCCACGGCTCGCAGGTCGGGCCGGGCGAACGAGTCACCCGAGGCCGGCAGCGCCGAACGGGGCAACTGCGGGCTGGTGCCGGTCAGGCTGAAGATGTCGGCGTTGGCGGTGGTGGCACCACCGGTGTTGCTGACCGGCAGGCTGCCGCTGCCGCTGGCCAGCGCGATGCTGGCCGGCGTCGTGCCGTTGTGCGAGCGCCGCGGGATCACGTGCCAGGGCATGACGACGCGCTCGCTGCCGCTGGTGAGCGTCAGGTAGCCGTCGAACTCCACTGCCGCGAGCAGCAGGCCGTTGTTGCCGTTCTGACCGCCGTTGACGCCGGTCGACTCCCACACCGGCAGTTGCGTCGGGTTGATCGACATCTGCACCGTGAACGCCGCCGACGAGTTGCCGCCGACGGTGATGCTCGACGGTGCGGTGACGGTCACGCCGCCAGTGGCATCGGCCGCATAGCGGAACGAGCTGGCGATGGTGTAGGTCTTCGCGGTGGTGCCGTAGTTGCGCACGACGACGCGCTTGCGCAGCGTGCGCGGGCCGGAGGTCGGCTGGTAGCCGAACGACAGCGAGTTCGCATCCGGGTTGGTGCTTTCCCACATCGCCGAGCCCAGATCGACGGCCTTGTCGATGCGCAGTTCGCCCGCACCGATGCGGGTGATCGGCGCCAGCAGGCCGGGCAACAGGGTCGGGTTGGTCAGGATGTTGTTGTCCGCGGCACCCATCAGGCGCGCCTTGACCTCGTGCGGGGCCAGCGACGGGGCGGTTTGCAGCAACTGGGCCGCGCCGCCGGCCACCACCGGCGCCGCGCCGGAGGTACCGCCGAAAACCCGCGTGCCCGTACCCGTGCCCACGACCGCGCTCACCGACGCGCCAGGCGCGCCGATGTCGGGCTTGATCGCGCCGTAGCCCGGGTTGGGCCCGCGCGACGAGCTGGCGACCATGCTGCCGTTCAGGCTGATGCGGCCCGAGAAGCTGATGGTGGCCGTCACGGCACCGGCCGCGACGGCGCTGCGCAGCGCGTTGCCGGCGGCCTGCGTGACGGCGATGGTGGAGTTGTAGACGGTGCCGCCACCGCCGAAGCTGAACGACGGGGGTTCGCTGGCCGCGACGTTGTCGTCGATGATGACGCCCACGGCGCCAGCGTTCGTGGCGTTGGCCGTCTTGATGCTGACCGCGCAGCCGTTGCGGCGGATCACGGCGATGCGGCCCGTGAAGGTGCCCGCGGCATACGCCGAGCAACCGGCGCCCGTGGTGGCGCCCGTCAGCGTGGTGTTGGGGTCCACCGCCAGCGGCGCCGTGATGTCGGCCGTGATCGGGTTCGACCAGCTTTGGTAGGCGGTGTTGGTGTTCGTGCCACCGGGCGAGGTGATCAGCGGGAAGCCGAAGCCACCCGGCACCTGCGTCTGCGCCACCGCGATGGCTTCGGGCGCCGACGACGGCGAGCCGTTGATGAACGGGATGTCGCCACCGTTGCCGGCCGAGGCCACGACCACGGTGCCGAAGCTCACGACGTTCTGCGACGACAGCACGCTCGGGTTCTCGCGCTGGCCGAAGTTCGCGCCCAGCGACATGTTGACCACCTCGACGGCGTCGGAGAGGTCGCCGTCCTGGTTCGGGTCGAGCACCCAGTCCAGGCCCTGCACGATGCCCAGGCCCGAGCAGCTCGTGGCCACAGCCGAGCAGACCTTGACGGCCAGCAGCTGGGCACCGGGGGCCATGCCCTTCCAGGTGCCGTCGGCGCTGCGGCCGCCGGCGATGTCAGCCACGTTGGTGCCGTGGCCCTGGCAATCGATGGGGTTGGGATCGGGTTCCAGCACGGGCGACGTGTTCGGCCAACGCTCGCCGACGAAGTCGTAGCCGCCGATGACCTTGCTCGTCCACGTCGGGGCCGTGGTGTTGGCGGTGGTGACGACGCAGGCGGGACCCGCAGCACCGTAGGCCGCCGCATAGGCTGCCAGCGTGCCGGCGCCGCCCAGGTTGCGGTGCGTGAAGTCGATGCCGGAGTCGAGGATGGCGATGCGCACGCCGGTGCCGTCGACCGAGGGGCTGCGGCCATGCAGCGCGGTGGCGCCGACATAGGCCGTAACGCTGGACAGGTCCATCGCCATGTCTTCGACCACCATCACGCTCTGCACGTCGGCCACGCGGGCCAGGGCGCCGAGCTGGTTGGCGTCGATGGACAGCAGCACGCCGTTGCTGGCGTTGGTGAGCTGACCGACGACCTGGCCCCCGAGGGCCTGCGCGGCGCTGATCACCGGGGCCTGCTTGGCCTTCAGTGCGGCCGAGTAGGCACGCTGCTGTTCGGCCGACCAGGGCACGCTGCGCGGTGCGGCGCCGGGGGCGCGAGCGGCCACCAGCGCGGCGGCCAGGGGCTTGTCGGCCAGGAAGGCCATCACGTTGACGCGCTGGGCGGGGGCCACGGTCAGCACGGCTTCGGTGGCGCCGGCCGGAGCCGGCGCGGCCACGGCAGCGGGCAGGGCTCGGATCTGGGCGTGGGCGGCGGTGCCGAAGGAGCCGAGCACGAGCACGGCGGCGGCGATACGGGTCAGTTGCATTCGAATGTTCCTCAAGGCGACGTTCTGAGTGTGCGGGTGGGCGTGCGCTGCGGACATCGGGGCGTGCCCCTGGCGCGCACGCCGAGTGATCAGGCCGCGCGGCGGCGGGCCGACACGCCGGCCATCAGGCCGAGCGCGGCCAGGGCCAGGGCCAGCGCGCTGGGCGTGGGGATGTAGGCATTGATGACGTAGCTGCTGCGGTCAAACAACAAGTCAGGGTTGAAATTGGTCCAGCCGGCCAGCGCGCCGCTGCCCGACAACGCACCACCGCCGCTGCCGAGCGTGTCGAAGATCGACATCGTGGCGCCGTCGAAAGGATCCATGTCGCCGAAGGAGACGCCGATGAAGTAGCTGCCCACGTCGAGGAAGCTGTCGAGTGCCGACAAGGTGCTGGTAGCCGGATCGGTGTAGTCGTTGTTCCAGACCAGGCCGTTGCCGGCGCTGTCGAAGAGGAACAGCCGCGTGTCCGCCACTTCGCTTCCGATGGTGTTGAAGAAGTAGCGGCCGGCGTTCGTGATGCTGAAGCCGTACAGGTCGACGAGGTTGCGGGGGTTGCCGCCGTTGCCGTCGAGGAAGGTCCCCTGGATCTGCAGCTCGCCAATGCTGGCGGCGGCGGTCTCAGCCGTGCCGGGCAGATCACCGGTCCCGGTCGGGGTCTCGACGTAGACCACAGGCGAGGCCCACGCGGCCACGGCCAACGTGGCGGTGGCGAGTGCGACGCTCACGGACTTGAACAGACTCTTGGCTTGCATGGCTTGATCGACTCCGAAAGGAAGGATGAACATCAGAATGGCAGGACTGCGGCAGGCGCTAGCACACAGAAGCCCGGTTGTCAGTAGGACGCCCCGCCTCGCTTCGATCGCCAGCGCGGCGTTCTCTGCGAACTTGGGGATGGACTTGAGGAAGCAGTTCGCGTGCCGCCTGGCCACCTGAATGCGGGTTCAGGACGGCCGTCTCTGCTGCGTCGCGTGCCCCGACGCTCAGTCACGCCGAAGCGCAGCCGCGGCAGTCATCGCCTTGTCAAACAAACCGACACCGGGTTGTCCCGGTGTCCTACAGGGAAGCCCTGAGAACAAGGCGCCACAGTCCCTGTCGTCAGTGTGTCGATCCGGAGCGGCCGGCGGCGCGGAGCTGGCATCGCCCCGGGCTCGCCGCGGCGGCCGGGCGACAGACGGCGCCGGGATCGGGCCGCCACTCGCAGGTGGAGGCCGCGCCGGGGGCGGGGCCGGGCAACTCGGCCAGCGCACGCGCGAGTGCGGCGCGGTCGGTGTGTGCCGGCGCGAAGGCGATCCAACCCCGAGGGCCGCCGCAGGCCTGATCGGGAAGCGGCAACGTGGCGCAGTCGCTGTCGCGGCGGCAGGCTGCCGGGCCGACCAGGGCCTCGATGCGTTGCCAGGTGGCGCGCGCCGGATCGTCCGGCGGCGCGGGCCGCGTCTGCGCCCCCGCCACCAGGGGCGCCGCGACGGCGGCCAGCGCGAGTGACAGGCGCAACCCGCGCAGGGTGTCGATGAGAAGCCGCATCCGCGCATCGTGGCACTGCATGCGGGCCGCGGCAAGGCAGGCCGCTGCAAAGGGGCCCTCCCTACAATGCGGGGCTCAGCTGCCGGAGTCCTGCACTGTTCCTGAAGTCTCTGCCCCGGTTGCCGCCCGGCGACCTGCTGCGCGACCCGGCCTACGCGCGCCTGTTCGGCTCCATCCTCACCGCCAGCTTCGGCAACCAGGTGATGATGCTGGCGCTGCCGCTGACGGCGGCCGTGTTGCTGAAGGCCTCGCCGCTGCAGATGGGCCTGCTGACGGCCATCGAGCTGCTGCCCTTCCTGCTGTTCAGCCTGCCCTCGGGCGTGTGGCTCGACCGCGTGCGCAAGCTGCCGGTCTACGTGGTGGGCGAGCTCACCGTGGCGGCCTGCGCCATCAGCGTGCCGGTGGCCTGGTGGATGGGCTGGCTGACGATGCCGTGGCTGTATGTCATCGGCTTCATCGTCGGCAGCGTGCACACCGTGTCGGGCACGGCGGCGCAGATCGTGCTCACGCAGGTGGTGGCGCGCGAGCGGCTGGTGGAGGCGCATGCCAAGAACGCGCTCGCCACCTCGGGATCGGAGGTGCTGGGCCCGGGCCTGGCGGGGGCGCTGATCAAGGCCTTCGGTGCGCCGGTGGCGATGATCGTCAACGCCGTGCTGCTGGTGGGCTCGGCGCTCATCCTCAAGGGCATCCGCGTGCACGAGCGGCGCAGCGAACCCCGGCCCGGCGGCGACACGCTGGCGCAGTTCTGGCGCGACCTCATGCTCGGCGTGCGCTTCTGCGCCCACACCCGGCTGCTGGTGGTGCTGGCGGTGCTGATGGGCGTGTGGCAGATGGCGCACTACGCGGCACTGGTGGTGCAGATCCTGTTCGCCACGCGCACGCTGGGCCTGAGCGAACAGGCGGTGGGCCTTTGCTACATGGGCATGGGCGTGGGCACCATCCTGGGCAGCGTCTACGGCCGGCGTGTGAGCCAGCGCATCGGCCCCGGGCCCTGCCTCGTGGTGGGCTATGCCATCACCGGCAGCGGCTGGCTGATGCTGGCGCTGGCACCGGCCAATGCCTGGGGCGTGGCGGCGTTTGCGCTGATGCTGATGATGTTCACCACCGGCGCGGTGTTCATCTTCATCAACTTCCTCGCGCTGCGCCAGGCCGTCACGCCCGAGCCGCTGCTCGGCCGCATGACGGCCACGATGCGCTGGCTCACGCTGCTGGCCGCCGGCCCTGGCGCGCTGCTCGGCGGCTGGCTCGGCGAGCACGTCGGCCTGCGAGCGGCGCTCGGCTTTGCCGGTGTGACGACGCTGCTGCTGGTGATCGTGGCCTGGCGGCTGCCGATCATCCGTGAGCTGAAGACCTTGCCCGAGGCCGAGTGCGAGAGCGAATGGCTGGGTCTGGAGGCCGACGTGCGGCCGGCGGGTTGAAGACCGGCTGAAGGCGGCTCAGTCGAACACCGCGCTGCCATCGGGCACGGGCGAGTAGCGGTCCACCGCGTCGGTGATGAGCCCGTCGATGCCCAGTGCCATCAGCCGGCGGGCATCCGCAGGCTCGTTCACCGTGTAGCACAGCGCACGCAGACCCAGGCCATCGAGCTGCTGCTTCAGTGCGGCGTCCATCAGCTTGTGGTTGGTGACCACGGCCACACAGGCCAGCGACTGAGCCACGGCTTGCCAGCCACTCCAGAGCTCATCGAGCAGCAGGGCCCGCGGCACAGCCGGCGCGGCAGCCATCGCGCCCTGCAGGGCCTCGGGCCGGAACGAGCTGAACAGCAGCGGGCTGCGGTCGCCGGCCCAGTGATCGCGGCACCAGGCGCCGACGGCGCGACCGGTGTCGAGCTCAGCGCCTGGCGTGGGCTTGATCTCGATGTTGAGCGCGTAGCCGTTGCGCTGCACGTAGGCCGCGATGGCTTCCAGGCTCGGCATCGGCTCGCCCGCGTAGGCGCGCGAATGCCAGCCACCGGCGTCAAGCCGCGAGAGCTCGGCCCAGTTGCGATCGCCCGCCGTGCCGTGGGCCGGCGTGGTGCGGTCGAGCGTGGCGTCGTGCAGCAGGAAAAGCTGCCCGTCGGCGCTGAGCTTCACATCGCACTCGAAGGCGCGAAAGCCGTGTGCCGCGCCCACGCGAAAGGCGGCCAGCGTGTTTTCGGGCGCCAGCTTGCCGGCGCCACGGTGGGCGATCCAGCGCGGGAAGGGCCAGGCCTGCCGTGCCATCGCCGTCAGCCTGCGCGCCGAGCCACGCGCGCACCGCTGGCGGGATCGAACCAGTGCACCTGGTCGGTCGCCACCTTCAGCATCAGCGTGTCGCCGGGCTTGGGCGGCACGAGCATGCCGTCGATGCGCAGCGTGAAGGCGCTGCCGCCGATGCGGCCGTACACCAGGCGCTCGGCGCCCAGCATCTCGAGCAACTCCACCTGCATCGGCCAGCCCACTGCACCCGGCCCCGCCACCACGGCCGCGTGCTCGGGCCGCACGCCCAGCAGCAGCGCGCCGTCGATCGGAGCCGGCTCGGGCAGCGTGAGCACGGTGTCGCCGATGGTGAAGCGTGAGCCCGCGGCCACGCCGGCCAGCAGGTTCATCGGCGGGCTGCCGATGAAGCTGGCCACGAACGTGGTGGCCGGCGCCAGGTACACCTGCTCGGGCGTGCCGATCTGCTCGATGCGGCCGGCGTTCATGACGATCATGCGCTCGGCCAGCGTCATGGCCTCGACCTGGTCGTGGGTGACGAAGAGGCTCGTCACGCCCAGCTCGGCGTGCAGCTTCTTGATCTCGAGCCGCGTCTGCGCGCGCAGCTTGGCGTCGAGGTTGGACAGCGGCTCGTCGAACAGGAACACCTGCGGCTGGCGCACGATGGCCCGGCCCATCGCCACGCGCTGGCGCTGGCCGCCCGACAACTGCCGCGGCTTGCGGTCGAGCAGGTGCGAGAGCTCCAGCGTCTTGGCGGCCTTCTCGACACGCGCCTTCACCTCGGCCTCGGGCAGCTTGCGGATGCGCAGGCCGTAGGCCATGTTGTCGAAGACCTTGAAGTGCGGGTACAGCGCGTAGTTCTGGAACACCATCGCGATGTCGCGCTCGCTGGGCTCGATGTCGTTGACGACGCGCCCACCGATGGCGATCTCGCCGCCGCTGATGGCCTCCAGGCCCGCCACCATGCGCAGCAGCGTGCTCTTGCCGCAGCCGCTGGGGCCGACGATGACGACGAACTCGCCGTCGTTGATCTCGGCGTCGACGCCGTGGATCACCGGGTTGGCCGTGGCCCCGCTGCCGTAGCGCTTGACCACCTGGCGCAGACTGATGGCTGCCATTCGTTTCCTCGGCTCTTTACTTTTCGGAGTCGACCAGGCCCTTGACGAACCAGCGCCGCATCAGCACCACCACCAGGGCCGGCGGTAGCACCGCCAGCAGCGTGGTGCCCATGACCTGCGGCCAGTCGGTGGTGGCGTCGCCGGTGCCGATCATCTTGGTGATGCCCACCACGATGGTGTCGAGCCGGTTGTCGGTGGTGATGAGCAACGGCCAGAGGTACTGGTTCCAGCCGTAGATGAACAGGATGACCGACAGCGCCGCGATGTTGGTGGCCGACAGCGGCAGCACCACGTCCTTGAAGAAGCGCAGCGGCCCGGCGCCGTCGATGCGCGCGGCCTCGACCAGCTCGTCGGGGATGGTCAGGAAGAACTGCCGGAACAGCAGCGTGCCGGTGGCGCTGGCGATCAGCGGCAGCGTCAGCCCCGTCATGCTGTTGATGAGGCCGAGGTCGCTGACGACCTCGTAGGTGGGCATGATGCGCACCTCCACCGGCAGCATCAGCGTCAGGAAGATCAGCCAGAACGCGACCATGCGCCCGGGGAACTGGAAGAAGACGATGGCGTAGGCCGACAGCAGGCTGAGCACCACCTTGCCGGCGGTGATGATCAGCGCCATCAGCAGGCTGTTCCACATCATCTGCCACACCGGCGGGCTGAGGTAGGTGCCCTGCAGGCCCTGCAGCAGGATGGTGCGGTAGGTGTCCAGGCCGTGGGGGTCGGGCAAGATGGGCATCGGGGCCTGGGCCACATCGGGCGCCGTCAGCGTGCTGGCGACGAAGGCGATGTAGAGCGGAAACGCCGTCACGGCGATGCCCAGCCACAGCACGGCATGCGCCAGCCAGGCCATGCCGGGGCGCAGCGGGTCGGGGGCGTTGGCGGAGGTGGCGGCGCTGCTCATCCGTAGTGCACCCGGCGCTCGACGAAGCGGAACTGCAGCACCGTGAGGGCCACCACCATGAGCATCAGCACCACGCTCTGCGCCGCGCTGCCGCCGAGATCGAGGTTGTGCACGCCGTCCTTGTAGACCTTGTAGACCAGCGTCTCGGTGGCGGCGGCAGGCCCGCCCTGCGTGACGGCGCTGATGACGCCGAAGGTGTCGAAGAAGGCATAGACGAGCCCCACGACGAGCAGGAAGAAGGTGGTCGGCGAGAGCAGCGGAAAGATGATCGTCCAGAAGCGCCGCATCGGCCGTGCGCCGTCGATGGCGGCGGCCTCGAGCAGGCTCTTCGGAATGCTCTGCAGCCCGGCCAGGAAGAACAGGAAGTTGTAGGCCACCTGCTTCCAGGCCGAGGCGAGGATGACGAGCCACATCGCGTCAGACCCGTCGAGCGTGGGGTTCCAGTCCACGCCCAGCGCCTTCAGCCACCAGGCCAGCACGCCGAGCGAGGGGTTGAACATGAAGAGCCACAGCACGCCGGCCACCGCCGGCGCGATGGCGTACGGTATGAGCATGGCCGTGGTGTAGGCCACCGAGCCGCGCACGACGCGGTCGGCCATCACGGCCAGCACCAGCGCCGGCACCATGGCCAGCAGCGTGACGGCGGCCGAGAAGTACAGGGTGCGCCAGAAGGCCTGCACGTAGCCTTCGTCGGCGAACACGGCGCGGAAGTTCTCCAGGCCGACGAACTGCACGCTCATGCCGAAGGCGTCTTGCTGCAGCACGCTCATGTACAGCGCCTGCCCACCGGGCCAGTAGAAGAAGACCAGCGTCACCGCCAGCTGCGGCCCGAGCAGCAGCCAGGGCAACAGCCGGTGGGGGAAGACGACGCGACGTTGCATGGGAGCGCGATGCTAGCGGCGGTGCGATGAGTGGCCGCGAGCAAATGAGCAGCGGCCCGGAAAGGGCCGCCGCGAGGGTGCTGCCGGGGCGATGACGATCAGCTCGCCGAGCGCTCGAAGGCGCGCAGCAGCGCGTTGCCGCGGCGCTCGGTGTTGCGCAGCGCGTCGGCGGGCGTCTGGTTGCCCTGCAGCGCCTTCTCGACCTCTTCGTGGAACACGTCGCGGATCTCGGTCCAGCGGCCGAAGCGGTAGCCGTTGGTGTTGTCGCCCTTGGCCGCGTTGATCAGGCTGAGGATGGGCACGTCGCGGCCCGGGTTCTTGGTGAAGAAGCCCTCGTCCTGCATCGCCTTGAAGGCGGTGTTGGTGGCGGGCAGGAAGCCGGTGGTCTTGGCCCACTCCGTCATGACCTTGTCGCTGCGCAGGTAGTTCAGGAACTGCGCCACGCCGCGGAACTCGGCCTGGCTGCGGTTCGGTGCGTTGAACACCCACAGCGAGGCACCGCCGATGGTGGTGGCAAAGGGCGCGCCCTTCACGTCGGGCCAGTGCGGCATCTGCGCGGTGCCGAAGGCGAACTTGGCATCGCGGGTGATGGCGCCCAGGCCGCCGGAGCTCTGCGTGAGCATCGCGCACTCGCCGCTGATGAACTTGGCGGCGGCGTCGTTGCTGCGGCCGCCGTAGTCGAAGCTCTTGTCCTTCTGCATGTCCACGAGCGTCTGCAGCTGGCGCTCGAGCAGCTTGTTGTTGGCCAGTTGCAGCGTGGCGTCGAGCCCGCCGCGGCCGTTGCCCTTGGTGCCGAAGGCGATGTTGTGGCGCGAGGCGAACTGCTCGAGCATCACCCAGGCCATCCAGGTGGTGGTGTAGCCGCAGGCGGCGGCGTTGGTGCTGCGGATCTTCTTGGCCGCCTCGATGAGCTGCGGCCAGGTCTGGGGCGGCTTCTCGGCGTCGAGGCCGGCCTTGCGGAAGGCGTCCTTGTTGTAGAACAGGACGGTGGTGCTCACGTTGAACGGCATCGACAGCAGTTCACCGCTGGGCAGGCCGTAGTAGCCCTGGGCCGGGCCGATGAAGTCGGCCGGGTTGAACTGCAGCCCGGCGCGGCGGAAGACCTCGCTCACCGGCACCACGGCGCCCTTGGCCTGCATCATGTCGCCGCTGCCGGCGTCGAACATCTGCATGATGTGCGGCGGGTTGCCGGCGCGGAAGGCGGCCACGGCAGCGGCGCGCTGCTCCGGGTACTGGCCCTTGAACGACACCACCACGCGGTACTCGCTCTGCGTCTTGTTGAAGTCTTCGCCGAAGCGCGTGATCAGCTCGCCGTTCTGGCCCGTGAGGCCCATCCACATCTGGATCTCGACGGGGCGCGGCTGCGCCGCGGCGGGCAGGGCGACGGCGGCGCCGATCGCCGCGGCAAGGACGGCGCGGCGCAGCGGCTGCAGGCGGGTGGTAACGCTCATGGGATCTCCTCGGTCGGGGTGTAATCAAGGGCCCGCCGCCCGGGTCGGGCGGCGGCCTGGCGGGCGCGAGTGTCGGGGCGCCGCATGACAATCGTGTTTCTCGCGGCAGGCGGCCTCTTTCGCAATCGGGGATAGCCCGTTTGGCGCAGGCCTTCGAAGGCAGAGCGTGGTCGCCTCGCCCAGACATGGCCCCGGGGCCGTCATGCCAGGGCATTCGACTAGCATTAACCCTCGTTGCACACGGCAGACACGCGCCCACGCCGCCCTCGCGGCGGGCCTACCAGAGCCTTCCATGAACGCCCCCCTAGCCCTGCCGACCCCCGCCGCCATCGCCGCGGACGCCGCCGCCCAGGCGGCCGACACCGACGCCGTGCGCCTGCGCGAGATTCCGTACAACTACACCTCGTTCTCCGACCGCGAGATCGTCATCCGCCTGCTCGGCCGCCGCGCCTGGGAGATCCTGCAGCAGCTGCGCGAAGAGCGCCGCACCGGCCGCAGCGCGCGCATGCTCTACGAGGTGCTGGGTGACATCTGGGTGGTGCAGCGCAATCCCTACCTCGAAGACGACCTGCTCGAGAACCCGAAGCGCCGGCAGTTGCTGATCGACGCGCTGCAGCACCGGCTCGGCGAGGTCGGCAAGCGCCGCACGCCGGCCGACGACGCCGCGCGCGATGTGCTGGTGGGCGAGCTGCTCACCGCCGCCCGCGCCGCCGTCGACGCCTTTGCCGCACGCTTCCGCGAGGTGTGGGACCTGCGCAAGGCCACTCGCCGTACGCTCGGCCGCGCCACCGCCAAGGACAACATCAAGTTCGACGGCCTGAGCCGCGTGAGCCATGTCACCGACGCCACCGACTGGCGCGTCGAGTACCCCTTCGTCGTGCTCACGCCCGACACCGAGGCCGAGATGGCCGCGCTGGTGGCCGGCTGCGTGGAGCTGGGCCTGACGATCATCCCGCGCGGCGGCGGCACCGGCTACACCGGCGGCGCCGTGCCGCTGACGTGGAAGAGCGCGGTCATCAACACCGAGAAGCTCGAGGCCATGAGCGAGGTCGAGATGGTCACGCTGCCGGGCTTGGCGCAGCCGGTGGCCACCGTCTACAGCGAAGCCGGCGTGGTGACGCAGCGCGTGGCCGATGCCGCCGAACGTGCGGGTTACGTTTTTGCGGTCGACCCGACCAGCGCCGAGGCCAGCTGCATCGGCGGCAACATCGCCATGAACGCCGGCGGCAAGAAGGCGGTGCTGTGGGGCACGGCGCTCGACAACCTGGCGAGCTGGAAGATGGTCACGCCGCAGGCCACCTGGCTGGAGGTGGTGCGCCTGGACCACAACCTCGGCAAGATCCACGACGCGCCCATGGCCAGCTTCGAGTTGCGCCACTTCGACGCCACCGGCAAGAAGCTCGATCGCACCGAGCGCCTGGACATCCCCGGCAGCGTGTTCCGCAAGGAGGGCCTGGGCAAGGACGTGACGGACAAATTCCTCGCCGGCCTGCCGGGCATCCAGAAGGAAGGCTGTGACGGCCTGATCACCAGTGCGCGCTGGATCGTGCACAAGATGCCGGCGCACGTGCGCACGGTGTGCCTGGAGTTCTTCGGCAACGCCAAGGACGCGGTGCCGAGCATCGTCGAGATCAAGGACTACCTGTTCTCGCTGCAGGGCGAGGGGGTGCTGCTGGCGGGCCTGGAGCACCTCGACGACCGTTACCTCAAGGCCGTGGGCTACGCCACGAAGAGCAAGCGCCACGCGGGTTCGAACTCGCGCTCGGGTCTGCCGAAGATGGTGCTGATCGGCGACATCGTCGGCCACGACGACGCCGCGGTGGCGCGCGCCACCAGCGAGGTGGTGCGCATCGCCAACTCGCGCTCGGGCGAGGGCTTCGTGGCCGTGAGCGCCGACGCGCGCAAGAAGTTCTGGCTCGACCGCAAGCGCACGGCGGCCATCGCCAAGCACACCAACGCCTTCAAGATCAACGAAGACGTGGTGATCCCGCTGCCGCGCATGGGCGAGTACACCGAGGGCATCGAGCGCATCAACATCGAGCTCAGCCTGCGCAACAAGCTCGAACTGGCCGATGCGCTGACCACATTCTTCCGCCGTGGCCACCTGCCGCTGGGGCGTGGCGACGACGCCAGCGACATCCCCTCGGCCGAGCTGTTCGAAGACCGCGTGCAGCAGGCGCTGCAATTGCTCGCCGACGTGCGTGCCTTGTGGCAGCAGTGGCTCGACGGCCTCGACGTGCCGCAGCCCGGGCCGGATGGGCAGCCGGGCGAGACCTTCTTCGCGCAGATGCAGGACTGGCGGCTGCGCGCCAGCTGGAAGCAGCAGATCCTGAAGCCGCTGCAGGGCATCTTCGCCGGCAGCGCCTTTGCGCCGCTGCTGGCCGAATGCCAGCGCATCCACGGCGAGGTGCTGCGCGGCCGCGTGTGGGTGGCGCTGCACATGCACGCCGGCGATGGCAACGTGCACACCAACATCCCCGTCAACAGCGACAACTACGCCATGCTGCAGACGGCCCACGAGGCCGTGGGCCGCATCATGGCGCTGGCGCGGCGCCTGGGCGGCGTGATCAGCGGCGAGCACGGCATCGGCATCACGAAGCTGGAGTTCCTCACCGACGAGGAACTGGCCTCGTTCGCCAGCTACAAGCAGCGCATCGATCCCGAGGGCCGCTTCAACAAGGGCAAGCTCTTGCGCGGCGCTATGCAGGGTGCCTGGTCGGCCGATCTGTCGGCCGCCTACACACCGAGCTTCGGGCTCATGGGCCACGAGTCGCTGATCATGCAGCAGAGCGACATCGGCGCCATCTCCGACAGCATCAAGGACTGCCTGCGCTGCGGCAAGTGCAAGCCGGTGTGCGCCACGCACGTGCCGCGCGCCAACCTGCTGTACAGCCCGCGCAACAAGATCCTCGCCACCAGTCTGCTGATCGAGGCTTTCCTCTACGAGGAGCAGACGCGCCGTGGCGTCAGCGTCAAGCACTGGGAAGACTTCGAGGACGTGGCCGACCACTGCACCGTGTGCCACAAGTGCGAGAGCCCGTGCCCGGTGAAGATCGACTTCGGCGACGTCACCATGAACATGCGCAACCTGTTGCGCAAGATGGGCCAGAAGAGCTTCCGGCCGGGCAACGCGGCCGCGATGATGTTCCTCAACGCCACCAACCCCGAAGCCATCAAGCTGATGCGCAAGGGCATGGTGGATGTCGGCTTCAAGGCGCAGCGTTTCCTCAACGGCCTGCTCAAGCCGGTGGCCAAGGCGCAGACGGCCAAGCCGCCGGCCACGCTGGGCGCCGCGCCGCTGAAGGAACAGGTCATCCACTTCATCAACAAGAAGATGCCGGGTGGCCTGCCCAAGCGCACGGCACGTGCGCTGCTGGACATCGAAGACCGCGACTACGTGCCCATCATCCGCAACCCGGCCACGACCACGGCCGACACGGAGGCGGTGTTCTACTTCCCCGGCTGCGGCTCGGAGCGCCTGTTCAGCCAGGTGGGCCTTGCGACACAGGCCATGCTGTGGCAGGCCGGCGTGCAGACGGTGTTGCCGCCCGGATACCTGTGCTGCGGCTATCCGCAGCGGGGCAGCGGACAGTTCGACAAGGCCGAGAAGATCATCACCGACAACCGGGTGCTGTTCCACCGCGTGGCCAACACGCTGAACTACCTCGACATCAAGACGGTGGTGGTGAGCTGCGGCACCTGCTTCGACCAGCTGCAGGGCTACGAGTTCGACCAGATCTTCCCCGGCTGCCGCATCGTCGACATCCACGAGTTCCTGCTCGAGAAGGGCATCACGCTCGAGAACCACACCGCCGGCTACCTGTACCACGACCCCTGCCACAGCCCGATGAAGCAGCAGGAGCCGATGAAGACGGTGAAGGCGCTGATGGGCGACAACGTCATCAAGAACGAGCGCTGCTGCGGGGAAAGCGGCACACTGGGCGTGACGCGGCCCGACATCAGCACGCAGGTGCGCTTCCGCAAGGAAGAAGAGCTGCGAAAAGGCGAACTCGCGCTGCGCGAACGCATGGCCCAGTTGCCCGACGTCAGCGATGCGGCCAAGGCCAACGTCAAGATCCTCACCAGCTGCCCAAGCTGCCTGCAGGGCCTGAAGCGCTATGAAGACGACATGACGAACGGCCTGCTCGAGGCCGATTACATCGTCGTCGAGATGGCGCGCGTGATGCTCGGTGAGGACTGGCTTCAGGCTTACGTCAGCAGGGCCAATGCCGGCGGCATCGAGCGCGTGCTGGTTTAATCGAGGCATGCAGTACGAGGCCGTTCCTTCGGTAAGTCCCATCGCCCTCACCGTGCATCAGGCCTCGCGCGTGCTGGAGGTGGCCTTCGACGACGGCGCCTCGTTCCGCATCCCCTTCGAATTGATGCGCGTGTACTCGCCGTCGGCCGAAGTGCAGGGGCACGGCCCGGGGCAGGAGGTGCTGCAGAGCGGCAAGCGCGCGGTCGGCATCGTCGCCATCGAGCCTGTGGGCCATTACGGCGTGCAGCCGCGCTTTTCTGACGGGCACGAAAGCGGCATCTTCACCTGGGCCTACCTGTACCGCCTCGGCCGCGACGAGGCCAGCCTGTGGCGCCAGTACGAAGACCGCCTGGCCGCCGCCGGCCGCCACCGCGACGCGCCCATGCCCCTGGCCGCGGCCGGCGGCTGCAGCACCCACTGAGATCTGACCCGAGGCCGCCATGGCGCAGACGCATTTCGGCTACCAGACGGTCGACGAGGCCGACAAGGCCAGCCGCGTGCGCGGCGTGTTCGACAGCGTCGCCACACGCTACGACGTCATGAATGACGTGCTGTCGTTCGGCCTGCACCGCGCCTGGAAGGCGTTCACGGTGGCGGTGGCCGACGTGCGGCCCGGCATGCAGGTGCTCGACATCGCCGGCGGCACCGGCGACCTGGCCCGCGCCTTTGCCCGTCGCGCCGGCCCCAGCGGGCGCGTCGTGCTCACCGACATCAACCAGGCCATGCTGGCCGTCGGCCGCGACCGGCTGCTCGACGAAGGCCTGGCCCTGCCCACCGCCGTGTGCGACGCCGAGCACCTGCCGTTTCCCACCGGCATGGCCACGGCCGGCTTCGACCTGGTCAGCGTCGCCTTCGGCCTGCGCAACATGACGCACAAAGAAGCAGCGCTGGCCGAAATGGCCCGTGTGCTCAAGCCGGGCGGCCGCCTGCTGGTGCTGGAGTTCTCCAAGCCCGCACCGCTGCTGCAGAAGCCCTACGACTGGTACTCCTTCGGCTTCATGCCGCTGATGGGCAAGCTCGTGGCCGGCGACGCCGACAGCTACCGCTACCTCGCCGAAAGCATCCGCATGCACCCCGACCCAGCCACGCTGAAGGCGATGATGGTCACAGCGGGCTTCGGCCATGTCGACGTGCACCGCCTGGCTGGCGGCATCGTGGCGCTGCACGTGGGGATCAAGTGCTGAGGCGGCTGCGCCGGCGCGTGATCGCGGCGCGCACGGCCGCCCGGGCCTGGCGCTCCACGCGGCGGGTGCGTCGCACGCCCGGCGTGCCCGAGTTCCTGCAGGTGGCCCGCCAGAGCTTTCTGGAGCTGCAAGCCGCCTGGGACCGCGCCGATTGGCGGGCACTGCAGCAGTTGGCCACCGAGCCGCTGCTCGAAGACCTGCGCGAGCAGCACGCGATGCGCGGCCCCGGCCCCAACCGCACCGAGGTGGTGGAGTTGCACGCCGAGTTGCTGTCGCTCGAAGAGCTGCGCGAGGCCTTCGTGGCCAGCGTCGAGTTCCGCGGCCTGATCCGCGAACACGACGATGCCGCTGCCGAGCCGTTTCGCGAACTCTGGCTGCTGGCCAACGTCAAGGCCGCCAACCGCGGCTGGAAGCTCGCCCGGGTGCAGGCCCTGGCCTGAACACGCCCGAGCGCGAACAACGAGGCGACTTCCACCCGGGCTGCGGGGGGTTGACGGGCATCTGAGCGTCATCGAGCGACGGGTAAACTCCGGCGCTTCGCCCGGGTCGAGACTGCGGCCCACAGGAACCCTGCCATGACGCTGTTGTTCTCCGCCGCCGCCCGCCGTCGCGGCCCCCGGTTGGCGCTGGCCCTGGTGGCCACGGCCGTGCTGCTTTCCGCCTGTGGCGAAAAGAAGGACGCCGCAGCCAGCCAGACCGCCGCCAAGGTCAACAAGGACGAAGTCACCGTCCACCAGATCAACTTCGTGTTGCAGCAGCAGCGCAACCTGCGGCCCGAGCAGGCCGAGGCCGCCAGCAAGCAGGTGCTCGAGCGCCTCATCGATCAGCAGCTGGCGCTGCAGAAGGCCGAAGAGACCAAGGTCGACCGCGACCCGCGCGTGATGCAGCAGCTCGAGGCGGCCCGCCGCGAGGTGATCGCCCGTGCCTACCTCGAGAAGGTCGGCGAGGCGGCTCCCAAGCCCACGCCCGAAGAGATCAAGAAGTACTACGACGAGAAGCCTGCCCTGTTCAGCCAGCGGCGCATCTACCAGATCCAGGAAATCGGCGTCGAGGCTCCGGCCGACCGCCTGCCCGAGCTGCGCGCGAAGCTCGCCGCGGCCAAGAACATCAACGAGTTCGTCGAGTACCTCAAGGCCTCGGGCCTGCGCTTCTCGGGCAACCAGGCAGTGCGGGCGGCCGAGCAACTGCCGCTGAACTCCCTGGAGGCCTTGGCGAAGATGCAGGACGGCCAGGCCATGGTCGTGCCCACGCCCACCGGCGCACAGGTGGTGGTGCTGGCCGGCTCGCGCATGCAGCCCGTCACCGAAGAGCAGGCACGGCCGGCGATCGAGCAGTTCCTCGTCAACGAGCGCCGACGCAAGCTGGTCGAAGACGACCTGAAGGCGATGCGCACGGCGGCCAAGATCGAGTACGTCGGCAAGTTCGCCGAGGGCGCGCCCGCGGCCGGTGGCGCCGCAGCCCCGGCAGCGCCGGCGCCGGCCAGCGGTGCCCTCAGCAGTACCGACATCACCAAGGGCCTGGGGCTCAAGTGAGGCCGCTGATCAGGGGCTTTGCAGCGGCCGCCATCGCCTTGGCGACCTTGGCCGGCACGACGGCCGTGTCGGCGCAGGCCAGCGCGGCGGCACCGGTGCGCGCAGCGCCCGCCGCCGAGTACCGGCTCGGCGCAGGCGACGTGGTGCGCATCACGGTGTTCCAGAACCCCGAGCTCACGCTGGAGTCGCGGCTCACCGAAGGCGGACAGATCTCGTTCCCGCTGCTGGGGGCCGTCCGCCTGGGAGGGCTGTCGGTGACCGAGGCCGAGAAGGTGCTGGTCGACGGCCTGACCAAAGGCAACTTTCTGCGCAACCCGCAGGTCACGATCATCGTGCTGCAGGTGCGCGGCAGCCAGGCCAACTTGCTGGGGCAGTTCAACCGCCCGGGCCGCTATCCCCTTGAAATGGCCGAGACCAAGCTGAGCGACCTCGTCGCGCTGGCCGGTGGCGTGGCCCCGGGGGGTGCCGATGTCATCGTGATCACCGGGCTGCGCAACGGCCAGGCTTTCCGCGAAGAAGTCGACCTGCCAGCACTGTTCGGCCCCGGCGGCCAGACTCGCGACATCGTCGTGAAGAACGGTGACGCGATCTGGGTCGACCGCCAGCCGATCGTCTACATCTACGGCGAGGTCCAGCGCCCGGGGCCGATGCGCCTGGAGCGTGGGCTCACGCTGCTGCAGGCCCTGGCCACAGGCGGGGGCCTCACGCCGCGCGGCACCGAAAAGGGCATCCGCGTGCACCGCAAGTCGGCCGACGGCCAGGTCGAGGTGTCGCAACCGGCGATGACCGACCTTCTTCGCGAAGGCGACGTCGTCTTTGTCCGTGAAAGTCTCTTCTAGCCAGGCCCAGCGGCCGGCCCCATCGCCATGACCTTCGGGCAGTTCCTTTCCATCCTTCGGGCGCGCTGGTGGCTGGCCTTGGCCATCCTGGTCGTCACCGTGCTGCTGACCGCGGTCGTGAGCCTGTCGCTGACCAAGCAGTACAAGGCCACGGCCAGTGTCGTCGTCGACTTCAAGCCCGATCCGGTGAGCGCCGTGCTCTACGGCGGCGGCGGCTCGCCGGCGCAGATGGCCACGCAGGTGGACATCATCAAGAGCGACCGCGTGGCCGAGCGCGTGGTTCGCAACCTCAAGCTCAACGAGAACCCGCAGGTGCGCCAGCAGTGGCAAGACGATGCCGGTGGCCGCGGCACCATCGAAAGCTGGCTTGGCTCGGTGTTCCAGCGCAGCATGGAAGTCGAGCCCTCGCGCGAGAGCGGCGTGATCGTCATCACCTACCGCGCCGCCGACCCGCGCTTCGCGGCCGCGCTGGCCAACGCCTTCGTGCAGGCCTACATCGACACCACGCTGGAGTTGCGCGTCGACCCGGCGCGCAACTACCAGTCCTTCTTCGAGAACCGTTCGAAGGAAGCCCGCGACAAGCTCGAAGCCGCGCAAAGCCGCGTCTCCGCCTTCCAGGCCCAGAAGGGCATCATCGCCACCGACGAGCGGCTCGACATCGAGAGCGCACGCCTGTCGGAGCTCTCGTCACAGTTCACCGCGCTGCAGGCCATCAGCGCCGAGAGCGGCAGCCGCGAGCGCCAGGCCCAGGGTGCGCAGGGCGACCGCCTGCCCGAGGTGCTGGGCAACCCCATCGTCGGCTCCTTGAAGGCCGACATCAACCGCGGTGAAGCGGCCATCCAGCAGCTCACCACGCGGCTCGGCGACAACCACCCCCAGGTGGTCGAGGCCCGGGCCAGCATCGCCGAGTTGCGCCAGCGCCTGGTGGCCGAAACCGTCAAGGCCACGGGCAGCGTGGCGCTGTCGAACAACATCAACCGCCAGCGCATGGCCGAGGTCAAGGCCTCGCTCGACGCCCAGCGCGACAAAGTGCTGCGCATGAAGGTCGTGCGCGACGAAGGCCTGGTGCTGGTGCGCGAGGTCGAGAACGCGCAGCGCACCTACGACGCCATCCTGGCGCGGCTGACGCAGTCCAGCCTCGAAGGCCAGTCGACGCAGAGCAACGTGAACCAGCTGACCACGGCCGTGCCGCCGGTGGAGCCGGCGACGCCGCGCGTGCTGCTCAACGTCATCCTGTCATTCGTCATCGGCATCCTTCTGGCTGTGGCTGTCGTCTTGCTCCTCGAACTTCGAAACCGGCGCGTGCGGTCCATCGCCGACATCGTGGCAGCGCTCGACCTGCCGGTGATCGCGGTGATGCCGGGCACTGGCGCCGCGGCGCGCCTGGCCGATCGCCGCATGACCTCGTTGCAGCAGCGGCTGCTGGCCCCGCTGCCCGCCCCAGGCGGCGCGGCTTCGGCCGGAAAGGGGGCGTGATGGCGCGGTTCCGTGATGACGACGAGAAGAGCCCCGAGGTGGTCGAGGCGCTGCACGAGGCCGTCGACGCCGGTTCGGTGGCCGCCGGCGACCGCGCCAGCGGCAGCATCGGCGACTTCCTCGCCGTGCTGCGTGACCTCAAGCCCGAGCAGGTCGAGCGTATCCTCGCCTACCAGCGCGACAAGGGCGTCCGCTTCGGCGAAGCCGCCGTGGCGCTGGGCCTGGCCAGCCGCGACGACGTGCTGGCCGCCCTGTCGCAGCAGTTCGACTACCCGGTGGCGACGGGCGAGACCCAACGCCTGGGCAGCGAACTCATCACGCTGACCGATCCGTTCGGCACGCGCGCCGAGCACTTCCGCTCCTTGCGCTCGCAGCTGATGATGCGCGTGTTCGCCGGTGCGGGCCCGCACCCGGCGCTGGCCGTCATCAGCCCCGACGTCGCCGACGGCCGCAGCTTCTGCGTGGCCAACCTGGCCGTTGTGCTGGCGCAGCTGGGCGGGCGCACGCTGCTGGTTGATGCCGACCTGCGCGGCCCACGCCAGCACGAGATCTTCCAGCTCGACAACCGCTCGGGCCTGTCGAGCATCCTGTCGGGCCGCTCCGACCAGGGCGCCATCCAGCCCATCGCCGCCGTGCCCAGCCTGTTCGTGCTGACCGCGGGGACCACGCCGCCGAACCCGCTCGAACTCGTCGAGCGCGCCAGCTTCGGCCTGCTGATGCGCGAGCTCACGGCCAAGTTCGATCACGTCGTCATCGACACACCGGCTGCGGCCCACGGCGCCGACGCCAGCGTCATCGCGGCCCGCTCCGGCGCCGCGCTGATCGTGGCGCGCAAGGACAAGAGCCGTTTCGCGACGCTGCAGGAACTGGTCGCCAGCTTTGCCGGCACGCCCGCGCAACTGGCCGGCGTGGTCTACAACGAAGCCTGAACATGAGCCCCCAAGCTCGCTGTCGCCCCACGCACGGCCAGAGGCCGTGCCGTTCGGGCCGTCCAAGCCGGCGTAGGCCGGCTTGGAGCCGCGGTCCTCACCCCCCCGAGGGGGCCGCTCCGCAACGGCCCGGCGGAGCCGGATCCGTGCGGAGGGCTTGACCAGGTTGCCTGCCATGCTGCCACCCAACGCCCTGAGTCACCCCGTCGCGCCCTTCGGCATCCTGGCCCTGGGCGCGCTGGTGCTGTACGTGCCGTCGTTCCGCGACCTGCTCGACGGCATCTGGGGCTCCGACCAGCAAGGCCATGGCCCGCTGGTGCTGGCCATCTCGCTGTGGCTGCTGTGGCGCAAGGGCGGCGAGCTGCTGGCTCTGCCCGAGCAGCCGGCACGCACGGCGGGCTGGGGCTGCTTCGGCATCGCGATGCTGCTGTACGCCTTCGGGCGCACGCAGGGCATCCAGATGTTCGAGGTTGGCTCGCTGATCTGGCTCGTGGTGTCGGCGCTGCTGCTGTTCCGCGGGTCGGCGGCAGTCAAGCTGGTGTGGTTTCCGCTGTTCTTCATGCTCTTCATGGTGCCGCTGCCGGGCGTGGCCGTCGACACGCTGACGCAGCCCATGAAGCTGGCCGTCAGCACCGTGGCCGAGTTCATTCTCTGGAACGTCGGCTATCCGGTGGCGCGCACCGGCGTCATCCTGCAGGTGGGGCCGTACCAGCTGCTCGTGGCCGACGCCTGCGCCGGCCTGAACACGCTGCTCACGCTTGAGGCGCTGGGCCTGCTCTACCTGAACCTGGTGCGCCACGAATCGGCCGCGCGCAACATCACGCTGGCCATCCTCATCGTGCCGATCAGCTTTGCCGCCAACGTCATCCGCGTGATCACGCTGACGCTCATCACGTATCACTTCGGCGACGAAGCCGGCCAGGGCTTCCTGCACGGCTTTGCCGGCATGGTGCTGTTCATGGCGGCCCTGATGCTGATCATCGCAGCCGACACCGCCACGCGCGCCTTCGTGCGCACGCGCGGCCCGCAGGCGGCCTGAGCATGATGGGCTTGTCGCGGCCCGTGGCGCAGGCGCTGGCGATGGTGGTCGCCATGGTGCTGGTGGCCTTGCTCGCGCAGGCCGGCAAGCCGGTGCACAAGCTCGCCGACCAGCGCGCGCGTTTCGACCTCGAGAAGGTGATCCCTGAGCAGTTCGGCGACTGGCGGCTGCTGCGCGCCGGTGGCGTGGTGCTGCCCGACCCGAGCGTACTGGCCAACCTGCAGCGGCTGTACACGCAGACCTTGTCGCGCGCCTACGTCAACAGCCGCGGCACCGTGATCATGCTGTCCATCGCCTACGGCGACGACCAGCGAGCGACCATGGCCGTGCACTATCCCGAGGTCTGCTACCCGGCCCAGGGCTTCCAGGTGCGCAGCAACCGGGTCGACTCGGTGGTCACGCCCCACGGCACGCTGCCGGTGCGGCGGCTCGAGACCGAGCTGTCGCGGCAGCGCTTCGAACCGGTGACGTACTGGGTGACCATCGGCGACCGCATCTCGCTTGGCGGCTTCGAGCGCCGGCTGATCGAACTCGAATACGGCCTGCAGCGCGTCATCCCCGACGGGCTGTTGTTCCGCGTGTCGTCGATCAACCGCGACTCGCCCCAGGCCTTCCGCGACCAGGACGCCTTCACGCGCGACCTGCTGGCCGCGTTGCCGCAGCTCAGCCGCGAGTGGCTGGCCGGCAACCCGGCCCGGCTGGCCGCGGCGCCGCAGCCTTGAGCCATGGCTGTCGACGGTCAAGGGCGCCTCGGCGTCGTCGCTTACGCCTTTGAGCCCCGCCGGAGACCGGCCCTGCGTCGTGCGCTGCAGAGCCTGGCCGCCGTGGCGCCCTGGCCGGCGGGCAGCCGGCTCGTGCTGGTGCGCCGGGCCGGGCAGCCCGCGTTGGGCGACCCGGGGATCGGCCTGCCGGTGCTGGAGCTCGCTGACGACGGTCTGCGCTGGGAGTTCGGCGCGTGGCAGCGGGGCATCGACGCCCTGCGCGGCCCCGGCGAGCCCGACGCCTGGCTGCTGCTCAACGACACGGCGGGTGTCAACGACCCCTGGCCGGTGGCCGAGCGACAGGCCTTGCGGCGTGCTGCCGATGCGATGGCCGCGACTGACGCGGTGGTGCTGGCCGGCGCCGTGAAGCCGGCTCCGCAGGCCTGCGCCTTGGCGGGCCAGCCCTTGCCGGCTTGGGTGCAGTCGCAGGCCTGCGCGCTGTCCGCTGCGGCCCTGGGCGCGCTCGACGGACGTGTGTTCGATGCCGATCTGTTTTCGGCGCCTCAGGTGTCGCAAGGCCGGCTGGCCTGGCCGCCTGCGGTGTCGGCCGCGCTCGCGGCGCACATCGGCGGCTGGCTCACGCGGCCGGGCAAGGACGGCTGGCGCCACCACAGCGGCCGCGCCGAGGTGGCGGACGCCCTGCTGCGCGACAAGGCCGGCGCCATCCTGCTCGAAAAGCGGCTCGCCGCCACCGTGCTGGCTGCGGGCGGCACATTGCAGGACTGCAGCCCGCCGGAGCCTGGCGCTTTGCAGCTGCTGGCGCGGCGACTCTTCTACTGGCAACGTCGGCTGGGGCAGTCGCTGCCGCACCGGCGCGTGGCCTGAGACACCCGGGAAAAGGGCACCATGGCCGAGCGCCTGCTCGTCATCGTCGATCAGTTGCCGCACCCGCCGCGCAACGGCGCGACGCTGCCGCTGTGCCACTACCTGGCGCAGCTCTCGCGCACTCACGACGTTCGGCTGGCGCTGCTGCACGATGATGACCGCCCCGTCGATGCCGCCGAGCGTGCCCAAAACGAGCGCCGCTTCGGCCCCGTGCTGCAAGCCGGCTGCGCCCGCCGCAGCGCCTGGGCACGCGTGACCGCCGAGCTCTCGGGTCGCGGCATGTTCCAGCACGGATGGGTGGCGACCGACACGCGCGCCTTTGACGAACTGGCCGCGCGTGACGCGGGCTGGTGCACGGCGCCGGTGCTGGTGTCGCCGATCAGCGCGCTGGCGCGTTGGCACGCGGTGCGCGCCGCACTGCCGCGCTGGCGGGCGCGGCGCACGGTGGTGGCCGTGCACGACTGCACCGCGGCCGAGTACCGTTGGCGCTGGCGCTCGCCGCAGCCCGGCGCGCTAGGGCGTGCCAAGGCGTGGAGCCACTGGCTGCGTGCACCGCTGATCGCCCGCGCCGAAGCCCGCCTGCTGGCCGAGGCCGACGCCGTTCTGGTGCAGACCGAGACCGATCGGGCCGCGATGAGGCAGCTTGTTGGCGCCGCTACGGCGTCGCGCACGCAGCTCGCCCCCAACGGCGTACGCGCTGATCTGTTCGACATCGACGCCTCGCCGGGCGCAGACGCCCAGGTCCTGTTCGTGGCCGAGCTCAGCGGCGAGTACGCTCCGATCGCCGCCTGGTTGTGCCGCAGCGTGTGGCCGGGGGTGCGCGCCGCGCATCCAGCCGCCACGCTCACCATCGTGGGTCGTGGTGCCGATGCCGCGCTGAAGCAGCTGCTCGCCGCCACCGACGGCGTGACGCAGATCGAGTTCGCGGCCGACCTGGCGCCGCTCTATGGGCGCAGCGCCGTCGTCTGGAGCCCGCTCTGGAAGGGCTTCGGCCTCATCAACAAGACGCTCGAGGCGATGGCCGCCGCGCGGCCGGTGGTGGGGGGCCTCGCGGCGTTCAACGGCATCGCCGGCTTCGCCGACGGCGTGCACGGCATTGGTCTCGCGCGGCCCGACGCCGAGGCGATGGCCGCGGCCACGGTGTCTCTGCTGCGCGAGCCCGCGCGCGCGCAGGCCCTCGGTGTGGCCGGGCGCGAGCTCGTGCGCGGCTTTCGTTGGGAGCGCACGGCCGAGGTCATCCGCACGGCCTTGTTGGACAGCCCGGCGCCGCAGCCTGCCGACAGGGTGCCCGCCCTCGGGGTGCCGCGATGAAACCCCGCACTTGGTTTGCGCCGCGCCTGCCGATGCGCCGGGCCCGCCCGGTCACGATGATGCGGACCCTCTCGGCGCCGCAGCCGGCCGAGGGCTCGGCGCTGTTCGTGGCCCAGTTCACCGCCTACGTGCTGCTGATGGGCCTGGCCTACACGGCGCAGGCCGGCCTCATCAAGGCCCTGGGCAACGTCTATGCCGTGGTCATCTTCGGCCTCGTGGCCTTTGCCTGGGCCACGCGCCGCTACCCGCCGTCGAGCTGGTCGACGGCGGTGGTGCTGAGCTATGTCGTGTACCTCACGGGCATTACGTGCAGCGTGGTCGTGAACCCCGACCACATCGACTGGGGTGATCTCGTCAAGATCTCGCTCGTACCGGCCTTCATGATCTTCGGCGCGGCGTTCGAACGCGGCCGTGCCGCGCGCGGTGAGCCGGTGCTGTGGCACCGCAAGGACGTGCGCGTGATGCTGGTGCTGCTGATTGCCGTGCCGCTGGCTACCTGGGGTGCGCAGCTGCTGCAGAGCGGCTTCGAGATCGACGGCATCCGCGAGACCTCGATCTTCGCCAACCGCAACAACGCCGCGGTGTACGCCGTCACCGTGCTGGCGCTGGTGGCCGCCATCCTCGGCCGGCCGGTGCGCAGCCTGATCCTGTTCATGGCGGCCGGCGTGATGTTCGGCACCCTGGGCGTGTTGCTGGCGGTGGTGATCGCGCTGGCGCTCACGGTGGCACGGCCACGCGAGCTGCTGGTGCTGGCGCTGCTGATCGCGGCGGCGGGCGCCGGCTACATGATCTGGCCCGAAGAGAAGCCCTTCGTGCGCTTCACGCCGGTGATCGACAGCATCCGCTACATCGTCGATGGCCGCATCAAGCTGCACAGCACGACCTTCGGCGAACTGGTGCTGCTGCTGAAGACGCAGGACCTGTCCTTCGTCTTCCGTCTCAAGCACTGGGTCGACCTGATGGCGGTGTGGAGCGCGGCCGACGCGTACCACTGGCTGTTCGGCTTCGGCGTGGGCTCGTCGGTGCGAGAGTCCGATCTGCGCATGGTGCCGCACAACGATTACCTGCGGCTGCTGTTCGAGTTCGGGCTCGTCACGCTGGCCGCCTTCGTGGCGATGCTCGCGCTGGTGTTCGTGCGCCTGGGCCGGCGCTGGGAGACGGTGCCGCTGCTGGCCGTGGCCATCTACCTGTTCTCGGAGAACCTGGTCACCAACTACACGGCGATGGCCTTCTTCTTCTTCAGTGCCGGCGTGCTGGCGGAGCGCGTGGCCCGGGAACGTGCCGCTGCTGGGCGGCAATGACGCGGCTGCTCAACGTCAACACCTATCACTACCGGCGTGGCGGCAGCGACGTCGTCTATCTCGAGCACGGCGCAATGATGCAGGCGCAGGGCTTCGACTGCGGCTGGTTCGCGATGCAGCACCCGAAGAACGAGCCCACGCCCTGGAGCGAGCACTTCATCGACGAGATCGAGTTCGGCCACGACTACGGCCTGGCGAAGAAGCTCGTGATGGCCGCCAAGGTGGTGTGGTCGTGGGAAGCCCGCGACAAGCTCGCGCGGCTGCTCGACCGCTTCCCGGCCGACATCGCGCACCTGCACTGCATCTACCACCATCACTCGCCCGCGATCCTGCCCTTGCTGGCCGAGCGCGGCGTGCCGGTGGTGATGACGGCGCACGACCTGAAGATCGCCTGCCCCAACTACAAGATGCGCAACGCAGACGGCCCCTGCGAGCGCTGCAAGCAAGGCTCGGTGCTCAACGTGGTACGCCACCGCTGCGTGCAGGACTCGCTGGCCGCCAGCGCGGTGGTGGCGGTGGAGAGCGGCCTGCACCGCGCACTCGGCACCTGGCAGCGGCACCTGGCGGCCGTCGTCTGCCCGAGCCGCTTTTTCGTCGAGAAGTTCGTCGAGTGGGGTTGGCCCCGCGAGCGCTTCGTGCACGTGCCCAACTGGGTCGATGCCGATCGTTTCGAGCACGGTTTCGAGCCCGGTGGCTATGCGCTGTACTTCGGGCGGCTCGTGCTCGACAAGGGCCTGGAGACGATGGTGCGTGCGGCCCATGCGGCGAAGCTGACGCTCAAGTTGGCAGGCACCGGGCCCGATGAGGCAACGTTGAGGAGCCTGGTGGCGGAACTCGGCGCCGAGGTCGAGTTCCTGGGCTATCGCAGCGGAAGCGCCTTGCACGACGTGGTCCGCGGCGCGCGCTGCGTGGTACTGGCCTCGGAGCTGTTCGAGAACGCGCCGATGATGCTGCTCGAAGCCATGGCGCTGGGCAAGCCGGTGGTGGGCGCGCGCATCGGCGGCATCCCCGAGGTCGTGATCGAGGGCGACACCGGCTGGCTCTTCAGCAGCGGCAGCGTGCCTGAACTGGCCGAGCGGCTGGCCGCCGTGAAGGCCCTGCCCGACGCGCATCTGGCGGGCATGGGTCGAGCGGCGCGCCGGCATGTCGAGCAGACCTTTTCGCGCCAGCGCTACCTGGACGCCATGCTGGCGCTGTACGCCCGGCTCGGCGTGGCGCTGCCCGAACCTGTGGGCGCTGCATGAAGCCGACCCTGCGCATCCTGGGCATCCGTGGCGTGCCGGCGGCGCACGGCGGCTTCGAGAGCTTTGCCGAGGCCTTGTCGCTGCACCTGGTGGCCGAGGGCTGGCGCGTCATCGTCTATTGCCAGGAAGACGGCACCGGGCCCGTGCGTGACGAAGCCTGGTGCGGCATCGAGCGCGTGGTGATTCCGGTGCGTGTGCCCGGCACGCCGGGCACCATGGTCTTCGACTGGCTCAGCATCGGCCACGCGCTGGCGCAGCACCGCGCGGCGCAACACCGGGGCGAGCCCGACGGGCTGTGCCTCACGCTCGGCTACAACACGGCCGCCTTCTGCCTGCGCCTGAAGGCGGCAGGCGTGCGCAACGTCATCAACATGGACGGCATCGAGTGGCGCCGCGCGAAGTGGGGCGCCGCGGCCAAGGCGTGGTTCTGGCTCAACGAACGGGCCGGCTGCTGGCTCGGCGACCACCTCGTGGCCGACCACCCTGAGATCGCGACCCATCTCGCCACGCGTACCGCCGCTCGGCACATCACGCCCATACCGTATGGCGCCGAGGCCGTCGTGCCGCGCCATGAGTCCGAGGTGCTGCTGGCCTTGTCGCGGCTCGGCTTGTCGAGCGGCGGTTATGCGACGCTGATCGCTCGACCGGAGCCCGAGAACTCCATCCTCGAGATCGTCGAGGCCTGGTCGGCGCGGCGGCGCGGCCTGCTGCTGGCCGTGCTGGGCCGCTACGACGACGGCGATGCCTACCACCGCCGCGTGCGCGCAGCGGCCGGGCCCGAGGTGCGATTCCTTGGCGCCATCTACGACCGCGCCCTCGTACCGCAGCTGCGGGCGCACGGCATGCTGTATGTGCACGGCCATCAGGTTGGCGGTACGAATCCTTCGTTGGTCGAGGCACTCGGTGCGGGCAATGCCGTGCTGGCGCACGACAACCGCTTCAACCGCTGGGTCGCGGGGCCGGGCGCGGGCTATTTCCGCGATGCGGCGTCGCTGGATGCCGTGCTGTCGGCCGTGTTGGGCAACCCCGCTCGCCTGGCGGCCATGGCCGAGGCCAGCCGTGCGCGCCATGGCGAGGCCTTCACGCAGCAGGGGGTGCTCGGCCAGCACGCTGCGCTGCTGCGGCAGTGGCTGCCCGCCGTGGCGCCGCAGGCAGGCGGGCCGCATGGCGCGGCAGGTTGAGGCCCAGCGCAGCCCTCTGCGGCGGGCGGTGCCCGCGTGGTGCGGCAGCGCGTCCGTGTCAGGGGCGCGTGCGGTCGACGTAGCCGTCGCGCGCGAGCAGGGCCAGGGCTTCGGTGTCGGCTGTGCCCATGCCGTGCCAGTCCCACTCGGCGCCGACGCGGCGGAGTTGGCCGACGCCGACACCGATGTTGGTGCGGTAGCTGTCCCAGGGCGCGCTGGTGTTGAGCCAGTAGTCGCCGCCGCCGCCGGCCAGCAGGGCGGCGGCCGTGCCGGGCGGCAGGCTGCGGCCATCGGGTGCCACGGCACGGGCCTGGAAGAGCATCAGCATGCCGCACAGCGGCTCGCTGCCGAGCACGATGCGGCCCTGGCGTGGCCAGAAGTGGTAGGCGCGGCCGGCGCCGAAGCCGACGCGCCACTGGCCCGGAGCCACTGCAGAGACTTCGGCCGCGATGTTGTCGTTGCCGGCGAAATCGGCGCGGAAGGCGGCGCCTTCGATATCGCCCTGCTGCACCCGCTGCCAGCGGCGCGTGCCGGCGCTTTCGGTGCACAGCAACGTTTGCGTCGCACGCAGTTCCAGGCGCTGGCTGCCCACGGGCGCACCGTCGATCCAGAAGGCCTGGGCCCAGCCGGTGAAGGCGCTGAAGCCCACAGGCACCACGTTGCCGCGGTCGCGCTTGCTGCGTTCGCGCCAGTCGAAGCCGGGCGGTACGCCGGCCGGGATGGCATCATGCAGCGTGCCGAAGGGTCGCGACAGGGCCTGCAACCGGTCGAGCGAGAGGCCGAGCGCGACGTGGCCCGGTGGCAGCGCAGCGGTCCGCGGCGGCGTGCCGTCGGTGGCTGGCGGCGCGGAGCCGCCGCTGCCATCGGAGGCCGGATCGGCGCCGCCACCGCAGGCGGCCAGCAGCAGGCACATCAGTGTCGATGCCAGGGCCATCGGGGCGGGCCGCCAGCGGCGGCGGGGTTGCGACCAATCAGTGTAGGACATGGCTGCGCGTGGGCGGACGAAGCACGTGTCGCGTTATCGGCGGCTCTCGCCGCGACTGCAGGCTCTTGCAACTCTTGCTCACACACCGGGGATGGCGTGTGGTGACGCCGGCGCGTTCGCGACCCGCAGGCGGCTTGCTGTCAGGCACGGCCTGGAACCTGGTCGGGCAGGCGCTGCCTTTGCTGGCCGCCGTCGCTGCCATCCCCTTCCTCGTGCGCCTGCTGGGGTTGGAGCGTTTCGGCTTCCTGGCGCTGGCCTGGGTGCTCATCGGCTATGCCAGCCTGCTCGACCTGGGCCTTTCGCGGGCGCTGGTGCGCACGGTGGCCGAGCGCCTGGCCCTGGGCGACGAGGACGGCGCTGCGGCCCGCGGCCGCGTCGGCCTGAGCCTGCTGCTGCTGCTGGGCATCGCGGTGGGCGGCGCGCTGGCCGCGGCGGCTCCCGCGCTGGTGCAGCAGTTGCTGCGCGTGGCACCGGCGCTGCAGCAGGAAGCCCTGTGGGCGATGTACGCGCTGGCCTTGTCGCTGCCTTTCGTGATGCTCACGGCCGGCTACAGCGGCCTGCTGCAGGCCCGCCAGGCCTTCAAGGCCCTGAACCTGGTGCGCCTGGTGTTCAGCCTGCTCAGCTATGCCGTGCCTCTGGCGCTGGCCTCCGCGGGGCAGGTGGCGCTGCCGGTGGTGGTGGGGGGCATCGTCGCGCTGCGCATGCTGTCCACGCTGGCCTTTGCCCGGGCCTGCCGGCGCGATCATGGCTTTCGGTGGTGGCCCTCGCGCCCGCCCCGCGAGCTGGTGCGCGAGCTGCTGGGCCTGGGGGGCTGGATCGGCGTGTCCAACCTGATCGGGCCACTGCTCACCTACCTCGACCGGCTGCTCATCGCCACCCTGGTGCCGCTGCGCGCCGTGGGCCTGTACGCGGCGCCGTACGACTTGGTGTCCCGTGCCATGGTCGTGCCGTACGCGGTGGCCAGCACCTTCTTCCCGAAGGTGGTGGGCCTGGCACCCGGCCAGGCGGCGGCCAGCCAGGCGCTGGCCGACAGCTGCCGCTGGCTCTACCTGACGATGTTCCCGCTGCTGCTGGCGATGATGGCGCTGGCCTACCCGGGCCTGCGCCTGTGGCTCGGCGAAGACGGCGGCGCCGAGGCGGCCGCCGTGTTGCAGTGGCTGGTGCTGGGGGTGTTCGCCAACACGCTGGCGCAAGGCCCGGCGCTGCTGGTGCAGGCGGCCGGCCGGCCGCGCGACATGGCGCTGCTGCACCTGGCCGAGTTGCTGCCCTTCCTGCTGCTGCTGGCCTGGCTGACCTCGCGCCATGGCATCGTGGGCGCCGCCATGGCCGCCACGCTGCGTTTCACGGTGGATGCGGTGGCCATGTTCGTGATCGCGCAGCGCAGCCTGAAGCTGGCGCCCTGGCCGTGGCGCCGGTTGTGGCTGCCTGGGCTGCTGACCCTGCTGCTGATGGCGCTGGCGGCGGCCTGCCGCTCGCTGGCGCAGGCGGCGGCCCTGTTGCTGCCCGGCCTGGCCGCCTGGACGTGGTGGGCCTGGCGCGTGCTGCTGCTGCCGCATGAACGCCAGCGGCCTCGGGCGCTGCGCTCTGCCGGCGCTGCGTCATGATGTCGAGCCCGCACTGCCGACCATGAGCGCCGACACCTACTTCGCCAACGAACGCCCCGAGGTGGCCGCGCTGCTGCCTGCGGGCGCCCGCCATGTGCTGGAGGTCGGCTGCGGCGAGGGCCGCTTCGCCGGCCATGTGCGAGGCCGCGCCAGCTACTGGGGTGTGGAGCCTTCGGCCGCGGCGGTGCAGGCCCGTGGGCGGATCGACACCGTGCTGCAGGGCACCTGGGACGAGGTCGAGGCGCAGATCCCGGCACGCCACTTCGACCTCGCCGTGTGCAACGACGTCATCGAGCACATGGCCGAGCCCGAGGCCTTCCTGGCTTCGCTGAAGACCAAGCTGGTGGCGGGCGCCATGGTGGTGGGCTCGGTACCCAACGTGCGCCATCTGCCGCATCTGGCCGAGATGCTCTGGGAGCAGGACTGGCGTTACCGCGAAGCCGGCATCCTGGACCGCACGCACCTGCGTTTCTTCACCCGCCGCAGCGTGGCCCGGCTCGCCAGCGACCAGGGCTTCGTGGTGGACCAGTTGATCGGGCTCAACGACATCGTGTCGCTGTCGCCCTGGCCCGGCAAGGCGCGTTGGTGGCTGACCCAGCGGGCGCTCGAGGCGCTGACCTGGCGATCGCAGCAGGACGCGCGCCACCTGCAGATCGGCTTTCGGCTGCGGCTGCCGGCCTGAGCCGCCTGCACGCAGGCCCGGCGCGCATGCAGATTGCCGCGCGTGGGGCCCGGGGTTTGTGGCCTGGCGTCATGCGGGGCCCCGACAATCCGGGTTTGGCCTGAGAGGCCACTCCCCTCAGTCACAGCAAAGCGCACACAACATGAAGGTCACCGTCGTCGGCACGGGTTATGTCGGTCTCGTCACAGGCGCCTGCCTGTCGGAGATGGGCAACCACGTCATGTGTCTCGATCTCGACGAGCGCAAGATCCGCATCCTCAACGAGGGCGGCATTCCGATCCACGAGCCGGGGCTCGATGTGATCGTGAAGCGCAACGTCGCTGCCGGCCGGCTGCAGTTCACCACCGACGTGGCCGCGGCCGTGGCGCACGGCACCATCCAGTTCATCGGCGTCGGCACGCCGCCCGATGAAGACGGCTCGGCCGACCTGCAGTACGTGCTGGCCGCCGCCACCAGCATCGGCCGCCTGATGACCGACTACAAGGTCATCGTCGACAAGAGCACGGTGCCCGTGGGCACGGCCGACAAGGTGCGTGCCGCGGTGAAGGCCGCGCTCGATGCCCGTGGCCTGGGCGACACCGGCTTTGCCGTGGTCTCGAACCCCGAGTTCCTGAAGGAAGGCGCGGCGGTGGAGGACTGCATGCGCCCCGACCGCATCGTCATCGGCGCCGACGACGAGCGCGCGGTGCTGCTGATGCGCTCGTTGTACACGCCCTTCATGCGCAACCACGACCGCATGCAGGTGATGGACCTGAAGAGCGCCGAGTTCACCAAGTACGCCGCCAACGCGATGCTGGCCACGCGCATCAGCTTCATGAACGAGCTCGCGCTGCTGGCCGAGCGCGTGGGCGCCGACATCGAGTCCGTCCGCAAGGGCATCGGCACCGATCCGCGCATCGGCACGCACTTCCTCTACCCCGGCACCGGTTACGGCGGCAGCTGCTTCCCGAAGGACGTGAAGGCGCTCATCCACACCGGCCGCGAGAACGGCATGGACCTCACCATCCTGCAGGCCGTGGAAGACGTGAACGAGCGCCAGAAGCAGGTGCTGGTGAACAAGATCGTGGCCCGCTTCGGCGAGGACCTGTCGGGCCGCAGCTTCGCGATGTGGGGCCTGGCCTTCAAGCCCAACACCGACGACATGCGCGAGGCCCCGAGCCGCGTCATCGCCGAGGCGCTCACGGCGCGCGGCGCCAGCATCCGCGCCTACGACCCGGTGGCCATGCCCGAGGCGGCGCGCGTGATGGAAGACCTGCCCCGTGTGAGCTTCGTGTCGAACCAGGCCGAGGCGCTGCCCGGCGCCGATGCGCTGATCATCGTCACGGAGTGGAAAGAGTTCCGCAACCCGGACTTCGATGCCATCAAGGCGGCGCTGAAGCAGCCGCTCATCTTCGACGGCCGCAACCTCTACGACCCAAAGTTGATGGCCATGCTCGGCATGGACTACCAGGCCATCGGCCGCGCCGCCAGCGCCTGAGGGCGCTGGCGGCGCCGGGCTCACAGCACGATGATGTCGACCTCGTGCTGCATCTTCATCGGCATGCGGAAGATCTCGCGCAGCAGCCGGCTCGGCGGCAGGTCGAGGTTCACGTCGCGGGGCGGGATGGGCTGCTGGAACCAGCGCTGGTACAGCTGCTCGACCTGGCCGGCGCGGAACAGTGCCGCCACCTCGGCGTCGACCGCACGCTCGAACACCGGGTCGTTCTTGCGGTGCATCAGCGCCAGCGGCTCGATCGTGTGGCGCTTGTCGAGCAGCAGGTAGCGTGAAGGGTCCTTGGCTTGCGCGCGGTAGGCCGCGAGCAGCACGTCGTCGGTGATCCAGGCGTCGGCCCGGTTCGACTCCAGCGCGGCAAAGGCCTCGGCGTTGTCTTTCACGATCAAGGGCTCCAGGCCATACAGGGCCTCGTTGGCACGGCGCAGGATCTTCTCGCCCGTGGTGCCGCTGGCGACGACGATGCGGCGGCCCCGCAGCTCGCGCAGCAACGCGCCCGTGCGCTTGGCGCCGGCAACGTCGGCCCGCACCAGCACGCCGGCGCCGGCGATGAACGTGGGCGTCGTGAAGCTCACGCTCTTGCGGCGTTCGGCGTTGGCGGTGGTGTTGCCGCACTCCAGGTCGACACGCCCGCTGATCACGGCCGGCAGCCGCTCGGCCGTCTGCAATTGCACGAACCGCACCTGCAGGGTGGGCAGATCGAGCCGTCTGCGCAGGCCCTCCACCAGGCGCAGGCAGAGGTCGATCGCGTAACCGTGCGGGCGGCCGTCGACGACGAAGGAAAACGGCAGCGCCGCTTCGCGGTGGCCGATCAGGATGGTGCCGCGGCGCTTGAGCGTGTTGACCGTGGGCTCCGTCGCCACGGCCGGTGCCGACGCTGCGGCCGCCACCGCGTCGGGCGCCGGGTTCTGCGCCTGTGCCTGTGTCGTGTGCAGCAGAGCCACCATGGTGCCCAGGGCAAAGGCCAGCCAGCGCAGGCCTGGCGCGCCGCGCATTGGGCCGTTCACTGGAAGACCCTCGCGTGGGCCAGGAGCGGCGCCGCGGCATCCTTCGGCGCCAGCCGAGGCGCCACGCCGGTGTCGGGCCAGGCGATGGCGAGCTGCGGGTCGTCCCAGCGGATGGCGCCCTCGCAGTCCTTGGCGTAGGTGTCGGTGGTCTTGTAGAGGAAGTGCGTGTCGTCCTCCAGCGCCACGAAGCCGTGCGCGAAGCCTTCCGGAATCCACAGCTGGCGCCGGTTCTCGGTGTTCAGCTCCAGGCCCAACCACTGGCCGAAGTGCGGCGAGCCCTCGCGGATGTCGACGGCCACGTCCCAGGCCCGGCCCTTGACCACGCGCACCAGCTTGCCCTGCGCGTGTGGCGGCAGCTGGTAGTGCAGGCCGCGCAGCACGCCGCGCTGGCTGCATGAATGGTTGTCCTGCACGAAGCGGCGCGGCAGCGGCTCGCCTGCGGCCTCGAGGGCGGCCAGCCACTTGGGCTCGGTGAAGCTCTCCATGAACCAGCCGCGGTCGTCGCCGAAGGCGGTGGGCTCGACGATCAGCACGCCGGGCAGCGGCGTCTTGCTCAGCTTCATGGTCAGAACACCTTCTCGTTCAGGATCTGCATCAGGTACTGCCCGTAGCCGTTCTTGCGCAGCGGCTGTGCCAGTGCTTCCAACTGCGCGGCCGTGATCCAGCCGCTGCGGAAGGCGATCTCCTCCGGGCACGCCACCTTCAGGCCCTGGCGCTTTTCGAGCGTGGCGATGAACTGTCCGGCCTCGAGCAGGCTGTCGTGCGTGCCGGTGTCGAGCCAGGCGTAGCCGCGGCCCATGATCTCGACCTCGAGCTGTGCCTGCCGCAGGTATTGAGCGTTCACCTCGGTGATCTCGAGCTCGCCTCGCGCGCTGGGCTTGATCGACGCGGCGATGTCGCACACCTGCTCGTCGTAGAAGTACAGGCCCGTGACGGCGTAGTTGCTCTTGGGTTGGGTCGGCTTTTCTTCGATGCTGAGGGCGCGGCGCTGGGCGTCGAACTCGACGACGCCGTAGCGCTCGGGGTCGTGCACGTGGTACGCGAACACGGTGGCGCCGGTGTCGCGGCCGTCGGCGCGCGCCAGCTGCGCCGCGAGGTCGTGGCCGTAGAAGATGTTGTCGCCCAGCACCAGCGCGCTCGGCGCGCCACCGACGAAGTCACGCCCCAGGGTGAAGGCCTGTGCCAGGCCGTCGGGGCTGGGCTGCACGCAGTACTGCAGGTTCATGCCCCACTGGCTGCCGTTGCCGAGCAGCGACTGGAAGCGCGGCGTGTCTTGCGGGGTGCTGATGATCAGCACCTCGCGCATGCCGGACAGCATGAGCGTGCTCAGCGGGTAATAGACCATCGGCTTATCGTACACCGGCAGCAGTTGCTTGCTCACCGCCAGCGTGGCCGGGTGCAGCCGGGTGCCGGAGCCGCCCGCGAGGATGATGCCCTTGCGGGTTCTTGCTTGTGTCATGGTGTCCTCCTGGAGGCCGGGTCAGCCCAGCACTTCGCTCAGCATGCGCTCAACGCCGCGTTGCCAAGGAGGCATCACGAGCCCGAAGGTGCGCTGCAGTTTGGTCGTGGCCAGGCGCGAATTCAGCGGCCGCGTGGCCGGCGTCGGGTAGGCGCTGGTGGGGATGGCATGGATGCGGTCGGCCGCCACCTTGACGGCATGGCCGCGCGCGCGGGCCCGTTCGATGACGTGCGTGGCGTAGCCGTGCCAGTTGGTTTCGCCACCGGCCACGCAGTGGTAGGTGCCCGACAGCGCCACGTGGTCGAAGAGGCGCGGCAGCAGCTGCGCCGTCACGTCGGCCAGCAGGTCGGCGCCGGTGGGCGCGCCCACCTGGTCGGCGATGACCTTGAGCTCCTCGCGCTCGGCCGCCAGCTTCAGCATCGTGCGCGCGAAGTTGCCGCCGCGCGCGGCATAGACCCAGCTGGTGCGCAGGATGGCGTGGTGGCAGCCGCTGGCGCGGATCAGTTCCTCGCCCTCGAGCTTGGTGCGGCCGTACACGCTGAGCGGGCCGGTGGCAGCGTCTTCGTCGCGGGCGTGCGAGCCGCTGCCGTCGAACACGTAGTCGGTGCTGTAGTGCACGAGGCAGATGCCGTGCCGCTTGGCCTCGCGGGCCAGCACGCCGGGCGCGGTGGCGTTGAGCGCGCGCGCCAGATCGGGCTCGGACTCGGCCTTGTCGACCGCCGTGTGTGCGGCCGCATTGACGATGACCTCGGGCGCCACGCGCGCCACCAGCGCCGCCAGCGACTCGGGCTGGCTGAAGTCGGCCTTCAGCTCGCCGGCGCTGTCGAAGTCGCAGGCCACCAACTCGCCCAGCAGCGATAGCGAGCGCTGCAGCTCCCAACCCACTTGTCCGTTCTTGCCCAGCAGAAGGATCTTCATGGCCAGGTCCTTTCGGTTCAACGGGTCGCGTCGTTCTTGCCGTACTGGGCCGCCACCCAGTCGCGGTAGCTCCCACTCTGCACGTGGGCCACCCAGTCGGTGTGGTCGAGGTACCACTGCACCGTCTTGCGGATGCCGGTCTCGAAGGTCTCGGCCGGGCGCCAGCCGAGTTCGCGCTCGATCTTGCGTGCGTCAATGGCGTAGCGGCGGTCGTGGCCAGGGCGGTCCTTCACGTAGGTGACCAGGCGCTCATAAGGCCCTTCGGCCGAAGGCCGCAGTTCGTCGAGCAGCGCGCACACGGTCTTCACGATCTCGATGTTGGGCTTTTCGTTCCAGCCGCCGACGTTGTACGTCTCGCCCAGCCGGCCGCCGGCCAGCACCGCGCGGATGGCGCTGCAGTGGTCCTTCACATAGAGCCAGTCGCGGATCTGCATGCCGTCGCCGTACACCGGCAGCGGCTTGGCCGCCAACGCGTTGACGATCATCAGCGGGATCAGCTTCTCCGGGAAGTGATAGGGCCCGTAGTTGTTGCTGCAGTTGGTGGTGAGCACCGGCAGCCCGTAGGTGTGGTGCCAGGCGCGCACCAGGTGGTCGCTGGCGGCCTTGCTGGCGCTGTAGGGGCTGTTGGGCTCGAAGGGGTGGGTCTCGGTGAAGGCGGCGTCGCCCGGGCCCAGGCTGCCGTAGACCTCGTCGGTGCTGACGTGCAGGAAGCGGAACGCCACCTTCTCATCGGCAGGCAAGGCCCCCCAGTGGGCACGCGTGGCCTCCAGCAGCGTGAACGTGCCCTCGACGTTGGTCTTGATGAAGGCGCCCGGGCCGTGGATGCTGCGGTCGACGTGGCTTTCCGCCGCGAAATGAACCAGCGCGCGCGGGCGGTGCTCGGCCAGCAGGCGGTCGAGCAGCGTGCGATCGCCGATGTCGCCACGCACGAACAGGTGCCGCGCATCGCCGTCGAGCGAGGCCAGGTTCTCGCGGTTGCCGGCGTAGGTGAGGGCGTCGAGGTTGATCACCGGCTCGTCGCATTGCGCGAGCCAGTCGAGCACGAAGTTGCTGCCGATGAAGCCGGCGCCTCCAGTGACGAGCACGGTCATGTCAGGATCTCCCGTAGGTGTCTTCGAAGCGCACGATGTCGTCTTCGCCCAGGTAGCTGCCGGACTGCACCTCGATCAGCTCCAGCGGCACCTTGCCCGGGTTGCGCAGGCGGTGCTTCTCGCCGAGCGGGATGTAGGTGCTCTGGTTCTCGGCCAGCAGGATGACCTTTTCGCCCACCGTCACCTCGGCGGTGCCGGTGACGACGATCCAGTGCTCGGCGCGGTGGTGGTGCATCTGCAGGCTCAAGCTGGCGCCCGGCTTGACCATGATGCGCTTGACCTGGTCGCGCGGGCCCTGGTCGATGCTGTCGTACCAGCCCCAGGGCCGGTGCACCTTGCGGTGCAGCGCCTGCTCGCCGCGCTGCTCTTTCCCGAGGTGGTTGACGATGGCCTTGACGTCCTGGCTGCGATCGCGCCGCGTCACCAGTACCGCATCGGGCGTTTCCACCACGATGACGTCGTCCAGGCCGATCAGGCTGACCAGCCGGCTCGTGGCCTGCACCAGCGTGTTGCGGCAGTCGTGCACGATGGCGTCGCCCACCTGCGCGTTGCCGGCAGCGTCCTTCGGAGCCACCTGCCACACGGCCTCCCAGGCGCCGAGGTCGTTCCAGCCGGCGGCCAGCGGCTCCATGCGGATGTCGAGCACGCCGGGGCACTTCTCCATCACCGCGTAGTCGACTGATTCCGACGGCACGGCCGCGAAGGCCGTCTTGTCGGGCCGCACGAAGACGCCGTCGTTGCGGCGCGGCGCGAAGGCGGCGCGGCAGGCGCCCGCGATGTCGGGCCGGAAGCGCTCCAGCGCCGCCATCCACACCGAGGCCTTGAGCACGAACATGCCGGCGTTCCAGAAGTAGCCGCCCTGGGCGAGGTACTTCTGTGCCGTGGCCAGATCGGGCTTCTCGACGAACTGGGCCACCTTGGGGCCGTCGGCGCGGATGTAGCCGTAGCCGGTTTCGGGGCGGTCGGGGCTGATGCCCAGGATGACGATGGCGCCTTCGGCTGCCGCCTCCACCGCGCGCCGCAGCGAGGCCGTGAACGCGGCCTCGTCGGTGACGGTCTGGTCGGCCGGGGTCACCACCAGCACGGGGTCGACACCGGACTCCAGCGCCTGCAGTGCCGCCAGCGTGAGGGCCGGCGCGGTGTTGCGGCCCACGGGCTCCAGCAGCACGGCGCCGGGCTCGACCTGCATGTCGCGCAACTGGTCGAGCACCATGAAGCGGTGCTCTTCATTGCCGACGATGGCCGGCTGCGCCACGGCGATGGCCTTGCCGCCGCCGTCCCGCCCCAGCCCCATCAGCCGCCCTACGGCCTGCTGGAACGGGCTCTGCGTGCCACCGCCCAGCACCAGGAACTGCTTCGGGAAGCCGCTGCGCGACAGCGGCCACAGGCGCGTGCCCGAGCCGCCGGCCATCACCACCGGCCACACCGTTGTTGTCGTCTCGCTCTTGCTCATGCGTCGAATCCGTTCGGGTTGTTCGATTGCCAGCGCCAGGCATCGCTGCACATGGTCGCCAGATCCCGCGTCGCGCGCCATCCCAGCAGCTGCTGCGCCCGCGACGGATCGGCCCAGCAGGCGGCCACGTCGCCGGGGCGGCGGGGCCGGATCTCGTAGGGTATCGCTCGCCCGCTGGCGGCGGCGAAGGCGGCCACCACCTCCAGCACGCTGTAGCCGCGGCCCGTGCCCAGGTTGACGGTGAACGAGCCCGGCTGATCGAGCAGGCGTTGCATCGCCGCGACGTGCCCCTCGGCCAGGTCGACGACGTGGATGTAGTCGCGCACGCCGGTGCCGTCGGGTGTGTCGTAGTCCTTGCCCCAGACCGAGAGCTTGTCGCGCCGGCCCACGGCCACCTGGCTGACGTAGGGCATCAGGTTGTTGGGCGTGCCGCGCGGGTCTTCGCCGATGCGGCCGCTGGGGTGGGCGCCGACCGGGTTGAAGTAGCGCAGCAGCGCCGTCTGCCAGCCGGCATCGGCCGCGCCGAGGTCGGCCAGGATCTGCTCGCCCATCAGCTTGGTGCGGCCATAGGGGTTGGTGGCGTCGATGCGGGCCGACTCATCCAGTGGCAGTCGCTCCGGCTGCCCGTAGACCGTGGCGCTGGAGCTGAAGACGAATCGCCCGATGCGCCGCGCCTGCAGGGCCTCGCACACCGTGACGAGGCCGCCGATGTTGTTGCGGTAGTAGGCCAGCGGCATCGCCGCCGATTCACCCACCGCCTTGAGCGCCGCGAAGTGCACGGTGGCGTCGATGCGGTGGCGGTCGAGCACGGCCGCCATCGCGGCGGCATCGCCGACGTCGGCCCGCTCGAACACCGGCGTGCGGCCGCCGAGCTCGGCCAGCCGCTGCAGCACGACGGGCGAGCTGTTGCGGAAGTCGTCGACACCGACGACATCGAAGCCGGCCTGCCACAGCGCCAGCCAGGTGTGCGAGGCGATGTAGCCGGTGGCGCCGGTGAGCAGGATGGTGGCCATGGGGTCCTCGCGGTTGTGGGCGCTGCGGGTGTTCAGCGCATCGTCGCCTGGGCGTAGCAGCCCAGGCTCGTGCCCTTGAGTCCCGAGGTCACGTTGCCGCTGGAGCGGCGGGTCTCGTGGCGAAGGTCGCAGCCCAGCAGCGACCAGCGGTAGGGCGCCCAACGGGCGCCCAGCGTCATGATGGTGGTCTCGTCGGTGCCGACCGCCTCGCCGCGAAGCACGCCGTCGAACACCGTGCGTGTGCGGCTGGCCACGTCGCGACGGGTGAGCTGCACGCTGCTGGAGACGGCCGTCTTGGCCGTCGCTGCCCAGTCCAGCTGCGCCCGCAGTGTGTCGATGGTGCGCAGGTCGGACTGCACCGCCGGTGCATCGACGAGGAAGAACCCCAGCGCCACGCGCACGAAGGTCGGATAGTTGTCCTGCCCCTTCTCGCGCGCCAGCCGCGTGCTCAGCGAGAGCTTGCCGGTGGCGCGCCAGTTCCAGCCCAGCGAGCCGCTGATGCTGTCGAAATCGCGGTCGCCGCCGCGCAGGTACTGCGTCTGGCCGGTGCCGATGCGGGCGTCGAGCAGGCTCGAGCCGCTGGCCTGCCAGCGTGCGCCGAGGTCGACACCACGCTGCGTGAATGCGTCGTCTTCGAAGCTGCCCGCCACCCGGCGGAAGGTGGGGAAGCGCCCGCGCACCTCGCGCACCGCGAGTGTCGTTTCCAGCGCGGCTCCGGGTCGCCAGGCCACGCCGACGGCGGCGTTGTCCTGGTCGAGGTTCTGCGCCTGCACCGAGGCCACGTCGATGGAGTTGCGCACCCGCCGATGGCCGGCCGACAGCTCCAGGCTCCAGGCCGTCACGAGGCCGACGCTGACGCTGGCGTTGAAGCCCTCGCTGGTTTCGAAATTGCGCTGCGCCAAGAGGCCGATGACGTCGGCATTGAAGGTGGACAACGCCCGCGATCGCCCGATGCCCACTTGCCCCGAGATGCGGTTCACGGTCGACCAGTCCAGGCTGGCGCTGCCGCTGTAGCTCTGGTTGTTGTAGCGGTCGTTGCGGGCGAAACGGTTGTCGCGCAGCGCCAGGCTGGCCTGCACGCGCTGCCGTCCGAAGGGCTGATCGAGCCCGGCGGTCAGCGACGTGCTGGTGACGGTGTCGCTGCGGCTCTGGCCGGGCAGGGCGGTCTGGGTCTCGCCCAGCCGCAGCAGGTTGTCGTCGTGGGTCAGCGACAGCGCGCCGCCCACGTACCAGGGGCTCACCTGGGCGGCTGCCGGGCCGACGACGGCCAGCCCGACGGCCGACAGACGGGCCAGCTTCAGTGCTCGCGCCAGGAACTCAGTACGCATGGCGGTCGATTAACACCAGCTTCACGGTGCGCGCGATGATCTGCAGATCCAGGCCCAGCGTCCAGTTGCGCAGGTACTCGAGGTCGTACTCCACCCGCGCCTGCATCTTCTCGATCGTGTCCGTCTCGCCGCGGTGGCCATGGATCTGCGCCCAGCCGGTGATGCCGGGCTTGACCTTGTGGCGCACCATGTAGGCCTTGATGAGCTGCCGGTACTGCTCGTTGTGCGCCACGGCGTGCGGGCGCGGGCCGACGATGCTCATGTGGCCCTGCAGCACGTTGAAGAACTGCGGCAGTTCGTCCAGCGAGGTGCGGCGCAGGAAGGCGCCGAAAGGCGTGATGCGCGGGTCGCCCTTCGTCGCCTGCGGCACCACGGCGCCGTCGTCCTGCGTGCGCATGCTGCGGAACTTCCAGACCACGATCTCGGTGCCGTCCAGACCGTTGCGGCGCTGGCGGAAGAGCGCCGGCCCCGGGCTCGTGAGCCGCACGCCGATGGCAATGGCCATCAGCAACGGCGAGATCAGCACCAGGATCAGCGACGCCAGCACGACGTCCTCGATGCGCTTGACGAGCCGGTTGGTGCCGGTGAACGGCGTCTCGCACAGGCCGACCACCGGCACGCCGTTCATGTCCTGCAGGCGGCCCTGGATGATGCTGATGCCGAACACGTCGGGCACGAAGAACACGCTGGCGGTGGTGCCCTGCACCTGCTCGAGCAGCTCGACGATGCGCGGCTGGCTTCCGAGCGGCAGCGTGATGTAGACCTCGTGCACGCCGTGCTCCCGCACGTACTCGGCCACCTGGCGCAGGCTGCCGAGTCGCATCAGCATCGCGTCGGGGTCGACGCGCTGGTCGGCGCGGTCGTCGAAGTAGCCCAGGAACGACAGCCCGATGTCGCCGCGCGCCCGGAAGGCGTTCGCCACCTTCACGCCCAGCGCGCCGGCGCCCACCACCACCGCGGTGCGGCGGTTCTCGGGCTGCGCCGCCAGCCGGCGCAGCAGCGCGCGGCCGCTGAAGTAGGTCAGCCACAGCAGTGCGGGCGTGACCACCGCCCACCAGAACACGATGTCCGGCTCGAACAGGTTCAGGCTGCGCGTGGCATAGCCGCACAGCAGCAGAATGGCCAGCAGCGCCAGCCAGGAGGTGCCGATGTCGACGGCGGCGTTCAGCGGCCGGTCCCAGAAGCGGTTGCGCCCCGGGAAGGTGAGCGCAAAGACCAGCAGGCACAGCGTCAGGTCCGAGCGCCCGATGGGCTCGTCGAAGGCATGCGAGACGGCCAGGAACACCAGCACCGTCAGTGACGGCTCCAGGAAGGCCGCCACCAGCGACGTCACCGACTGCGGTGCGCTGTAGAAGGTCCTCTTGTAGCCTCGTTCTTCGAACATCGTTGGGGCGGCCGGCACGGCGGCGGATGAACATGAACCCGGGTCCGCGGGACGGTGTGTCGGCAAAGCCGCGGATTCTGGCCCATCTCCGTGGCAATCCCGGGGCCGCGCCCCCGGCGTGAATGCGGGGGACAGGCCGTCGCGCAGGGGTCTGCTGCCTACAATTGGGCAATGTTGCACAGTCTCCAGGCCATGCTGGCACCGGCACTCGCCGAGCGCCTCACGTTGCTGCTCAACCACGTGCTGGCCTCCGAGGCCGTGGCCACCGAGCGCCTGTTGCCGCACCGCGGCGCCACGCTGCAGCTGACGCTCGAGCGTTGGCCCTCGCTGCTGCCGCCGCCACCGGTGCTGTCGTGGCGCATCACGCCGGCCGGCCTGCTGCAGTGGAACGGCATCGACGGCCTGGCGCCGGCCGAAGGCACGGCGCCGCGGCTGGCGGTCAGCATCGACGCCTCCAACCCCGCCTTGCTGGTGGCGCAGGCCCTGGCGGGTGAGCCGCCGGCGGTGCGCATCGATGGCGATGCCGCCCTGGCCGGCGACGTGAACTGGCTGCTGCAGAACCTGCGCTGGGACGTGGCCGCCGAGCTCGAGCGCCTGTTCGGGCCCCAGGTGGCCGGCGTGCTGCACCCGCTGGGCCGCACGCTCGGACAGGGGCTGCGCAGCGCCTTGCAAGGGCTGGCCTCGATCGGCGAAAGCCTGCGCGCGCGCCGTGGCTGAACGCCGCCGGCGCCGCCCGCCGGGGTGCGGCCGATGAAGCACCTGCTGCGGCTGGCGTTCATCGTCGTTACCGTGCTGCGTTTCGGCCTCGACGAGGTCGCGCTCAGCGTCTTCCCGCAGCCCTGGGTGCGCCTGCTCGTGCGCCTGGCCACGCTGGGCCGCAAGCTCGACCGCCCGCGCGGCGAGCGCCTGCGCCAGGGCCTGGAGCGCCTCGGGCCCATCTTCGTGAAGTTCGGGCAGGTGCTGTCGACGCGCCGAGACCTGATCCCGCTGGACGTGGCCGACGAGCTGGCGCGCCTGCAGGACCGCGTGCCGCCGTTCCCGGCCACGCAGTCGCGTGCGCTGGTCGAGAAGGCCTTCGGGCGGCCCATCGACGCCGTGTTCGCGCGCTTCGACGCCGAGCCGGTGGCCAGTGCCTCCATCGCACAGGTGCACTTCGCCGAGCTGAAAGACGGCCGCGAGGTGGCCGTGAAGGTGCTGCGCCCGGGCATGCGCGACGTCATCGAGCAGGACCTGGCCCTGCTGCACACCATCGCCGCCTGGGTGGAGCGCCTGTCGGCCGACGGCCGCCGCCTGAAGCCGCGCGAGGTGGTGGCCGAGTTCGACGGCTACCTGCACGACGAGCTCGACCTCGTGCGCGAGGCCGCCAACGGCACGCACCTGCGGCGCAACATGGACGGCCTCGGTCTCGTGCTGATCCCCGAGATGGTGTGGGAGCTGTGCACCGAGAGCGTCATCGTGATGCAGCGCATGCGCGGCGTGCCGATCGGCCAGACCGAGCGGCTGCGCGAAGCCGGCGTCGACTTCAAGAAGCTCTCGCGCGACGGCGTCACGATCTTCTTCACCCAGGTGTTCCGCGACGGCTTCTTCCACGCCGACATGCACCCGGGCAACATCATGGTGAGCCTGGAGCCGGCCACCTTCGGGCGCTACATCGCGCTCGACTTCGGCATCATCGGCACGCTCACCGAGACCGACAAGGAATACCTCGCCTACAACTTCATCGCGTTCTTCCGGCGCGATTACAAGAGAGTCGCCGAGCTCCACATCGAAAGCGGCTGGGTGCCGCCCGGCACGCGCGTCGGCGATCTCGAAGGCGCCATCCGCGCCGTCTGCGAGCCGCAGTTCGACCGGCCGCTGAAGGACATCTCGCTCGGCCAGGTCTTGCTGCGCCTCTTCCAGACCTCGCGCCGCTTCAACGTCGAGATCCAGCCGCAGCTGGTGCTGCTGCAGAAGACGCTGCTCAACATCGAGGGCCTGGGCCGCCAGCTCGACCCCGACCTCGACCTCTGGACCACGGCCAAGCCGTTTCTGGAGCGCTGGATGAACGAGCAGGTCGGCTGGCGCGGCCTGCTCGGCCGGCTCGAGCGCGAGGCGCCGCGCTACGCGCAGCTGCTGCCGGCGTTGCCGCGGCTGCTGCACGACACCCTGCGCGAGCGGTCGCAGCCCCGTTCCGACCCGATGCTGGCCGAGCTGGTGGCCGAGCAGCGCCACATCCGGCGGCTGTTGCAGGCCGTGGTGTGGGGCGCGGGTGCGGTGTTGCTGGCCGTGCTCACCGCGCTGGCGGTGGTGCTGGCAGGCTGAGGGCGGGCTGAGGGCGGCGGCACGCCGGGGTCACTGAGCCCAGGACAAACCCGGAGCGCTGCCCGTATCATCGCGGGTTCGGCCGCTTCAGACGGCGACTACTCCCTCCGGGGCGCACCATGCCCATCTACGCCTACCGCTGCTCAGCCTGCGGCCACGCGAAAGACGTGCTGCAGAAGATGAGCGATCCCGTGCTCACCACCTGCCCGGCTTGTGGCGCCGAGACCTTCTCCAAGCAGGTCACGGCCGCCGGCTTCCAGCTCAAGGGCTCGGGCTGGTACGTGACCGACTTCCGCGGCGGCAACACCGGCGGCAAGGCTGCCGAAGCTGCGGCCGACAAGCCGGCCAGCGATGCCAGCGCCAGCGACGGCAAGCCGGCCGACAAACCGGCTGCCGACAAGCCCGCGGCCGACAAGCCCGCCGCCGCAGCGCCGGCCGCGGCCTCGCCGCCGCCGCCGCCCGCCCCCAGCACCTGACCGACCGGCCTGCATCTTGAAGAAGTACATCGTCGCCGGCCTGCTCGTGTGGATGCCGCTGGCCATCACGATCGCCGTGCTGAGCTGGCTGCTCGGCGCGGTCGACGGGGTGTTCGCGTGGTTCCTGTCGGCCAGCCAGGCGGTGCTGCCGCAGAGCGCGCACGCCGGCATCGAGCGGCTGCGCCATGTGCCCGGCCTGAGCGTCATCGTGCTGGCGGCGCTGCTGATCCTGACGGGCGCCTTCGCCGCCAACATCTTCGGCCAGTGGTGGTTGCGGCAATGGGACCGCGTGCTGGGCAAGATCCCGATCGTCAAGAGCATCTACAACTCGGTCAAGCAGGTCTCGGACACGCTGTTCTCGAGCTCCGGCAACGCCTTCCGCGAGGCGGTGCTGGTGCAGTACCCGCGCCAGGGCTCGTGGACCATCGCCTTCGTCACCGGCAGGCCCGGCGGCGAGGTCGCGGCCCATTTGCCGGCCGACATGCTGAGCGTGTACGTGCCGACGACGCCCAACCCGACCTCGGGCTTCTTCCTGATGATCCCGCGCGCCGATGTCATCGAGCTCAAGATGAGCGTCGACCAGGCGCTGAAGTACGTCATTTCGATGGGCGTGGTCGTGCCGCCGCCGCCGGCGGCGCCGCGCCCTGTGGTGGCCCGAAATTGACCGGGCGGGCCGGCCCGGCAACCGGCCCGTCCTGACGCCTGGCGCCCCGTGCGCCAGCCGCATGCAGAGCCTTCAACGCCTGTCGAGGCGGCGCCGTCCCCGGTGATGGCGCGGCCGCGCGACGAACCAAGACAAGTCTCCAGCTGGAACCGACCACATGCGAACCACCTACTGCGGCCTCGTCAGCGAAACGCTGCTGGGCCAGACCGTCACCCTCATGGGCTGGGCCCACCGCCGCCGCGACCACGGCGGCGTGATCTTCATCGACCTGCGCGACCGCGAAGGCCTCGTGCAGGTCGTCTGCGACCCCGACCGCCCCGAGATGTTCCGTACCGCCGAGGGCGTGCGCAACGAGTTCTGCCTGCAGCTCACCGGCGTCGTGCGCGCACGGCCGGCTGGCACCGAGAACAGCACGCTCACCAGCGGCAAGATCGAGGTGCTGGCGCACACGCTGGAAGTGCTCAACCCCAGCGTCACGCCGCCGTTCCCGCTGGACGATGACAACCTCAGCGAGACGGTGCGCCTGACGCACCGCGTGCTCGATCTGCGCCGCCCGCAGATGCAGCGCAACCTCCGCCTGCGCTACAAGGTGGCGATCGAGGTGCGCAAGTTCCTCGACGAGCAGGGCTTTATCGACATCGAGACGCCGATGCTCACGAAGAGCACGCCCGAAGGTGCGCGCGACTACCTCGTTCCGAGCCGCGTGCACGACGGCCAGTTCTTCGCCTTGCCGCAGAGCCCGCAGCTCTTCAAGCAGCTGCTGATGGTGGCCGGCTTCGACCGCTACTACCAGATCACCAAGTGCTTCCGCGACGAGGACCTGCGCGCCGACCGCCAGCCCGAGTTCACGCAGATCGACATCGAGACCAGCTTCCTCACGGAGCACGAGATCCGCGCCATCACCGAGGCCATGATCCGCACCGTGTTCCGCAAGACGCTGGGCATGGAGCTGCCGGTGTACGCCGAGCTGACGTACGCCGAGGCGATGTTCAAGTACGGCTCCGACAAGCCCGATCTGCGCGTGAAGCTGCAGTTCACCGAGCTGACCGAGGTGATGAAGGACGTCGACTTCAAGGTGTTCAGTGGCCCGGCCACCACGCCGGGCGGGCGCGTCGTGGCGCTCAAGGTGCCGGGCGGCAGCGAGATGAGCCGCGGCGAGATCGATGCCTACACCGAGTTCGTCAAGATCTACGGCGCCAAGGGCCTGGCCTGGATCAAGGTGAACGACGCCGGCAAGGGCCGCGACGGCCTGCAGAGCCCGATCGTGAAGAACCTGCACGACGCGGCCATCGCGGAAATCATCGCCCGCACCGGCTGCAAGAACGGCGACCTCATCTTCTTCGGTGCCGACAAGGCCAAGGTCGTCAACGACGCCATCGGCGCGCTGCGCCTGAAGGTGGGCCACAGCGAGTTCGGCCGCCAGCACGGCCTGTTCGAAGAGGGCTGGAAGCCGCTGTGGGTGGTGGACTTCCCGATGTTCGAGTACGACGACGACGGCAAGCGCTGGAACGCCGTGCATCACCCCTTCACGGCCCCGAAAGACGGCCACGAGGTGCTGATGAAGACCGACCCCGGCGCCTGCATCGCCAAGGCCTACGACATGGTGCTCAATGGCTGGGAGATCGGCGGCGGCTCGGTGCGCATTCACCGCGCCGACGTGCAGGCCACGGTCTTCGAGGCGCTGAACATCACGCCCGAGGAGCAGAAGGTGAAGTTCGGCTTCCTGCTCGATGCGCTGCAGTACGGCGCGCCGCCGCACGGTGGCCTGGCCTTCGGCCTGGACCGCATCGCGACGCTGATGACGGGTGCGGAGAGCATCCGCGACGTCATCGCCTTCCCGAAGACGCAGCGCGCGCAGTGCCTGCTGACGGGCGCGCCCAGCCTGGTCGACGAGGCGCAGCTGCGCGAGTTGCACATCCGGCTGCGCAACCCGAAGGCAGCCTGAGCCGCGGCGGCCGAGGGGCCCGGGTCGTGACGGTGGCACGGCCGTTCAAGATCCCGCGTTCGGTGCTGGTGGTGATCCACACCCCGGCACTGGACGTGCTGTTGATCGAGCGCGCCGACCGCCCAGGCTTCTGGCAAAGCGTCACTGGCTCGCTCGACGCGTTGGACGAACCGCCTGCAGCCGCCGCGAGCCGCGAAGCCGAAGAAGAAACCGGCCTCGGCCCGGCCCAGGGCGGTGTGCTCACTGACTGGCAGCACCAGCTCGACTACGAGATCTTTCCGCAGTGGCGCCACCGCTACGCCCCGGGCGTGACGAGCAACACCGAGCACTGGTTCGGCCTCGAGTTGCCGGCGCCCTGCGTGCCGGTGCTGGCGCCACGCGAACACGTGGCCTATGCGTGGTTGCCCTGGCAAGAGGCCGCGGAGCGCTGCTTTTCGCCCAGCAACGCCGAGGCCATCCGCACGCTGCCGCTTCGGTTTGCGCGCTGAGGGCGCGATGATCACGCGATGAACCCGCGGCACCTGGGTCACGGCGGCGGCCATTCCACGCTGCAGTCGTCACTGCTGACTCCCCACACCGGCCTGGGTGCGCTGCGCGTGGCCACCTACAACATCCACAAGGGCGTGCGCGGCGTCGGCCCGCGCAAGCGGCTGGAGATCCACAACCTCGGCCTGGCGGTCGAGGCCTTCGACGCCGACCTCGTGTTCCTGCAGGAGGTGCGCCTGTTCCACACCCGCGAGGCGCGCCATTTCGACCGCACGCACTTCGGCTGGCCGCAACAGGGGCAGGCCGAGTTCCTCGCGCCTGAAGGCTACGAGGTCGCCTACCGCAGCAACGCCTACACCCGCCACGGCGAGCACGGCAACGCGCTGCTGGCGCGCTGGCCGATGGGCGACATCGGCCACCACGACGTGAGCGACCACCGCTTCGAGCAGCGCGGCCTGCTGCACGTGCCGGTGGCCTGGTCCGGTGTCATGGTGCACGCGGTGGTGGTGCACTTCGGCCTCGTGCACCGCAGCCGCGTGCGCCAGGTCGAACGCCTGGCCCGTTACATCGAGCGCCACGTGCCGGCCGACGCGCCACTGGTGGTGGCCGGCGACTTCAACGACTGGGGCGAACGGCTCGACGCACCGATGCGCGAAGCCGGCCTGCAGCGGGCCCGCCGGCCCGGTGCGGGCGCGGCGGCCCAGGCCACGTTTCCGTCGCTGGCGCCGGTGTTCTCGCTCGACCGCTTCTACCTGCGCGGCCTGGCCTGCACGTCCACCATGGTGCCGCGCGGCATGGCCTGGGCGCGCATGTCCGACCATCTGCCGCTGATTGCCGAGTTGGCGCTGACATGAAGCCCCCAAGCTCGCTATCGCTCGCTACCCCCCGAGGGGGCCGTCCGCCAGCGGCCCGGCAAAGCCGGTTCCGCGGCGGGAAGCTTGGTTCGGCCTCTCGGAAGGCCACATGAAGCGCACCCTGCGCGACACGCTGCGCGAGCTGGCGGGCGTGCCGGTGCCGCGCTTCATGGGGGGCAACGAGGTGGCGCTGCTGCAGGGTGGCGACGAGCTGTTCCCGCGCATGGTGGCGGCCATCAGCGCGGCGCGGCACGAGGTCTGGCTGGCCACCTACATCTTTCACGACGACCCCGCGGCGCAGACCGTGGCGCAGGCCCTGATCGACGCCGCCGCGCGTGGCGTGACGGTGCGCGTGGTGATCGACGGCTTCGGCAGCATCAAGTCGCTGCCGGCGGTGCGCGCGCGCTTCGCCGGCAGCGCCGTGCAGCTGGAGGTGTTTCGCCCGCTCGACCGCTGGTGGGCCTGGCTGCAGCCGGGGCAGCTGCGGCGGCTGCACCAGAAGCTGTGCGTGTGTGACGGCGGCGCCGGCCTCACGGCCTTTGTCGGCGGCATCAACCTCATCGACGACCGCCACGACCTGAACCACGGCTGGTGTGATCAACCGCGGCTGGACTTCGCCATCGAGCTGCGCGGCCCGCTGGCGCTGAGCGCGCGCGCGGCCACGCGGGCGATGTGGGCACGCGCCCACCTGGCGCGCCACTGGCGCAGCGAGTTCCGCATGGCTGCCGCCAGCGAGCACCCGGTCGGCGAGACCATGGGCCTGCTGCAGCAGCTGCGCGGACCGGCGGCGCTGGAGCTGGACGAGGCCATCGACGACCCGCGCCCGATGCGCGCCGCCTTCCTGGTGCGCGACAACCTGCGCCAGCGCCGCGTCATCGAGCGCAGCTTCACCGAGGCCATCGGCCGTGCCCGCGAATCGGTGGACATCGCCGTGCCCTACTTCTACCCGGGCCACCGCTTCCGCCGTGCGCTGCGCGCGGCGGCGCAGCGGGGTGTGCGCGTGCGCCTGCTGCTGCAGGGCAAGGTCGACTACCGCATCGCCGCGCTGGCGGCGCAGGCCGTGTACGACGAGCTGCGCGGCCACGGCGTGCAGATCTTCGAGTACACGCCGGCGTTCCTGCACGCCAAGGTGGCGCGCGTCGACGACGACTGGGCCACGGTCGGCAGCAGCAACATCGACCCGCTGAGCCTGCTGCTCAACCTGGAGGCCAACGTGGTGGTGCGCGACGCCGGCTTCTCACACCAGCTGGCCCAGCGTTTCGACGCGGCGTTCGCCTTGTCGACACAGGTCACCGAGCCCATGCGCCGAGGCCTGCGCGGCTGGCTCACCCGGGTCGTCGTGGCCTCGGCGGCGACGCTGTACCTGCGTGTGGCCGGGATCACCGGGCGCTACTAGGACGGTGCGCCACCCGGGGCCGGAAACCACCGCTTGCCCCAGCCCGATGGGAGAATCTTCGACATGAGCGCAACCCATCAGCACGCCGGCTCCCTCACCATCCGCCGTCCCGACGACTGGCATCTGCACCTGCGCGACGGCACCGCATTGGCCGCCGTGCTGCCGGCCACGGCGCGCCAGTTCGCGCGCGCCATTGTCATGCCCAACCTGCGGCCGCCGGTCACCACGGCCGCGGCCGCCGTGGCCTACCGTGAGCGCATCCTGGCCTGCCTGCCCGCCCGCATGCAGTTCGAGCCGCTGATGACGCTGTACCTGACCGACAACACGCCGCCCGAGGAGATCGTGCGCGCCAAGGCGGCCGGCGTCGTGGCGCTCAAGCTCTACCCGGCCGGGGCCACCACCAACAGCGATGCCGGCGTTACCGACATCCGCAAGACCTACGCCACGCTCGAGGCCATGCAGCGCGAAGGCCTGCTGCTGCTGGTGCACGGCGAAGTCACCGACGGCGAGATCGACGTCTTCGACCGCGAGGCCGTGTTCATCGAGCGCGTGATGCAGCCGCTGCGGCGCGACTTCCCCGGCCTGCGCGTGGTGTTCGAGCACATCACCACCGCCGATGCCGCGCAGTACGTGGCCGAGGCCGGCCCGCTGACGGCGGCCACGCTCACCGCGCACCACCTGCTCTACAACCGCAACGCGCTGTTTGTGGGCGGCCTGCGCCCGCACTACTACTGCCTGCCGGTGCTGAAGAAGGAGCGCCATCGCCAGGCGCTGGTGGCCGCGGCCACGTCGGGCAGCCCGAAGTTCTTTCTCGGCACTGACAGCGCCCCGCACGCGGCGCAGCTCAAGGAGCAGAGCATCTGCGGCGCCGGCTGCTACACCGCGCCGGTGGCCCTGGAGCTCTACGCCGAGGCCTTCGAGGCCGTCGGCGCGCTGCACCAGCTCGAAGGCTTCGCCAGCGAGCACGGCCCGCGCTTCTATGGCCTGCCGCTGAACGAGGGCACGGTGACGCTGAAGCGCCAGCCGCAGACGCTGCCCGAATCGCTGCCCTTCGGCGACGCCGTCATCAAGCCGCTGCGCGCCGGCGAAACCCTGAACTGGACCCTGACATGAGCAACCCCGAGCGCGTGATGCTGCTGATCGACGCCGACAACGTGTCGATCGACATCATGGAGCAGGCCATCCGCCTGCTGCTCAACCAGCACGGCGGCCTGCACGTGCGCCGCGCGTACTGCACGGCCGAAAGCGCCGTCAAGCACCAGGCGGCGTTCAAGCGCCTGGGCATCAAGCCGATGGTCAATCTGGCCGCCGGCAAGAACAGCACCGACATCGCACTCGCCGTCGACGCCATCGACCTGGTGCTGGCCGAGCGGCCCGACGTGGTGGTGATCGCCAGCAGCGACAGCGACTTCGCGCCGCTGGTGCAGCGCCTGCGCGAGAAGGGCTGTGTCGTGCGCGGCATCGGCCAGAAGGGCAAGACGGGCGACGAGACGCAGGACGTCTACGACGACTACACGGTGCTGGAGCACCACAAGTCCGAGGCCACGACGGCGGCGCGCAAAGCGCCCGCACGCAAGACCGCCGCGCGCAAGACGGCCGTGGCCAAGGCGCCGGCCGCCAAGAAGGTGGCGACGAAGCGGAGCCCCTCGAAGAAGGCCGCTTCGGCAGAAGCCGCGGCAGCCGCGGCAGCCGCGGCGCCCGCGGTGCCCGCAGGTCCGGCCGAGGACGCGCAGCCCGCGGGCAAGCCGGCCCCCAGGGCCGCCGCCAAGACCGCCGCCCGCAAGACGGCGCGCAAAGCCGCACCGACGGCGCCGATGCCCGCGGACGTGGCGCCGGCAGGTACGCCGCCGTCCCCGCCGCCCGCCGACACCCGCATCGACGCCGTGCTGGCCGTGCTGCCCGAGCTGGCCGCCGGCCAGTCGCTGGCGCTCAACGTGGCGGTGCAGCGCCTGCGCGAGGCCCAGCTGCTGGGCCGCAACACGCCGTCGACCAAGTTCTTCGCCGCGTTGGCCGATCGTTTCGAGCTGCGCCCGGCCGGCAAGCCCACCCAGGTGCTGCTGCGCCGCTGAGAACCCCTACGCCGGGCCGGACTCCTTGAAGCGCCAGGGTCCGCCCTAACATCCCCTCCTGTCGGAGTTCGCAGTGCCCCATCGGGGCCGCTCCCACCTGCTGAAAGACCATGAAACGCATCGTCCTGTTCGTCGTCACCAACCTGGCCGTGATGCTGGTGCTGGGCCTGGCCGTGCATCTTCTCGGGCTCAACCGTTTCCTCACCGCCAACGGCCTGAATCTGCCGATGCTGCTGGGCTTCGCGGCCGTCATGGGCTTCGGCGGCGCGGCGATCTCGCTGCTGATCAGCAAGCCGATGGCCAAGTGGACCACGCGCGCCCAGATCATCAACAACAGCACCGACCCCACGCATCGCTGGATCGTGCAGACGGTGGAGCGCTTCTCGCAGAAGGCCGGCATCGGCATGCCCGAAGTCGCCATCTACGAGGGCGAGCCCAACGCCTTTGCCACCGGCGCCTTCAAGAACTCTGCCCTGGTGGCGGTGAGCACCGGCCTGCTGCACAGCATGAACCGCGACGAAGTCGAGGCCGTCATCGGCCACGAGGTCGCGCACGTGGCCAACGGCGACATGGTCACGCTGGCGCTGATCCAGGGCGTGATGAACACCTTCGTCGTGTTCCTGTCGCGCGTGATCGGCTACTTCGTCGACAAGGTCATCCTGCGCAACACGAACGACGGCCCGGGCATCGGCTACTACGTCACGACCATCGTGCTCGACATCGTGCTGGGCGTGCTGGCGGCCATCGTCGTGTCGTGGTTCTCGCGCCAGCGCGAGTTCCGGGCCGATGCGAGCGCGGCGCAGCTCATGGGCCGCAAGCAGCCGATGATCAACGCACTGGCCCGCCTGGGCGGCATGGATCCGGGCCAGTTGCCGTCGAGCGTGCAGAACATGGGCATCAACTCGCGCCCGAGCGGGCTGATGGCGCTGTTCAGCAGCCACCCGCCGATCGAAGACCGCATCCGCGCGCTGCAGCAGGGCAGCTGAGTCGCGCGCTCGTGAGATGAAGGCCGCCTTCGGGCGGCCTTTTTCATGGGCCCCTTCGGCAGGCTCAGGGGGGGCTTCGACAGGCTCAGCCCGAACGGAGCGTGGGTTCAGCCCGTCCACCCCCACCCGTTCGCCCTGAGCAGGGGGCTGAGCCTGTCGAAGCCCCCGTGTCGAAGGGCCGCTGCCGGAGCGCGCTACCTCCCAGCCCGCGGCACCCGCCCCATCAGATAGAACTCATCGTTCGGCCGCATCCCCGTGAGATTGGCCATGCGGTTGGAGAGCCCGAAAAACGCCGCAATGGCGCCGATGTCCCAGGCATCCTCGTCATCGAATCCGTGCGCGCGCAGTGCCGCGAAGTCGGCCTCGTCGAGGGTGTGCGAGGCCGTCGTCACCTTCATCGCAAAGTCGAGCATCGCGCGCTGGCGCGGCGTGATCGGCGCCTTGCGGTGGTTGACCGCGATCTGGTCGGCCAGCAGCGGCGCCTTCTCGTAGACACGCAGGATGGCGCCGTGCGCCACCACGCAGTACAGGCACTGGTTGGCGGCGCTGGTGGCGACGATGATCATCTCTCGCTCGCCCTTGCTGAGCGAGCCGGTGTCCTTGAGCAGCAGCGCATCGTGGTAGGCCATGAAGGCGCGCCACTCGGCGGGCCGGTGCGCCAGTGCCAGAAACACGTTCGGCACGAAGCCGGCCTTGGCCTGCACCTCGAGGATGCGCGTGCGCAGGTCTTCGGGCAGGCCGGTCAGTTCGGGCACGGGGTAGCGGCTGATCGGGGGCGTGCTCATCGGGGGGTGTCCTTCAGGTCTTGAACTGCATCGCGTGCAGCCGCGCATACACGCCGCCGGCGGCCAGCAGTTCGGCGTGCGTGCCTTGTTCGACGAGATGGCCGCCCTCGAGCGCCACCACGCGGTCGGCGTTTTCGATGGTCGACAGCCGGTGCGCGATGACCAGCGTCGTGCGGCCCTTCATCAGCCGCTCCAGCGCGTCCTGCACGGCGCGCTCGCTCTCGCTGTCGAGCGCCGAGGTGGCCTCGTCGAGGATGAGCACCGGCGCGTCCTTGGCCACCGCGCGGGCGATGGCCAGGCGCTGGCGCTGCCCGCCCGAGAGCTGGCTGCCGTTGTGGCCGATGGCCGTATCCAGGCCGTCGGGCAGCGACTCCACGAACTCCAGCAGGTTGGCCGCCGCCAGCGCCGCGCGCACCTGCTCGCGTGGCATCGGCGCACCCAGGCTCACGTTGGCCGCGACGCTGTCGTTGAACAGCACCACGTCCTGGCTCACGAGCGCGAACTGCCGGCGCAGCGCGTGCATGTCCCAGTCGGCCAGCGGCACGCCGTCGAGCGTGATGCGGCCGCTCGTGGGTTGCAGAAATCGCGGCAGCAGGTTCACGAGCGTGGTCTTGCCCGCGCCCGAGGGCCCCACCAGCGCCACCGCCTCGCCGGGGCGGATGACGAGGTCGATGCCGGCCAGCGCGGGCGGTGCATCGTCGCGCCACGACAGGCCCACGTTCTCGAATCGGATCTCGCCGGCCGCGCGCCCGCCGTCGTGCGTGCCGCCCACCTCGACCGCGGTGTGCTCGATGTGATCGAGCCCACGTTCGACGGCGGCCAGGCCGCGCGTCAGCGGCGCCATCACGTCCGACAGGTGCTTCACCGGCGCAATCAGCTGCAGCATGGCCATCACGAAGGCCACGAAGCTGCCCACCGTGGCGCCGCCCTGGCTGCTCTGCCACAGCGCCACGGTGATGACGCCGCTCAAGGCGCAGGCCGCCAGCATCTGCGTCACCGGCGTCATGCTGGCGGCCGCGACCACGCCCTTCAGCGTGAGCCGGCGCACCACATCGGCACGGTCGAAGAAGCGCCCGGCCTGCTGCGGCTCGGCGCCGTGCAGGCGCACGATGCGCCAGGCCAGCATGTTCTCTTCCACCACGTAGGCCAGCGAGTCGGTGGCCTTCTGCGCCTCTACCGTGAGGCGGTGCAACCGCTTGCCGAGCACGCGCATCACCAGCGCCACGGCCGGGAACAGCAACGCCACCACCAGCGTGAGCTGCCAGTTCAGCCACAGCAGATAGCCCATCAGCGCCACCAGCGTGAGCGTGTCGCGCACCAGGGTGAGCAGGCAGCCCACGAGCGTGGTGACGCCGCCCTGCGTCTCGTAGACGAGGGTGTTGGTCATGCTGCTCGCGCTGCTGCGCGAGAACAGACCCGGCTCGTTGGCCAGGAGCCGCGCGAACAGGTGCTCGCGCAGCTTCAGCACCGTGCGCGTGGCCGTCCAGGCCAGGCCGTACTGCGAGATGAAGCCCGAGAGGCTGCGGATCGCGAACAGGCCGATGATGGCCGCAGGCACCATCCACAGCTGCAAGGTGCCGGCCGTGAAGCCCTGGTCGAGCAGCCGGCTCATCAGCGCCGGGATCAGCGGTTCGGTGATGGCCGTGACCACTGCGCCGCCCACGGCGGCCACCAGCCCGGCGTGGCTTCCGCGGAGGTAGGGCTTGATCCGCGCAAGGCGCTGCAGCAAAGACGGCATTCGGCTGGTTCTGAAGGAAGCGGCCGCATTATCGGCGGGTGCACTTGCGCCTCGTCACCGGGCTCGCTGGGGTCGCTGCCTACAATCCCGGCGACGTGATGCACGCACTTCCTCCCCCCCAACACAACCATGGGCCGCCAGCGGCCTGGAACCGACGCCACTGGCTGCAGGCCTCGGGCGCGGCACTGGCGCTGGGCCCGGCGGCTGCGCTGGCGCAGTTGCGGGTCGAGATCACCGGCGTCGGCGCCACGCAGATCCCCGTGGCCCTGGCGCCGTTCCGCGACGAGCCCGCCATCGGCACGGCGCTGTCGGCCATCATCAAGGCCAACCTCGAACGCAGCGGGGCCTTCCGCATCATCGGCGTGCCGCCGGGCCTGGATGAGCGCAGCACGCCCGATCTGCCCGCCTTCCGCGGCCAGGGCGCCGATGCGCTGGTGGCCGGCTCGCTCACGCGGCTGGCCGACGGCCGCATCGACGTGCGCATGCGCCTGTGGGACGCCGTGCGCGGCACCGACCTGCTCGGCCAGAGCAACGTCGTGCTGCCGGCCGATCTGCGGCTGGCGGCGCACCGCATCTCCGACCAGATCCACGAAAAGCTCACCGGCGAGCGCGGTGTGTTCGCCACGCGCATCGCCTACGTGCTGCGCACCGGCCGCCGTTTCACGCTGCACATCACCGACCCCGACGGCGAAGGCGGCCAGATCGCGCTGGCCAGCCCCGAGCCCATCATCAGCCCGGCCTGGAGCCCCGACGGCAAGCGCCTGGCCTACGTCTCCTTCGAAACGCAGAAGGCCGTGGTCTGGGTGCAAGACGTCGCCACCGGCGCGCGCCGCGTGCTTGCCGACTTCCGCGGCAGCAACAGCGCGCCGGCCTGGAGCCCCGACGGCCGCCGCCTGGTGGTGACGCTCTCGCGCGACGGCCCGGCGCAATTGCACCTGATCAACGCCGAGGGCGGCGGTGCGCCGCAGCGCCTCACGACCAGCGGCGCCATCGACACCGAGGCCGTGTGGAGCGCCGACGGCGCTTTCGTCTACTTCGTCAGCGACCGCGGCGGCGGCCCCCAGGTCTACCGCGTGGCCGTGGGTGCCAGTGGCGGCGGCGCGGTGGAGCGCATCACCTTCCAGGGCGACTACAACATCAGCCCCGCCATCAGCCCCGACGGCCGCCAGCTGGCCTACGTGTCGCGTCAGGGCGGTGCCTTCAGGCTGATGCTGCAAGAGCTGCCTGGCGGCACGCCGCTGGCCCTGACCGACACGCGCGACGACGAAAGCCCGAGCTTTGCGCCGAATGGCCGCCTGATCGTCTACGCCACCCGCCAGCCGGGCGGCGACGTGTTGATGACCACCACGCTGGATGGCAAGATCAAGACACGCCTGCTGTCCAGCGGTGCCGACATGAGGGAACCCGCCTGGGGTCCTTTTGGTCGATAGCACGCGGGCTGACATCCTTGCACAAGGCCCGTGGCGCCGGTCGCTTCGACCGGCACCGACTCCATCCGAAAACCCGCCCTTGAAACGGAACGCCCGATGAAGCCCACCACCGCTCTGCTGTCCCCCCACCGATCCGCCCTGCTGGGCCCGCTGGCCGCGCTGGCGCTGCTGGCCGGTTGCGCATCGCCCAGCCCTGTGGCCCCCACCGCCGCGGCACCGGTGCAGACCGCCGCCGCCACGCCGGTGGCTGCGGCACCCGCGCCCACCCCGGCGCCGGCGGCGGCCGCGACAGGGACTGCACAGTCGAGCGTGTCCACCGTCGACCTGGCGGCGCGCAACGCGGCGGCCAGCACCCGCTCGGCCGCTCCTGTGGCGGCTGCGGCCATGCTCGCGGCGCCGACCCAGCGCACCGTCTACTTCGATTTCGACAGCTTCGCCATCAAGAGCGACTTCCAGTCGCTGATCGAGGGCCATGCCCGCGTGCTGGCCCGCGACACGGCCAAGGGCATGGTGATCGAAGGCCACACCGACGAGCGTGGCGGCCGCGAATACAACCTGGCGCTCGGCCAGAAGCGCGCCGAGGCCGTGGTGCGCTCGCTGGTGCTGCTGGGCGTGGCCGAACGCCAGCTCGAGGCCGTGAGCTTTGGCGAAGAGCGGCCCGCCGCCCAGGGTGGTGACGAAACCGCCTGGTCGCGCAACCGCCGCGCCGAGCTGAAGGACCGCTGATGAAGGCGCCTGCCTGGCTGGTGCTGGTGCCGCTCGTGGGCCTGCTCGGCGCCGGCCCGGCGGCGGCCTTCCTCAACGACGAAGAAGCGCGCAAGGCCATCGTCGAGCTGCGAGCGCGGCTGGTCACGATGGAAGAGCAGTCGGCCAAGCGCGAGGCCGAGATCACCGCCGCCGCCGCCGCCGAGCGGACGCGGCTCACCGAAGAGATCGCCACGCTGCGCCGCAGCCTGCTCGACCTGAACAACCAGCTCGTCGCGCTGCGCGGCGAGTTGGCCAAGCTCAGCGGCGCCGACGAGACGCTGCTCAAGGAGATTGGCGAGGCCCAGCGCCGCCAGCGCGACGTGGCCCAGGCCTTCGACGAGCGGCTGAAGAAGATCGAGCCGGTGAAGGTGACGCTCGACGGCCGCGACTTCATGGTCGAGCAGGAAGAGCGGCGCTCGTACGAAGAGGCCTTCGCGGCCATTCGCGGCGGCGACTTCGACAAGTCGGTGCAGTTGTTCACCGGCTTCCTGCGCCGCTACCCGGGCAGCCCCTACGCCGACGGGGCGCGCTTCTGGCTCGGCAACTCGCAGTACGGCCGGCGCGACTACAAGCAGGCCATCGACCTGTTCCGCGCCTTCGTGAGCAGTGCGCCGCTGCACCCGCGGGCACCCGATGCGCTGCTGGCGCTGGCCAACAGCCAGGCCGAGATGAAGGACGGCCGGGCCGCCCGCCGCACCATCGAGGAGCTCATGAAGGAGTACCCCTCGTCCGAGGCCGCACAGGCCGGCAAGGACCGCCTGGCCACGCTGCCCAAGTGATCGCGCGGCCGGCCACGGCCGGCACGCCGCCCCGCGATGCCCTAGCATCGCGGCCCCATGATTCAAGAGTCTGATCTTCCGGGCCTCATCGCCCAGGTGCTGGCGGCGGCGTTCGCGCTGGCCATCGTCTTTGGCGCCATCGCGCAGCGCACGCACTTCTGCACCATGGGCGCGGTGGCCGACATCGTCAACATGGGCGACTGGGCCCGCATGCGCATGTGGCTCCTGGCCATCGGCGTGGCCATGCTGGGCTTCAACGGCATGGTCGCCGCCGGCTGGGTGCAGGCGGGGCAGAGCGTGTATGCGGGGCCGCGGCTGATCTGGCTGTCCAACGTGTTTGGCGGGCTGCTGTTCGGCTTCGGCATGGTGCTGGCCTCGGGCTGTGGCAGCAAGACGCTGGTGCGCATCGGCGGCGGCAGCCTGAAGAGCCTGGTGGTGTTCTTCGTGCTGGCAGTGGCCTCGTACGCCACGCTGCGCGGCATCACCGCGGTGGCTCGCGTGGCCACGGTGGATGCCGTGGCCATCACCTTGCCGGCCGGGCAGGATCTGCCCTCGCTGCTGTCGTACGCCATCGGCATGGCCACGCCTCACGCCGCGCTGCTGCTGGGCGGGCTCGTCGGCGGTGGGCTCATCGTGTTTGCGCTGGCCCGGCCCGAAGGGCGCAGCGGCGAGGCGCTGCTGGCGGGCCTCGGCCTCGGTGCGGTGATCGTCGGCGTGTGGTGGGTGACGGGCCGGCTCGGGCACCTGGCCGAGCACCCGGCCACGCTCGAGGAGGTGTGGCTGGCTACGAACACGCAGCGCATGGAGTCGCTCACCTTCGTGGCGCCCATCGCCTACACGGTGGACTGGCTCATCCTGTTCAGCGACAAGAGCAAGACGCTCACCGTGGGCATCGTCAGCGTGTTCGGCGTCGTGCTCGGCTCGGCCGCGGTGGCGCTGGCCACGCGCAGCTTCCGCTGGGAAGGCTTCGCCGGCACCGAGGACACCGCCAACCACGTGGTCGGCGCGGTGCTGATGGGCGTGGGCGGCGTCACGGCCATGGGCTGCACCATCGGGCAGGGCCTCAGCGGCGTCTCCACGCTCGCGCTGGGCAGCTTCATCGCCTTCGGCGGCATCGTGGCCGGTGCGGTGCTGGCGCTGCGCTACCAGATGTGGCGGCTGGAGCGCATGGCGTGAACGCCGACGCGCCGGCCGCGGTGGCTGTGCTGGCGGACGCGGATCTCGAGCGCCGCTTCGGCGGCCTGCGGCGCCTGTACGGTGACAACGGCTTTGCCGCGGTGCGTGCCGCGCGCGTGGCCGTGGTCGGCCTCGGCGGCGTGGGCTCGTGGGCCGCGGAGGCGCTGGCGCGCAGCGGTGTCGCACGTCTCGTGCTCGTCGACCTCGACCACGTGGCCGAGAGCAACATCAACCGCCAGGTGCAGGCGCTGGGCGCCACGCTGGGCATGGCCAAGGCCGCGGCGCTGGTGGGGCGCCTGGCCGACATCCACCCCGGCTGCGAACTGCTGCCGGTGGAAGAGTTCGCCGGTGCCGACAACTGGCCGGCCTTGCTGCCCGCCCCGGTGGACGTGGTGATCGACGCCTGCGACCAGGCCGCGGCCAAGACGCACCTCGCAAGCTGGAGCCTGGCCAGCGGCGTGCCGCTGGTGATTGCGGGCGCAGCAGGTGGCAAGCAGCGCGCGCAGGCCGTGGAGGTGGACGACCTGGCGGCTGCCACGCATGACCCCTTGCTGGCCGGCCTGCGCCAGCGCCTGCGCAAGGCCGGGGCTGCGCCGCGCCTGGGCCCGATGGGGCTGCGCGCCGTCTTCTCGCGCGAGGCGGTGGCCGCGCCGGCCGAGCAGTGCGAGGCCGGCGACGGCAGCCTCAACTGCCACGGCTACGGCTCCAGCGTCACCGTCACGGCCACTTTCGGCTTCGTGGCCGCGGGCGAGGTGTTGCGTCTGTTGATCGAGCGTCACAGTCGGGCGTGAGCCGGTGCGTCGTGGGTGCGATGGCCCGTGCTATCATCTTGGGCTCTGCGGACAACGGGTCGTTAGCTCAGTCGGTAGAGCAGCGGACTTTTAATCCGTTGGTCGCGTGTTCGAGTCACGCACGACCCACCACACCTCACCGTGTGGCCCGGTTCACCCAGGTTCCCAGGGCTCTTAGCTCAGTTGGTAGAGCAGCGGACTCTTAATCCGTTGGTCGCAAGTTCGAATCTTGCAGGGCCCACCAAGATTTAAGTGTTGAAAATCAACGGCCTAGCGGAGACGCTAGGCCGTTTTTCCTGGGCTGTCCAAGACTCGCACCCCCCGTTGTCCGAAACTCGGCTCCCCATCGAAGTTGGGCAGCGGCCTGGCCGTCCAGACCGGTTCCGTTGCGAGTAGATGCTCCGATCGGCTCCGTTCCCTTGAGCCGGCGCGTGCGTGCCCGGAACAGCGCCCGCTGCCGCGTCGCAGCCGCGCGCCGCGCGAGAATCCATAGGCATGTCGACGCCACCGCCTCCGCCCACCCAGGCACGCAATCCGCAGCACGGCAAGACGCTTGAGGCCATCCTCACCGAGCTGGTGGCGCACTACGGCTGGGATGGTCTTGCGCAGCGCGTGGCCCTGCGTTGCTTCAGCCGCGAACCATGCATCACATCCAGCCTGAAGGTCCTGCGTAAGGCGCCGTGGGCCCGCGAGAAGGTGGAGAGCCTGTACCTGTTCATGCTGCGCGACCTGAGGCGCGCCGGCCCGCCCCGCGCAGCGGGATGAACGCCGACCCCACCGCGAAGTACCTGGCGGCCTACCCGCCCGAGCTTCGGGCGCAGGTGAGGGGGCTGATCGCCGAGGGGCAACTGGCCCGCAATCTGGAGCAGCGCTATCCCGATCGCCGCGACATCGCGAGCGATGGCGCGCTCTACGACTACGTGAATGGGCTCAAGAGCCGCTGCATGCGCAGCGCCGGGCTGCTGTCCAAGGCGGTCTACGACAGCCGGCTGCGCCTGACACAGCAGGCACTGGGCTCGCACACGGTGGTGTCGCCCCTGCAGGGCGGGAGTTTGAAGGCAAAGCGCGAGATCCGCATCGCCAGCCTCTTCCGAGAGGCTCCTACCGCACTCTGCGGATGATCGTGGTGCACGAACTGGCGCATCTCAAGGAGCGCGACCACGACAACGCGTTCTACGCGCTCTGCGTGCACATGGAGCCGCACTACCACCAACTCAAGTTCGATGTCCGCCTGTGGCTCACGGCGATGGAGACAGGGGTGCTGCGGGCTGGTGCGCCGCGTGGGCGGTGACTTCGAAGGGTAAGGCGTCGGCTCAAGACTGGGCAGAGTCACTCGCGCTCCCGGGCCGAATGTCGGCGGCTTTCGGGACCGGCCCTTCGAGAGCGCCTGCCGTGGGTGACCGCTGAACCCTCAACGTGAACGGTCGACGACTCCAGACGGGCCAGCGCCTCGCCGATGACTGCTTCCGCGCGAAGCGAACTCCACAAACCGACCCCATCCGGGCATCGTCGGCGAGATCAGTTGCCGCGAAGCAGTCGTCGGACATGGTGCTCAGAGCGAGGCGATTCAGTGCTGGGGCGCCGGGCAAGAGGCGCAGCAGTGACTGGCAACGCAGAACACTGCACCTTCACCCTCTCAGTCCGTCATCTCCGGAGGCACGATCCGCCCGGATGAGGCCAGTTTGATTGACCTGGATCAACGCGCATTGCTACGGGCCAGCGAGGCAAGCCTGTCAGTCGGTGGATGGGCTGCGCAGCAGCACGGCGCGCGTCGATTCACGACGCGCCGGCTGGCGGCCGATGGACGGGCGCGGGCTGGTACCGTGGCCGAGCCCGGCCCCGCGTCGGCTCCCGCCGGAGTCAGCCGGCGCGGCCGTCCACCGCGGCTTCGGTCGCCAGCCAGTCGTCCATGTCGTGGCCGTCGAGGCGGCCCCGCGCCGTCGCGCGGATCCATTGGGCCGGACCATCACCGCCAGCGGTGGCTTGGAGACCACGGCGCGCTGCGCCGACGGGACGGCCTGCTTTGGATTCATCGTGTTCACGCCTCGCTCGATGCACTGCCTGACGCCGTTGCACGGCCGGGCCGACATCCTCAAGCGGCTGGTCGCCAACATCGGCGCGGCCCCACGCCACATCAAGGCAGCTGCGGAGCAGTTCAATGACCTCGACCGCTGGGGCTGCCAACTGCGCTGCATCAGCGACCGGATCGCCCCTGTCATCGGACCACCACGACCGACGCCGGGGCTCCCAGCGACGGCGTGACTGCCGGATTTGGGATGATGGGAGGCTGGCGCAGCCGTCGCGGGGTCCGCCGTCATCGACCGGTCGTCGACTGGCAGCGCCGGCGCGTGGTCCGATGCACGACCGGGAGGAAGGACGTGCGCGGCGCGCGCGCCGGGAGCGGCTCTCGCCGAAGCCTGACCGTCAGGTTGCGTCACCCCTCGCGGGATTGCATGCCCGTCCGCCCCGCGCCTGCACCCGTGCTCCCTATCATCAACCTCTCGTGACACCCCCGATGAAGCTCGATGTCTCCGCCGCAGCGGCCGCCTGGCCGCAGCGTGATCATCTGTTCCGGCTGGGTGTCGTGCTGCTGGCGCTCGTTCCCCTGCTGGCCGCCTTGGCCGGCCTCGACGATCGCTCCGTGTTCGGGCAATCGCCCTGGTCCAAGCCCGTACGCTTCGCGCTGTCCCTGGGCGTCTACGGAGTCACCATGGCGCTAGCAGCGCGGTGGCTCCTGGCGCACACGCGCGTACCGGGCTGGCGTCTGCTGTCGCCCGTGCTGATCGGCACGCTCGTCTTCGAGATCACCTGGATCACGGTGCAGGCGGCACGGGGCGTGGACTCGCATTTCAACGAGCGGACGGCATTCGAGGGGCTGATGTTCAGTCTGATGGGCCTCGGTGCGTCGATCATGAGTCTCGCCGTGGTGTGGCTGGCTCTCGTGGCCGGGCGCCTGGCGTTGGCGGCTTCGGCGTCAAGGGACCGACTGATCTCGCTGGGCATCGCGCTGGGTTTCGCCGGGAGCGGCCTGCTGCTGCCTTGGACGGGCGAAGCGCTGGTCAATGCAGGCCGCTCGCAGTCCGCGGTCGAGGCCGCCATGACACTGCCTCTGCTGGGCTGGCGGCTGGATGGCAGCGACCCCAGGCCGGCGCACTTCGTGGCAGCCCATCTGATGCAAGCCCTGCCGTTGGCGGCCGTGTGGCTGGCCCGCGCGAGCCAGCCGGCCCGCCAGGGCGT
>JADCGQ010000011.1 GCA_020248945.1 Rubrivivax sp.
ATAGGGCCGCAGCGACTTCGGAGCACCGCAGCATGTCCCGCGGTTTCCTCCCCCGAGGTTTGTCCAACACCTGCCCTCAGGTCTGCGCCACGCGCAGCGCCGTGGCGTCGCACGGGCAGGTGTCGAACAAACCTAAACAAAGGGCGACGCGACCTGGGTGGGCTACGCCGAGCGCTCGCGCGACGCCCGCTCGCGCTCGTTCGGCCAGGCGCTGGCCGAGATGAACACGGCGCTGCACCGCGAGATCGGCGCGTTCCGCGCGCGTGCGCTCACCGATCCGACGATCCGCCTGGTGCTGCCGCCGGGCTACGTGCTGCCCGGGGCCGACGCCCGCTGAGGATCAGCGGCGCGGGCCGCCCGAGCCACCGCCCGATCTGCCACCGGGCCGTGACGAGCCACCGGGCCGGCCACCGCCACCACCCGGACCGCGGCCACTGCTGCTGCCACCCCCGCCCGGCCGACCCCCGCGCGCGGGCGCCGCACCGCGCGGCGCCGGCTGCGAGCCCGGCCGCTGCGGTGCGCCACCACCGGGCCGGCCACCCCGGCCACCACCGCCGCCACCACCACCACCGCGGCGCGTGCCGCCGATGCCGATGGTCATGCGGCCCAGCACGATGGGCTCGGCGCGCTCGTCGGCCGGCGGCTCGAAGCCCGGCACCGGCTCACGCGGGATGCTGCGCTTGATGAGCTTCTCGATGTCGCGCAGGAAGATTTCCTCGTCCAGGCACACCAGCGAGATCGCCTCGCCCTGGGCGCCGGCGCGGCCGGTGCGGCCGATGCGGTGCACGTAGTCTTCCGGCACGTTGGGCAGCTCGAAGTTCACGACGTGCGGCAGCTGGTCGATGTCGATGCCGCGCGCCGCGATGTCGGTGGCCACCAGCACCTGCAGATCATTGGTCTTGAAGTCGGCCAGCGCCTTGGTGCGCGCACCCTGGCTCTTGTTGCCGTGGATGGCCATCGCGGTGATGCCTTGTTCGTTGAGGAACTCGGTCAGGCGGTTGGCGCCGTGCTTCATGCGCGTGAACACCAGCACCTGGTGCCAGTCGCCGCTCTTGATCAGGTGCGCCAGCAAGTCCTTCTTGCGCTCGCGGCCCACCGGGTGCACCTTCTGTGCAATGGTCTCGGCGGTCTGGTTTCGGCGCGCCACCTCGATGAGCGCCGGCTGGTTCAGCAGCTTGTCGGCCAGCTGCTTGATCTCGTCGCTGAAGGTGGCGCTGAACAGCAGGCTCTGCTTCTTGGCCGGCACCAGCGCCAGCACCTTCTTGATGTCGTGGATGAAGCCCATGTCGAGCATGCGGTCGGCTTCGTCGAGCACGAGGATCTCGATGTGGCTCAGATCCAGCGTGCGCTGCTGCGCGTGGTCGAGCAGGCGGCCGGGCGTGGCCACGAGGATGTCGACGCCCTTGCGCAGGCGGTCGATCTGCGGCTGCATGCCGACGCCGCCGAACATGACCATGCTCGTCAGCGGCAGGTACTTGCCGTAGGTGCGCACGCTCTCTTCCACTTGCGCGGCCAGTTCGCGCGTGGGTGTCAGGATCAGGGCACGGATGTGGATGCGACCGCGCGCATCGCGCACCGGCTTGGCCAGCGACAGCCGCTGCAGCATCGGCAGCGTGAAGCCGGCGGTCTTGCCGGTGCCGGTTTGCGCGCCGGCCAGCAGGTCGCCACCGCCGAGCACGGCCGGAATGGCTTGCGCCTGGATGGGGGTGGGTGTGTCGTAGCCCTGTTCGCTGATGGCGCGCAGGAGCGGCTCGGCCAGGCCGAGGTCGGTGAAATGCATGGGATGGGGCCCGCGGTGGAGCCGGTGTCGCAGCCTGCTGTCACCCGTTGCGGATGCACCAGTCGGGTAGGCGCGAGGGTCGGGAGGTTCGTCGGGAATCGACGCCGTCGCTGGTGACTGGATGCCGCGACGATGGTTTCATTGTAGGTTCCCTGGCGACATGCGGATCGCGACCCTGCGCAGATAATCCGACACTTTCCTCCGGCTTCTTCAGAGACCCACCGATGGCCCAGTACGTCTTTACCATGAACCGCGTCGGCAAGATCGTGCCGCCGAAGCGGCAGATCCTGAAGGACGTGAGCCTGTCCTTCTTCCCGGGCGCCAAGATCGGCGTGCTGGGCCTCAACGGCAGCGGCAAGAGCACGCTGCTGAAGATCATGGCCGGCATCGACAAGGAGATCGAAGGCGAAGCCGTGCCGATGCCGGGCCTGAAGATCGGATACCTGCCGCAGGAGCCGCAGCTCGAGCCCACGCAAACCGTGCGCGAGGCCGTCGAGCAGGGCATCGGCGGCGTGCTGGCGGCCAAGAAGCGGCTCGACGAGGTGTACGCCGAGTACGCCGAGCCCGATGCCGACTTCGACAAGCTGGCGGCCGAGCAGGCCGAGCTCGAATCGATCATCGCCGCCGCCGGCAGCGAGAACACCGACCTTCAGCTCGAGCTGGCCGCCGACGCGCTGCGCCTGCCGCCCTGGGACGCCACCATCGGCAACCTCTCCGGCGGCGAAAAGCGCCGCGTCGCGCTGTGCCGGCTGCTGCTGAGCAAGCCCGACATGCTGCTGCTCGACGAGCCCACCAACCACCTGGACGCCGAAAGCGTGGAGTGGCTCGAGCACTTCCTGCAGCGCTTCCCGGGCACCGTGGTGGCCATCACCCATGACCGCTACTTCCTGGACAACGCCGCCGAGTGGATCCTCGAACTCGACCGCGGCGCCGGCATCCCCTGGAAGGGCAACTACTCCGACTGGCTGGACCAGAAGGAGAAGCGCCTCGAGGTCGAGAAGAAGCAGGAAGACGCCCGCGCCAAGGCGATGAAGGAAGAGCTCAAGTGGGTGCGCAGCAACGCCAAGGCGCGCCAGACCAAGAGCAAGGCGCGCCTGGCGCGCTTCGAGGAGTTGAGCGACGTCGAGTACCAGCGCCGCAACGAAACGAACGAGATCTTCATCCCGGTGGCCGAGCGGCTTGGCAACGAGGTCATCGAGTTCAAGAACGTGACCAAGAGCTTCGGTGACCGCGTGCTCATCGACAACCTGAGCTTCAAGGTGCCGCCGGGTGCCATCGTCGGCATCATCGGCCCCAACGGCGCCGGCAAGTCGACGCTGTTCCGCATGATCCAGGGCGCCGAAAAGCCCGATGGCGGTGAAGTCATCATCGGCAAGACGGCCAAGCCCACCTTCGTCGACCAGAGCCGCGACAGCCTGGCCGGCGAGAAGACGGTGTGGGAAGACGTCTCCGGCGGCCTCGACAACATCGTGGTGGGCCAGTTCGTGATGCCCAGCCGCGCCTACCTGGGCCGCTTCAACTTCAAGGGCAACGACCAGCAAAAGCTCGTCGGCAAGCTCTCGGGCGGCGAACGCGGCCGCCTGCACCTGGCCAAGACGCTGGCGCTGGGCGGCAACGTGCTGATGCTCGACGAGCCCAGCAACGACCTCGACGTGGAAACGCTGCGTGCGCTGGAGGAGGCGCTGCTCGAGTTTGCCGGCAGCGCCATGGTCATCAGCCACGACCGCTGGTTCCTCGACCGCATCTGCACGCACATCCTGGCCGCCGAGGGCGACAGCCAGTGGGTCTTCTACCCCGGCAACTACCAGGAGTACGAGGCCGACAAGATCAAGCGCCTGGGTGAGGAAGGTGCACGGCCCAAGCGGATGCGCTTCAAACCCATCCACTGAGCGAGGCCACGGCGAAGGGGGCTTCGGCGTAGGATGGGCCGATGCCGCTTCGGCGGCCCGCCTTGCACCTTGAAGCCATGCGCCTGCCTCTGACCTCTTTCACCGCCACCCCGGTTCGCCGGGCCCTCGGCCTCGCGTTGCTGGCGGCGCTCGGCGTGCTCCAGGGATGTGAACACCTGGCGCCCGCCGACGGCAAGACGGCCGCCGACAAGCCCGGGCAGAAGACGGTGCCGGCCACGCCCTCGAGGGCCACCACGGCGTCGGCCACGCCAGCGCCGGCCGCCGCGGCGGCGCCGGCGGCCACGCCGCCGGCCACCCCACCCGCCGCGGTCGCATCCGCGCCCGCCACCACGGCGGCCCGCCCGCCTGCGCCGCCCGTGCCGGCGCCCCCTGCGGCGGCACCGGGCACGCCGCCTCCCTTTGCCGCCGTCATCCGCGAGGCGCGGCGCATCGACGGGCCGCTGACGCTCTGGCAGAAGGACGACAAGGTCTGGATCGAGCTGCGCCCCGGCCAGCTCGGCAAGCCTTTCCTGCTGAGCCCCAAGATCAAGAGCGGCATCGGCGAGGCCTTCGTGCTGGGCGGCCTGATGGCCTACCCCGTCAATGGCGCCGGCGGCCCGCAGCTGGTGGAGTTCGTGCGCGTGCACAACCAGATCCGGCTGCAGGCGCGCAACACCGAGGTCATGGCCCGGGCCGGCACGCCCGAGGCGCTTGCGGTCGAGGCCAGCTACTCGCACAGCCTGCTCGGCGCCGCCCCCGTGGCCAGCCTGCCGCACCCGGACCGCAAGAGCATCCTGATCGAGGCCAACGGCCTGTTCCTGTCGGACATGCTCGGCATCGGCATGATGCTGCAGCGCGGCCTGCGCCAGGGCTACGGGCTGGACCGCGCCAACTCGGTGATCACGGCCGTGCGCGGCAGCGACCACGCCGTGACGCTGGAGACGCAGTCGCACTTCTACACGCCGGGCATCGCGATGCCGGGGCTGAACACACCGCCAGGCATCGCCGTGCCGATGCTGCCGCGCCTGCTGCCCGATTCGCGCAGCATGCTGGTGGGCCTGAGCTACTCGCTGGCCCCGCTGCCCGACGAGCCGATGCCCGCGCGCCGCGCCGACCCGCGCGTGGGCCTGTTCACCAGCACGGTGCTCGACTTTTCCGACGACCTGCAGATGTCGCCGCGCCAGCGCCTCGTCAACCGCTGGCGGCTCGAGAAGAAGGACCCGGCGGCCGAGAAGAGCGAGCCGCTGAAGCCGATCACCTTCTGGATCGACCGCAACGTGCCGCACATCTACCGCGAGACGGTGCGCGCCGGCCTCCTGGAATGGAACCGCGCCTTCGAGAAGATCGGTTTCGTCAACGCCATCAAGGTCGAGCAGCAGCCCGATGACGCCACCTGGGACACGCTGGACTTCGGCTACCCGTCGGTGCGCTGGATGATGAACGCCGACCCCATCTTCGGCGCCATCGGCCCGAGCCACGTCGACCCGCGCAGCGGCGAGATCCTCGATGCCGACATCGCCTTCGAGGGCCTGTCGGCGCGCAGCGTGCGCGCGCTGCGTTCGCAGGTGCTGCGCGGCGGGCAGGCCACGGCGGCAACCTCCAGCCCCGGCTTTGCGGCCCCCTTCGTGCTGCCCTCGGCGCTGAGCGCCGCGCTCGGCACCGACGCCCACCCGGCGCATGCCGACGGCACCCCGCACGACCTGCTGCGCTGCCTGCATGGCGCGCTGGCGGCCGAGCAGCTGGGCTACGCGCTCGACGTGCTCGAGGCCCGCGGCGAGCTCGACCCCGATGGCCCAGTGGCGCGCCAGTTCGTGCTCGACTACGTCAAGGAAGCCATCATGCACGAGGTGGGCCACGCGCTCGGCCTGCGGCACAACTTCCGCGCCAGCCGCGCCTACACCGAGGCGCAGCTGGCCGACCCGGAGTTCACGCGCGCCTACGGCATCTCGGGCTCGGTGATGGAGTACAACGCGGTGAACCTGGCCGAGCCGGGCAAGTCGGGCAGCATTCCGTTCCAGACCACGCTCGGCCCCTACGACTACTGGGCCGTCGAGTACGCCTACAAGCCCATGGCACCCGGCACCAAGCCGGCCGACGAGCGCGCCGAGCTGCAGAAGATCGCCGCGCGCAGCGCCGAGCTCAAGCTGGCCTTCGGCACCGACGAGGACAACTTCGTCGCCCTCGACCCCGAGACCATCCAGCTCGACCTCGGCAACGACCCGATCGCCTTTGCCAAGAAGCGCATCGCCATCGCGCGCGACCTGTTCAAGCGGCAAGAGACCCGCGAGCTGCCGCCCGACCGCGACTACGCCGTGCTGCGCCGTTCCATCGGCTTTGCCATCACCGACACGACGCGCGCGATGGGCGTGCTGGCGCGCCAGATCGGCGGCCTGCGCACGCTGCGCGACTTCCCGGGCAGCGGCCGCGAGCCGCTGACGCCGGTGCCCGCTGCCGCGCAGCGCGAGGCACTCGACCTGATGCTCAAGACGGTGCTCGGCGCCGACGGCCTGACGCTGAGCCCGGCGCTGCAGCGCCGGCTGGCGCCGGATTACCTCGACCGCGCCGAGGGCGCCGTACCCACCGACTTCTCGGTGCAGCAACGCCTGCTCGACCTGCAGCGCGCGGTGCTGAACTTCCTGCTCTCCGACATCATCGCCACGCGCATTCTCGACAGCGTGCCCAAGTTCGACGATCCAGCCCAGGCCTTCGCGCTGGGCGAGATGTACGGCCGCCTCGCGGCCGACGTCTGGCGCGAGCTCGACAAGCGCGCCTCGGTGCCGTCGGCGCGGCGCGATCTGCAGCGTGACCACGTCAACCGCCTGTCGCTGGCCGTGGTGCGCCCCACCGGCACCGGCCGGGCCGACGTGCGCGGCCACCTGCGCGAACAGGCACGGGCGCTGCTCGTGCGCCTGGATGCGGCGCTGAAGTCGAAGAACAGCTTCGATGCCGAGACGCGGGCCCACATGGCCGACAGCGCCGACACGCTGCGCCAGGCGCTGGCCGCCACCATCGTGCGCCAGGCGCTATAACGCCCCGGCCGCCGCTCGACACCCGCGCGCCGTCGTTCGTCGCGCCGGGGCTGGGCGCGCGGCCGGCAGCAAGGCAGCATCCGGGCCATGACTTCGTCACCGACCCCATCCGCGGCACCCCCGGGCACCGAGCCGCCGCGCCCGCCGCGGCTGCGCGACTGGATCAACCCGCCCGGCCTTGGCCTGGCCATCGGCGTCGGCCTGGCGGCCGCGGTGCTGATCTCGCCGGTCTTCATCACGCCCGTGTGGGTGCTGATGGCGCGCACGCTCTTCATCGCGCTGGTGCTGCTGGCGGTGTACACCGCCGTGGAGCGCTGCCCCGAGGCGCGGCTGCCCTTCGGCTGGCCGCGCTGGCTGACGGCGCTGCTGGCGCTGCCGCTGGCCGCCGTGCTGGCCACGCTGGTGGTGTACCTCGTGGCGGTTCGCGGCAACGTCGTCGCCTTCGCCACGCAGGAAGGCCGAGTCACCGGCTTCCTCATCACCGCCTTCGCGGCCACGCTCTTCGGCCTGCCCATCGCGCTGGTGGCGCAGGTGCGGGCGCGCGAGCAGCGCGTGCGTGCCGAGCGGCTGGCCTTCGAGCTGGAGCGCAGCCGGCTCGAGAAGCAGGCGCTCGACGCCCGGCTGGCGCTGCTGACGGCGCGGATCCAGCCGCACTTCCTGTTCAACACGCTGGCCAACGTGCAGGCCCTGGTCGAGGCCGGCTCGCCGCGCGCACCGGCGCTGCTGGGCAGCCTGATCGAATACCTGCGCGCCGCGATGCCACGCCTCGAAGCCGCCGAACCCCGGCTGGCCGACGAGCTGAAGCTGGTGCGCGCCTACCTGGCGCTGATGAAGATGCGCATGCCCGACAGGCTGGACTGGGCCGTCGACGTGGACGAGGCGCTCGCCGGCCAGCGCTTTCCGCCGATGGCGCTGCTGACGCTGGTGGAAAACGCCGTGCGCCACGGCGTCGACCCGATGGAAGACGGCGGCCACATCCGCGTGCAGGGCCTCGTCGATGCCGGCCGCGCCCGCCTGTCGGTGCTGGACAACGGCGCCGGCATGGCCGAGCTGGCCCGGCCCGGCACGGGCCTGAGCAACCTGCGCGAGCGCATGACCGCCTTCTTCGGCAGCGCCGCGCGGCTGGAGCTGAGCGAGAACCGTCCGCAGGGGCTGTGCGCCGAGCTGAGCTGGCCGCTGCCGGTGCCGGAGAGCCGGCCATGAGCGCGCTGAGTCCCCAGGGCGCCGCGAGCGGCGCCAGCGCGCTGATCGCCGACGACGAGCCGCTGCTGCGCGAGCGGCTGGCCCAGCACCTGGCGCGCCTGTGGCCGGGCCTGCGCATCGTCGGCCAGGCCCGCCACGGCCGCGAGGCGGTGGCCTTGTACGAGGCCGAGACGCCCGACGTGGTGTTCCTCGACGTGCACATGCCCGGCCTGGACGGCGTGGGCGCGGCGCGCGCCATCGCCACGGGCGCCGCGGCCGCCGGGCGCAGCGTGCAGCTCGTGTTCGTCACCGCCTTCGAGCAGTACGCGGTGCAGGCGTTCGAGCAGGGCGCGGTGGACTACCTCGTCAAGCCCTTCGACGAACCGCGCCTGGCCGCCACGGTGCAGCGGCTGCGCGCGCGGCTGGCCGATGCGCCGGCGGGTGCCAGCCGGCTCGAGCAGCTGCTCGAGCAGCTCGCCACGCGGCTGCACCCGCCCTCGGCCCCGGCGGCACCCCGGCTGCAGTGGATCAAGGCCTCGGTCGGGCCGGTGGTGAAGCTGATCCCGGTCGACGAGGTCATCTACTGCCGCAGCGACGAGAAGTACACCCAGGTGGTGTGGACCGGCGGCGAGGCCCTGATCCGCCGCTCGCTGCGCGACCTGCAGGGCGAGCTCGACCCCGAGCGCTTCGTGCAGGTGCACCGCTCGGTGCTCGTCGCGCTGCCCTTCGTGAGCCAGGTGGTGCGCGGCGACAGCGAAACCGCCGAGCTGCACCTGCGTGGGCGGCCCGAGGTGCTGCCCGTGAGCCGCAGCTACACGCACCTGTTCCGGCAGATGTAGCCGCGGCGACAGACACCGCCGGGCTGCTCCGTATGATCCGCCGGCCGGGCGCCAAGGCCCTGCGAGACCACGGAGACAAGACATGCAAGCCTGGTTCTGCGACACGCTCGACGGCGTCGATGCCCTGCAGTGGCGCGAGGCGCCGACCCCCGAGCCCGGCCCGGGCGAGGTGCGCATCGCCGTCAAGGCGGCGAGCCTGAACTTCCCCGACCTGCTCATCGTGCAGGGCAAGTACCAGTTCAAGCCGCCGCTGCCTTTCGTGCCTGGGGCTGAATACGCCGGGCTGGTCGATGCCGTCGGCGAGGGCGTGGCGCACCTCCGGCCCGGCCAGCCGGTGGCGGCCATCGCCGGCACCGGCGGCTTCGGCACGCACGCCGTGGTGAAGGCGGCGCAGGTGCTGCCGCTGCCGCCGGGCTTTGCGCTCGAGCACGCCGCGGCCTTCGCCTTCACGTACGGCACCTCGCACCATGCGCTCGTGGACCGCGCGCAGCTGAAGGCCGGCGAGACCGTGCTCGTGCTGGGCGCGGCCGGCGGCGTGGGCACGGCCGCGCTGCAGATCGCCAAGGCCATGGGCGCGCGCGTGATCGCCGGCGCCTCCACCGACGAGAAGTGCGCGCTGTGCATGAAGCTCGGCGCCGATGCGACGCTGAACTACGCCACGCAGGACGTGCGCGAGACGCTGAAGGCGCTCACCGGTGGCAAGGGCCCCGACGTCGTCTACGACCCCGTCGGCGACAAGCTCGCCGAGCCGGTGTTCCGCTCCATCGCCTGGCGCGGCCGCTACCTCGTGGTGGGCTTTGCCGGCGGCGCCATCCCGGCGCTGCCCTGGAACCTGGCGCTCCTCAAGGGCGCCAGCATCGTCGGCGTGTTCTGGGGCGACTTCGTCAAGCGCGAGCCGCAGGCCAGCGCCGCGGCGCTGGGACAACTGGCGCAGTGGTATGCCGAGGGCAAGGTGCGGCCGGTGCTCGACGCCACGCTGCCGATGGCCGGCATCCACGAGGCCTATGCGCGCATGGCCGGCCGCCAGGTGATGGGCAAGATCGTGCTGGTCAACCCTTGAGGGGGGGAGACACCGCCGCGCGCCGTGCAACGGCCGCGCTAGCATCCGGGTGGTCCTGCAGCGGGACTGCATCGGAAATTCCGGAATTGGGGTGCTTGCCGTGGCCGTGAAGGTGCTGATCCTCGAAGACAACCCGGTGGCACGCAGCTTCCTGTGCCGCGTCGTGCGCGAAAGCTTCAGCGACACCATCGCCATGACGGAGGCCGGCGACCTGGAAAGCGCCCGCCGTCACATCGCGCTCACGGGCGGCGCCCAGGGCCTGCACGGCACCGATCCGTTCAAGCTCATCCTGGTCGATCTCGAACTGCCCGATGGCAACGGCCTGGAGCTGCTGGCCGAGCTGACGCAGTACCCCGCCACCAAGATCGTCACCACGCTCTACTCCGACGACGACCACCTGTTCCCGGCGCTGCAGTGCGGCGCCGACGGCTACCTGCTGAAGGAAGACCGCTTCGAGGTGCTGGTGGAAGAGCTGCAGAAGATCGTCCGCGGCCAGCCGCCGCTGAGCCCGGCCATCGCGCGGCGGCTGCTCACGCACTTCCGCCCCGGCGGTGGCCTGGGCGGCCATGACAGCGCGCCCGACAGCGGCTTCGCGCCGCTGCCGTTTTCGTCGAGCAAGCCGGTGCCGATCGAGAAGGCCCCCGAGCACGAGCGCCTCACGCCGCGCGAGACCGAGGTGCTCACCTACCTGAGCAAGGGCTTCACGATCAAGGAGATCGCCAGCCTGATGGGCATCAAGTGGTTCACCGTCAACGACCACATCAAGTCCATCTACAAGAAGCTCAACGTGTCCAGCCGGGCCGAGGCGGCGGTGCTGGCCAGCAAGCAGGGTCTGGTCTGATCGACGCCACCTCGGCCGGCGACGACAGCGCCGCCGGGGAACAGCGAGCACGCGCCTGGGCCGGCTGGCGGCGCCGTGTGCTGCTGGCCGTGGCGCTGGCGGGCTGCCTGGCGGTGGCCTCGCTGCTGCGGCTGCTGGCCCACACGCCGATGCTCGACCTGGCCGTGGTGGCCAATGCCCAGGGCCAGCTGATCATCGGCGCCAGCCGTTCGCCCGAGGCGCAGCCGCTGGTCGGCCAGCCCCTTCTCGCGGTGTCCGTGCCCGCAGGCACACCGGTCGCGGTCGACGCGGCACTGCTGCACCGCGTGCCGCGCTGGCAGGTCGACGAAGGCGCGCGCGCACGCAGCCGCCTGCAGCAGCAGGCGCTGTCGCAGGCCCTGGCCACGGGTTCGGTGGCCCTGCACACCGGCCAGGGCCCGCCGACGGTGGTGCCGGCCCGCACCCGCAGCCTTGCCGGCCTGGGCCTGATCACCTGGCCGCTGGTGCTGGGCGCGCTGCTGCTGCCGTTGTTCGGCTGCATCGTGATGCTGGCCCGGCCGTCGCTGAAGTCGGGGCTCTTCCTGCTCGTCTGCGTCACGCAGGCGCTCGGCCTGGGCTGGCTGGCGGCCGTGTCCCTGCCCGGCCTGGGGCTGCCACCGGCCGCGCAGGCCTTGGGCCTGCCGCTCGGGCTGGCACTCGATGCCGTGGCGGCGGCAGCCACCGTGCAGGGTTTCGGCCTGGCGGCGCGAGGCCGGCGCGCAGGGGCCGCGGCGATGTGGCTGGCCAGTGCCGCGGGCGTGGCGGCCATCGGCAGCGGGCTGCTGCAGCCGGCCTGGCCCTGGGCCGTGGCACTGAGCGCCGTGCTGGCCGGGGCCGTCGGCTGGGCGGTGCGGCAAAGCCCGGATGGCAAACCCGACCCGCGCCGCGCCATCACCGGGCGGCTGGCGCTCACGGCACTGGCGACCTGGCTGCTGATCCACCTGGTGGTGGCGCTGACGGCGTCGCAGGCCGCCCTCGCCCACGCGGTGGCCCTGGGTGCCGCGGTGGCCTGGGCGCTGCTCGTCGTGTCGCTGCTGCTGCTGGTGCCGTTCCTGGCGCGCAGCCGCCAGCTGCTGCGCGAACTGGCCCTGCTGGCCGGCATCAGCATCGTGGCGGCGGCGCTGGATCTGCTGTTCGTGGCCATGTTCTCGCTCAACGCCACGGCCTCGCTGGCCGTGGTGGTGTTCGTGGCGCTCGCCGTGTACGCCTTCGTGCGGCAGCGCCTGCTCGACCACCTGCTGGGCGTGCGCCCCCACACCACCGACCGCATCTTCGAACTGCTCTACCGCGCCGCCCGCGATGTGCAGCGGCGCCCCGAACGCCAGTCGCAACGCCTCGCCCAGCTGCTGCGCGAGCTGTTCGAGCCGCTGGAGATGACACGCGCGGCCACGGTGCCGCGGCAGGCCCAGGTGCAAGGCGGCGGCACGCTGCTGCTGGTGCCCTTGCGTGCCGAGGGCGAAGACGGCAAGCCGGGGCTGGCCGTGCAACTGCGGCTGGCCGGGCGCGGCCAGCGGCTCTTCATGCCCGAAGACGCCCGCCTGGCCGACCGCCTGGCCGAGCAGCTGCGGCGCGCCGTGGCCTACGACCGCGCCGTCGAGCGCGGGCGCCACGAGGAACGCCAGCGCCTGGCGCAGGACCTGCACGACGACATCGGCGCGCGGCTGCTCACGCTGATGTACCAGGCGCCGACACCCGAGCTCGAGGACTACATCCGCCATACCCTGCAGGACCTGAAGACGCTGACACGCGGCCTGGCCGTGGCCGAGCACCGGCTGGGCCCGGCCGCCGCCGAGTGGAAGGCCGATCTGACGCAACGCCTGGCCGCTGCGCAGGCGCAGCTGGGCTGGGCCTGCCATGGCGACGAGGCGCTGGTGCTCACGGTGGTGCAGTGGTCGGCGTTGACGCGGGTGTTGCGCGAACTCGTCACCAATGCGCTCTACCACGGCCGCTCGACGCGCGTCGACGTCGTCATCGAGCTGTCGGGCGCCGCACTGTCGCTGAGCGTCGCCGACGACGGCCAGGGCCGCCAGCCCGCTGCCTGGGCCCACGGCCTGGGGCTGGGCGGCGTGCGCAAGCGCGTCAAGCAGCTGGGCGGCTCCGTGGCCTGGCTCGAGAACGGCGATCGCGGCATCGTCTGCCGCGTGCACATTCCGCATTTTCGCGACAGCCCCTGAGGCGCCTGGGCGGCCGCTGGCCAGCCAGCGTCAACCGCGTGCCGGACCGGCGCGTTGACGGCCGATGGGAGCGGCAAGACGCACTGACACAGGCCTGACCCGGCCATCCATGGCACACCTGAGTGCTGGGGCGCGGGTTTGCGGCGACAATAGGGGCTTCGCGTCGACCGGGGCGCCATTCCCGGCCTCCAGCTGCCATGACCACCCGCCGCACCACGACACCCGCCTCGGCTCCTGCAGCCACCCGCCCGACCCCCACTGCCGCCGCGCCCGCCAGCGCTCCCGGCCCCAAGCTGCGCCAGACGCAGGCCGAGTACACGGCCGCCCGGCCGCACGCCGAACCCGGCGTGAAGCCGATGATGTCCAGCTCGAAGATGTACGTGTGCATCAAGTGCCACGCCAACTTCAAGACCGGCGACGGCAAGCCCGACCCGCGCCTGCGCGGCCTCGGCCGCTGCAACAACTGTCTCAGCATCACGGCGCCGGCAGCGTCCTGAACCGATCCCCCTGGCGGCCCGGCCGCCGTTTGCAGCAAGTCTCCAACTCAACCCCGGAGTGAAGAATCCATGTCCCAGAGCAATCGCCGTGTCTTCCTGATGCAAGTCGCCGCCTGTGGTTCGGCACTGGCCGCTGCCGGCGCCCACGCACAAGCTGCACGCATCGACGAGAAGGACCCCCAAGCCGTGGCGCTGGGCTACGCCCACGACACCACCAAGGTGGACAAGAAGAAGTTCCCCAAGCACACCAACGACCAGAAGTGCAACAACTGCGCCCTGTACCAGGGCAAGGCGACCGACCCCTGGGGCGGCTGCCCGCTGTTCGGCACCAAGCAGGTCGCCGGTCCGGGCTGGTGCAGCGCCTGGGCCAAGAAGGGCTGATCGCACACAGCGCGGGGCCCTGCGGGGCCTGGCAAGACACCTCGAAAGCGGCCTGCGGGCCGCTTTTTCGTGGGCGGCTGCGGTTGGGCGACCGGAGGCGGTTCAGTCCGCCAGCCGTGCCGCCACCTCGTCCCCGAGCGCCAGCGCCGAGGTCAGGCCGGGCGACTCGATGCCGAACAGGTTGACGAGGCCGCGCACGCCATGCTGCGCCGGCCCGTCGATGCGGAAATCGGGCGCCGACTCATCAGGGCCGTGGATCTTGGGGCGCACGCCGCTGTAGGCGGGCAGCAGGGCGCCATCAGGCAGCGCCGGCCAGTAGCGGCGCACGGCCTCGACGAAGCCGGCGGCCCGGGCCGGGTCGACGCGGTAGTCCAGCTGCTCGGGCCGGGTGTCGGGTGGCAACCATTCCAGATCGGGGCCGAACCGCGCCTGGCCGGCGAGGTCCAGCGTCAGGTGCACGCCGAGCCAGGCGTCGACCGGCGCGGGGTAGACGAGGCAGGAAAACGGCGCGCGGCCCGCCAGCGTGAAGTAGCTGCCCTTGGCGTAGCGCGGCGTGGGCACCTGGGCCGGCGCCAGCCCGTCGAAGTGCCTGGCGAGCACGCACGCGTGCAGACCGGCGGCGTTGACCACCCGGTCGGCCGTGATCTCGAGTTCATGCCCGTCGGCCTGCAGGCACACCCGCGCAGGGCCGGCCGCTGTAAAGCGCGCACGGTGCACACTTGTGCGCAAGGCCACCTGGCCGCCGGCGCGCTCGAGATCGCCCTGCAGCGCCAGCATCAGCGCATGGCTGTCGACGATGCCGGTGCTCGGCGACCACAGCGCCGCCGTGCAGTGCAGGGCCGGCTCGCGCGCGCGGGCCTCGGCGGCCGAGAGCAGTTCCACCGGCACGCCGTTGGCCGCCGCACGCTCGGCCAGCCGCTCCAGGGCGGCGTGCTGCTCGGGGGCCGTCGCCACCACCAGCTTGCCGCACCGGCGCAGCGGCACGCCGTGGCTGGCCGCCAAGGCATACAGCAGCTCCTTGCCCCGCGTGCACAGCCGCGCCTTCAGCGAACCCGGTGCATAGTAGAAGCCGGCATGCACGACCTCGCTGTTGCGGGAGCTCACGCCCTGGCCGATGGCCCCGGCGGCCTCGGCGACGATGACCTCCCGCCCCTGCTGCGCCAGCGCGCGCGCCACCGCCAGGCCGACGACGCCGGCCCCGATGACGAGGCTGTCCACATGGTCCATCTGCAGGCGCTCCGGCGCGTGGTGCGCCACGCGCATTCTCTGCGCGCCGCCGCTCAGATCGCGCGCTGGTTCACCCGGCTCGACAAGGCCGCAGCGCTTTCGCGCCGCTCGCTGTAGCGGTCCACGAGATACGGCGCGACATCGCGCGTGAGCAGCGTGAACTTCACCAGCTCCTCCATCACGTCGACCACGCGCTCGTAGTAGGCCGAGGGCTTCATGCGGCCGGCCTCGTCGAACTCCTGGTAAGCCTTGGCCACCGACGACTGGTTGGGGATCGTGATCATGCGCATCCAGCGCCCCAGCACGCGCAGCTGGTTGACGGCATTGAACGACTGCGAGCCGCCCGACACCTGCATCACCGCCAGCGTCTTGCCCTGCGTCGGCCGCACCGCGCCCAAGTTGAGCGGCAGCCAGTCGATCTGCGCCTTCAGGATGGCCGTCATCGCGCCGTGGCGCTCAGGGGAGGTCCACACCATGCCTTCGGCCCAGTTCGCGCTCTCGCGCAGTTCCTGCACCTTGGGGTGGGTGTCGGGCGCGCCGTCGGGCAGCGGCAGGCCGGCGGGGTCGAAGATGCGCACCTCGCCACCCAGTGCGCGCAGCAGGCGCGCGGCCTCCAGCGTGAGCAGCTTGCTGTACGAGCGCTCGCGCAGCGAGCCGTAGAGCAGCAGGAAGCGCGGCGCGTGGCTCGAAGCGCCCACACCGGCGAAACGCGGGCCGCTGGGGCGGTCGAACAAGGCCGGGTCGACCAGCGGCAGATCAGGGGATGAAGGATCGTCGTCGTGCATCACGGAAACCAGTGTCGCGTGCGGTTGGCCAGGGCCACGAGCGAGAGCATCACCGGCACCTCCACCAGCACGCCCACCACGGTGGCCAGCGCGGCGCCGGAGTTCAGCCCGAAGAGCGAGATCGCCACCGCCACCGCCAGCTCGAAGAAATTGGAAGTGCCGATCATGCAGGCCGGCGCGGCCACGTTGTGCGGCAGCTTCAACTTCCACGCCGCCAGGTACGAGAGGGCGAAGATGCCGTAGCTCTGCAGCACCAGTGGCACGGCGATGAGGCCGATGACCAGCGGCTGCTCGACGATCGTGCGCGCCTGCAGGCCGAACAGCAGCACGACGGTGGCGATGAGGCCCACCACCGACCACGGCTTCAAGGCCGCCACGCCGCGGGCCACGCGCGGCAGGCCGCCGGCACGCAGCCACAGCAGCCGTGTCGCCACGCCGGCCAGCAGGGGCAGCACCACGTAGAGCACCGCCGACAGCGCCAGCGTCTGCCAGGGCACCGTCACGTCCGTCACGCCCAGCAGGAAGGCGGCGATGGGCGCGAAGGCGAAGACCATGATCAGGTCGTTCACCGACACCTGCACCAGCGTGTAGGCGGCGTCGCCCTTCACCATCTGGCTCCACACGAACACCATCGCCGTGCAGGGCGCCACGCCGAGCAGGATCATGCCGGCGATGTACTCACTCGCGGACTGGGGGTCGACCCAGGGCGCGAACAGGTGCTCGAAGAACAGCACCGCCAGCGCCGCCATCGTGAACGGCTTGATCAGCCAGTTGATCACCAGCGTGAGCACCAGCCCGCGCGGGCGCTGGCCGACGTCCTTGATCGACGCGAAGTCGATCTGGATCATCATCGGGTAGATCATCACCCAGATGAACACGGCCACGACGAGGTTGACGTGCGCCACCTCCAGCGCCGCCACCGCCAGGAAGGCCTGCGGCACCCACAAGCCCAGCCCCACGCCGCCCGCGATGCCGAGGCCGACCCAGACGGTGAGGTAGCGCTCGAAAAGTCCCATCGGCAGGCTTCGGCGCGCTCAGCGCGAGCCGATGGCCCGCACCTCGTGTTGCAGCGCCAGGCGGTCGAGGGATGCCAGCGGCAGGGCCAGCATCAGGTCGATGCGGCGCTTCAGCGTGGTGGCCACGTCCCAGTAGGCCTGGGCCCGCTCGGCCTCGCTGCCCTGCAGCGCCGCGGGGTCGGGCACGCCCCAGTGCGCCGTCATGGGCTGGCCGGGCCACACCGGGCAGACCTCGCCGGCGGCGTTGTCGCAGACCGTGAAGACGAAGTCCATCGATGGCGCGTCCGCGGCGGCGAACTCGCCCCAGCTCTTGCTGCGGTAGCCCTCGGTGTGGAGGTGCATGCGCGCCATGGTGGCCAGCGCCAGAGGCTGCACCTGGCCGCTGGGCTGGCTGCCGGCGGAGTGGGCCACGAAGTCGGACCGCCGGGCGCCGTTGAGCAGGCCCTCGGCCATGATGGAGCGGGCCGAGTTGTGCGTGCAGATGAAGAGCACGTGGTAGGCCTTGGGGTTCATCGCGGGTTCCTTGGGCAAGTTCCTTGGACGGGGTCTCAGCAATCGGTGCAGGGCGCGGCCGGCTTCGCCTCGCAGGGCTCGCCGCGAGCCTGTCCGGAATTTTGTGTGCGGGGCATAGCATGACCAACAGGAGCATGTATGCCAACAAGCAGGAAGACACCGGAGGCGGCCATTGCCGCAGCGGCGGCGATGCCGTCGATCCCGAAGGAACTCATTGTCCAGTTCGTACCC
>JADCGQ010000012.1 GCA_020248945.1 Rubrivivax sp.
GCTGTCGGTGGCCACGGTGGTCCTGTCGTTCAATTCGTTCCGGCTGTCGGCGATCACCTTTGCGGTGGCGGGGCTGTCGGCCGGCCTGTCGATCCTCGCGCTGGCGATCTTCGACCATCCGTTCGGGATCACTGCGGTGATCGGGGTGATCGGCTCGATCGGCGTGTCGGTGAACGCGGCAATCATCGTCCTGTCGGCATTGCAGGAAGACCCGCGCGCCGCGGCGGGCGACCGCGCTGCGATGACCGAGGTGGTGATGGGGTCCACCCGCCACATCCTTTCGACCACGCTGACCACAGTGGGGGGCTTTTTGCCTCTGATCCTGGCTGGAGGCGGGTTCTGGCCGCCCTTCGCCATGGCCGTCGCGGGTGGGGTGGCATTGTCGACCGTACTCGCCTTCGCTTTCACCCCACAGATGTTTGCGCTGGTGCACCGGCGGATGCCCATGCCGCCAGTCGCGTCAGCCGACTCACCGCTGCCCGCGCCCGAGGGAAGGCTTCAAGACGCTACTCGAAGCGCTGATTGAGGAGAGCTGATGCCGCGGGGCCGTCATCGAGCCGACATGCTTTCGATCAGCGCCGCAATCGACGTCTTGCATCGCGCACGGCATGTCATGCACGGCCGACATGGCCAGCGCGGACGCACCTATCCTGCGGCCCCCAACAATCGCTTGCGCGCCATCCGCAGCTTGGACAGCGCGTACAGCGTGACGATCTCCGTTGCTCTCTTCTTCAGCACCCGGTAGCGCACACTTGGTGTAGCCAAGTTGCCGCTTGAGTACGCAGAGCTGCTGTTCGAACCTTTCCCTTACGCTGGCCTTGGCCCGCTCGATCTGCTCAGAGACGAACTGCGGCTCAGTGAATGGGCTGAGCTTGCGACGCATGCCGGATCTCATCACCACGAGCGAGGCCGGACCCGCAGCCTCGGAGTGCTTGTGCGCGCCTCGATAGCCGACTTCACCGAAGGCCGCTTCCTCCGCGCCATGCCGCAACTCGCCAGCCAGCTTCACATCAGTGACGCTCGTGGCCGCTCCCACAACGCTGTGAACCGGGCCATAGCCGCCGCAGCCCAAGCTCGGGGACCCGCTCACTCACGCTAGGGCTGTCCTGCTGTCCAGAACGCGCGCCGACAGTCAGGCCTCGAGGGCGTGAGCGCATGCGGCACGGGCTCAGGCCAAGGGGCCACCCTCTTGGCAAGTCAATTTCTCCGGGCTAACGCGCACAAGCCTGGGCACGTCGCTTCAGCTGCGCGGCAAGCAGTGTGCCTTGAACTGCTCCCGCAGCTTGTTCTTCTGCATCTTGCCCGTGGCGCCCAGCGGAATGGCGTCGACGAACACCACGTCGTCCGGCGTCCACCACTTCGCGATCTTGCCCTCGTAGAAGGCCAGCAGCTCCTCGCGCGTGACGTCCATGCCCGGCTTCTTCACCACCACCAGCAGCGGCCGCTCGTCCCACTTGGGATGGTGCGCGGCGATGCAGGCCGCCATCGCCACCGCCGGGTGGGCCATGGCGATGTTCTCGAGGTCGATGGAGCCGATCCACTCGCCGCCGCTCTTGATGACGTCCTTGCTGTGGTCGGTGATGACCATGTAGCCCTCGGGCGTGATCTTGGCGACGTCGCCGGTGGGGAACCAGCCGTTGCCGTCGGCGTCCTGGACGAGCGGGTTGCCGCCCTCGCCCTTGAAGTAGGTGTCGATGATCCAGGGGCCGCGCACCAGCAGGTCGCCGCTGGCCTGGCCGTCCCAGGGCAGCTCGGCGCCGCTGGCGTCGTCCTGGCCGACGATCTTCATGTCCACGCCATAGACGGCGCGGCCCTGCGTGCTCATCACCGCGAGCTGGCCTTCGTCGTCGAGCGCGTGGTGCTGCGCCTTGAAGGCGGCGGCGGTGCCGATGGGGCTCATCTCCGTCATGCCCCAGGCGTGCAGCACGCGCACCCCGTAGTCGTCACGGAACTTGCGGATCATGGCCGGCGGGCAGGCCGAGCCGCCGATCGCGCTCTTGCGCATGGTGCTGAACTTCAGGCCGTGGGCCTCCACGTGCGCCAGCAGTCCCTGCCACACGGTGGGCACGCCGGCGCTGATCGTGACACCCTCGCTCTCGAACAGCTCGTACAGGCTCTTGCCGTCCAGGCCCAGGCCGGGCAGCACGAGCTTGGCCCCAGTCATCGGCGCCATGTAGACGATGCCCCAGCTGTTGACGTGGAACATCGGCACCACGGGCAGGATGGCGTCCGCCGCGCTGCAGCCGAAGCAGTCGGGCAGGGCGGCGACCATCGTGTGCAGCACGGTGCTGCGATGGCTGTAGAGCACGCCCTTGGGGTTGCCCGTGGTACCGCTGGTGTAGCAGAGGCTGCTGGCCGTGTTCTCGTCGAACACCGGCCAGGCATAGCGGTCGCTGGCCTGCTCGAGCAGCTCCTCGTAGCACAGCAGGCCCGGCACCTTGGCCGCCTGCTCGGCCGCCGGCATGTGCGCACGGTCGGTCATCGCCACCCAGTGCCTGACGGTCTTCGTGCGGCCGGCCACGGCCTGGATCAGCGGCCAGAAGGTCATGTCGAAGAACAGCACCTGGTCTTCGGCATGGTCGGCGATGTAGACGATCTGGTCCGGGTGCAGCCGCGGATTCACGGTATGCAGCACACGGCCGCTGCCACTGACGCCGTAGTACAGCTCCATGTGGCGGTGCGTGTTCCAGGCCAGCTCGCGGTAGCTGATGCGGTGGATGTCGCCCTCGACGCGCCGCGAGACGACCAGCTGGTCGCCGTGGTGGCGTTCGGCGTGCACGATGAGCGACGAGATCAGCAGCGGCAGCTGCATCATGTGGCCAAACATGGGTAGTCCCTCAAGGTTGAGGCGCGCCGTGCAAGGCGCGCAGATGCTGACAACCGTGCTCGTTACTCCGCGGCCTTGGGTAGCCGCAGTGTGGCGCCGCCCAGCCGCACAGTGCCAGCCAGAGCCGGAAGGTCCAACCGGTAGGCCGGCATCGATGCTCCGGCTACCACCAGTCCCGGCGAGCTGCCGGCCTCGAAACCGTAGGCCAGCGGTGCAAAGCTCATGCGTACCGTGCCCGCACCGGCCACGGCCACCACCACCTCACGCAGCAGGCGTACTTGCCCGTCGGGCTGCCGATCGACCAGCTTGACCACGATGTCGCCCCTGTCGGCCTCAAGAACCGTCAACTTCGCCTCTGCCGTGCCCAGCATCAGCGCAGCGGCGGGCAGCGCCCCTCCCTGAAGCTCCACCACGTCTGCGCGCTGCAGCAGCGGCGTCTGATCCTCCATCCCCGAGCTGACCGTCAAATGGCTGCCGCCCAGGGTCGGAACCGGTGCTGCCGGGTCGATCGCCAGCGCCCGCTGAGGTACGCTGAGCGTAAACGTCTTCGATGCAGTCCCTGCCGGCGGCCACACGGGTGACCTGCGCAGGGGCCCCTCGGGCTGTCCGGCCAGCACGTACTGAACAGTGGGCCAGGCGTTGGCACCATTGGGCTCGCCCTTGAGCCAGTGGTCGAACCAAGCGAACATGGGTTTCATCGGCCACAGATCCGGCTCGTCGATGTCGTAGTGCGTACCGTCCAGCACCAGCAGTTTCTGGTCGCCCCGCGCCGCCTGCAGTCGGCCGAAGGCCTTGAACGCGCTGGCTTGGAAGAAGTCGTGCCACGTCGAGACATGCATCACCGGTGCGCGGATGCGGTCTGTCACGTCCAGCGCGGCTCTCTCGGATGGGTTGCGACCCGCAGCAAGCAGATCGGCCCAACGGGGATAAAGCTGGCTGACGATGGGCAGGTCCGGCGTGATCGCACGGGTCCACCAACTCGACTGCGCGGGATCGCCGGCCCCGACGGCACCGAACATCTCCTGCAGCGCCGTGCCGGCCTGTTGCTTCAGGCCCGCCACCTGCGCGGCCGAAAGGCCCAGCCTCGCATCGTGTTCCTTGCCGTTTTCGGCGACCTGGCCTTGCAGGCCGTTGTGGTAGTCGGCGGCGCGCTGGGCATGGGCAGCAGCGCTGAAGATGGCGCGCTTGGCGCCCTTCAGGACCTTGAGCCAGCTGGCCAGGTAGGCGGCATGGTCCGCGCGCGGCTCGGAGGTGATGCCACGGTCGGCGTACAGAAACGCGGCGCCAAGTTCAGCGACCAGTTCCTCGAAGGGCGTAGCCCTCTCAGCCGAACCGGTGCCGCTGTCAACTCTCTTTGGCAAGCACCACCGTTGTGTGTGGCCGGAACCCCCAGGTCGACGCTTAGTTGCCCAACTGAGCCACGTGTGGGGGGCAAACAAGGGCCTCAGGGGGCCAGAAATCGACGCTTAGTTGCCAGAACCCAGTGCGCGGGCGTCAGGGCAAGCGCGGGCTGACACTGCCTTGCGTGGACCTTACATTCGTCGCATGACCCACCCCCTAGTCCTGCAGCGCCTGCTGCGTCCCCTGGCCTTGGCGGTGGCGCTGGCCGCAGGCTTGGCGGCGGCCCTGCCGGCGCGGGCCGCACCCGCCTGGCTCACGCTCTCGGCCGACGCACTGGTGGTGCTGCAGCGCATGGTGCCGCAGACCCAGGTGCTGGGGCAGGCCGAGGTCGCCGTGGCGCGCCCGCTGGCGCCGCGCAGCGCGGCGCTGGAGGCCGCCACCGAGACCATCGTCGCCGTCGAGGTCGATGACCAATGGCTCGAGATGCTGTCGCTGATGGTGCACCGCGAGCTGCAGCGCTGCGGCGGCTACGTGTTCCACGCCAGCCGCGCCGAGGCGCTGGCCACGCTGCACCGCTTGTCGGGCAGTCCTGCCGAACCCACCGCCGTGGGCCCGGCCCCGAGCTACGCCATCGACAACGCGACCCAGATCCTGCCGCTGATGCCGCTGCTGCAGGCCAGCCACCTGATGGCCACGGTCGACAGCCTCCCGGCGTTCCAGAACCGGCGCTACAACAGCACGCACGGCGTGGCCGCGTCCGACTGGCTGGCCGAGCGCTGGCGCACGCTGATCCCGGCCACCCGGCGCGACGCGCGCGTGGTGCAGATCACGCACGCGGGCTGGCCGCAGAAGTCGGTGATGGTCGAGATCCTCGGCACCACGCGAGCCGACGAAATGGTGGTGCTCGGCGGCCATCTCGACTCCATCGCGCCCGGCACCATCGAAGGCTCGCGCGCCCCGGGTGCCGACGACAACGCCAGCGGCATCGCCAGCCTCACCGAGGTGATCCGCGTCATGATGGCCGGCGGCTACCGGCCGTCGCGCACGCTGCGCTTCATCGCGTACGCGGCCGAAGAAGTGGGCCTGCGCGGCTCGGGCGAGATCGCGGCTGATTTCCTCGGCCGTGCCGACAAGGTCGTCGGCGTGATGCAGCTCGACATGACGGCCTTCCAGGGCGACAGCACCGACATCTGGCTCTACACCGACTACACCAACGCGGCCCAGAACGCCTTCCTGGCCACGCTGGTGTCGCGCTACCTGCCGGGCTACACGGTGGGCTACAGCGCCTGCGGCTATGCCTGCAGCGACCACGCCTCGTGGCACACGCGGGGCTTTCGCGCCTCGTTCCCGCACGAGGCCAGCAACGCCAACTACAACCGCGCCATCCACACCGTGGACGACGTCACCGCCATCTTCGGCAACGACCCGCAGCACATGCTGAAGTTCACCAAGCTGGCGCTGGTGTACGCCGTCGAGCTGGGCACGCTGCCGCGGGGAAGCCGCGGTGCGCTGGCCGCGCGCTGAACATGGCTCCGTGCCGGGCCCGATCCCCGCGCCGGCCGGCGGGCCGGCGCGCATGAACGCCTTGTCCGACACCCGGCCCGACACCCTCACGGGTGCGCTGCTGGCCAGCCTGGCGCAGCACGCCGCGCGGCCCGCCGCCAGCTGCCACGGCCGCACGCTGGGCTATGCCGAACTCGAGGCCACGTCGCGCGCGCTCGCGGCCACCTGGCAGCAGCGCGGCCTGGCCCCCGGCGACCGGCTGGCCGTGATGCTGCCCGGCGGCCTGCCGCTGCCGGTGGTGGTGCTGTCGGCCTGGCGCGCCGGGCTGGTGGTGGTGCCGGTCGACCCGCAGCTGGCCGGCGAGGCGCTGCTGCACCAGCTGCGCGACAGCGGCGCGCGCGCGCTGGTGGCCGATGCCGCCGCGGCGCTGGCGCTGCGGCCGGTGCTCGAGGCGCTGCCGCAGCTGCTGGTGGTGACGGCGGGCCCCGGCGAGCTGCTCGGGCCCTTGAAGGCGGCGCTGGTGCGGCACCGCCTGCGCCACCGCAACACCGTGCCGACGCTGCCGGGGGCGCTGGGCTTTTCGACCGCGCTCGACCGCGGGCGCTCGCTGGAACTCGCGCCCGTGCTGCCGCGGCCCGACGACATCGCCCTGCTGCAGTACACCGGCGGCACCACGGGCGTGGCGCGTGGCGTCGTGCTGCTGCAGCGCCATCTGCTGGCCAACCTGCGCCAGGCCGAGCAGTGGCTGCAGCCGGCGCTGCAGGCGCGCCCGCGCGACGAACCCTGGACGACCGTGGCCGCGCTGCCGCTGCACCACGTGTTCGGCTTCACGCTGGCGCTGCTGCTGACGCTGGCGCGCGGGGGCCGGCTGCTGCTGGTGCCCGACGTGGCCGACACCGACGCGCTGGCCGCGCTGCTGCAGCGCGAGCGCTTCCAGTTGTTCCCGTCGCTGAACCCGGTGTTCGAGGCGCTGGCGCGCCACCCGGCGGCCGACCGCATCGACTGGAGCGGGCTGCGCCTGTCGCTGTCGGGCGGCATGGCCGTCGACCCGGCCACCGCGATGCTGTGGCTGCTGAAGACCGGCAGCCCGATCATCCAGGGCTACGGCCTGGCCGAGGCCAGCCCGGCCGTCACCTGCAACCGTGTCGACGACACGCTGTTCAGCGGCCACGTCGGCTACCCGCTGCCCGACACCGAGCTGATGCTCGTCGACGACGACGGTCGGCCCGTGCCGCCGGGCGCCGGCGGCGAGATCGCGGTGCGCGGCCCGCAGGTCATGGCCGGCTACTGGCAACGGCCCGACGAAACGGCGCGCGTGATGCTGCCCGGCGGCTGGCTGCGCACCGGCGACATCGGCCGCTTTGCCGGGGACGGCGCGCTGCGGCTGGTGGACCGCAAGCGCGACATGGTCTGGGTCGGCGGCCTGCCGGTGGTGCCCAACGAGGTGGAGGAGATCGTCATGCGCGTGGCCGGTGTGCGCGAGTGCGCGGTCGTGGGCGTGCCGCACCCCGATGCGGCCGAGGCCGGCGAGGTGATCAAGCTCGTCGTCGTGCGCAGCGCGCCGGGCGGGGCCGCGCCCAGCGAGGCGCAGCTGCGCGAACACTGCGAACGCCACCTCGCGGGCTACCAGCGCCCGGTGCACGTGGAGTTCTGCGAGCAGCTGCCACGCAGCAGCGTGGGCAAGGTGCTGCGCCGGGCGCTGCGCGAGGCGCACTGACCCGGGCTCGTTCGGCACCGATGCGCCTGTTCGTCGACACCCCGCTGCAGCCCGGCGCCGAGACCGCGCTGCCCGAGTCGGCCGACCGCCACGCGCGCGTGCGCCGCGTGCAGCCCGGCGACACGCTGGTGCTGCTCGACGGCCACGGCGCCGAGTGGCCGGCCACGGTGCTGCAGGTGGGCCGCAGCGAGATCCGCGTGCGCGTGGGCGAGCCGCAAGCCGTGAGCCGTGAGCTGCCGCTGCCGGTGACGCTGGCCGTGGTGGTGCCGGCCAACGAACGCATGGACTGGCTGGTGGAAAAGGCCACCGAGCTGGGCGCCGCTGCGGTGCAGCCGCTGTGGGCCGAGCGCTCGGTGCTGCGCCTGGCCGGCGATCGCTCGGCCAAGCGGCTGGCGCACTGGCACGGCATCGTGCGCGCGGCCAGCGAGCAATGCGGCCGCACGCAGCTCATGCAGGTGGCGCCGCCTTGCGACATCACCGACTGGCTGGCCCGCCAGCCGCCGCCGCCGCGCCCGCACGAGGCGGCGCGCTGGATGCTCGACTTTGCCGACGACGCGCGTGCGCCCGGGGCCTGCGAGCGGCCGGCCGCCATCACCGCGCTCTCGGGCCCCGAGGGCGGCCTCACGGCCGACGAACGCGCCGCGGCGCGCGCCGCCGGCTTCAGGCCCGTGACGCTGGGGCCGCGTGTGCTGCGGGCCGACACCGCGCCGCTGGCGCTGCTGGCCTGGGCCGGGTTGGGGTTGTAGGGGGAGGGCGCGCCGCGCCGCCGCCACAGAATCGGGCGGGTTCAATCAACGAGGAGTGATCAGATGGGTCTTTTCGATGCAGTGGCCGGTGCGATGGGCTCGGCCGGTGGTGGCCAGGGTGGCGACCTGATGCAGGTGGTGATGAAGCTCGTGCAGCAGAACGGCGGCCTCGAGGGCCTGGTGGCCAAGTTCCAGCATGGTGGCCTCGGCGACGTGGTGCAGAGCTGGATCTCCACCGGCCCGAACCTGCCGATCTCGCCCGACCAGCTCGGCCAGGCGCTCGGCCCCGACGCATTGCAGCAGCTGGGTGCCGGCGGGCAGGACCTGCTCGGCCCCTTGTCGCAGCTGCTGCCGCAGGTGGTGGATGGCCTCACCCCCAACGGCCAGCTGCCGGCGGGTGGCGGCGATCTGGCCGGCATGCTCGGCGGCCTGCTGGGTGGTGCGGGCGGCGCCGGTGCCGGCGGCCCCAACCTCGGTGGCTTGCTGGGCGGGTTGCTGGGCAAGCGCTGATCGGCCGGAGGCTCCACCGTTCGGGCTGAGCCTGTGTTTCCGATCGTCCTGAGCCTGTCGAAGGAAGCCTTGGTGGAGTGGCACACGGCCCTTCGACAGGCTCAGGGCGAACGGAGCGGGGCGGCCGCAGGGCAAACGGAGCGGGGCGGCCTCAAGGCAAACGAGGCGCCTCCTCGCGCCCGAAGTCCCGCGGAATGCGCGCCCACGCGGCGGCTGCAAAGCCGGGCAGCGTGGCCACGCAGCACCAGACGAAGAAGCTCGTGTACCCCATCTGCTCCTGCAGCCAGCCCGCCGCCATGCCGGGCAGCATCATGCCCAGCGCCATGAAGCCGGTGCAGATGGCGTAGTGCGCGGTCTTGTGCAGGCTGCCGCCATCAGGCCCACCCGCTACCCACAGCATGAACACCATGTACGCGGTGAAGCCGAAGCCATAGCCGAACTGCTCCACCGCCAGCGCCGCGGCCACCACGGCAAAGCCCTCGGGCTGCGCCCAGGCCAGCCACACGTACAGCAGGTTCGGCACGTTCATCGCCAGCAGCAGCACCGGCAAGAGCCGCCCCAGGCCGGCGCGTGAGATGGCCCAGCCGCCGAGCAGCCCGCCCAGGGTGAGCGCGGCCACGCCCACGGTGCCGTAGGCCAGGCCCACGTCCTGCGTCGTGAAGGCCAGGCCGCCCTCGGCGCGCGGGTCGAGGAGAAACGGCAGCACCAGCTTCAGCAGCTGCGCCTCGCCCAGCCGGTAGACGAGCAGGAACACCAGCACGCGCACGATGTCGTCGCGGGCGAAGAAGCTGCGGAACACGGCGCCGAAGCCCTGCCAGAAGGCCCCTTCGCGCGGCGCCGGCCCGTCGCCCGCCGGCCGCGGCAGGGCCCACGCATGCCACAGCGCCAGCACGCCGAAGGCCAGCGCCAGCAGCCCGAACACCGCCTGCCAGCCCGCCACCGGCCCGCCGTGGTGCTGCGCCCACCAGCCCGCCAGCCACACCAGGCCGCCCTGGCCGCCCAGCATCGAGATCCGGTAGAAGGTGCTGCGCACGCCCACGAAGGCGGCCTGGCGGCGGCGGTCGAGCGCCAGGATGTAGAAGCCGTCGGCGGCGATGTCGTGCGTGGCGCTGGCAAAGGCCAGCAGCCAGAACATCACCAGCGTCCACTGCAGGAAGCTCGGCACCGGCACCACCAGCGCCACGCCGGCAAACGCCGCGCCCACCAGCAGCTGCAGCGCGACGATCCAGCCGCGCTTCTGGCCCAGCAGGTCGACCAGCGGGCTCCACAGCGGCTTGATGACCCAGGGCAGGTACAGCCAGCTCGTCACGAGTGCGATCTCGGCGTTGCCAACCCCGAGGTTCTTGTACATCACCACCGCCAGCGTCATCACGGCCACGTAGGGCAGGCCCTGGCCGAGGTAGAGGGTGGGAATCCAGCGCCAGAGCGTCGGTGTCATGGCGGCGATGTTCCCACGCGTCGGCCCCACGCGGGCCTGACGCCGTTGCGCAAGTACCTGTCGCCTGGACGCAAAGCCGCAGGTTATTCCCGATGGGCGATCGGCACCCGAGCCGGCAACACTGTGAGGGATCGTTTCTTGCGTGACCGGGGCCCGGGAGGCCGGCGTGCACGAAGCCGGCTCGCTGCAGCACTCCAAACATCACCCGAGGAACCCGTCCATGGCCTTCAAGCTCACCACCCTGGCCGCCAGCCTGGCCCTCGTCGGCCTGGCCGGCGGCGCCTTTGCGCAGACCGCCGGCGAGCGCGTCACGATCACCGGCTCCAGCATCAAGCGCATCGCGGCCGAGGGCGCGCTGCCGGTGCAGGTGATCACGCGGCAGGAGCTCGCCGCGCAAGGCATCGCCAGCGCGGAGCAGCTGATCTCGCAGCTCAACATCAACGGCAACGGCCTCGACAACCTGGCCGGCAATGCCGACGTCGTCGACGGCGCGGCGCGCGGCAACAACGGCGCCACCAGCGCCAACCTGCGCGGCCAGGGCAGCAACGCGACGCTCGTGCTGCTGAACGGGCGCCGCATCGCGTCGCACGGCCTCAACGGCGGCACGGTCGACCTCAACCAGATCCCGTTCGCAGCCATCGAGCGTGTCGAGATCCTGAAGGACGGCGCCAGCGCGATCTACGGCACCGACGCCATCGGCGGCGTCATCAACTTCATCCTGCGCAACAACTACAAGGGCCTGCAGGTCGGTGCACTGGTCGACATCCCGCAGGAATCCGGCGGCCAGATCTACGGCGCCAACCTCACCGCCGGCTTCGGCGACCTCGAGAGCCAGGGCTTCAACTTCCTGGCCTCGTTGTCGGTGCGTGACCACAAGGTGCTGCGCGGCGACCAGCGCGACTTCGTCAACACCTACCAGCCCAACCGCGGCATCAGCCCCGACACCCGCGGCGCCCCGATCGCGACGGTGTTCGCCATCGGCTCGCTGTACAGCGCCATCTCGCGCGACAACATCAACGCCACCGGGCGTGGCACGGGCCCGGTCGACTTTGCCGATCCGAGCCTGCGTGTCAACGGCATCAACGTGCTCGACCTGCCCGGCGGCGCCGGCTGCAGCAGCGTCGACGGCATGAACCCCTACCGCGAGGACATCTGGGCCGCCGCGTCCAGCAAGTACGGCTGCGACTGGGACACCGGCCGCGCCGCGGTGATCCAGCAACCGGTGCGCAACACCAACCTGGTGTCGCGCCTGAGCTTCAAGCTCGGCGAGCACGTGCTGGCCGCGGAGGCCGTGCTCGGCAAGAGCGAAAGCGCCAAGAGCTTCTCGAACAACCAGATCAGCAGCACCACGCTCACCACGACGCTGCTGCCCGACGGCGTGACGCGGGTGCCGCACCCGTTCCTGAACCTCGCCTACCCCAGCACGGCACCCGGCTATCTGGCGGTCTTCAACCAGCTCGCGGCCGCTTTCCCGGCCGTCGAGGCCAACCGGGCCCTGGCCCTGCCGCTGTCGTTCCGCTGGCGCTGCATGCCCTGCGGCCCGCGCGAGCTCGAGACCGAGACCGACACCTCGCGCTTCCTGCTCAGCGCCGAGGGCCCGCTGTTCGCCAACTGGGAATACCGCGTCGGCGTGAGCCAGGCCAAGAGCGAATCGAAGTCGACGCTGGGCAGCGGCTATCACTACTGGCAGCCCTTCGCCGACCTCATCAACAACGGCGTGCTGAACCCGTTCTCGCTGACGCAGACCCCCGACGCGCTGGCGCGGCTGAACGCCATCTCGGCGCGCGGCGTCACGCTGTACGGCGGCGAGTTCTCGATGACGCAGACCGACGCGCAGGTGTCGGGCCCGCTGTTCAAGCTGCCGGCCGGCACCGTGATGGCCGCCATCGGCATCGACCGGCGCACCGAGAGCTACAAGTTCGACGGCGACCAGCGCCCCAACGCCAACACCGTGGGCGCGCTGGTGTTCAACGCGCCCTTCGACAACGCGCTGGCCACCGCGGGCACGCTGGAGCGCGACATCAACGCCGTGTACGCGGAAGTGCAGATCCCGATCCTGAAGACGCTCGAGGTGACGCTGGCTGCCCGCAGCGACGACTACACCGGCTTCGGCCGCAGCAGCAACCCGAAGGCCACGGTGCGCTGGGCGCCGATCGAGGCCTTCATGGTGCGCGGCGCCTACAGCACCGGCTTCCGGGTGCCGACCTTCAAGCAGCAGTTCGACCCGGTCACCGTCAGCACCTACACCGGTGCCGACTACACCGACCCGGCCACCTGCCCGACGCGCACGGTGAACCCGGCCGTCGCGGGCTGCGCGGCCATCACGCCCGGCATCATCTTCGGTGGCAAGTCCGACCTCGAGCCCGAGGAAGCCGAGATGGGCTCGGTGGGCATCGTGTTCCAGCCCCACCCGTCGGTGAGCGGCAACATCGACTACTGGGAAGTCAAGCGCGAGGGCACGATCCAGAGCCTGGGCCTGACCACGCTGTCGACGGCGCAGAACTACCCCTTCTTCACCGACCGCTTCGTGCGCGACGGCACCGGGCGGCTGGTGAGCGTGGACACGCGCTGGGTCAACGCCGGCCAGACCATCACCCGCGGCCTGGAGTTCGGCATCAAGGCCGGCACCAGCCTGGGCGCGGGCCGCATCGGCTTCAGCCTCGATGTGTCGTACCTGCTCGACAAGAAGAGCAAGGTCGTCAAGAGCGCGCCGGAATTCGGCCCCAGCGAAGTGGGCGTGTTCACCCGCGCCGGCGATCTGGGCGTGCGCTGGAAGCACACCGCCAGCACGACCTACCAGCGCGGCGACTGGTCGGGCACGCTGACGCAGGTCTACCGCGGCGGCTATGCCGACTTCGTGCTGCCGGGCGTGCGCAACGGCACCATCCGGCCGGCGCTGTGGGAGCAGAACGTCAGGCCCTACGAAGTGTTCAACTTCAGCGCCACCTACCGCGGCGTGAAGAACCTCGTGCTCACGGCCGGCATCAAGAATCTGCTGAATGAAGACCCGCCGTTCTCGGTGAACTACGACACCAACACCGGTGCCGGCAGTTCCTGGGAGCCCCGCGTGGCCGATCCGCGCGGCCGGGCGTTCACGCTGCGGGCGGAGTACACGTTCTTCTGACCGCTCCCATCCGGCCCCGTCGCGGGGGTGGCGGACCTGTACGCTGCGGCGCAACGGAGACCGGCCCGCCATGACCTCTGCGGCCCAGGCGCTGCGCGCGGCCGTCCTCGCGCAGCGCTTCGACACCACGCCCGACCGGCTGCGCGCAGGCGCGCCGGTCGACGCGTTTCCGAGCCTCGATCTGGCGGTGCTGCGCTTTGCGCGGGCAGGCAAGGCGGCTCTCGCGGCCAACGTGCTGTTCTCGCGCGAGCATCCGCAAGGCGTGGTCGCGCGCTTCGGGCCCGAAGGCGGCGGCATCGGCGCGGTGGCCAACCTGCGCTTCGACGCCGACCTGCGCAACGCCACCGGCACCTCGGTGGCCTGGCAGCCGGGTGCCGACTGGTCGCGCATCCACTTCCCGCCGCTCTACACCCCGCCCGGCCTGCCACCCGACGCGCCACGCTTCATCGCCCCCTACCCCGCCTCGCTGCTGAAGCTGATGGTGGCCGTGGGCCTGGGCCTGGCCGTGGATGCCGGCAAGCTGGCCTGGCCCGAGGTGATGCCGCACCTGGGCCCGATGATCGACGTCAGCGACAACGACGCCACCGACCGCTGCGTGGCGCTGCTGCACCGCGCCGGCATGGTCGACACGCTCAACCGCACGCTGCAGCAGCACTGGGGGCTGCCGACGCTGCAGCTCAACCGCACCACGCCCCAGGGTGGCTGGCGCAATGGCGATGGCTCGGGCGTCGGCCAGATCCACATGACGGCCTGGGACACCGTGCGGCTGCTGTGGATCATCGATCCGAAGGCGCCACCCGCGCCCTGGCTGGCCGCCGGAACGGCCACGCTCAGTGAGCCCACGAAAGCGCGGCTGCTGGCGGTGCTGGCGACACAGCAGCTCGACGAGATCCTGTCCTCGGGCGCGCTGCGCGGCCTGCCGGGCTGGCTGCCCGGGATGCCCGACGCGCCCGTGTTCGCGCACAAGACCGGCACCACCGAGAACTACGCCTCCGACGCCGGCATCGTGGCCACACCGGGCGGCTTGCGCTACGCCGTGGCCGTGCTCAGCAACCTGGGCAGCCGTTACCGTCCGCGCTTCGTGGGTGCCGACGACGACCGCGCCGCCACCACCTGGAAGCTGCCGGCCCTGGGCGCCGCGGTGCACGCGCTGATGGAGACCCTGCCATGACCAAAAACACGGCCATTCCCGCTCCCTGGCTGCCGCTGCCCCCCGGCGCGCTGATCGGCGTGCTCGCCCCCGCCGGCCCGGTGGACGCCGCCGTGCTGCCCGCGGTGGAGGCCTTCTACGCCCGCCACGGCTGGCGCGTGCGGCTGTACCCCTCGTGCCGCGCCCGCCACGCCACGCTCGACTACCTGGCCGGCAACGACGCCGAGCGCCTGGCCGACCTGCACGCCGCGCTGGCCGACGACGAGGTGGCCGCCATCCACTGCCTGCGCGGCGGCTACGGCACGATGCGCCTCTTGCCCGCCATCGACACCGCGCTGCTGCGCGCCAAGCCGAAGCTGCTCATCGGCTACAGCGACATCACCGCGCTGCATGCGCTGTGGGCGCAGGAAGGCCTGCCCAGCCTGCACGCGCCGATGCCGGCCTCGGACCTGATCAAGCCCGGCCGCGACGACGACGAGGCCGCGCTCGTGGCCCTGCTGCAAACCGGCCTGCCGGCGGGCACCGTGCTGGCCCCCGAGCTCGAACCCGGCGAGCCGGTGCTCCCCGGCGTGGCCGAAGGCCGGCTGATCGGCGGCAACCTCAGCCTGGTGGCGGCGCTGGTGGGCACGCCCTGGGCCTGGGACGCGCACGGCGCACTGCTGTTCCTCGAAGACGTGAGCGAAAGCCTCTACCGCGCCGACCGCTACCTGACGCAGCTGCGCCTGGCCGGCGTGCTGGGCGCGGTGCGCGGCTTCCTGATCGGCAGCTTCCACGAGACACAGAACCCGCGGCCCTTGATCGAGGAGCTGCTGCTGCCGCTGGCGCGCGAACACGGCAAGCCGCTGCTCGCCGGCTGGCCCAGCGGCCACGGCACGCCGAACCGGCCGCTGCCGATGGGCCTGCGCGTGCGGCTCGACGCCGGCGCCGGCACGCTGACGCTGCTGGAGCCCCTGGAGCCGCCGGTGTGATAGCGCCCGAGGTTCAAGCCGTCAGCGCGCGGTCAAGCTCCGCCGGGATGACTGCCCGTTGTTCGATCTGAACGAAGGTCCACTGGCCATGTTGGCCTTCGTTGGTCACGGCTTCGCACCACTGCTGCGCGGCGAGCTTCTTTGCGTCAGTCTGTTCGTCGGTGACGCCCTTGATCTCGACGACTAGGTGGCGCTGCCCACCTTCCAGGCGGACGACGAAGTCCGGCAGGTAGTCGTGCGCTGTTCCGCGCAGGGTGTAGGGAATGGCGAACCCGAGGCCACTGTTCTTGACGAACGATTCGACGCGAGCATGGGTATCCAGGACGGTGGCGGCGATCCGCTCCCACTGTGAGTCGGCAACCACGAAGTTGACGTGACTGCGCAGCACGGGCATGGGTTCCTTGCGCGTGGTGTAGTCGACGTCGGCCGTGCTGCCCACGGGTCGGTGCTGCTCGAATCGGGGCCGCAGGTTCTCCGTGCCGGAAACTGTCAGGTGCTCCAGGATGATTTCCTGCATCCGGGAGTAGTTCGGGGCCAGGAACACGTCGGACTTCTCGGCCGGCGGATGGGCCAGTGCCTTGCGCTGCACGAACTCCATCACCAGCGCGACGAAGTGGCCGTACAGGGGTCGCAACAGCGGCAGCTCGGTGGCGGTCCTTCGCCCGTACTCCCGCATCAGTTCGTGCGCCGCCCGCATCGCCTGCGTTTGCAGTCGGTTGTGCAGGCGAAACTCGGCCAGCGTCACCTCTTCCACGCGCCCCGGCGCACCCACCAAGGGTGAGCCATCGGCCGCCGGCAGGCCCGCCTTCATCTCGACCGAAACCGGAAGCCGGGTCGGATCAATCTGAATCGCATCCACCCGGTCCCAAGCCATGGACAGGTTGCGCCGAGCCTGCACCACGTAGCCGTCCACCCGCGGAAACCGGATCTCCAGCGACGCGCGCTCCGGCAGTGCCCGCACCCGCCAGGTCTGAACCTGCGGTTTGGGCGCCGCCTGGGCTTGTGCCTTGAACGGCACTACCTGGAACGGCACGCCAAAAATCTGGGCAATCTCCTCAGGCAGCTTCCCGTCGGGTTCGGGCTCGTAGCTCGCCCGCCGCAACCCGCGGCCTACCACCTGCTCGCACAACAGCTGCGACATGAAGGGCCGCAGGCCCACGATGTGCGTCACCGTGTTGCAGTCCCAACCCTCGGTGAGCATGCCCACGCTGATGATGGCCCGCACGTCGCGCCCGGGGGGGTGCAGCGGCTTGCCAAGCTTCTCGGCCTGTTCGACGAAACCGTCTGGATACAGCGGCCGGCCCATCGCATCGCGCGGCCAGTCGCGCTTGCCGACGGTGTCGAGGGTGAAGCGCATCCAGGCCTCTTCTTCCACCGTGTTGTCGACGCGGATCGTGTTCTCGCGCTCCGGCGTGTTCAGGAAGTCCGCCAGCCCCGACTTCGGCACGCCCGGGGGCGGCTGGTCCAACGCCAGCCAGTCAAACACCAGGCGCGAGAGCTTGATGTTCTTGCACACCACGATGAACACGGGCGGGCGATCATCGTGCCCAGCAGCCACCCACTCGCGCGCACGCTGTTGCCACAGCCCTCCAAGCATCACCATGGGGATGAAGGCGTGCCGCAAGATGGCCTCGGGCTTGGCCGCCTGCTTGCGGCCGCCGCGCTCTGAGGCCTTCAGCTGCGGCAGGATCCAGCGCCAGATGTTGAAGTAGCCCGGAATGGGCTCGCCCGTCAGGTCTCGCGCCGCAAACTGCGGAATCTTCGTCAGGCCCGACTCGATGGCCTCCATCAGCCCGAAATCGCTCACCACCCACGGGAACGGCCGGTTCGCGTTATTGCCGACACGGCCGAGGTAGTAGGGCGTTGCCGAGAAGTCGACCACGCGCCCGACGCCCATCAGCCGGTTGATGCGGTCCAGGCCCTCCACCCAGACTGTCGCCTCCCGGTAGTAGGCATCGAGCCCGTCGTCATCTTCCTCGTTGTCGTCCGACTCCGTGTCATCCAGCCGATAGGCATGGTGCGCCTCGTCATTGAACACCATGATGTTGCGCTTGCGCGCGCCGTCTTCCAGCACCCGCTTCAGCCACTTGGTGTCGGACTCGACGTAGCGAGTCTCGATGACCTCGGCCTGCACCGGCGTGCCATGTTCGTCACACGCCTCGCTCACCACCTCCAGCAGCCCTAGAACCTGTGCCTTGCGGTAGGTCTCCAGCGTCATGTAGCGGGCGCCACGAGCGGTCGTTGCCTTGTCGGCAATGCGCACGGTTCGCCGCTCGCGCAGCTCACGGCCCCGCTTCACCACGCGCGAAGAGTCGCCACCGACGCCGCTCTCGTCCTGCAATTCGAAGACGTGCCAGTTGCGCATCAGCACCCGGCCCTGGGCGAGCAAGGGCATCAGGTGGGGCGGTACGAGGTCACGCGTTCGATACAGGCTGGCCTCGCCGCGGCCTGGGTCCAGCTCGCCCAACCGGCTGCGGATCGTCACGTTTGGGCAGACCACCAGCACGAAGTCGGCGAAGCGCGCATCGCGGCCACCGCTGGCCACCTTGTTGAGGATGGTCCAGGCGGCCAGCATGCCCATCACCGTGGTCTTGCCGCTGCCAGTAGCCATCTTGCAGGCCCAGCGCATCAGCGGCTTGATACCGTCTGCAGCTTGGCGCTCGGTCGGCATGTCCGGGCGGACGTCGATGCCCTGCAGGTAGTCCGGCCGCGCTTCGGTGAGAAAGATCACCGTCATCGCTGCCTCGAGCTGGGCAAAGAAGAGCCGCTGCGCACGCCCCTCACGCTGCCACCAGGCCAGCAACTCCTGCGTGATGCGGCTGGCGCCCTGGCAACCTTCTTCTCGCCACTGCCGCACCCGGTCGCGGATGCGGTTCACCATGATCAGCGTGATCTCGGTGCCAACGTCTTCGCTATCTTCTTCGGCGCCACCCGCCTTGCGCCAGTAGTAGGCAGCAGGCCGCCGGCCGTCCATGAGCTGCGGCGTCTCGCCGGGCACGATGCGCCACCAGCGGGTGGGTTCGCTGTACGGGCTGTTCTGAATCGGGCTTTCGACCTGGAAGTCAAGCATGGGGAGCCCCGTTGTCGGCAGCCGCGCCAGCGCGTGGGTCCGGCCCCACGCCGAACGCAAACTTCACCATGGCGAGTTTCTCGCGCACCTCCGGGTGCACCTCCTCAGGTAGAAAGCACTGGGCAATCTCGAAGTAGCGGCTTTTGCCGAACTGGTTCAGGCCCGCAGCCTGCAGCATCGCGGGAACAACGGTCTTGCTTACCGCTTCGGTTTTCAGAACGCGCTCCTCCAACGCGGAGGGCGAGAGAGGTCGGGTGCGGAAGGCCGCTTCGAAAACCTTGTCCATCTCTGCGTAAGCCGCTTCCAGGGCCGCCTCGGCAGCGGGCCCGGCACCGATCTGCGATTCGATGAACCGCTTCCAGGCCGACGGGTGCAAGAGGTAGCTCTCGACCTCGTAATAGCGCCAACGGAGCCGTTGCATGCGATCCGCGGTACCGGTGACCGATTCATCAGCCTTGTTCTTCGAGTCACCGTCCAGCAACTCCGCCGCTGGAAGCGCGGGGTTCACCAACTGAAGCATCTCCCAGTGCTTGGCCGGTTGCACGTCGCCAAGGCCATCCGGCACCGGTGCTCGTGATCGCTTGCGGACCAGCTGAACCGTCAGCAAGCGCAGCGCGACTTCGTCGCTCAACACCCTAGCAAACGCATCCAGGATCGCGAAGTCGGTGAAGTCCTCCGCATAGAGCGCCCCGACCGCACCGTTCGCTTCGAGCAGGTCACTATGGGAAAGAGCGCCCAGTGACTGCATGAGAAGCGCTTGCTCGCCCGTGTCAGATACCTTTCGGGGCTTGCCGTACATCAGGTACAGCTCTCTGGGCTCTGCGGACTCGATCACCTGCTCGGAATGCGTGGCCACAAGCAGCTGCGCACCACGCCGGGCCGCGACACTGCGCAGCTCGTCGTAGATGGTCTTCTGCAGCAGCAGGTGCAGGTGTGCGTCGGGCTCATCGATGAGCAAGACCTGCTGCGCCTCTTTATCGCCTTGCGTCAGCATCAGCGAGAGCACCAGCAGCACCTGAAGGAAGCCGCTGCCAGCACTGGCGATGTCCAGTCGCGGCAAGGCTGCGACCGGCACCTGATCGGGTGCCGCTTGCTGGAACTCGCATTCCAATGGCGCGCCAGGGACGGGAGGCAACAGCGAAGCGCCAAACATGCGGTGCACCGTCGCATTCAAGACGCGCCATGCCTCCTGGTCGCGATGGGCCGTCACCAGCAGGTTCCTGAGCACTTCGCCAGGCCTGCCTTGTGCCAACAGATATCGAATCGCCTCTGGGTCAGCCAGCCGCATCTCCTCACGCGCCAGCCCGGCCATGGCAGGTACGAAGGTCGCCTGGAGACGGTAGGCCGGGTGGGACACGGTCTCGCTGCTGCAGTCGGATTTGGGGTGCGCCTGCATCTGGCCCGCAGCCCGGAATCTGAACTCCATAGTCAGCATGGGTGCACCATCGACCTGCACACCGATCTCCAGCGGCTCATTGCGCTGGCGGTTGTGCCACAGCAGATCGAAGGAACGCAGCGACACGGCCGAGAACGCCAGTCGCTCAAGGTCCTGCCAGGGGTAGCCGTTGCGGCGGGGGTTGAAGTCGTTCAGCTCGCGCCACTTGCCGTAAGCGAGCGTCCATGCCGCGATGGCCTGGAGCAGCGTCGTCTTGCCCGTGTTGTTCGGGCCGGCCAGCACCACATGGCCCGAGAGATCGAACGTCACATCCTCGAACCGCTTGAAGTTCTTCAGCGTGACCTTGCGAATCATCGCCATCTCGCGGCTCCTTCAGCGCTTGTTCTTCTTTGGAGGCGTCAGCGCCTTCACCACCATCAGCTCATTGCCCCGATGGTCGATCACCTTCACCGCGATCTGATCGTTGGGCCCGCCGATGAAGGGCTCGCTGGTGTCGCCGGCCAGGTGCGCCCACACGCTGTCGTCGAACTCGGCACGCAAGGAGCGCTTCAGGTTGTCCCACGCGCCGGTGAGCGGAAAGAAGGCCTGCCGCGGCCTGAAGACGAGGCCGTTGTAGTCGGTGTCCAGAAACCAGGCGGGCACTTCCCGGCCTGGCGTGGGCTCCACGCGGTCGGTGGCGGGGTCGAACACATCCAGCCCTTCCAACTTGACCTGCCAGTACTGCGCATTCGGCGCGCCATCCGACGGCGGCTCGGCCGGCGTCAAGGTCACGTCGGGCTGGCCGCAGACGCTGAAGATCTGGCTGGAGCGCATGTTCTTCAACAGGTCGCCCATCAGCACGTCGGGCGTGGCCTGCACGTAGGTCACGGGCAGGCCCAGCTTGGTGTAGTAGTCGTCGATGCGCTGGCGCGCATCGGGCTCGATGGCAAAGCCGATCACGTACAGGTGCTTGTAGCCGCGACCGGGCAACTGCGCTTCGCCCCAGGCTTCCTCCACCAGCCGGCGCGTCACGCTGCCGTGCGCGGGGCCGAAGACGATGGCGACCGGCTCGCCGGTGGACAGATCCAGTCCGCCATTCGCGGCGTCGGCAGCTTCCAGGCTGCCGGCCAGGTTGTGGGCCGGCCGCATGGCCTCGGCACTCAGCCACAGGGCGCGTGCGGGCCGGCGAACCTGGGCCAAGGTCACCGTCTGGTTGCCGGGCAGGTGCAGCACCGGCGAGGCCTGCAGCACGCCGACCATGCGGTCAATGAAGGCGTCGTCGCCTTCTTCTGCTTCTTCGCTTCGGGCTGCCCCTGCGGCCTCGGGTGAGGCGTCGTCAAAACCCTGGGCCGTGGGGATGGTGGCTTCGAAGACAAACGGGCCGGTGACGCGCGTGATGCCGGGCACCACCTCCGGCCGGTCCACGAGCACCTCCACGTCGGGCGGCTCACCGTTGGCGATGCTCTTGAGCGTGACGTGCGGGACGATGCCGCCCACGTGCTCGCCCTTGCGGTTCTGCTTCATCTTGTAGACGAAGCCGCCTGCCGGGCCCTGCTCGGGGTTCTTGAGTTCCTGGTAGTCGAAGCACGCCGTCAGCAGGCGCTGGCGGGCCAGTGCGAGCGGGACGCGGGAGGTGTCGATGGTGATCCAGCGGCGGCCCCATTGTTCGGCCACGTAGGCGGTGGTGCCGCTGCCGCAGGTGGGATCGAGGACGAGGTCACCGGGGTCGGTGGTCATCAGCACGCAACGTTCGAGTGTGCGTTTGGACGTCTGTACAACGTAAAGCTTCGACTCGCCAAAGCCGCTCTGCCGAGTGTCGTCCCAGATATCGCTGCTCGGTCGGAAGGCGAAATCGTCCAGATAGCGCACGAACGTTAGCGTGTTGCCGACCGCCAAAAGTCGCTTCGCATCAGCCAATCGCACAAGCCCTGCCTTGTCGGTGCTAAACGTTCGAGTCCCAGGGCTGAAGCGCTTGCCGTCAAACAAGAACTCCGCAAGGTCACCAGGATTTCTGGGCCTGGCGCTAGTCAGGGGATTTGGTCGATAGACCCGCGCCCCGTCCGGCAGTGGCATGCCGCCGGATGCTTCGCCGCTCGACATGCGCCGTCTGCTGCCGTCAGGTAACTCTATGAAGCGCAGGTTGTCGTCCTCTAGATGCGTACGAGGCTCGTAGAGTTCGTTGTACTTGACTCGTGCCCGGTCCTTCGCGAACCAGAGAAGTGAGTCGTAAGTGTTGTCCAGCAGTCCACTGCCTTTGCCAGTCGTCTTCCGGAAGATGATCTGCGAACAGAAGTTCTCCGCCCCAAATACCTCATCCATCACCTCTCGCACGTGGTGCAGGTTCTCGTCCGAGATCTGCACGAACACACTGCCACTGTCGGTGAGCAGTTCGCGCGACACGAGCAGCCGGTCGCGCAGGTAGGTCAGGTAGGAGTGCAGGCCCAGCTCCCAGGTGTCGCGGTAGGCCTTCACCATCTCGGGCTCGCGCGTCAGGTCCTCGTCGGCGCCGTGGCTCACGTCGCGCTTGCGCACAAAGGGCTGGAAGTTGCTGCCGAACTTCACCCCGTACGGCGGATCGATGTAGATCATCTGCACCTGGCCGGCCATGTGCTCGTACTGCAGCAGCGAGTTCATCACCACCAGGCTGTCGCCCAGGATCATGCGGTTGAACCAGCCGTTGGGGTACTCGTAGGCCTTCAGCAACTGCTCGGCCAGGTCACGGTCGGGGTGGCCGCCGAAGTCCAGCGCCATCTGCCCGCCGGTGTAGCCCTTCAGGCTCTCCAGGATGGCCTGCGTGGACAGGCGTTCGTGGATGAACAGCGGCAACGTCGGCACCTCGAAGCTCAGCCGCTCGGCCTTGCCCGCCCACTCGAGGAAGGGCCGCGAGAGGGCCTTCAAGGCCGCGCTGGCGTCGCGCAGTTCGGCGGCCAGTCGTTCGCGTTCGGCCGGTTCGGCGTCAGCCGCCAGTCTGGTCAGACGTGCAGCTGCTTCTTCGATGCGCGCGATCAACGCTTCCCCGCGTTCGCGCGCCGGGTTGCCGGCGTCCCATTGCATGGTGGGTGCCAGCGAGGGGTCGTAAGCGTACCTGGCGGGCGGTTTGCGCTTCTTGAAGCGCGACTGCACGCCCACCTCGGGGCGAATCAGGGCCTCCGCCCCCTTGTGTTCGAAGCTCGCAGCGGCCTGGTTGCCGGTGCCAGGGGAGGAAGTCGTCTTTTTCCGGGTGACCATGGCCGCATTGTCAGGGCAGGCCCTGGGCCGGCGGCACTCTGGATGACGCGGAGGACAATACAGGCCCTGCCCCGCAGTGACCGCCGCGCCCGCCATGCCGAACCCGCCCAGCCCCGCCACCCTGCACTCGCTGCCGCTCCTCGCGCGCGGCAAGGTGCGCGACAACTACGCCGTCGGCACCGACCGCATCCTGATGGTGGCCAGCGACCGCCTGAGCGCCTTCGACGTGGTGATGAAGGCGCCCGTGCCCGGCAAGGGCGCGCTGCTCACGCAGATGGCGCTGGCCTGGTTCAGGCACTTCGAGGGCCTGGTGCCCACGCACATCACCGGCGAGGCACCCGAGAGCGTGGTGCAGCCCGACGAGGTGCCGCTGGTGGCCGGCCGCAGCATGCTGGTCAAGCGCCTGCAGCCGCTGCCCTGCGAGGCCGTGGTGCGCGGCTACGTGGCCGGCTCGGGCTGGAAGGAGTACAGCAAGAGCGGCACCGTCTGCGGCCAGCCGCTGCCGCCGGGGCTGAGCATGACGACGCCGTTGGCCGAGCCCATCTTCACGCCCGCCACCAAGGCCGCGGTGGGCGATCACGACGAGAACATCTCGTTCGCGCAGCTCGAGCAGCTGATCGGCGCGCCACGTGCCGCCGAACTGCGCGACACCGCCATCCGCCTGTACAAGGCCGCCGCGGCCTATGCGCGCACGCGCGGCATCGTCGTGGCCGACACGAAGTTCGAGTTCGGGCTCGATGCGAACGGCACGCTCACGCTGATGGACGAGGTGCTGACGCCCGACTCCAGCCGCTTCTGGCTGGCCGACGAGCTGGCGCAGGGCCGCGTCCACGCGCTCGACAAGCAGCCGCTGCGCGACTGGCTCGACCGCATCGGCGTGGCCGGTGGGGCCGAGCAGGCGGCACTCGACCTGCCGCCCGAAGTGAGTGCCGGCGTGATGGAGCGTTACGAACGCGCGATGCACATGCTCTGGGGCGGCGACGAGTGAACGCGATGACGACCCCCTCACTGAGCCATCTGCGCCAGCACCGCTTTGCCGCGCTGCGGCCGGGCCCGAAGCTCATCGTCACCGGTGCCGTGCACGGCAACGAGGTCGCCGGCACGCGCGGCATCGAGCGTGTGATCGGCGAACTCGAACGCGGCGAGATCGACCTCGTGCGCGGCAGCGTCACCTTCGTGCCGGTGTGCAACCCGCTGGCGTATCGCGAGAAGCGGCGCATGGGCGAGCGCAACCTGAACCGCCGCCTCCTGCCCACGGCCACGCCGCAGGACTACGAAGACCGCCTCGGCCGCGTGCTGTGCCCGCTGCTGGCCGAGCACGAGGTGCTGCTCGATCTGCACAGCTTCCGCAGTCCCGGCCGGCCGTTCGTGATGCGCGGCCCGGCCGACAACGACGGCGCGCTCGAGCCCTTCCGCCATGCCGCGGCCGAGGCGCAGCTGGCCGCCCATGTGGGCCCCAACCGCGTCGTCGAGGGCTGGATGCAGGCCTACGCCGACGGCGTGGCCCGCCGCCGCGCGCGCGGCCTCACGCCCGGCGCCGTGCACGAAGACCCGAGCTACGGCGTCGGCACCACCGAGTGGATGCGCTCGCAGGGCGGCTACGGCGTCACGCTCGAATGCGGCCAGCACGACGACCCCGCCGCGCCCGACGTGGCCCACCACGCCATCCGCCAGACGCTGGCGCTGCTGGGCCTGGCCGAGGGCATCGCGCTGCAGCCGCCGCAGCGGCCGTTCGAGTGCCTGCGCCTGGTGGAGGTGATCGACCGCTTCGACGCCGCCGACCGCTTCGCCAAGGCCTGGACCAGCTTCGATGCGCTGGCCGAGGGCGAGCTGATTGCGCTGCGCGCCGACGGCACCGAAGTGCGCGCGCCGCGGGATGGGTTCATCGTGTTCCCGGATGTCGGCGCGCTGCCGGGGCACGAGTGGTTCTACTGGGCGGCGAAGAGCGAGCGGGATATGTAATCAGTTATCTGTGAAGTCGAAGCCGATCTGGAACGCCACCCAGCCGCGACCGTTCTGCTTGAACTTGACCCCGTTGTCACTGCCGACGCGGTCCTGCCCGAAGAACAGGCCAATCTTGAAAGGCTTGACGCCCTGCGCTTTGCTGATGTCGAACATCCAGCCCGCGGCGATCGAGTAGGCCATGAGGTCCGGCGTCGAGGTGATGGCGCCGGCATCGTTACGCAACTCGCCCTTCACCGAGCCGATGGTGGCGGCCACGGCAAACGTGATGGCCGAGCCTGCCGCGCCGGAACGGCGCCCGACGTATGGCCCGATGGCGGCACCTGCCGTGAACGTTTTGTCATGGCGGTAGTACTTGAAGGGCATCGCCAGCACGCCGTAGGTCCAGCCCAGCCGTTCGGCGCCCGCGGCCGCGAGCTGGCTGGCTCGCACCTCCTTGTAGACCGGTGACGCGGCCGTGCAGAAGTAGGGAATCGGCAACGGGCCCAGGCCGGCGCGTTCTGCTTTCGCCACGCGCAGCTTCCGGTCGTCTCCGTCGACGACCTGTGACAGCACGACAAGGCGGTCACCGCGCTCGAAGCCGAGGTCGTTGGGCTGGGGAGTGGCGATGATGCGGAAGCAGTCGCCCTCGTAGTCGCCCACTGCGCTGCGCGGCACCTTGCGGTCGACCAGGCACTTGCCTTCGACGGCGATCAGGTCGGGGATGGCGGAACCGCAGGTCGGCGCCGGTGCCTTGTCCTGCAGGAACTCGCACTTGCCGTTTTTCCACACCACCCCAGCCACGCCTTCGCACTGCAGTGAGGTGGTGATCTTGGCGATCTTCTCGTTGTCGGGACCACAGGTCTTCGTCCCGGGCTCGAACTTGAAGGGGCCTGCACACTGCTCGGGCTTCACAGTGGCCAGATCGATCGGCTGCGCGGCCGCGGGTGGCAGAACCCACAGGCCCGCGGTCAGCCACACGGCGGAAAAGGCTTGGTTTCGAAGACGCATGGCTCGGGCTCCCAGTGAAGGCGCCAACCGCGACGCTGACGGGAGGATCGGAGAACCGCAGCGTTGACGCACCCTCAAACCGTGTGATGCAAGTCGGTGGAGAGTTCGTCAGGTGCGGGCAGACACGAAGCCACGCACGATCGCCAGGCCCTCTTCCGGCTGATCCCGCCACACCCCATGCCCCGCATCCGGCACCACCACCAGCTGCCCCCAGGGCGCCGGTATCGCCGCGGCGATCTCACGCGCGTCTTCGACGGGCGTCACCGGGTCTTCCTCGCCGGCCAGCACCAGCACCGGGCAGCACACGCCGGCCAGGCCGGGGCGCAGGTTCAGCGTCGGCATCTCGGCGCGGCTCCAGTGGAACAGGATGTCCGGCCGCATCAGCGTGCGCTCGCGGGCCTCGGGGTCGGCGGCGGGGCGGGTGTTGTAGAGCGGCAGGCACCGTTCGACGTACGGCGCCCAGGTGGCTTCGCCCGGATCGGCCCAGAAGGCCTGCGCGGCGGCGCGCGCGGCCGGGCCGCCGAGGCGCTCGAACACCGCCAGCTTGCGCGACAGGCCGAAGTGGTGGCTGGTGCTGCTGAGCACCACACCTGCCGGATGCGCCGGGTGGCGCGCTAGGTAGCGCTGCGCCACGAAGCCGCCGAAGCTCTGGCCCAGCACCACCGGCCGCTCGATGCCGAGCGCCGCGCACAGGCGCACCACGTCGTCGGCCAGCGTGTCGAGCGTGCACTCGGCCGCCGGGCGCGGGCTGCTGCGGCCATGGCCGCGGTGGTCGACGTAGAGCACCTGGGCCAGATCGGTGAAGTGCCCGAACGCCGGCTTGAAGCTGCTGTGGTCGTAGCCCGGGCCGCCGTGCAGCACGATGAGCGTGGGCTTCTGGCGCAGCCGCGGGCCGTCGGGCACCCAGCCGGCGCCGTCGACGTCGATGAAGAGGCGCACGCCAGGTTCGATCTCGATCTGCATGCGGCCCACTGTAAGCTGCCCGCCACGATGCCCGAGACCCTTCCCGTACCCCGCAGGCCCTGGCCAGTGGCGCAGTCGCCGCGACGCGACGCGTTCGAGTTCTACCGGCGCTACAGCCAGCCCTTCTTCAGCGTCTGCGTGGCCGTGGACGTGACGGCGCTGAAGCCTGCGCTGCGCGAGGCCGGCCTCGGCAGCATCACGCTGGCCACGCACTTCGTGGCGCTGCGGCTGGCGCAGCAGTTCGAGCCCTGGCGCGCGCGGCTGGGTGCCGACGGCGAAGCCTGGCTCTACGACACCGTGCACGCCAGCACCACGGTGCTGCGGCCCGATGGCAGCTTCGGTTTTGCCACGCTGATGAACACCGCACGCTTTGCCGACTTCTGTGCCTCGGCCGCCCCCGCGCTGGCCGCGGCGCGCGCGCGCGAGCAGGGCTTCGTGCCGCTGAACGACGACCTTGCGCTCATCCACTGCACCACGCTGCCCTGGCTGCACTTCACGCAGTTCTCGCACGCGCGGCAGGTAGGCGGCACGGACAGCTGCCCCAAGCTCGCCTTCGGCCGCATCGACACCGGCGCCGACGGCCGCGCGCGGCTGCCGCTGGCCATCGACGCGCACCACGCGCTGATGGACGGCCGGCACGTGGGCGAGTTCGTGCAGGGCTTCGAGGCCGCGATGCGCGAGCCGCGGGCCTGGGTGGCGGGGGGCGATCTGCCGGCCTGAGGCTTGACAGGGGCGCCCGCGGACAGCGGCCCATCCTGCCGAGCTGCACCCTGCCGATCATGGTGCTGACACGAAGGCTGCCGAGACTCCCCGTCACTGGCGCGCGACACCGACGACGCCGCAGTCATGCCCAAACCGAGGAGCCTCGTCATGCACCGCCCGCACCCGCACGGCACCGTCCGTGCCGTCCCCCACCGTCGCCTGGCCCTGGCCGCCGCCGCCGTTCTGGCCCTGGCCGGCACCGCCGCGCAGGCGCAGTTCCGCGTCAACCCGTACCTGCAGAACCCCTCGAGCCAGGGCATGTCGTTCACCTGGTTCACGGAGAACGCGGCCTCGGCCACCTTCAAGCTGTTCGAGGGCACCAGCACCACGCCTTCGTTCGTGCAGAGCACGGCCGGCGATCTGCAAGCCGTGCTGGCCTACACCACGGCCGAGCGCAACCAGACGATCTCGGGCCTGGCGCCGGGCTCGTGGCTGAAGTCCGACTCGAACTTCAAGCACGCCGTCGACGTGGCGGGCCTGCAGCCCGGCACCACCTACCGCTACGAGGTCGAGCACAACGGCAGTGTGTTCCAGTCCAGCTTCCGCACCGCGCCCAGCAGGGACGCCTGGAGCACCGTGCGCTTCGTCGCCATGTCCGACTCCGAGACCGAGCCGCTCGGCCAGGTCAATCGCCGCGAATGGGCGCCGGGCGCGCTGGCGGCGGGCAGCCTGGCCCGCCCGGCGGCCGACAGCAGCGCCTGGCACAGCGCCTTCGGCAGCCGCACGCTGTCGGGCGTGCGCGTGCTCAACTACGCGCTGACCGAAGACGAGGGCTATCGCCGCAACCTGGCCGTCATCAACAGCCGCAACATCGACTTCCTCGCCATGCCCGGCGACCTGGTGCAAGGCGGCGGCTACCAGCCCGGTTGGGACAGCTTCTTCCGCCACAACGCCGGCGACATCGGCAGCGGCCTGTCGAACTACGCGCTGCTGCCGGCCCTGGGCAACTGGGAGAACTTCGGTGCGCTCAACGGCGGCTACGGCACCGATGCCGACGGCCGCTTCGGCCCCAAGTTCGGCCGCGACAAGTACCGCAGCTACTTCGACGCCCCCGCCAACGGCACCCCGGCGCACCGCGACAGCTACTACCGCGTCGACTACGGCCCCGTCACCGTGATCACGCTCGACAGCTCCAACGGCGAGCCCGAAGACCGCCCGCAGAACTACACCGTCAAGGCCACCGGCCAGCAGTACAACGGCCCCGGCTCCGACACGCAGAACAACTTCACGCGCGCGCAGTACGAGGCCGCCGGCGGCACCGACCTGGCCGACTTCAACCCCGGCAGCGCGCAGTGGAACTGGGCCCATGCCCAGCTGGCCGACGCGCGCGCGCGCGGCCAGATCGTCTTCGTGCAGTTCCACCACGCGCCGTTCAGCAACGGCGAGCACGGCGTGCCGATGGACCACCTGCTCACCAGCGGCCAGGGCGGCACGCCGATGCGCAAGTACCACCCGCTGTTCGAGCAGTTCGGCGTGAGTGCCGTGCTCTCGGGCCACAGCGAGATGTTCGAGCGCAGCTTCGTCGATGCCGACGGTGATGGCGTCGGCGTCACCTACTACGACGTCGGCGTGGGCGGCGACGGCCTGCGCGGTGGCAAGCGCAATGGCAACTCGCTGAACGACCCGCTGCTGAACTACAACCCGTTCAGCCAGTGGAGCGCCGACCAGGACGCCGGCGAGCGCTGGGAGCTGGTCAACGGCGTGCCGCAGCTGGTGTCGGGCGGCAAGCACTACGGCCACCTCGAGGTGAACGTCGAGCGGCTGCCCGAGGGCGATTCGTTCTACGCCCGCGTCACGCTGACGCCGGTGTACGTGTTCCCGCTGCTCGACGACAACTACCAGCTCATCGGCACGGAGCGCCGCGTGTACGCCGACGAGGTGGTGATGTACATCGGCTTCGACGGCGCCGTGGTGCAGGTGCCCGAGCCGGCCAGCCTGCTGATGATGGGCGCGGGTGTGCTGGGCCTGCTGGGTGCGGCGCGGCGGCGCCGGGCGCTGGCGCAGGCTTGATGCGAGCGTGGGCGCTGCAGGGGCAGCGCCCTGCGGCGAGCCGGCGCTCAGGCCACAGGCACCACTGGCTTTGCCGTCAGGCGCTGGTAGTGCGTGCGCAGCGACTCGGTCTGCCGCGTCAGCACCGAGAGATCGGCCTGCAACTGGGCCGCCAGGTCACCCGCCTCGAGCAGGGCCAGGCGGCGCGACAGGCGCTGTTCAGTGGCCGCGATGTCGGTCAGTCGGTGCTGCACCTCGTCGATGGCCTGACCCCGCGGCACCGCTGGAGGGTTGGAGCGCAGCCTGGACATGATGCGCAGCACGAACTCCAGCCGCACCCAGCTCAGGTTGTCGAAGATGCCGTAGGGCTGGACACCCGCCCACTGGTTGTCGATGGTCACCATCACATAGGCGATGTCGCCGGCCCAGCTGGACACGCATAACGGCCCGCCATAAGGCGCCCGCGCGTCGTCGAGCAGTGTGCCGGCCGCGTCGTAGGCCTGCATCAGCGGCCAGTTCGCGATGGTGCGGCCCTCGTCTTCCTTGTGGCGGCGGAAGTCGGAGCCCAGGGTCACCGCGCCGACGGCCACGTCGAAGTCGATGCGGATGGCGTGGTGGGCATGCATCAGCTGGTCGGGGCCGCCATAGGCCATGTCGCCCACGTTCAGGCTGCCGGGTGGCGACAGCGCATAGGCCGAGTTCGGATAGACGCTGTCGCGCACGGCATAGACGTGGGGGTCGTACCAGGTCGGATGGTCGACATCCACCCAGCGGCCGGGGCAGGGCTCGAACTGCGAGTCCGAGGTGTGCAGGTAGGGCGAGAAGCGCACGCCGTGGGTGCTCTGGTAGTGGGTGTCGATTTCCACGCAGTCACGCAAGCTGTTGGCGGCCAGCACGTCGTCGAAGTCGAGGCTGCGCACCACGTTCTTCGGCACAGGAAAGTGGCCTTTGCGCCAGCGGTCGAGCATGCGCGAGAGGCTGCCACCGAACACGTCGTCGAAGTCGATGCGGCCGCTCAGCGGCACGGCGAGTGTTTTGCGCAGATCGGCGATGGAAGAGGTCATGGTGCGTCGAGCTCCAGTGCTCCGGGTCGGCCCTTTTGGCACCGGCCATCGGTGAAACCAGTCTAGGCAGCACGCCGGCAGGGCGGCATGACCGAGGTCAATGAGGCCATCGGCACGCCGTGCCTTTCGCAACCGCGCGGATGCACGCCAGACGCGGCGCCGGCCTGGGCGCCGCCGCCAATGTTCAGCCGCGCCGCAGCCGGGCCGCCAGCGCGGCCGTGGCCAACAGCCCCAGCGCCGCCACCAAGGCCGTCGCTATCCCGGTGAACTGCCACCCCCCCACCGCCACCGCCACCGCCGCCACCAGCGGCGGCCCGGCAAACTGCCCGGCGGCGCTCCATTGCTGCATGAAGCCCACGGTGCTGGCCACTGCGTGGTCGCCCGGCGCCACGCGCAGCGCCAGCGAGAACAGCGTGCCCGGGATCAGCCCGCCGACGGCGCTGAACAGCAGCACGGCGGCATAACGCAGCGCGACCGTGGCGGCGCTCTCACCCGGCAGCGCGAAGGCGGTGATGGCCGCCAGCGCCATCGTCACGAAGCCCGTGGCCAGCAGCACCGGTGCGGCCACGCCGCGCTGCAGCAGCCGGCCCGAGGCGATATTGCCGATGATGTTGGCCGCCGCGGCCGCCGCCGTGAGCACCGCCATCGCGCCAACGCCGACACCGGCCTGCGCGTAAATGGTCGGCAGGAATCCGATCACCGCCAGCCACTGCGACGAGTACGCGCCAAAGGCCAGCCCCACGAGCCAGGGCCCGCCGTGGGCCAGCGTGTCGCGCAGCGGCGCGACGAAGGCCCGGCGCGGCGCCGCCGGCAGCACCGGCACCGCGCGCCACACGCCCACGGCCGCGGCGGCGCACACCCCCGCCAGCAGCAGCCACCAGCCGCGCCAGCCCACGGCCGCCATCACCGCCGGGCCGAGCAGCAGCGCCATCGCGGTGGCCAGCGGCATGTAGGCGCCCCACAGGCCCAGTCGCGAGGGCAGCTGTGCCGCGGGCACCAGCGCCCGCAGCAGCCCCGGCGCCGGCAGCACCACGAGCAGGAAGCCCACGCCTTCGATCACGCGCCAGCCCAGCAGCCAGGCGGCACCGGGTGCCAAGGCCCCGGCACCACTGGCCAGCGCCAGCAGGAGCAGGCCGGTGATGAGGCTGCGGCGCGGGCCCACGGTGTCGGCCAGCGCGCCCAGTGCCAGCGCCCCCAGCATGCCCGCCACCTGCACCGCCGACAGCAGCACGCCGGCCGCAAAGAGCGTGAGCCCCAGCTCGGCCTGCAGCAGCGCCAGCGCCGGCGCCAGCTTGCCCACATGCAGCGCGGCGGCCACGCCGGCCACCAGCACCCACAGCCACGCGGCGCCGGGCCGCGCCGGGGTCATCGGCGGTCGCGGTCCTGGCGCGCCTGCGTCAGCAGCGCGTCGAGCGCGGCTTCGCTCAGACCCTTCAGCGCACCGAAGTTGGCCTTGGACAGCGGGCTCTGCTCGAAGCTGCGCAGCAGCTGCGCGCGCTGGCGCCGGGCCTCGGCCTCGGCGGCCTGCTCGGGTGTGAGCGGCACTGCGGGGGCGGCGTCGGGGCGCGGGCCTCGGTCGTCGCGCGGCGGCCGGTCGGGGCGGCCCGCGTGAAACGGGCGATCGGGCCTGCCGTCGCGCATCGGTCGTTCGGGCCGGCCGGGCCGATCCGGCCGCGGCGGGCGGGGGCCTTGGCCATCGGCGTGGCCAGGGCCCTGGGCAGCGGCCGGATTCGGACCCTGCCCTGGGCGTGGCGGGCGCTGGAAGCGCTCGGGGCGGGGCGGGTTGTTGCTGCGGTCGCCGTGGTTGCCACGGTCGCCTCGATCACCACCGCCAGCACCAGGCGGCCGCGGCGGCCGTGGGGGCCTCGGCGGCCTCGGCCCGGTGCCGGGGCTGCCGGCAGCCCCGGCTTCCGTGCCCGGCGCCGCGCCGTCGCCGGGCGCAGCCGCCGCTTGGGGCGGCCGCGGTGGGCGGGCGGCCTCGCGCGCGGCGCGGGCGGCCAGGCGGCCGGCTTCCTTCTTGGCGTCGACGATGGCGCGGCGCCGGTCCATCTCGACACGCGCCGCTTCCATGTGCTCGGGCGCAATGTCGCCGGCCGGCTGGCCATCGAGATCGAAGCGCGTGGTCGATGCCAGCAGCGCCCGCAGGTAAGCGGTGCTGGTGGTGTGGCGGTGCAGGAAGAGCGACATCGCCTTCTTCGTGAACACGCCGGGCGCGCGCTGCTGGATGTCGGCCTGGATGCGCAGCTTCACGGGCTTGACGATGCCGGGGCCGAAGAGCGCCGGGAACTGCTCGGCCAGCAGCCGGGCGCAGTCGGCGCCGGTGAGCTCGGGGCGTGCAGGGGCGGCACCGGCGGGCGGTGTGGCGGCGGCTTCGGCGGCCTCGGCGGGCGCATCTGCAGCCTCATCCGCTGGCGGCGCTGTGGCGTCTTCAGCAGGCGCTGCCGCCCCTTCGGCCACCGGCTCAGCCGCCGGCACGACCGCCGGCACGACGGGTTCCGCAGCCGCCTGCGGCGCGGCCGGCAGGGCTTGTTCGGGGCTCGGTTCCGCGTCGGGCGCGGAAAGACTCTCGTTCGGTTCGTGCATGGAAGCGGCGGCGTTGGGGCCGCGTATTCTCGTGCCATGACTGCCCCCGTTGCTGACGGCCGCTCCCACCCTGTTCTCGAAATCGCCGTCGTCGGCGGCGGCATCGCCGGCCTGGCGGCGGCCTGGATGCTGGCGCAGCGCCACCGCGTGACGCTGTTCGAGCGCCAGCCGGCGCTGGGTTTCACCGCCGCCAGCGTGGCCGTTCACGGCCAGCGCGCCGACGTGCCGCTGCGCGTGTTCTACCCCGGCTACTACCCGACGCTGGTGCGCCTGTACGCCGCCCTGGGCGTGGCCACCGAGCCGGTGAACTACGCCACCACCTTCAGCGGGCCCGATGGCCGGCCCTACTTCCGCTGGCGCAACCTGCGCCTGGGCGGGCGCAGCTGGCCGCTGGTGGCGCCGCACGATCTGCTCTCCATGCGCGCCCGGCGCATCGCGTTCGGCGCACTGCGGCTGCAGGCCCGGCTGCGTGCCGCGGCGGCGGCCGGCGCTCTGCGCGGCACGAGCATCGGCGAGTTCGTCGCGGCCGAACGCATCGCGCCCGAGTGTGTCGAGGGCCTGCTGTGGCCGGCGCTGGCCACCATCGCCACCTGCACCAACGCCGACGCGCGCGCCGTGCCCGCCGCCGTGGTGGCCGGCTACTGGGGCGCCGGCCTGGCGCGCGACAGCGTGCGCCGCGCCGTGCACGGGGCCGACGAGGTGGCGGCGCGCCTGGTGGCGCCGCTGCAGCGCGTGGTGTGCGATGCCGGCGTGGAGCGCATCGCCGCCGCGCCGGGCGGTGTGCTCGTGCAGCGCCGCGGCGCCGAGCCGCAGCGCTTCGACCATGCCGTGCTCGCCACGAATGCCGCGCAGGCTCTGCAGCTGTGGCCCGAGGCGCCCGCGGAAGAGGCGGCTCTGCTGGCGCGTTTTCGCACCCGCGCGCTGACGGTGCTGATGCACCGCGACGCCGGCCTGATGCCGCCGCAGCGCCGCCACTGGAGCCCGGTGCACGCCTTCGTCGACCCCGCGGCCGAGCGGCCTGAAAGCACCATCTGGCTCAACGCCGTGCAGCCGTCGTTGCGCGCGGCGACGCCGATCTTCCAGACCGTGCAGCCGCAGCGTGCCCCGCGCGCCGGCAGCCTGATCGCCGAGGCGCGCTTCGAGCGGCCGCTGGTCAGCCTCGACAGCGAGCGCGCGCTCGCGGCCCTGCTCGCACGCTGGCAGCGGCCCGCGGCGGCGGGCAGCGCGCCGCGGCGCGTGTGGCTGGCCGGCAGCTACGCCGAAACCGGCGTGCCCTTGCTCGAGAGCGCGGTGCGTTCGGCGCTCGCGGTGGCCACGGCCCTGGGCATGGGTTCGGCACTCGATGGCACGGCGCCGCTGAGCAGCGCGTAGCCCAGCCCGGCGGCGCGGCAGGGGCCGATCAGGCGCGCCGTCACGGCCGGGCGGCGCCAGTCGGGGTGCAGGGCGGTGCGTGCCACGAGCGGGCCCTGGCGGCGCACGTGGCGCGCAAAGCCGTCCAGCACCGTGGCGTCGAGTGCCAGCGACTGCACGTCGGCAAACCCGGCCGAGCGCAGGCGGGCCATCTGCGCCGGCAGCGGCAGCAGCTCGCGCCGCGGCACGCCGGCCAGTTGGGCGGCGGCGCGCAGCAGCCAGCCCCAGCCGAGGCGGGCGGCTGGGCCGAGCGTGAGGTCGGTCATCGCGAAACGCCCGCCGGGCCGCAGCAGCCCGGTCAGGCTGCGCAAGAAGGGCCCGCGCGGGCTCAGGTGGTAGGCGGCGTCGACGCAGACGATGCGGTCGAAGTGCCGGTGCGGCAGCGCCAGCGGGCCGAGCTGTGCGGCATCACCCTCGAGCACGTGCACGGCGGTGCCCGGCGGCAGCGGCGTGCGTTGCACCAGGCGCTGCGCGGCGGCCACCAGCAGCGGGTCGCGCTCGACGCCCCAGACCTCGGTGGCGCCGAAGCCCAGCGCCCACAGCAGCAGCTCGTCGCCGGCGCCGCTGCCGATGCTGAGCACGCGCTCGCCGGGCTCGATGCCGGCGGCGGCGCCGACGGCGCGCGCCAGGGCCTCGCAGGCCTCGGCGTAGTCGTCGGCCTGGTCGATCCACAGGCCCAGGCTGCCCCAGGTGCCGCGGCGGCCGCCTCGATGCAGCAGGGCGCGTTCAGCGGTGGGCATCGCGGCTCACCCGCGCGGCGCGCGCCGGGGGCAGGGCTTCGACAGGCTCAGCCCGAACGGATGGGGAGGCAGCCCGAACGGATGGGGATGCACCCTCCCACCTGCTGCGCAGCATGAGCCGGGTCTCCATCAGCGGTACAGCCGCGCCAGCGCCTCGGCGCTGTCGCCTCGCCAGTAGCGCCAGCGCAGCCACCACATCAGCACGATGGTGCGCCACACGCCGTGCTGCTGCCAGCGCCGGCCCGAGGTGGCCACGCGCGTGCGCAGGCAGGCCGGTGCGCCGGCGGCGGACAGTGCCTTCAGGCGGCGGCAGAGCTCGATGTCTTCCATCAAGGGCTGATCGGCATAACCGCCGAGTTGCTGGAAGAGCGATGTTCTCACGAAGATCGCCTGGTCGCCGGTGGCGATGCCGCTCAGGCGCGAGCGCAGGTTGATCAGCGCGCTGACCAGCGGAAACATCCAGTGCCCGGCGCGGCCCGCGGCGGCGTCGGCCTCGATTTGCAGGTCGAAACGCCCCCAGTGGGCGCCGGCCGCCAGGGCGCGCTGCAGCTGCGCGGCGGCGTCGTGCGGCAGCCGCGTGTCGGCGTGCAGGAACAGCAGCACCTCGCCGCGCGCCCGTGCCGCGCCGGCGTTCATCTGCCGCGCACGGCCGCGGGGCGCGGCCACCACCGCGTCGGCCTGCGCGGCGGCCAGCGCCACCGTGCCGTCGCTGCTGCCGCCGTCGGCCACGATCACCTCGTGCCCGGCCGCGCGCAGCCGCGCCAGGCTGGCCAGCGTGGCGCCGATGCCGGCGGCCTCGTTCAGCACCGGCACCACCACCGAGATCACCACCGAGAGCTTCATGCGGCCGTCATGCCACTTTGGCGTCGGCCGGCACCACCAGTGGCAGCCGGCGCAGCCGCACGCCGGTGAGCGCGGCCACCGCGCTGGCCACCGCGGGCGCCAGCGGCGGCACGCCGGGCTCGCCCACGCCCTCGGGGTGCGGCACGGGCGAGGGCAGGATCTCCACCTGCACCACCGGCGCCTCGGGCAGGCGCAGCAGCGGCAGGTCCATGAAGTGGCCCTGCTGCACCTGGCCGCGCTCGATGCGCACGCCGCCGTGCAGCGCGGCGTTGAGCCCGAACACCACCGCGCTCTCCATCTGCTGGCGGATGAGGTTGGGGTTGACGGCCACGCCGCAGTCGATGGCCGCGTCGACGCGGTGCACGCGGATGCGGCGCTCGCCCGCGGACGCGGGCGCCAGCGACACCGTGGCCACCAGCGCCACCACGCTGCCGAACGACGCATGCAGCGCCACGCCGCGCGCCGTGGGCGCGCCATCGGGTGCGGGCGGCGAAGGCGTGCCCCAGCCCGCGGCCGCCGCGGCGCGGTCGAGCACGGCCCGGTGGCGCGGCTGCTCCGCCAGCAGCGCGCGGCGGAAGGCCACCGGGTCGGCGCCGGCCGCCACCGCGCACTCGTCGATGAAGCCCTCGGTGAAGAAGCCCATGTGCGAGTGCCCCACCGAGCGCCAGAAGCCCACCGGCACCGCCGCCTCCACGGGGGTGTGGCGCATGCGCGCGTGCGGCCAGGCGTAGGCGGGGTCGAAGCCGCCTTCGGCCGAGAGCTTGTCGAGCGCCACGCCGGGCAGCGCACCCAGCGGCCGCAGCGCGCGCGCCATCAGGCCCTGGCCGGCCGCCAGCACGGGCACCACGTCGATGGCGCTGCCGTAGCGCTGCATCACGGCCGGCGCCAGCAGCGGGCCGGCGGCGTGGTGGTCCCAGGCGACGAGGCGCCGCTCGGCATCGAAGCCGGCGCGCAGCCGTGCCACGCAGGCCGGGCGGTAGAAGTCGTGCTGCGTGTCCTGCGCGCGCGTCCACAGCAGCTGCACCGGCACGCCGGGCAGCGCACGGGCGATGAGCGCGGCCTGCTCGATGTAGTCCACGTCGAGCCGGCGCCCGAAGCCGCCGCCGGCGAGCGTGACGTTCACCGTCACCTGCGGCTTCGGCAGCCCGAGCACGCGGGCCACCACGCCCTGGGCGAGATCCGGCGCCTGCGTCGGCGCCCAGACCGTGGCGCTGTCGGCCTGCACCAGCACGGTGGCGTTCACCGGCTCCAGCACCTGGTGGGCCATGAACGGGGCTTCGTAGGTGGCCTCGATGCGCGTGGCGGCGCCGGCCAGGGCGCCGTCGACATCGCCACGGTCGAGGTAGGCGAAGGCGTCGTCGGTGGTGTCGGGCGCCAGCGCCTGGCCGAAGCGCTGCATCAGCGCCGCGCTGTCGGTGCCCTGGGCCGCGCCGCCGTCCCACTGCACCACCAGGGCCTTGGCGGCCTGCTGCGCCTGCCAGGTGCTGGCGGCGATGACGGCCACGCCGCCCGGGCCGCCGGCCGCGGGTGGGTCGAAGCGCACGATGGCACGCACGCCGGGCATCGCCTTCACGGCCTGCTCGGAGGCCGCGTCGATGGCCGCGACACGGCCCGTGAGCCCCGGTGGCAGCGCCACCGCGGCGTATTTCTGCCCGGGCAGCCGCACGTCGATGCCAAAGCCGGCGCGGCCTTGCGACTTGGCCGCGGCGTCCTGGCGCGGCAGCGGCCGGCCGATCAGCCGCCACTGCGCGGGCGGCACCAGCGCCGGGGCCTCGGGGAGCGGCCGCGCGGCGGCGGCAGCGGCCACCTCGCCGAAGCGCAGCGTGCGGCCGCTGGCGGTATGGCGCAGCTGGCCGTCGGCCACGCTCACATCGGCCTCGGCCACGGCCCAGCGCGCGGCGGCCTCGGCCTGCAGCATCAGCCGCGCCGAGGCACCGGCCAGCCGCAGCGGCAGCCACAGGTCCTTGAGCGAGCTGGAGCCGCCGGTGAGCATGGGCGCGGCCTCGCGCATGATCTTGCCGACGAGGTGGTGGCTCACGCGGCGCAGCACGGACTCGTCGTCGGGCAGGAAGGGCAGCGAGTCGACGACGGTGGCGACGTTGCCGTAGATCGCGTCCACCGGCGCCGCGGCGATGTGCACGCGGTCGAGCGCCACGCCCAGTTCCTCGGCCAGCAGCATCGCCAGGCCGGTGTGCACGCCCTGGCCCATCTCCGTCTTGGGGCAGACGAGGTGCACGCGGTCGTCGTCACCCACGCGCACCCAGCCGTTGAAGGCGTGGGTGCCGGCCTGCGGCGGCAGCGGTGTGCTGCCCACCAGGCGCTGCCGCGGCGGCAGCAGGCCCCAGCCAATGGCCAGGCCGCCGGCCACGGCCAGCGGAGCGAGAACAAGATGGCGGCGTTTCACGGGGCGGGAGCTTACGGGAGCTGAAGGGCCAGGCCCTGCACGATCTGGCGACCGCAGGTAACCTTCGCGCCCTTGCATCCGTGTTTCCGCGCCGCCAGCGCCCCCGAGGCCCAGACGCCATGACGATCACCGACCGACTCCAGGCCCTGGCGGCCACCCAGCTGCACGGCATGCGCCGCGGCATCGAGAAGGAAAGCCTGCGCGCGCGCGCCACCGGCGGCCTGGCACGCACGCCGCACCCCACCGGCCTGGGCGCGCCGCTGACGCACCCGCGCATCACCACCGACTACAGCGAGAGCCAGCTCGAGCTGATCACCGGCGTGCACGCCACGCCCGAGGCCGCGGTGGACGAGCTCGAGCGCATCCACCGCCACGTCTACGAGGTGCTCGAGACCGAGCCCGGGCGCGACGGCAACGAGCTGCTGTGGGTGAGCAGCATGCCCTGCGGCCTGCCGCCCGACGAGAACATCCCCATTGGCAGCTACGGCAGCAGCAACATCGCGCGCGCCAAGAGCGTCTACCGCATGGGCCTGGGCCACCGCTACGGCCGCCGCATGCAAACCATCAGCGGCATTCACTACAACTGGTCGCTGCCGGGCTTGAGCAACGAGCAGCACTTCGCGCTGATCCGCAACTTCCGCCGCCAGAGCTTTCTGCTGCTGTGGCTGTTCGGTGCCAGCCCGGCGGTGTGCGAATGCTTCGTGGCCGGCCGCCCGCACGACCTGCTGGCGCTCGAGCCCGGCACGTTCTACCGCCCGCACGCCACCAGCCTGCGCATGGGGCGCCTGGGCTACCAGAGCGAGGCGCAGGCCAGCCTGGCCGTCAGCTACAACAGCCTGGAGAGCTACGCCCACTCGCTGCACGGCGCGCTGACGCAGCCCTACGCCGCTTACGAGGCCATCGGCATCAAGAACCTGGGCGGCGAGTACAACCAGCTCGCCACCACGCTGCTGCAGATCGAGAACGAGTTCTACGGCACGATCCGCCCCAAGCGCGTCATCCGCCCCGGCGAGCGCCCGCTGCACGCGCTGCGCGAGCGCGGCGTCGAGTACGTCGAGGTGCGCTGCATGGATCTCGACCCGTTCGAGCCGGTGGGCATCAACGCCGGCACGATGCGTTTCCTCGACGTCTTCCTGCTGCACTGCCTGCTGGCCGACAGCCCGCCCGACACGCCCGACGAGATCGCCGCGCTCGGCCGCAACCAGCACCGCACAGCGGCCTTTGGCCGCGAGCCGGGGCTGAAGCTGGAGCGTGGCGGGCGCGAGGTGACGCTGGTGGACTGGGCCGCCGAAATCCTGGAGCAGTGCCAGTCCATCGCCCGCGCGCTCGACGCGCTGCACGGCGGCACGTTGCACGCGCAGCAGCTGGCCGCGGCCCAGGCCGCGCTGGCCGACCCCGACACGCTGCCCTCGGCCCGCGTGCTGGCCGCGATGCAGGCCGACTTCGCCGGCAGCCACGCCCGCTTCACGCAGGCGCAGAGCCTGCAGACGCGCGCGCACTTCCGCGCCCAGCCACTGCCGGCCGACGAGCGCGCGCGCTTCGAGGCCCAGGCCCGCGAGTCGATCGCCGAGCGCATGGCCATCGAGGCCGCCGACACGGTGGACTTCGAGAGCTGGCGCCGCGCCTACCTGGCGCCGGAGCGGCTGGGCGTCTGAGCGGCGCAGGCCTGCGCCCCAGGTTCCGTGCGACACGGAACCTGTGTAGCATGCGCCGCATGGCCAACCTGACCCTCGCCATCGACGACGAACTGCTGCGCAGCGCCCGCGTGAAGGCCGTGCAGCAGGGCACCAGCGTCAACGACATCTGCCGCGAAGCCATCGAGCGCTTCGCGTCCGGTGGCGACGGCGACGGCGACAGTTTCCTGCGCGATCTGCGCGCCGTGGCGGCCCGCGGGCGGCGGCGGGCGGGCTCGGGTGGATCACGGCCCGAAGCGCCCGCATCCAGCCGAGACGCGCTGATGGACGACGCCCTGCAGCAGCGCCTGCCCACGCTGATGGGCCGCAGCTAGGCGCGGGGCACTCGGTGCGCCCCTTCGTCGACACCAACGTCGTCGTCTACGCCCTGAGCGGCCAGGACCCTGCCAAGCAGGCCGTGGCCCAGCGCCTGCTGGCCGAGCGGGGCGCCGCCCGACCCAGCCTCAGCACCCAGGTGCTGGCTGAGACCTGCAGCGTGCTCACACGCAAGCTGCGCTGGGCGCCCGATGACGCGCTGGCCGCTGTCACCCTGCTGAAGCAACTGCGCGTGGTGGCGCTCACGCCCGAGACGCAGCTCGACGCGCTGCGCCTGGCCGTCGAGCACCGTTTGTCGGGCTGGGACGCGATGGTCGTGCAGGCTGCGCTGCAGGCCGGCTGCGACACGCTGTTCAGCGAAGACCTCCAGCCCGGCCGGCGATTCGGCAGCCTGGAGGTGGTGAACCCGTTCGCGCCGCGGGCCCGGGAAGCGGCCGCGGCGCCGGTGCGCCGAAGGCTCAGAGCCTGAGAGTTTTTCGGGCGTGAGCGAGAGCCTCTCAGGCTCTCAGTCGGGCTTGATCTTCGCCCGCGCGATCACCGGCTGCCAGCGTTTCTGCTCGGCGGTGATGAAGGCCGCGTACTCGGCCGGCGTGCTGCCCACCGCGATGGCGGCGTCGTGCGCCAGGCGCTCCAGCGTGGCCGGCTCCTTCATCGCCTTGGCGGCGGCCTGCGCCAGCCGATCGATGGCCGCGGCGGGCATCGAAGCCGGCACGTTCAGGCCGTACCACTGCGACATCTCGAAGCCCTTGTAGCCCTGCTCGGCCACCGTGGGGATCTCGGGCATCTGCGCGATGCGCTGCGCCGTGCCGGTGGCGATGCAGCGCAGCTTGCCGGTGCGCACGAACTGCAGCACCGCGGCGGCGCCAATGGCCGCGGCGTCCAGGCGGCCGGCCAGCAGGTCGGTCAGCATCGGGCCGGTGCCGCGGTAGGGCACGTGGGTGATGAAGGTGCCGCTTTCCTTCTTCAGATACTCCATCGCCAGGTGGCCGGCGCTGCCGTTGCCGGCCGAGCCGTAGTTCAGCCGGCCCGGCTGCTTCTTGGCCAGGGCCACGAACTCCGGCAGCGTCTTGGCCGGCAGGTCGGGGTGCACCAGGTACAGGCTGGGCACCTTGGCCAGCAGCGACACGGGCTTGAAGTCGCGGTTGGCGTCGTAGGGCAGCTTGTCGAAGATGTATGGGTTGACCGACATCGTGCCGATGTGGCCGAGGATGACGGTGTGCTGGTCGTCGGCGCGCGCCACTTCCTGCATGGCCACGTTGCCGGCGGCGCCGGGCTTGTTGTCGACGAACACCGTCTGGCCCAGCAGCTTGGTCAGCTCGACGGCCGCGGCGCGCGCGATGATCTCCGAGCTGCCGCCGGGCGCGAAGGGCACGACGAAGCGCACGGTCTTGGTCGGCCAGGCCTGGGCGTGCAGCGAAGGCAGGGCCAGCGCGGCGGCGCCGGCGGCGCCGGCCTGCAGCAGGCGGCGGCGGGGCAGGAACGCAGGGTTCATGGGTCTTGTCTCCGGCTTGTGGGGTGGCGCGTTCCGGCCTCGTTGCCGCCAGACGCAGCCGGCATGCTGACCGGCGCCACCTTTCCAACATCTTTCAGCCGACGGCCCCACACAATGCGCGCATGCGCATCCTGCTGGCCGAAGACGACCACGGTCTGGGCGAGTGGCTCCGGCGCGCCCTCGAGCAGGCCGGCCACCGCGTCGACTGGCGCGACGATGGCCGCCTGGCCGAGCGCGCGCTGGGCGAGGCCGACCACGACGTGCTGGTGCTCGACCTCGGCCTGCCGGGCCTGGGAGGCCACGAGCTCGTGCAGCGCCTGCGGGCCCGCGGCAGCCCGCTGCCGGTGCTGGTGCTGACGGCGCGCGACTCCCTGGCCGAGCGCGTGAGTGCGCTGCACGAGGGCGCCGACGACTTCCTGGCCAAGCCCTTTGCGCTGGCCGAACTGGAGGCGCGGCTGACGGCCCTGGTGCGGCGCGCCCGCGGCCTTGATCGCCCGCGCCTGGCCTGCGGCCGCCTGCAGTTCGACCCCGCCACGCGCCAGTTCCTGCTCGGCGACGAGGCCATGGCGCTGTCGCCGCGCGAGCACGGGTTGCTGGCGGCGCTCATCTTGCGCAGCGGCGAGCCCATGTCCCGCCGCGATCTCGCCGAGCGGGTGTTCTCCGACGACGACGACGTGCAACCCGCGGCGCTGGACGTGCTGATGCACCGCCTGCGCCGCCGGCTCGAAGGCAGCGGTGTCCACATCCAGACCTACCGCGGCCTCGGCTACGCCCTTGAACCCTGTGCGCTCGACCCTGTCGCTCTCGACCCTGCCGCCCTTGCCCCCGAGCCCGCACGCCCCACGCGCTGAGCCGCGGCGCCGGCGCACGCTCGGCGCGCGGCTGCTGGGCCTGCTGCTGCCCGGCCTGGTGCTCGTGCTGGGCGCCGGCCTGTGGCTGGCCCGTGCCGAGGCCGAGCAGGCGGCCGACACCGCCTTCGACCGCGCGCTGCTGGGCGCGATCAAGGGCCTGGACCTGAGCGTGTCCACCGCGTCGGGGGGCCTGGCGGTGGAGCAGCCCTACCCGCTGTTCGAGTTCTTCCAGCTCACGGCCGCCACCACGGTGCATTACCGGGTGGCCACCGACGATGGCCTGGTGGAGATCGGCTCGCCCGACCTGCCGCCCCCGCCGCGCGAGCTGCGCAACGGCGAACCGCTGTTCTACGACGCCACCTACTTCGGCGAGGCGGTGCGCGTGGGCGCGCTGCGCCGCGCGCTGGCGCCGCCGGTGGGCAGCGCGCGCCATGTGCTGATCCAGGTGGCCGAGGGCACGGCGGCGCGCGAGCGCTTCACCCGGGGTTTCGTGCGCCAGGCGCTGTGGCGCGATGCCGTCGTGCTGGGCGTCATGGCGCTGGCGGTGCTGGGGGCCTCGGCCTGGGCGCTGGCGCCGGTGCGCCGGCTGGCCGAGGCCACGCGCTCGCGCCGGCCCGATGATCTGCGCCCGCTGCAGGCCGAGGGCCTGCCCGCCGAACTGCTGCCGCTGGTGGATGCGGTGAACCAGCAGCTCGAGCGCACGGCCGCGCTGATGGCGCAGCGCCGCCAGTTCGTGGACGACGCCTCGCACCAGCTGCGCACGCCGCTGGCCACGCTGCGCGCGCAGCTCGACTTCGCACGGCGCGAGCCCGACGCGGCGCGCCACGCCGAGGTGCTGCAGGCCCTGTCGCAGGAGCTGGACCACGCCACGCGCGGCACCGCGCAGCTGCTGGCGCTGGCCCGCGCCGACGCCGCGGCGCACGAGCCCGAGCCGCTGGACCTGGCCGAGCTGGCCCGCGACGTGGCGCTCTCGCTGCTGCCGCAGGCGCGCGAGCGCGGCGTCGACTTCGGCGTCGATGCGCCCGAGGCCGGCGTGCCCGCCCGTGGCGACCCGGCGCCGCTGCGCGAGGGCCTGGCCAACCTCGCCCACAACGCCCTCGTGCACGGCGCCGGGCCGGTGACGCTGGAGGCCGGCGCCGACGCGCACGAGGTCTGGGTCGGCGTCAGCGACGCCGGGCCGGGGCTGGACGCCGAACTGCGCGCCCGCGTCGGCGAGCGCTTCGCCAAGGGGCGCGGCAGCCGGGGTTCGGGGCTGGGCCTGGCGATCGCCAGCGCGGTGGCGAGCCGGCATGGGGGTGTGCTCGACATCGGGGCCGCCGATGCCACGGGCCAGGGCCTGCGCGTGCGGCTGCGCTGGCCGCGGGAGCCGGCATGAGGCGGCGCGCCCTGCTGCCCTGCACGCTGCCGCTCGTGCTGCCGGGCCTGGCCGCGCCGGCCCGCGCCCTGCAGTGCGTGGTGCCGGCCAAGCCGGGCGGTGGCTTCGACATCACCTGCCGGCTGGCGCAGCTGGCACTGGCGCCGGCGCCCGGGGCGGTGGCGGCACCGCTCCTGCCGGTGGTGCACCAGCCCGGCGGCATCGGGGCTCTCGTGTTCAACGAGGTGGTGGCCGGCCGCCGGGCCACGTCACGCGAGCTGGTGGCGTTTTCCAGTGGCACCTTGCTGATGCTGGCCCAGGGGCGCCTGGGTCGCCACCCGGTCGACGCGGTGCGCTGGCTCGCGGCACTGGCACAGGACCACGGCGTCATCGCCGTGCACCGCGACGCGCCCTGGCAGCGCCTGCCCGAGCTGCTGCAGGCCCTGGCCGCCAACCCCGCGGCGGTGGTGTTTGCCGGTGGCGGCACGCTGGGCAGCCAGGACTGGTTGAAGTCGGCCCGGCTGGCGCGCGCTGCGGGCGTGGGGCACCGGGCCTTCCGCTTCGTCGCGTTCGAGGGCGGCGGCGACGCCTTGCAGGCCCTGCGGGGCCGCCACGTGCAGGTGCTGGCCGGCGATGCCGCCGAGATCAGCGAGCCGCTGCGCCAGGGCCAGCCGCTGCGGCTGCTGGCGGTGCTGTCCGAGCGCCGCCTGGCCGGGCTGCTGTCTCAAGTGCCCACCGCGCGCGAGCAGGGGGTGGATCTGGTCTGGCCCATCCTGCGCGGCGTGTACACCTCGCACGCCATGCCCGCGGTGGAGGCCGACGGCTGGGCGAACCAGCTGCTGGCCGGCCAGCGCCAGCCGCGCTACGAGCAGTTGCTGGCGGGCTTGTCGCTGCAGGCGCAGCCCCTGGGGGGCGAGGCGCTGGCCCGCGAGGTGCGCTCGCAGTGGAACGGCTTCCAGCGCGACGCGGCGGAGTTCGGTCTGCGTTGACGGCGCGGTCGGCGCGGCGGCTCAGGGGCCCTCGCCCTGCGGCCCCACGCGCGGCGCGGCCACCGCATCGGGCGCGCTGCGCGCCCAGTGGTCCACCAGCGCGTCCAGCACCGGCCGGCCGCGCGCGGCGCCCTCGTCGTTGATCAGCATCGCCACGGCCCAGTCGCGCCCGTCGCCGTCGCGCATCACCCCGGCCAGGCCGACCACGTTGCGCAGCGTGCCGGTCTTCAGCCGCGCCCAGCCGGTGGCGGGCGACTCGCGCAGCCGCAGCCGCATCGTGCCGTCCACGCCCACCGTGGGCAGCGTGGCCAGCAGGTCGTGGCGGTGGCGGCCCTGCCAGGCGGCGCGCAGCATCTCGGCCAGCAACTGCGCGCTCACGCGTTCGCTGCGCGACAGGCCGGAGCCGTTGTCGCTGACGAGCGCCGCGGCGTCGATGCGCTCGCGGCGCAGCCAGTCGCGCAACTGGCTGTCGGCGCGCTGCGCCGTGGGCCCCGCGGTGCCGGCCGGCGCGGCGACGCCGAGCTCGTGGAACAGCACGCGCGTCCAGGCGTTGTCGCTGATCTTGTTCAGCGGCCGCATCAGCTCGCCCCAGGGCCGGCCCTGGCGGCGCGCCAGCACCGCGGCACCGGCCGGCGCCGTGCCCTCGCGCAGGCGGCCGGTGAAGCGCCCGCCCAGGCCGCGCCACAGCGTGCGCAGCAGGCGCTCGGCGAGCTCGTCGCGGTCCAGCAGCTGCAGGTTCGGCCGCACGCTGCAGTCGCGCGGGAAGGCGCCGTGCAGGGTGATGGTGGTGACGCCGCCCTCGCGCGCCGTGGTGGCGGGTTTCCAGTGGTCGTCCCAGTCGGCGCAGCGGGCGTCGACGAGGGCCATGCCACGCGCATCGATGACCAGGCCGTCGAGCGCCGGCACGGTGGTGGCCACCACGCCGTCGGCCGTGGCCTGCAGCTTCAGCGGCAGCAGGCTGCCGGCCACGTTCAGCGCATCGGGGATCACGTTGTAGGGGAACTCGGGCGCGCTGTCGAAAGGCGGCAGGCCAAGGTCGGCGCGCGGCGGGTCGTAGCGGCTGCGGTCGAGCAGCACGTCGCCGCGCAGCTCGCGCACGCCGCTCTCGCGCAGCTCCATCAGCAGCGCCCAGAGCTGCGGCACGCCGAGCTCGACGTCGCCGCCGCCCCGCAGCACGAGGTCGCCGTCGAGCACGTCGCCATCGGGGCCCGGACGCCGCGGCGCGGCGCTCACGAGCTCGGTGAAGCCACGGTGGTTGGGGCCGAGCACGTCGAGCGTCACGATGCTGGTGACGAGCTTCATCGTCGAGCCCGGCTGCATCGGCCGCGTGGCCTGCCAGCCGACAGCGCGGCCGTGGTGCCCGAGCGGCACGGCCGCATACGCCAGCGCCGACTCCGGCAGCCCCGCGGCCTGCAGCGCCTGCTGCACGGGCTCGGGTGGTGTGGCTTGGGCTGCCGCGCTGCAGGCCAGCAGCGCCACCAGGCGCCACAGCGGGCGCGGCATCGGGAAGGTCATGGCCGCGATTGTCGACGCCCGCCGCGACAATGCCCGGTGTGACCGCGCCCACACCCATGCCCCTGCTGCACCTCGGCCTCGATGCCGGCGGCACGCAGACGCGCTGGGCGCTGGCCGATGCCACCGGCGCGCTGCAGGCCGAAGGCAGCGCGCCGCCGATCACCGGCCTGATGCTGCTCGACGCGCCCGGTCGCGCCGCGTTGGCCGAGGCGCTGCAGGCCCTGGTGGCCGCGCTGCCCGCCGGCACCGTGCTGCGCAGCGCCTGGGCGGGCGTCACCGGCTTCGATGCCGCGCTGGCGGCGGTGATCGGCGCTGCACTCGGCCTGCCGACCGCGGCCGTGCGCGTGTGCAGCGACATCGAGCTCGCCTGCCGGGCCGCCTTTGCGCCGGGCGAGGGCCTCGTGGTCTACGCCGGCACCGGCTCGATCGCCGCGCTCTTGTCGGCCGACGGCAGCTTGCACCGCGCCGGCGGCCGCGGCGCGGTGATCGACGACGCCGGCGGCGGCCACTGGATCGCGCGCCAGGCGCTGCAGATCGTGTGGCGCGCCGAAGACGCCGCGCCGGGTGCCGGCGCGGCCACGCCGCTGGGCCGCGCGCTGGCCCAGGCCGTGGGCGGCGGCGACTGGCCCGCCACACGCGCCTTCGTCTACGGCGCCAGCCGGGGCGAGCTGGGCACGCTGGCGCTGGCCGTGGCCGTTGCGGCCGATGCGGGCGACGCCCCGGCGCTGGCGCTGCTGCAGCAGGCGGGCCGCGAGCTGGCGCGTCTGGCGCAGGCGCTGCACGGCCGGCTCGGCGCGGGCCTGCCGGTGGCGCTGGCCGGCCGTGTCTTCGAGCTGCACCCGGCCATCGAGACCGCGCTGCGCCAGGCGCTGCCCGGCGTGACCGTGCACCGCAGCACCGAGCCCGCGCAGCGAGCGGCGGCGCGGCTGGCGGCGGCCCTGGAGAATCACCGCCGATGAACTGCCTGCTTCGAGCCGCTGCTGCTCTTTTTGTGTCCCTGCTGGTGGCCGGTTGCGCCACGCCCGGCATGGGCACCACCGAAGGCGGCATCCCCGTCGTCACCACGCACACGTCCAAGGGGCAGGACAGCCGGGCGCTGTTTCTCGTCATCCACTACACGGTGGCCGACCTGCCGCAGAGCCTGCACATCCTGACCGAGCGCGAGGTCTCGGCGCACTACCTGCTGACGGACGAGACACCGCCGCGCATCTACCGCCTCGTCGACGAAAACCGCCGCGCCTGGCACTCGGGCCTGAGCGGCTGGAAGGGCCACCGGCTGCTCAACGCCAGCAGCATCGGCATCGAGATCGTGCACCCGGGGTTTCGCAAGGGCCCCGACGGCGAGAAGGTCTTCGCGCCGTTTGCCCCGACGCTGATCGACGCGCTGATTCCGCTGGTGCGCGACATCGTCACGCGCCACCAGATCAGGCCTGAGCGCGTGCTCGGCCATGGCGAGGTGACGCCGTCGTACAAGGAAGACCCCGGCCCCACCTTCCCGTGGCACCGCCTGGCGGCGGCCGGCCTCGTGCCTGCGTTGCCCGATGCCGTGCGCGTGGCCGCGCAGCGCGCCGTGTACGAGGCCGCGCTGCCCGACGCGGCCTGGTTCCAGCAGCAGTTGCAGCAATGGGGCTTCCAGATCGAGCGCACGGGGCTGTGGGACGAGCAGAGCCGCCGCGTGATGATGAACTTCCAGATGCGCTACCGGCCCAGCGACCACCGCGCCGAGATGGACGCCGAAAGTGCCGCGCTGCTGTGGGTGCTGAACAACCCCTTGCCCGCGCCGAAGGCCGTGCCATGACGCCGCCGCTGCCCAACCGCCGCGCCGCGCTGGGGGCGCTCACCGCGCTCGGCGCCTTCGGTGCCTTGGCCTCGGGCTGCGTCGGCCCCGACCGGCCGGCACCGCTGCTCGAGCCTGCGCCACCGCTGTCGCCGCCGCTGCCGGGCGTGGCCGACGCGACGCCGCCCTGGCCCGCCGCCGAGCTGCCGCCCGCGGCCCCGCGCGAAGTGCGCGGCGCCTGGATCGCCACCGTCGCCAACATCGACTGGCCCAGCCGCCCCGGCCTGCCCGCCGCGCAGCAACGCAGCGAAGCCCTGGCGCTGCTGGAGCGTGCGCGCGAGCTCCACCTCAACCTGCTGGTGCTGCAGGTGCGGCCGGCGGGTGACGCCATCTACCCCTCGGCGCTGGAGCCCTGGACCGAGTTCCTGTCGGGCGCGCAAGGCCGCGCGCCCTGGCTGGCCGGCGAGGCGCCCTGGGACCCGCTGGCCTTCTGGCTGGAGCAGGCGCATGCGCGCGGCATCGAGCTGCATGTGTGGTTCAACCCCTACCGCGCGCGCCACTCGGCCGCCAAGACGCCGCCGGTGGCGCCGCATCTGGCGGTGCGCGAGCCCGCGCTCGTCAAGCGTTACGGCGAGCAGCTGTGGATGGACCCCGGCGAGCCCGCGGCGGCCGAGCACACGCTGGCGGTGGTGGCCGACGTGCTGCGCCGCTACGCCGTGGATGGCGTGCACATCGACGATTATTTCTATCCGTACCCCGTGCTGGCCGACCCGGCCGCTGGCCCCGGCAGCGCCGAGCTGCCCTTCCCCGACGACGCCAGCTTCGCCCGTCACCGCGCAGCCGGCGGCGGCCTGGCGCGTGACGACTGGCGCCGCGCCAACGTCGACAGCCTGGTCGAGCAGTTGCACGACACCGTGCACCGCGTGCGCCCCGGCACACGATTCGGCATCAGCCCCTTCGGCATCGGCCGGCCCGAGCGGCGGCCCGCCGGCATCACCGGCTTCAGCCAGTACGACAAGCTGTTTGCCGACGTCGAGAAGTGGCTGCAGCAGGGCTGGCTCGACTACCTCGTGCCGCAGCTGTACTGGCCCATCGACCGCAGGGGCCAGGAGTTCCCGGTGCTGCTGGCGCACTGGCAGCGCGAGCTGGCCGCACTCTCGCCCGCGCCGCAGCGGCATCTGTGGCCGGGGCTGTTCACGAGCCAGGTCAAGCGCACGGCCGACGAGGCCACCGGCCCGCGCGCCTGGCCCGCGGCCGAGCTGCTGGCGCAGGTGCAGCTGATGCGGCAGCAGGGCACGCCCGGGCACATCCACTTCAGCATGGTGGCGCTGATGCAAGACCGCGACGGCCTGGCCACCGCGCTGCGCGCCGGCCCCTATGCCGAGCCGGCGCTGGTGCCCGCCACGCCCTGGCTCGACGACCGTGTGCCCGCGGCGCCGACGCTGCGGCGCGACGGCGAGCGGCTGCTCATCGAACCCGGCCCGGGTGACGTGCCCGTGGCCCGCTGGTCGCTGTGGCGCCGCGTGGCGGGCCCGTGGCGCTTCGCGGTGCTGCCGGGCGCGGCGCGGCAGTTCGCCGTCGAAGGCGCCGACCGCGTGGCGCTGGCGGCCGTCAGCCGCACGGGTGTCGAAGGGCCCCGTCACCTGCTCAGCCTGGCGTGATGCGATGAACCTGCCCCGCACCGAACAGCCGCATCCCGATCACCCGGGCCTCGACGGCTACGACACGCCGTCGTTGCTGGCCGCCTTCGTCGACGACCAGGCGCGCGCCGCCGAGGCCGTGCGCGCCGCGCTGCCGGCGCTGCAGCAGGCCGTCGACGAGGCCGTGCTGCGGCTGCGGCGCGGCGGCCGGCTCATCACCGTGGGCGCGGGCACCAGCGGGCGGCTGGGCGTGCTCGACAGCGTCGAGCTCGGCCCCACCTTCGACTGGCCGCGCGAGCGCGCCCCGGCGCTGCTGGCCGGCGGCGAGGGCGCGATGTTCGTGGCCGTGGAAGGCGCCGAAGACAGCGCGCCGCGCGGCGCCGAGGACGTGCTGGCGCTGAAGCCCACGCCCGACGACGTGGTGATCGCGCTGGCGGCCTCGGGCAGCACGCCCTACGCGCTGGGCGCGGTCGACGCCGCCCGCACGGCCGGCGCCTTCACCGTCGGCATCGCCAACAACCCGGGCGCGGCGCTGCTGGCGGCGGCGCACCTCGGCGTGCTGCTCGACACCGGGCCCGAGGTCATCAGCGGCAGCACGCGGCTGAAGGCCGGCACGGCGCAGAAGATCGCGCTCAACACCTTCAGCAGCGCCTGCATGGTGCGGCTGCACAAGGTGTACGGCAACCTGATGGTGGACCTGCGCGCCACCAACGCCAAGCTCGTGAAGCGCGCGCTGCGCCTGACGGTGCGCGCCAGCGGCGCGGACGAAGCCGCCGCGCAGGCCGCGCTGCAGGCGGCCGGTCTGCGCGTCAAGACCGCCATCGTGATGCTGAAGGCCGGCGTCGACGCCGCCACGGCCGAAGCGCGCCTGGCCGCCGCCGAAGGCAGCGTGCAGCGCGCGCTGAACGCAGGCTGAGCATGAGCGCCGCGCGCGAGCCGGCGCTGGACGTGTTCCGCGGCGCCACCGTGGCGCTGATGATCCTCGTCAACAACCCCGGCAGCTGGAGCGCGCTGTACCCGCCGCTGGCGCATGCGCCGTGGCACGGCGTGACGCCCACCGACCTGGTGTTCCCGTTCTTCCTGTTCGCCGTGGGCCATGCGCTGGCGCTGGTGATGCCGGCGCTGCTGGCCGGGCCGCCGCGTGTGTTCTGGGCCCGCGTGGCGCGGCGCACGGCGCTCATCTTTGCCATCGGCCTGTTGCTGAACGCCGCGCCCTTCGTGCGCTGGGACGCCGCCGGCGAGCTGGTGCTGCGCGATTGGAGCCAGCTGCGCATCATGGGCGTGCTGCAGCGCATCGCGCTGTGTTTCGGCGCCGCGGCCGCCATCGTCTGGTGGGCCGAGCGCCACACGGCGCGGCCGCAGCGTGCGGTGCTCGCCGTGGTGGCCGTGCTGCTGCTGGGCTACCAGGCGATGTGCGTGACCCTGGGCGCGCCCGGCGATCCGTATTCGCTGCAAGGCTGGTTCGGCACCGCCTGGGACAAGGCCCTGCTCGGCGAGAGTCACCTCTACCGCGGCGAGGGCATGCCGTTCGACCCCGAAGGCCTGGCCAGCACGCCGCCGGCCGTCGCCCAGGTGCTGCTGGGCTGGTGGGTGGGCCGCACGCTGGCCTGCGGCGCCATCGACGCGCGGGCCGTGGCGCGCCTCTTCGCCGCCGCCGTGGTGCTGGGTGTGCTGGCCTACGCCTGGCAGCTGGGCATGCCGCTGAACAAGAAGATCTGGACCTCGTCGTACGTGCTGCTGACCACCTCGCTGGCGATGGCCACGCTGGCGGCGCTGATCCACCTGCTGAACCACGGCACGCGGCTCGACGGCCGACCGGCGCGCGCCACGGGGGGCTGGGTGGCGCTGTGCACGTGGTTCGGCCGCAACCCGCTGGGCCTCTTCGTGCTGGCGGGCCTGGTGCCACGCTTCCTGGGGCTGATCCGCTGGCAAGCCGGCACCGCCGCCGATGGCAGCCCGCGCTGGACGAGCCCGCTGCCCTGGGTGCACGAGCACGTGGCGGCGCCGATCGCATCGCTCGTCAGCACCGATCCACGCCTGGGCTCACTGCTGTTCGCGCTGCTCAACCTGGCGTTCTACGCCGCGCTGGCCGCCTGGCTGCACCGCCGCAGGCTGTACTGGCGCGTTTGAAGGCGGCGCCTGCAGGCCGGCACTGGTCAGGGCGAAGTCGCGCGTTCCACAATCGCGCCCAGTCTCAGGAGATCCGCCATGAATGCCCCGCTGCCTGAATTTGTGCTGCCCCGCGTCGATCCGCGCCCGGCACCCCCGGCCATGATGGAAGCGCTGAAGGCCCGTTTCGCCGAGCGCTGCAGCACTGCACTGGCCGTGCGCGAGCAGCACGGCCGCGGCGAGAGCGTCTACGACGCCGCGCCGCCCGAGGCCGTGCTGTTTTGCGAGAGCAACGACGACGTGATGTTCGCGGTGCGCCTGGCGCACGAGCACGCGGTGCCCGTCATCCCCTTCGGCGTGGGCAGCTCGCTCGAGGGCCACCTGCTGGCGGTGCAGGGCGGCATCAGCCTGGACCTCTCGCGCATGGCGAAGATCCTGGCCGTGCACGCCGAAGACCTGACCGTCACCGTGCAGGCCGGCGTCACGCGCGAGCAGCTCAACCGCGAGATCAAGGACACCGGCCTTTTCTTCCCCATCGACCCCGGCGCCAACGCCAGCCTCGGCGGCATGGCCGCCACGCGCGCCAGCGGCACCAACGCCGTGCGCTACGGCACCATGCGCGAGAACGTGCTCGGGCTCACCGTCGTCACTGCCACCGGCGAGCTGGTGCACACCGGCACGCGCGCGCGCAAGAGCAGCGCTGGCTACGACCTGACGCGCCTCTTCGTCGGCAGCGAGGGCACGCTGGGCGTCATGACCGAGATCACGCTGAAGCTCTACCCGCTGCCCGAGGCCGTGAGCGCCGCGGTTTGCCACTTCCCGAGCATCGACGCCGCGGTGCGCACCACCATCCAGATCATCCAGATGGGCGTGCCGATCGCGCGCTGCGAGCTGCTCGACGCGCACGCCATCCGCGCCGTCAACCGCCACAGCAAGCTCGACCTGGCCGAACAGCCGATGCTGCTGATGGAGTTCCACGGCAGCGAGGCCGGCGTCAAGGAGCAGGCCGGGATCGTGCAGGAGCTGGCGGCCGAGTTCGGTGGCGGCGGCTTCGAGTGGGCCACCACACCCGAGGCGCGCACCAAGCTGTGGACGGCGCGCCACCAGGCCTACTTCGCCGCGCTGCAGATGCGCCCCGGCTGCCGCTGCCAGAGCAGCGACACCTGCGTGCCCATCTCCAGGCTCGCCGAGAGCATCAACGAGAGCGTGGCCGAGGCCGAGGCCAGCGGCATCCCGTACTGGATCGTCGGCCACGTCGGCGACGGCAACTTCCACCTGAGCTACCTGATGGACCCCGACGATGCGACCGAGCACGCCGCGGTGGAACGGCTGAACGTGCAGATGGTGGAACGCGCCATCCGCCTGGGCGGCACCTGCACCGGCGAGCACGGCATCGGGCTGCACAAGATGGGCTACCTGGTGCAGGAGGCCGGCGAGGGCACGGTGGCGCTGATGCGCAGCGTGAAGCAGGCGCTGGACCCGAAGAACATCATGAACCCGGGCAAGGTTTTCCGGGCCTGAGGGTCTGCGCGTCCTAGCCGCCTCAGGGCTGAGGTGCCGGCACGCTGAAGCGCTTGGTGACCTCGCCCTTGCCGTTGGTGCTTTCGAGCTGCACGCCGAAGCCCCACAGCCGGGCCACGTGCTTCAGCACCTCGGCAGCGGTGTCGTGCAGCGGGCGGTCGTTGTGCTGGTAGTGGCGCAGCGTGAGGCTGCGGTCGCCACGCAGGTTGACGTTCCAGACCTGGATGTTGGGCTCGCGGCTGCCGAGGTCGTACTGGTGGCTCAGCATCTCGCGCACGCGGCGGTAGCCGCGCTCGTCGTGGATGGCGGCCACTTCGTACTCGGCCGCCTTCTCGTCGTCGCGGATGGCGAACAGGCGCAGCTCGCGCATCAGCTTCGGGCTCAGGTACTGGCCGATGAAGCTCTCGTCCTTGAAGTTGCGCATGGCCTCGTGAAGCGTCGGCAGCCAGGGCTTGCCGGCGATGTCGGGGAACCAGGCGCGGTCTTCTTCGGTGGGGTGCTCGCAGATGCGCTGGATGTCGGTGTACATCGCAAAGCCTAGAGCGTAGGGGTTCAGCCCGCTGTACGCCGGGTGCCCCACCGGCGGCTGGAAGATGACGTTGGTGTGCGACTTCAGCCACTCGATCATCACGCCGTCGGTCAGGAAGCCGTCGTCGTACATCGTGTTGAGCAGGCGGTGGTGCCAGAACGTGGCCCAGCCTTCATTCATGACCTGCGTCTGCCGCTGCGGGTAGAAGTACTGCGCCACCTTGCGCACGATGCGCACGATCTCGCGCTGCCAGGGCTCCAGCAGCGGCGCGTTCTTCTCGATGAAGTACAGCAGGTTCTCCTGCGGCTCCTCGGGGAAGCGCTTGCTTTCGCTGGCGGCGGCCTCTTTCTCGGCCTTGCGCGGCAGCGTGCGCCAGAGGTCGTTGACCTGGCGCTGCGCGTACTCCTCGCGGTCCACCCGCTCGGCGAGCTCCTGCGCCAGGCTCTTGCGCGTGGGCCGGCGGTAGCGGTCCACACCGTGGTTGGCCAGCGCGTGGCAGCTGTCGAGGAAAGCCTCGACCGTGTCCATACCGTGTTTCTCTTCGCAGGCCGTGACGTAGTTCTTGGCGTAGACGAGGTAGTCGATGATCGACGCCGCGTCCGTCCACATGCGGAACAGGTAGTTGCCCTTGAAGAAGCTGTTGTGGCCGTAGGCCGCGTGGGCGATGACGAGCGCCTGCATCGCCAGCGTGTTCTCTTCCATCAGGTAGCTGATGCAAGGGTTGCTGTTGATGACGATCTCGTAGGCCAGCCCCATGTGGCCGCGCTTGTAGTTCTTCTCGGTCGAGATGAACTCCTTGCCGTAGCTCCAGTGGCGGTAGTTCACCGGCATGCCCACGCTGGAGTAGGCGTCCATCATCTGCTCGGCGGTGATGATCTCGAGCTGGTTGGGGTACGTATCGAGGCCGAAGCGCGCCGCCGTGTCCGCGATGATGCGGTGGTAGCGCTCCACCAGCTCGAAGCTCCAGTCGCTGGGCCCGGGCAGCGGCGCGCCCGGGCGCTCGGCCAGCGGCAGGGGTTGCTCCAGGGCCAGCGGGCGGGGCTTCATGCGGCGACCTTCATGCGGCTTTCGCGCCTTCCTTCTTGAACAGATCGCGGAACACCGGGTAGATCTGGTCGGCGCTGGTGGCCTTGCGCATGGCGAAGTGCTTGTGCGCGCCCAGCAGCTGCGTGTATTCGTCCCAGAGGTTCTGTTCTTCCTCGGCCACCTGCACATAGGCGAAGTAGCGCACCAGCGGCAGCAGCTTGTCGCTCAGCAGCTCGCGGCAGCGGCCGCTGTCGTGGTGCCAGTTGTCGCCGTCGCTGGCCTGCGCGCCGTAGATGTTCCACTCGCTGGGGTTGTAGCGGGCGCGGATGATCTCTTCCATCAGCACCAGGGCGCTGCTCACCACGGTGCCGCCGGTTTCGCGGGCGTGGAAGAAGTTCTGCTCGTCCACCTCTGACGCCTGTGTGTGGTGGCGGATGAAGACGAGGTCGATCTTCTCGTAGTGCCGCGTCAGGAACAGGTACAGCAGGATGAAGAAGCGCTTGGACAGTTCCTTGCGGCCTTCGTCCATCGAGCCCGACACGTCCATCAGGCAGAACATCACGGCCTTGCTGGTGGGCACCGGCACCTTGATGCGGCTGCGAAAGCGCAGGTCGATGGGGTCGAGGTAGGGGATGCGCTCGATGCGGCCCTTCAGCAGCTCGATGCGCTCCACCAGCGCCTTGATGTGGGCCTCGGCCACGGCGTCACCGGCTTGAAGTGCGGCGCGGCACTCGGCCAGCTCTTCCTCCAGCTCCTGCAGCGTGCGGCGCTTGCCGGCGCCCAGTGCGATGCGGCGGCCGAGCGCGCCGCGCATGCTGCGCACCACGTGCAGGTTGTTGGGCGTGCCGTCGCTGGAGAAGCCCGCGCGCTGGCTCTTCCATTCCGGCACTTCGGCGAGCTGCGTGCGCACCAGGTGCGGCAGCGCCAGGTCTTCGAAGAAGACCTGCATGAACTCTTCCTTGCTGAGCGCGAAGACGAAGTCGTCGTCGCCCTCGCCGCTGTCGCTGGCCTGGCCCTTGCCGCTGCCGCCACCGCCCTGGCCACCCTTGGGCTTTTCGATGCGGTCGCCCTGCACGTACTCGCGGTTGCCCGGGTGCACGACATCGCGCACGCCGCCGCTGCCGTGGCCGAACACGGGCTCGGAGATGTCCTTCTTCGGGATTCGGATGTCTTCGCCGCGCTCGATGTCGCGGATGCCGCGGCCGTCGATCGCGCGCTTGACGGCGTCCTTCACCTTCTCCTTGTAGCGGCGAAGAAAGCGCTCGCGGTTGCCGATGGACTTGTTCTTGCCCGCGAGGCGGCGATCAATGATTTGCTGCATGGGCACCTCCCCGTTCGCCCTGAGCCTGTCGAAGGGCCTGGACCCGCTCGCCCTGAGCTTGTCGAAGGGCCTGGTTCATCACCAGGGCTTCGACAGGCTCAGCCCGAACGGAGGGTGGTGGGGCTTCGACAAGCTCAGCCCGAGCGGTGCGTGGGGCTTCGACAAGCTCAGCCCGAGCGGTGCGTGGGGCTTCGACAGGCTCAGCCCGAGCGGAGGTCTCCATCAGCTGCTCTTCCTCACCCGCAGGTACCACTCGCACAGCAGCCGCACCTGCTTCTGTGTATAGCCCTTGGCCACCATGCGCGTCACGAAGTCCTCGTGCTTCTTGGCTTCGTCCGCGCTGGCCTTGGCGTTGAAGCTGATCACCGGCAGCAGCTCCTCGGTGTTCGAGAACATCTTCTTCTCGATCACCGTGCGCAGCTTCTCGTAGCTGGTCCACACCGGGTTGTTGCCCTGGTTGTTGGCCCGCGCCCGCAGCACGAAATTGACGATCTCGTTGCGGAAGTCCTTCGGGTTCGCGATGCCGGCGGGCTTTTCGATCTTCTCGAGTTCGGCGTTCAGCGAGGCGCGGTCGAACACCTCGCCGGTGTCGGTGTCGCGGTACTCGTGATCCTGGATCCAGTAGTCGGCGTAGGTCACGTAGCGGTCGAAGATGTTCTGGCCGTACTCGGAATAACTCTCCAGGTACGCGGTCTGGATTTCCTTGCCGATGAACTCGGCGTAGCGCGGCGCCAGCGCTTCCTTGATGAAGCCGACGTACTTGTCTTCGGTTTCCTTCGGGAACTGCTCGCGCTCGATCTGCTGCTCTAGCACGTACATCAGGTGCACCGGGTTGGCGGCCACCTCGGTGCTGTCGAAGTTGAACACCTTGGACAGGATCTTGTAGGCGAAGCGCGTGCTGATGCCGCTCATGCCCTCGTCGACACCCGCGTAGTCGCGGTACTCCTGGTAGCTCTTGGCGCGCGGGTCGGTGTCCTTGAGGTTCTCGCCATCGTAGACCAGCATCTTGCTGAAGAGCGAGCTGTTCTCGGGCTCCTTCAGCCGCGTGAGGATGGCGAACTGGCTCATCATCTTCAGCGTGCCCGGCGCGCAGGTGGCCTGGCTCAGCGAGCTGTTCTTCAAGAGCTTCTCGTAGATCTTGACCTCTTCGCTCACGCGCAGGCAGTACGGCACCTTGACGATGTAGATCCGGTCGAGGAAGGCCTCGTTGTTCTTGTTGTTGCGGAAGGCCTTCCACTCGCTTTCGTTGCTGTGCGCGAGCACCACGCCGTCAAACGGGATGGCGCCGAAGCCCTCGGTGCCCTTGAAGTTGCCTTCCTGCGTGGCCGTGAGCAGCGGGTGCAGCACCTTGATCGGCGCCTTGAACATCTCCACAAACTCCAGCAGGCCCTGGTTGGCCAGGCACAGGCCGCCGCTGTAGCTGTAGGCGTCGGGGTCGTCCTGGCTGTAGGCCTCGAGCTTGCGGATGTCGACCTTGCCGACGAGTGAGCTGATGTCCTGGTTGTTCTCGTCGCCCGGCTCGGTCTTGGCGATGCCCACCTGCTTGAGCACGCTCGGGTGGCGCTTGACCACCTTGAACTGCCGGATGTCGCCGCCGAACTCCTCGAGCCGCTTCACGGCCCAGGGGCTCAAGATGCGGTTGAGGTAGCGGCGCGGAATGCCGTATTCGCTTTCGAGAATGGCGCCGTCTTCGGCCGCATCGAACAGGCCCAGCGGGCTTTCGTTCACCGGGCTGCCCTTGATGGCGTAGAACGGCACCTCCTGCATCAGCGCCTTCAGGCGCTCGGCGATGCTGCTCTTGCCGCCGCCCACCGGGCCCAGCAGGTAGAGGATCTGCTTCTTCTCCTCCAGCCCCTGCGCGGCGTGGCGGAAGTAGCTCACGACCTGCTCGATCGAGTCTTCCATGCCGTAGAACTCGGCGAAGGCCGGGTAGACCTTGATCACCTTGTTGGCGAACAAGCGGCTCATGCGCGGGTCGTTGCGCGTGTCCACGCTCTGCGGCTCGCCGATGGCCTTGAGCATGCGCTCGGCGGCGGTGGCGTAGGCCATCGGGTTGCGCTTGCACTCGGCGAGGTAGTCCTCGAGGGACATCTCTTCTTCGCGCGTGCGCTCGAAGCGGGCGGCGAAGTGCTTGATCACGTCCATGGGCGAGCCTCCGGGGCCAGCGCACGGCGGGGCGGAGGATCCGCTTCCTTCACCGTGTCTGGGAAGTTCTGATGAAGTCCGGGCTTCACGGACCCTGGCTCCATCAGAGCTTTCCGGCCACCCCGCCGGCCCGGTGCCCCGGGCCGGGGCGGGCGACGACAGCGCTGGGGCACAGCTTAGCGACTCCGCTGAATCCGAGGCGCTGAATTGGGGTATTCGTACCGTTCAATCCGGCTTCGGTTCCTGCGGCGCGCTGTGGGCAGGGCCATGCACTTGGCATGCCAGGCGGCCCCCTTGTCCGACCGATCGGCCCGCCCGATGATGCGCCCATGCCCGCAGCCACCCGCCGCCCGATGGGCGCCATCGACCCGAACCCGTTGCTCCGGGGCTGCCCGCGCTGTCGGGAACCCATGTCGCCGCTGAAGCTGTCGTCGCACACCGGCCGCACCATCATGGTGGACCACTGCGGGCCCTGCCGGCAGATCTGGTTCGACGAGCTGGAATCGGTGGCGCTCGACGCCCGGGGTTGGATCCGGCTGCTGCGCGAGCTGCAGGCCGGCGCTGCGCAGCCGGCGCGCGCCCCCGATCCGGCCGGCGGCGGCCTGTCCTGCCCCACGTGCCGGGCGGAGCTCGCGCAGGTGTTCAACCGCTCGCGCTTCGGGCGCTTCACGTCGCTGGAATGCCCTCGCCGCCACGGGCACCTGCACAGCCTGGCCGGCGTGCTGGCCGAGCGCGGCCTCGTGCGGCCCCTGCTGGGCCCGGAACGGTCGGCGCTGCTCGAGCAGCGCCAGCGCATCGACTGCTTCAACTGCGGCGCGCCCGCCAGCGGCGAGAGCCCACGCTGCGACTTCTGCGAAGCCCCGCTGGTGGTGCTGGACGTGGCGCGGCTGGCGCAGTCGCTGCGCGCGCGGGTGGTCGACGAGGGCGTCGCGCCCGCCCTGCCTGGCCGCGCGCTGCCGTGGCGTTGCCGCGCCTGCGGCGCTTCGCTGGACCCGGCAGCCGACGCGAAGTGCGGGCAGTGCGGCCAGCTCGTGATCGGGCTCGACCTGCCCGAGCTCTGTGCCTTGCTCGATGCCGCCGAGGCCGAGCTCGATGCCGCCGACGCCGCCCGGGCCCACCGGCGGGCTGACCACGCCTCCCACGCGCGGTCCGGCGGCCTGCCCGGCGAGCGCGCCCGCCGCCCGGCTCCCCGCGAACGCCACACCGACGAGGCCCGCCCCGGCGGCGAGCGGGCGCAGGACAGCCTGGAGCGGACCTGGGACCTGGCGGAACTGGCCCTGGACTTGCTCAGCGCCGTCATCCGGCGATGACCCGCCGATGAGGCCGCGCGGGGCCGCTTCGATAATGCGGCGATGAACGCCGTCCACCTGACCGCCGATCTGCACGGCTGCCCCGCCGACCTGCCGGCCATGCGCGACACCGCGGCCTTGCGCGAGCTGTGTGTGCGCGCGGTGCGCGAGGCCGGCCTGCAGGCCGTGGGCGAGCTGTTCCACCGATTCCCGGCGCCCGGCGGCGTGACCGGCGCGGTGCTGCTGGCCGAGTCGCACCTGGCCGTGCACACCTGGCCCGAGCACGGCACCGTGACGGTGGACGCCTTCGTCTGCAACGCCAGCGCCGACAACAGCGGCCGCGCCGAGCGGCTGCTCGAGGCGGTGGTGGCGCGCTTCGGCGCTTCGCAGGTGCTCAGGCAGCGCCTGGCGCGCAGCAGCCCAGCCGTGCCGCCGCCCGCCGGCCTGCCGCATCCCCCAACGTAAAGGCCTCCTCGAACACCGAGTAGCCCGCCAGGTCGGCGTGCGCCAGGTGCAGCCGCTCGCTGCCGGCGGGGCCGGCCACGGCCGGGCCGCCGGGCTGTGCGGCACCGCGCAGCGCGCGCAGCGCCGGGTGGCCGCGCACGCCGGGCGCCGGCACGGCCATGGCGTGCCCGTAGCGCATCAGGTCCACGCGCAGCAGCCGGCCGGGCAGGTCGGGGTGCACCTGCGCAAGGTGGCCCACCACGCGCTCGGCCCAGCTCGTCCAGGGCTCGTCGCGCAGGCGCCGCCGCCAGGCGGCCGTGCCCGCGCGCGAGGCCTGCCCAAAGGCCCAGTAGGCCGTCAGCACCACCGGGCCCGCCTGCGCCCGCAGGCCCTGGTGGCCGGCATCCACGTAGCCCAGGGCCAGGCGCGAGGGCGATTCCGGCGCAGGCAGCCGGCCGTCCGGCCCGGCCGCCACCTGGAACACGTTGTCCCAGGCAGGGGGCGCGCCCACGCGGTCGATTGGCGGCTCGCGCAGCAGCAGGTTGGCCACCAGCCACGGGGCGTGGTCGATGGCCGCCGCAGCCGCCGCCAGCGCTGCGGGGGCCGCCTCGACGATGCGCGCGGCCACGTGCAGCGGCAGCGCCACCACCACCTCGCGCGCCAGCCAGCGCTGGGCCGTGCCGGTGGCGTCGTGCACCTCCAGCGCCACGCCGTGGCGAGACGGCTGCACCCGCCGCACCAGGCAGCCGGTGTGCAGCCGCTCGCCCAGCGGCGCGGCCAGCCGGCGCGTCAGCCAGGCGTTGCCCTCGGGCCAGGTGAAGACAGCCTCGCGGGCGTCGCCGTCGCCGGCCATGCCGAAGCCGTGGCGGCTGGCGAAGTAGTGCAGCCCGGCCCAGGCCGACACCGCCTCCAGCCCGGCGCCATAGTCGTCGCGGCAGGCGTAGTCGAGGTAGCCCAGCAGCGCGGCGTCTTGCAGTCCTTCGCGCACCAGCCACTGCGCGAAGCTCTCGCCGTCCAGCGCCTGCAGCGGCGCCGACCATGGCGCGGCGTCGGCCGGCACCGCGAAGCGCGCCTCGCGCGCGACCTCGGCCAGCCGTTGCGAGAAGCGGCGGTAGGCGGCGCCGGTGGCGGAACCAGCGGGCGTCGGCGGCAGCAGGCCCTCGACCCACTCCTGCCCCGTCCACAGCCGCTCTTGCAGCGCGTGGCACAGGTGCCGCTCGTCGGGCAAGGTGCGCCCGGCCACCGTGCGCAGCAGCCCTGCCTCGTGCAGGAACGCCGACACCGCTTGCGCCTGCGGCGGCGGCACCGGCAGGTAGTGCGCGCCCAGCGGGCAGGCCAGGCCCGCCATCGTGTGGCTCCGCGCGTTGCCGCCGGCCGTGTCTTCGAGCTCGAAGACACGCAGGTCGTCCACACCCGCCCGGCGCAGCGCCCGCGCCGCCGCCAGCCCGGCGACACCGGCACCCAGCACCGCCACGGCGCAGCGGCGCGGCGGCGCCTCGGCGCCCGCGGCCGAGGGGCCGCCCGTGGCGGCGCCCTGCAGCGAATGACCACGCACCATCGCGGCGCCGATCCAGCCGCCGGCGAGCTCGCCCGGCGAGACCGCCGTACCCGGCCCCGGCTCGCAGCCGGCGGCCCCGAGCGCCGCCGCGCCCAGCCAGGCGCGTCGCGACCACCCGCGCCCTAGCGCAGCGCCTTGCCCCATTCCTGCTCGAAGATGTGCACCAGCGACTGCTCGGTGATGCGGTTGGGCTGGGCCGGCACGCGGGCCATGTCGGGCGGAAAGTGCAGCAGCGCCGGCAGCCCCTCGCGCGTGACGAAGCGCAGGCCCTCGGGCAGCCGCTCGGGCAACCGCCAGGGCCGGCGCGAGGCGATGACGAAGCCCCACTCGCCGAAGCTCGGCACGTAGGCGTGGTAGGGCGTGGTGCCCAGGCCCACGGCCTCCAGCGTGGCCACCACCGTCCAGAAGCTGCGCCGCGCCACCAGCGGCGAGGTGGCCTGGACGACGGCGTAGCCCGAGGCCGCGAGCCGCTGCTCCAGCAGCGAGTAGAAGCTGGTGGTGTAGAGCTTGCCCAGCGAGAAGTTGCTCGGGTCGGGGAAGTCGACGATGACGACGTCGAACACCTCGTCGTGGCTCTCCAGCCAGGTGAAGGCGTCGGTGTTGACCACGCGCACCCGTGGCGAGTCGAAGGCCTGCGCGTTGAGCGCGCGCAGCCGCGGCTCGCGCGCGAACAGCTGCGTGATGGCGGCGTCCAGGTCCACCAGCCAGACCTGCTCCACGCTGGGGTAGCGCAGCACCTCGCGCAGCGCCAGGCCGTCGCCGCCGCCGAGGATGGCCACGCGGCGCGGCGCGCCGTGCGCGGCCATCGCCGGGTGCACCAGCGCTTCGTGGTAGCGGTGCTCGTCGCGGCTGTCGAACTGCAGGTTGCCGTTCAGGAACAGGCGCAGCTGCCCGCTGGGGCCGGCGGTGACGACGATGCGCTGGTACGGGCTGCTGGCGGCGTGCACGATGCGCTCGCCGTAGAAGCGGGCCTCGGCCCAGCTCGTGAGCCGGTCGGCGCCCAGCGCCACCGCCAGCAGCATGCCCGCCGCAGCCGCGCAGGCCAGCACGTGGCCGCGCAGCTGCACCAGCTGCCGGCGGAACAGCCACATCGCCCAGGCGGCCACCGCCACGTTCAGCAGCCCGAAGACCGTGCCCGTGCGGATGGCGCCCAGCTGCGGCAGCAGCACCAGCGGGAAGGCCACCGCCACCGCCAGCGCGCCCAGGTAGTCGAAGGTGAGCACCTGCGACACCAGCTGCGAGAGCTGCCAGCGTTGGCGGAACTGCGCCTTCAGGATGCGCATCACCAGCGGGATCTCCAGGCCCACCAGCGTGCCCACCAGCAGCACCAGCGCGTACAGCAGCAGCCGGAACGGCCCGCTCGTGGCCGGCGTGACCTCCAGCACGTTGTGCAGCACGAACAGCAGCGCCGGCAGCGTGCCGCCGATCACGCCCACCAGCAGCTCCACGCGCAGGAACGTGGCCACGAGGGCGCGGTCGACGAACCGGCTCAGGTACGAGCCGATGCCCATGGCGAATAGGTACGCGCCGATGATGGTGCTGAACTGCAGCACCGAGTCGCCGAGCAACCAGCTCGCCAGCGCCGCGGCCACCAGCTCGTACAGCAGCCCGCAGGCCGCCACCACGAACACCGACGCCAGCAGCGCCACCTCGGCCGGGCGCGCCGCGCCGGGCTCCGGCGGCCCGGTGCCGGCGGCCGCGGGCAGTTCGCTCACGCGCTCAGCCGTGCACCGCCGCTGACACGATCAGCCCGATGGCAATGCACATGGCCGCCACGACGATGGCCAACGCCATGTTCTTCTTCTCGACGATCTCGGCCCACAGGTCGTAGGGCGTGAGCTTGTCGATGATGACGAAGCAGATCCAGAAGATCACGACGCCGATCAGCGCAAACATGATCGACCCGAAGAACACGCCCGGCCTCAGCCACTCGATACCCATCATCACGACCTCCTTGTGTTGCACCCGTTCACTTGTGGCCACCCCCGCCGCCGCTCGAGCCGCCGTAGGAGCCGCCCGAATTGGAGTGGGCATAGCGCCCGCGCTCGCGGCACTGCTGGGCCTCGCGGCTTTCGGGGCCGAAGGTGGCACGCACCTCGGCGCAATCGTCGCGTGAGCACTGCCGCACCGCCGCCACCACGATGAACAGCACCAGCAGACCCACCGCGATGCGCACGAACAGGGCGCCGCTGCCGGCATCGGCCTTGAATGCCGGCACGGCGGGCCGCAGCGCCGCGCGCGCGGCGGCGGGCAGCGAGAACGCGCGGGCCAGCGTCGACGCATCCAGGCTGTCGCCTTCGGACCACGTCACCTCGTCGGTCGTCTGCTCGCGGTTGAGGCGGCGGGGGCCGGCCCGGTAGTCGACGTGCTGGGCGCGATCCTCCAGGCGCACGCGCCAGTAGAACTCGCCCAGCACCCAGGTCGTGCGCGAGGCGTAGGCCTCGGTCTGCCGGTAGCTGCGGCCTTGCCACTGCGCCTGCTCGCCGCGCACGCGCGGCACGCCGGTCACGGGCACCGCCCAGCTCCAGCCGTCGGCCGCATCCACCAGGAACGCGAAGCCCACGGCGCGCGAGTACAGCAGGTACTCGCGCCAGAAGTAGACCTCGTCGTAGCCGTCCTCGTCCTCGTCCCCGTCGTCGCCCCCGGGCTTGGGCTCGGTGCGGCGCACTTGGTAGCCCACCACCTGCCAATCCTGCGGCCCCTCGCCGAGGTCCAGCCGCCCGGTGGCCCCCAGCGGGATCTGTGGGCCGCCTCCCTCGGCGGCGCCGGCCTGCTGCTCGTGGTGGGTGAGCTCGGCGCCCAGGCCCTTGGACACATCCACCACGGCGTGGCACTGATGGCAGGCGATGGAGCGCGTGCTGGCGAGCTTGATCTCCAGCGAAGCGCCGCACGAGGGGCACTCCAGCGTGCGCGACGCGAGATCGGCATCGACCGCCTCGCGCAGCCCGGTCAGGGCCAGGTCGGCGAGCGCGGCGGCGCGGCCGATGGTCCAGGCCGGCGGGCCCGAGGCGCCGAACTCCAGCGAACCGACCTCGCCGCCGGTGCTGCGCAGCTCCACCACCTGCACCGGCTCGCCCAGGCGCGGCACGCTGGGCAGCTCGCCCTGCGCGGCCTCGATGCGCGCCGCCACCACCGCGGCCACGCGCCAGTCGCGGCCATCCAGCGCCAGCGCGGCGCCGGGCAGCAGCAGCTCGCGCGCGGGCAGCCCCGGCGGCGCGGCCTGCTGCGGCATCGCCATCACGTAGCGGCCGTTGTCCTCGGCCAGCCAGGCGCTGCGGCCGCCGTCGAACAGCACGTGCCACTCGTTCCAGCGCCCGCCCTCGTAGGCCAGCTGCAGCCGCCCCAGCACCGTGAAGGCCACGCCCTGCCAACGGCCGGCCGCGCCCAGCTGCAGCGGAGAGTGGTCGTCGAACAGCTCGGCCGATGCACCGATGCGGCGCAGCGCCTCGCCGTCGCGCGCCAGCGTGCTGCGGCAGAAGCCGCACACCGCCACCGGCGACGCCGCCGAGGCGAACTCGACCGGCGCGCCGCAGTTCGGGCAGGCGGCGCGCCAGCGCCGCTGTGGCGTGGCGGGGGTGTTCAAGCGGCGGCGGGCCGGGCCGTTACGCCAGCTTCTTCAGCAGTTCGGCCTTCTTGGCCGCGAACTCCTCGTCGGTGAGGATGCCCTTGGCCTTGAGCTCGCCCAGTTTCTCAAGGGTGGCCAGGATGTCGTCAGGCCGCAGCGCCGCTGCCGCCACCGGGGCACCGGCCGCCGTGGCGCCCTGCAGGCCCTGCGCCAGGCTCTGCGCCAGCACCTGGCCCATCGCCACGCCGGCACCCAGCCCCATCGCGTCGCCGACGACGCTGCCGCCCCCGCCGCCCGCTCCCGCGGCGCCCTCGGCCATCTTGGGGATGGCCTGCGCCGTCTGGTACTGCATGAAGCGGCCCATGTCCTGGCCGACCATGCCCATGCCAATGCGCTGGTCAAGCACCTTCTGCAGCTCCTCGGGCAGCGAGACGTTCTGCACCGTCACGGTCTCCAGCGCCAGCCCGAGGCGGGTGAAGTCGGGCGCCACGGCCTCGCGCAGCTGCTTGGCGAACTCCACCTGGTTGGCCGCCAGGTCCAGGAACGGGATGCCCGAGGAGGCCACCGCATCGCTGATGTGCTGCAGCACCAGCGCGCGAAGCTGGCCGTCGAGGTCGGCCACGGTGTAGCGGTCGCGCGTGCCCGAGACCTCGGTGTGGAACAGGCGCGGGTCAACGACGCGGTAGCCGTAGTTGCCGAAGGCGCGCAAGCGCACGGCGCCGAAGTCCTTGTCGCGGATCGACACCGGCTGCGTCGTGCCCCAGCGCTGGTCGAGCTGTTGTCGCGTGCTGAAGAAGTACACGTCGCTCTTGAACGGGCTCTGGAACAGCTTGTCCCAGTTCTTCAGGTAGGTCAGCACCGGCAGCGTCTGCGTCGTCAGGCGGTGCATGCCGGGTCCGAAGACGTCGGCCACTTTGCCCTCGTTGACGAACACCGCCATCTGCGACTCGCGCACCGTCAACGAGCCGCCGTACTGGATCTCGCGGTCCGCGATCGGGTAGCGCCAGGCCAAGGTGCCGTCGCCGTCCTCGACCCACTCGATGACGTCGATGAACTGCTTCTTGATGAAGTCCATGAGGGCCATGCGTCGACTCCTTCTGCGGTGGGCGGGTGGGCGGAATGCCCCTGCGTGGGGCGCTCCATCATAAGCAGCGCTGGGGTCGACCGGCGGTCGCCGCCTGCTGCCATCATCCGCGCACTCCGAACCCCGACTGACGGCGTGAACCGCAACCTGCTGCTGCTGGCCTTCTGCCAGGCTTTGTTCCTCACCAACAACGTCACCTTCATCGCCATCAACGGCCTGGTCGGGCTGCAGCTGGCGCCCTGGGGCTGGATGGCAACGCTGCCCGTCACGGGCTATGTCGTGGGCGCGGCGCTGTCGGCGATGCCGGTGTCGCGGCTGCAGCAGCGGCTGGGGCGCCAGCGCAGCTTCCAGATCGGCCTCGTGGTGGCCGCGGGCTCGGCGGCGCTGTGTGCGGTGGCGGTGATCATCGGCAGCTTCTGGCTGCTGGTGGCGGCCACGGTGATCGCCGGCTTCTACAGCGCCAATGGCGCGCTCTACCGCTTTGCCGGTGCCGAGCTGGTGGCGCCGGCCTTCCGCGAGCGTGCGCTGTCGTGGGTGCTGGCCGGTGGTGTGGCGGGGGCCTTCATCGGGCCCAACCTGGCCAGCGCCACGCGCGGCTGGTTCGTCGTGCCCTTTGCGGGTGCCTACGTCGCGCTGGTGGGCGTGGCGCTGCTGGGCCTGCTGGTGATGAGCTTCATCCGCTTCCCGGCGCACGTGCCGCCGCCGCCCGGTGCACCGGCGGGCCGCCCGCTGGCCGAGCTGGCGCGCCAACCGGCCTTCGTGGTGGCCATCGTGGCCGCGGCGCTGGGCTATGGCGTGATGAACCTGCTGATGGCGGCCACGCCGATTGCCATGCAGCAGTGCAAGCACCCCTTCGAGAGCGCGGCCCTGGTGCTGGAGTGGCACGTGCTGGGCATGTTCGTGCCGAGCTTCTTCACCGGCCACCTCATCAAGCGGTTTGGCGCGCTGCCCATCATGGGCGTGGGCCTGGCGCTGAACATCGTCTGCGTGGCGGTGGCGCTGTCGGGCGTGGACCTGATGCAGTTCCTCATCGCGCTGGCGGCCCTGGGCGTGGGCTGGAACTTCCTCTACACCGGCGGCAGCACGCTGCTGACGCAGACCTACCGGCCAGAGGAGAAGACGCGCGCGCAGGGCTTCATGGACACCTGCGTGTTCTGGACCATGGCGCTGAGCTCGGTGTCCTCGGGCGCGCTCATCACCACGCAGGGCTGGACGCTGCTGAACCTGGGCTCGCTGGCGCCCTTGGCCTTGCTGGGCGCCGCACTGCTGTGGCTGGCCGCCAGCCAGCGCCGCGCGACAGTGGTGCAATAGCGGCCTCCTCCCGACACGCGAAACGACGACAGCCCATGGCCAACCGCCTGACCCAGATCGCCACCCGCACCGGAGACGACGGCACCACCGGCCTCGGCGACGGCACGCGCGTGCCCAAGAGCCACCTGCGCGTGGCCGCCATGGGCGATGTCGACGAGCTCAACTCCAGCCTCGGCGTGCTGCTGGCCGAGCCGCTGCCGGCCGAGGTGCGCACGCTCTTGGTGGTGGTGCAGCACGAGCTGTTCAACCTGGGTGGCGAGCTGTCGATCCCCGGCTTCGAGCTGCTCAAGCCCGCGGCCGTGCTGCAGCTCGACGAGGCACTGGCGCAGCACAACGAGCAGCTGCCGCGGCTGAAGGAGTTCATCCTGCCGGCCGGCACGCGCAGCGCCGCGCTGGCGCACGTGAGCCGCACCATCGCGCGCCGCGCCGAACGCAGTGTGGTGGCGCTGGCGGCGGCCGAGGCCGTGAACGAGGCGCCGCGCCAGTACCTCAACCGCTTGTCAGACCTGATGTTCGTGCTGGCGCGCGTGCTCAACCGCGCCAACCTCGACGGGCTGGGCGGCGACGACGTCTACTGGAAGAGCGAGCGCCTGCAGCGCGAAGGCTGAGCGACCTCATCGGCGCAGCGGCGCATCGACTCAGGGCTCGGCCTTGGCCAGTTCGCTGTAGGCGTGGGCCAGCCACATCTTCAGGCGCTGGCGTTCCATCAGCCCCAGGCCCGGGCCGTCGAGCCCCGTGAGGTGGCGCGCTGACCAGAAGCTGGCGTTGCGCGCATCGATCTTCTGCACCACCGCGTCGTGCAGCCGGCGGATGCGGATGACCTTGGCGCCCAGGCCGAGCGCGCGTTCGAGCTGGCCCGAGCGTTCGAGCATGCCGAAGTCGTCGCCGCGCAGCTCGTTGCATACCAGCACGTAGTGCAGGCGCTGGCCGAAGCGGTCGAGCAGCCGCTCGAGCAGGTCGACCGAGTCGCGGCCGGAGTCCATCACGTGCCAGTACTGCAGCACCAGGCCCGACAGATCGGCCATGTCGAGCACGCCGGATTCGTCCATCCACTTCACCAGCGGATCGTGGGTCTGCGCGGCCAGGTCGACGAGCACACGGCGGCCGGGTTGCTCGACGGCGCTTTCGATGATCTTGTCCAGCGCCTCGAAGCGGTCGGCCAGCGCGGGGTTGGCGTAGTCGGTATAGAAGCGCAGCAACGAGCCATGCGAGCGGTCGGTGTCGAAGCCGATCCAGGGCAGCTCGTTGTCGATGAAGTGCTGGGCCAGCAGGCGCGACACCATCGACTTGCCGACACCGCCCTTTTCGCCGCCGATCAGGTGGACCTTGGTCGCGGGGGGTGTTTCGAGAACAGGAACTTCCATGGCGCGGCTCGGTGGCTTCAGTCGGGGTGGCGTCGATTCTGCCCCGGCGTGGCCGCGTCGCGTACGGGCTTGGCTCAGCGTGGCCGCTCGAAGACCAGCAGCACGTGATCGGCAAACAAGCCGGGCACGCCGCACGCCAGCCGGCGCACCAACCGCCGCTCCAGCCCCGGCGCCACGCGGCCGAGCCGCCGCGCCCAGCGCGCCCGGCGCAGGCGGCGCTCGAAGCGCTGCTCGGCCGCGGGCACGTCGTCTGCTGCAAAGGCCGCGTCATAACGGAAGCTCTCGGCCACGGCCAGCCGCAGCCCCAGGCGCTCGGCCTGCTGCCGGGCCCAGGCCGGGCCGATGTAGCTGAGGTGCTCGGGAAACGCGCCGTACCAGTAGGTGCCGCCGCAGCGCTGCCAGGCCTCGGCCTCGATCGAGCCGGTGGACAGCACCAGCCGCCCGCCCGGGGCCAGCAGCGCCGCCATGTCGGCCAGCAGGCGATGGGGCTCGTGCACGTGCTCGATCACGTCGACGGCCGCGATGGCATCGAAGCGGACTGGCTGGGTTGCCAGCTCGCGCAGTGCCGAGAAGCGATCCGCCAGCACCCGCACGCCGCGCCCGGCGGCCTGCGCGGCCGCAGCTGCCGAGGCCTCGATGCCACAGCGCTCGGTGCCGGGCGGCAGCGTGGCCAGCAGGCGGCCGTCGTAGCAGCCGACGTCGAGCACGCGTGCCGGTACGCCGTTGGCCAGCAGCTGCTCGACCACGCGCCGCTGGTCGCCGCGCAACGTGGCCCCGGGTTGCCAGACATCGGGCGGCGCCGCGGCGTAGAGCCGCTCGTAGGCCTCGGCCGCCAGCACCGGCTGGCGCTGGCCCAGCGCGCAGGCCGCGCAGAACCACAGCCGGCCCCCGGCCAGCGGCTGCGGCAGCGTCTGACCGGCAAACGTGGTGGCGTCGGAGATCGCGCCCCAGTCCTGCAGCGCCGTGCTGCCGCACTGGCGGCAGGTGGGCTGGTCTGCCGGCGCTGTCATGGCCGCGCGCTCAGTGCCGCCGCCGCGCCTTGACGGCGGCCGCCAGCACGTCCATCACGTTGGTGCTGTCGTCCCAGCCCAGGCAGGCGTCGGTGATGCTCTGGCCATAGGCCAGCTTGGCCGGGTCGTCCTTGCCGGGCGTGAACTTCTGGTTGCCGGCGTGCAGGTGGCTCTCGACCATGGCGCCGAAGATGCAGCGGTTGCCGGCCGCCAGCTGCGAGGCGAGGTCGCGCACGACATCGATCTGGCGCTGGTGCTGCTTGCTGGCGTTGGCGTGGCTGGCGTCGATCATCAGCCGGCACGGCAGCTTCGCGGCCTCGATCTCGGCGCAGGCCGCAGCCACGCTGGTGGCGTCGTAGTTCGGCGTCTTGCCGCCGCGCAGGATGACGTGGCAGTCCTTGTTGCCCTTGGTCTCGACGATCGCGACCTGGCCGTTCTTGTGCACGCTCAGGAAGTGGTGGCCACGCGCCGCAGCCTGGATGGCGTCGATGGCGATGCGGATGTTGCCGTCGGTGCCGTTCTTGAAGCCCACCGGCGCGCTCAGCCCGCTGGCGAGCTCGCGGTGCACCTGGCTCTCGGTGGTGCGTGCGCCGATGGCGCCCCAGGCGATGAGGTCGCCGATGTACTGCGGGCTGATCACGTCGAGGAACTCGCTGCCCGCCGGCACGCCCAGGCGGTTGATGTCCACCAGCAGCTGCCGCGCGATGCGCAGGCCCTCGTGGATGCGGTAGCTCTCGTCAAGGTAGGGGTCATTGATCAGGCCCTTCCAGCCCACCGTGGTGCGCGGCTTCTCGAAGTACACGCGCATCACCACTTCCAGCTCGCCGGCGTGGCGCTCGCGCTCGGCCTTCAGCTTGCGGGCGTACTCCAGCGCCGCGGCGGGGTCGTGGATGCTGCAGGGGCCGATGATCACCAGCAGCCGGTCGTCCTCACCCTGCATGATGCGGCGGATGCGCGAACGCGTGTCGCCCACCAGCGTTTCCACCGGCGTGTCGGCGATCGGGAAGAAGCGGATCAGGTGCTCCGGCGGCGGCAGCGGCGTGACGTCGCGGATGCGCTGGTCGTCGGTCTGGCTGGTCTTTTCAGACAAGGCCAGGCGTTCGTCGGTCGGGTTCGCGGATTTCGGGCTCACGGGTCGGTCCTCGGTGGGGCCTCGAGCGGCCGGCGGGCAACAAAAAACCGCCGGGGCTGCCGGCGGTTCTTGGGGGGTTTGCGTTTGCTGCTCTGCGCTTACGCTTTTGCCTCTCCAGCCGCCGTGCGGTGCGAGAACCAAAAGTACGAAAAGTAGAACGCTGCGAAACGCATGGCGGCGACTGTAGCACGCACCCTGTCAGAAGCTGTAGCCCAGGCCGAGCGTGAGCTGCGGCACGAGCTTGATCTTGCCCACGCCGTCGCGCAGTTCGGCGAGTTCGGCGTCGATGTCGGCCTGCGAGACGCGGCTCGTCCAGGGGCCGCTGAGCGCATACGACAGCGTCGCCTTGCCGAGCTTGGCGCCGATGTCGAACGAGAAGCGCAGCCCGGTGTTCACCTGGTGGCCCCAGCCCAGCCCCACGTAGGGCATCGACGAAGGCAGCTTGACCTTGACGTTGAAGCGGTCGGCCGAGGTCGTGGTGTAGGTGGTGTTGCCCACCGTGATGGAGCCACCTGAGCCGGTGGCCAGCAGATCGAGCGAGTACTTGCTGCTGGTGATGCCGCCGGTGAAGCGGAAACCGCCGCCGAACGGGAACCAGTCGGCCAGCAGCGCGGTGCGGTCGGCCTTGAGCTTGACGTCGTAGGCGATGCCGTCCTCGGTGCGGCGCTCGCTCACGGTGCCGATGGTGGCGGCGTCCAGGCGCAGCCCGAAGTAGGAATTCAGCGGGTGGGCGTAGCCGAGCACCACGCCGGGCAGGCCGCCCTTCAGGTAGATCTCGCCAGCGCGGGCCGTGGTCGCGGACAAGGCCAGCGCGGCGCCGATGGCGGCCACCGCGACCGTGCCCGAGATGGTGCGGATGAGTTGTTGTTCGCGCATGAAGACGGCTCCCGTTGCAGTGCAGTGGCAGAGATTCATTCTCGGCAGCGTCGTGGCGGAACTTGCGTGAATCAGCCACGCGAAGACGGTGCTTCTTCGTCGCTGGATGCAACCGGCGGCGCGTCCTTCAGGGTGCGGACGGGGGCGCGGGTGTTCGTGCAGGAGCGGGCATCTGCAGCGCCTGCGGCAGTGGCGTGGCGGGCCCGGCAAGCGTGGCGCCCCGCGCAGCGGCCGCAGCCTCGAGCAGGGCCAGCCGCTCGGCCGTGTCGGGGTGGCTGCGCAGCCAGGCCGTGCCGGCGGGCGCATCGGCCTGCGGCAGCACGGCGAAAAGGCGCGCCAGCCCGCCGCCGTGGCCGTACAGCGCCAGGCTGGCGGCCAGCGCCTCGGCATCGGCCTGGCGTTCGGCCTCGCGTGAATAGCCGAGCAGCCCGAGCTGCGCGGCGCCACCGAGCAGGCCTTGCGCCGCCTGGGCCGCGCCCTCGGGCGTGACCACCGCCATCACCAGCACCACCGCCAGCCCGTGGCCCATGCCGGCGGCGACGTGGCGGTGCTTCACGTGCGCGATCTCGTGCGCCAGCAGCGCGGCCAGGGCTTCTTCGCTGTCGAGCTGGCGCAGCAGGCCGTGGAAGACGCGGATGCGGCCGCCCACGGTGGCGTAGGCGTTCACGAGAGCTGAAGGCTCGTCGCTGACCACCACGCGCATGCCGGCGGGCAGCGCCATCGTCGCGGCGACGCGGTCGGCCAGCGCCTGCAGCGCGGCCCGGCGCTCGCGTGTGGCGGCGTCAGCGGGTGGCGCTTCGTCGAACAGGCGCTCGGCCAGCGCGAGCTCGTGTTCGAACGGCAGCTTCGGCGCCAGCCAGCGCGCCACCAAACCCGTGGCCAGCACCAGCACTGCCAGTGCGGCCAGGCTGGCCGCCAGCAGCCAGGCCAGCTCGCGCAGCGGGTGCTCATCGCGATCGAGCAGGTCTTCCGGCGGCAGCCGGTTCTCCAGCCGCGGGGGGCTCATGGCCGTCTCAAATCGCGGTGCGCAGCGCCGTGCCGAAGGCCAGCACCTCCACCGACGGTGTCGACGAGCCGGCGATGGTGGTGCTCTGGAAACGCACGCCGATCACCAGCGTGGCGCCTGCCGCCTGCGCGTCTTCCTTCAGGCGCAGCAGCGCCTCGCGGCGGGCGCGCTCCAGCAGCGTCTCGTAGCCGCGGAAGCGGCCGCCGAAGAAGGCGCGAAAGCCCGCGACGAAGGTCTTGAAGTAGTCCGACGAGACCACCACGCCGCCCGTCACCAGCTGCGCGCCCGTGGCGGCCACGCCCTCGGGCACGTAGCGCGTGTTCAGCGCCACGATGTGGCGCAGCGCTTCTTCACGCTGGCGGATGCTGCGGAAGTGGCGCCGCTCCTGCCAGCGGCCGGCGCCGTAGCCCAGCAGCAGCAGGGCCAGCAGCAGCCACAGGTTCAGCGTCTCGAGCCAGAAGCTCGCGTTCATGGCCGGCGGCGCCCGGTCAGGCGGGCTCGACCGTGACGGCCGAGCCGTAGGCCAGGATCTCGGCCGCGCCCATGGTGATGCTGGTGGTGACGAAGCGCACGTTCAGCACCGCGTTGGCGCCCACGGCCTGCGCCTCGGCCGTCATGCGGGCCACGGCCTCGGCGCGCGCCTCCTGCATCAGCTCGGTATAGGCCTTGAGCTCGCCGCCGACGATGTTCTTGAAGCCCGCGAGGATGTCCTTGCCGGCGTGCTTGGCGCGCACGGTGCTGCCCTGCACGATGCCCAGGTGGGCGGTGATGCGGTGGCCGGGGGCGGTTTCGAGGTTGCTGACGAGCATCTGGCGGGCACTCCCTGTTCTGAGGTGCCTATCATGCCCGCTTGGTGCGGGTCAGTGCGCGGGTGTCGTGAAGCCGGCGGCTTCAAGCCGCGCCAGCACCTCGTCGACATGCGCCTGGTTGCGTGTCTGCAGCACCAGCTCGACCTCGACGTTCTGCGCGCTCAGCGTGCTGAAGGCGCGCTGGTGGTGGACCTCGTCGATGTTGGCGCCGGCCTCGGCCACCACGGCGGTGATGCGCGCCAGCACGCCGGGCGTGTCGCGCGCGGCGACGCGGATGCGCGCCAGCCGCCCGGCGCGCACCATGCCTCGCTCGATGATGCTGGCCAGCAGCAGCGGGTCGATGTTGCCGCCGCACAGCACCAGGCCCACGCGGCGGCCGGCGAAGCGCTCGGGGTGCTTGAGCAGCGCCGCCAGGCCGGCGGCGCCGGCACCTTCGACGACGGTCTTCTCGATCTCCAGCAGCATCAGCACGGCCTGCTCGATGTCGCCTTCGTCCACGAGCAGCAGGTCGTCGACATGCTGGCGCACCAGCGCCCGCGTCAGCTGCCCCGGCTGGCCCACCGCAATGCCCTCGGCGATGGTGCTGGCGCCCTGCGGGTGCGCCGTGCCCTTGACGGCGTTCACCATGGCCGGAAAGCGCGAGGTCTGCACGCCGACGATCTGGATGCCGGGCTTGAGCGCGCGCGCCGCGGTGGCGATGCCGCTGATGAGCCCGCCGCCACCGACCGCGATGACCAGCGTGTCGAGCTCGGGCTGTGCCGCCAGCATCTCCAGGCCGATGGTGCCCTGGCCGGCGATGACGGCGGCGTCGTCGAAGGGGTGCACGAAGGTCAGGCCCTGCTCTTCGGCCAGCTGCAGCGCGCGTTCGCGGGCGGCGTCGAAGCCGTCGCCGTGCAGCACCACCTCGGCACCGAAGCCGCGTGTGCGCTCCACCTTCACCATCGGCGTGTGCTGCGGCATCACGATCACCGCGCGCAGGCCCAGCCGCGCCGCATGGTGCGCCACGCCCTGGGCGTGGTTGCCGGCGCTGGCCGCGATCACGCCGCGCGGCCGCTCGCCGCTGGCCAGCAGCAGCGTCAGCTTGTTCAGCGCGCCGCGCTCCTTGAACGAAGCCGTGAACTGCAGGTTCTCGAACTTCAGGAAGACCCGGCAGCCGGTGATCTGCCCGAGCGTGAGGCTCTCGACGCAGGGCGTGTCGAGCACATGGCCGCGCAGCCGCTCGGCGGCGGCGCGGATGTCCTCGACGGAAACGCTCACGCGGTCCCGCCCACCGTGAGGCGCTCGATGCGCAGCGTCGGCTGGCCCACGCCCACCGGCACGCTCTGGCCTTCCTTGCCGCAGACGCCGACGCCGGTGTCGAGCTCGAGGTCGTTGCCGATCATCGACACGCGCGTCATGGCCTCGGGGCCGTTGCCGATGAGCGTGGCGCCCTTCACCGGGTACAGGATCTTGCCGTTTTCGACCCAGTACGCCTCGCTGGCCGAGAACACGAACTTGCCGCTGGTGATGTCGACCTGGCCGCCGCCGAAGTTGGTGGCATAGAGGCCGCGCTTCATGCTGGCGATGATCTCGGCCTTGGTCTTGTCGCCGGCCAGCATGTAGGTGTTGGTCATGCGCGGCATCGGCAGGTGGGCGTAGCTTTCGCGGCGGCCGTTGCCGGTGGGCTTCACGCCCATCAGGCGGGCGTTCATGCTGTCCTGGATGTAGCCCTTGAGGATGCCGTCCTCGATGAGCACGTTGCGCTGCGACGCGTGGCCTTCGTCGTCGACGTTGAGGCTGCCGCGGCGATCGGGCAGCGTGCCATCGTCGAGCACGGTCACGCCCTTGGCGGCCACGCGCTGGCCGATGCGGCCGCTGAAGGTGCTGCTGCCCTTGCGGTTGAAGTCGCCTTCCAGGCCGTGGCCCACGGCCTCGTGCAGCAGCACGCCGGGCCAGCCGGGGCCGAGCACCACGGTCATCTCGCCGGCCGGCACGGGGCGGCTCTCGAGGTTGGTGAGCGCGGCGCTCACGGCGTGGTCGACGTACTGCGCGATCACGGCATCCGAGAAGTAGCCCAGGCCGAAGCGGCCGCCGCCGCCGCCGCTGCCGACCTCGCGGCGCAGTTCGCCGGCCACCGTCTGCTCGGCGATCACGGTGACGTTCAGGCGCACCAGCGGGCGCACGTCGGCAGCGCGGGTGCCGTCGGCGCGGGCCACCAGCACCACGTCGTACTCGGCGCCGACGCTGGCCATCACCTGCACCACGCGCGGGTCTCTCGCGCGGGCGAGCTTTTCCACCTTCTCGAGCAGCGCCACCTTCTGCGCGCTGTCGAGGGTGCCGATCGGATCCGTCGGTGCGTAGAGCAGCCGGCTCTTCGCCACCTTGGGCGCGCGCGCCAGCTTGATGCGGCGGTTCTGGCCCGCGGCGGCGATGGTGCGCACGGTGCGCGCGGCGTCCATCAGGGCTTCGGTGGAGAGGTCGTCGCTGTAGGCGAAGGCCGTCTTCTCGCCGGCCACGGCGCGCACGCCCACGCCCTGGTCGATGCTGAAGGAGCCGCTCTTGACGATGCCTTCCTCGAGGCTCCAGCCCTCGTGGCGCGTGGTCTGGAAGTACAGGTCGGCGTCGTCGACGCGGTGCTCGCCGATGAGCGCCAGCGCCTGCGACAGCGTGGCCTCGCTCAGGCCGAAGGGCTCGAGCATGAGCTGCTGCGCCGTGGCCAGGCGTTCGAGGGTGGGTTCGCGGGAGATCATGGTCGGCGCCTTTCAGTGGCAAAGCCTGGGCTGAAGATCATTCTAGGAGCGGGCCTTCGGCCTTCTTGTCGACCTTGTTGCTGGCCTTGGCACCCGCCGCCGCCTCGCGCCGCGCAGCCCAGATCGTGGCCGCGGTGATCAGCGCGCCACCGGCCAGCGTGGTGCTGCTGGGCACGTCGGAAAAGAGCGCAAAGCCCAGCAGCGCCGCCCACAGCAGCTCGAGGAACTTCAGCGACTGCGTGGCCGAGATGTCGGCGCCCCTGAAGCTGCGCGTCAGGCAGTAGTGGCCGCCGCTGCCCAGGGCGCCGCAGAGCACGAAGCCGGCCCACTGCCAGGCCGTCGGCCACTGCCAGCTCAGCAGCGCCAGCGGCAGGCTGAACAGCGTGACGGTGAGCGCCTGCCAGAACACGATGACGCCGGTGGACTCGCTGCGCGTGAGCACCTTCGTGATCAGGAACGAGGCCGCGAACACCGGCGCCGAGGCCAGCATCAGCAGGTGCGCCGCACCGCTGCCGCGCCCGCCAGCCGCCGCCAGCAGCGCCGGCCCCAGCACCACCAGCACGCCCGCAAAGCCGATGCCGGTGGCCGCCCAGCGCTCCCAGCGCATCGGCTCCTTCAGGAACCACCAGGCGCCGAGCATGATGAAGATCGGCGTCGTGAAGCCGATGGCCGTGGTGTCGGCCAGCGGAATGTGCGGCAGCGCCGCAAACCACAGCATCAGTCCCACCGTGTGCACCGCGCCGCGCCAGAGCTGGCCGCCCGGGCTTTGCGGGCGGTAGGCCCCGAAGCCGTGGCGCAGCAGCCAGGGCAGCAGCACCGCGAAGCCGAAGAAGTAGCGCAGGAACTGCGTCAGGAACGGGTCGAGCTGCAGCGCCAGCAGGCGCATCAGCGCGTTCAGCACGGTGAACACGAGGCCGGCCGCCGCCGCCCACAGCAGGGCGCGCACCGCAGCCGGTTGTGCGCGCACGTGCTGCGTCAGGCGGGCGACCATTGAGTGTCAGTCGTCGGCAGGGTCGTCGCCGTCGTCGGCCACCGACCGCCGCCGCAGCGCCTCGGCATACAGCCGCTTGCGTGGCAGCCGGGTGATGGTGGCGGCCAGCGCCGCAGCCTGCTTCAGCGGCAACTCGGCCAGCAACGCATCGAGCACGTGCAAGACCTCGGCGGGCAGCGCATCGGCCGCCACCACGGCTGCGGCGCGCGCGTGCAGCACCAGCACGAACTCGCCGCGCTCGCCGTGCGGCTGCGCGGCCAGCCGCGCCGGCCAGGCGGCCGCGGGCTGCGTGGCGATGCTCTCGAACTGCTTGGTCAGCTCGCGCGCCACCGTCACCGGCCGCTCGGGCGCGGCGGCGGCCAGCGCGGCCACGAGCGCGGCGATGCGGTGCGGCGCCTCGAACAGCACCTGCGTGCGCGCATCGGCCAGCGCATCGCTCAGCGCCGCGTCGCGCTCGGCGCCCTTGGCGGGCACGAAGCCGATGAAGACGAAGCCCTGCCCGGCCTCGTCGCCGGCCACGCAAAGCGCAGCCAGCGCGCTGCTGGCGCCGGGCAGCGGCACCACCGGGTGCCCGGCCGCCACCGCCGCGGCCACCACACGCGCGCCAGGGTCACTGACCGCCGGTGTGCCGGCGTCGCTGATGAGCGCCACGCGCTCGCCGGCGGCCAGCCGCGCCAGCACCAGGCCGCTCGCCTGCGCCTCGTTGTGGGCATGCAGCGCGATCAGCGCCAGCCCCGGCCGCTGCAGCCCGTAGGCCTGCAGCAGCGCGCCGCCCACGCGCGTGTCTTCGCAGGCCACGGCGTCGGCCAGCGACAGCAGGTGCAGCGCGCGCAGCGAGATGTCGGCCAGGTTGCCGATGGGCGTGGCCACGACGTAGAGTGCGCCGCGCTCGTAGCGTTGCGCGCCGGCCAGCGAGGCCGCCGCGGCGTGCAGCAAGGGGGGGTCGGTGGCAGGCAAGACGGAAGCCGCAAAGCGCGGCGATGAAGGCGAGGAGCGGGCGCTTGCGCACCTGCAGCGCCAGGGCCTCGTGCTGGTGCAGCGGCATTATCGAGTGGCCCGTGGGCCGGGTGCGCGCGCCGGCGAAATCGACCTCGTCATGCGCGATCGCGACGGCACCCTGGTCTTCGTGGAGGTGCGCTCGCGGGCCGGCCTGGCGCAGGGCGGCGCCGCCGCCAGCGTCGGCGCGGCCAAGCAGCGCAGCCTCGTGTTCGCGGCCCGGCACTACCTGGCGCGACTGGCCACGCCGCCGCCGTGCCGCTTCGACGTGGTGGCCATCGACGGCGAGCGGCTGGAGTGGCTGCGTGCCGCCTTCGGCGCCGGCTGACCGAGGCGGGCGAGAGGGCCTGGAGGCGGGTTGATCCTGGGGCCGGCGGGCCGGCGCCGTCCGGGCCCTGGCCTATGATCCCCGCATGCTCGAACAGCGCATCCAGCAGCACATCTTCGACAGCGCTGATCTGCAGTACCGATCGGCCGACACCCTGGCCCGCCCCGTGGCCGAGGCGGCGGCGGCCCTGCTGGCTGCGCTCACGTCGGGCGGCAAGGTGCTGGTTTGCGGCAGTGGCGCCGGTGCGGTGCTGGCGCCGCACCTGGCGCGCCTGTTCACCGGCCGTTTCGAGCGCGTGCGCCCGCCCCTGGCCGCGCTGGCCCTGGCCACGCACCCGCCGCAGGCCGCACTCGAGGTGCGCGCGCTCGGCCTGCCCGGCGACGTGCTGCTGTTCATCGACGATGCCGAGCGCGACGGCATCGCCGTCATCACCGCCGCGCAGGCCAAGGACATGACGATCGTCGTGCTGGCCGGCCGCAGCGCGCAGGCCTTTTCGGAACTTCTGGCGGAGACCGATGTCCTGGTGGCCTTGCCGCACGAACGCGGCGCCCGCGTCACCGAACTGCAACTGCTGGTGCTGCACTGCCTGTGCGACGCCGTCGATTTCCAGCTCATGGGAGACCCCGAATCGTGAAGCCCCTTTTCCCCTGGACGCGTGCTGCCGTGGCCGCCGCGGCCGTGATGCTGTCCGGTTGCGTGATCGTCCCGCCGCTGCTGGTGGGCGGTGCCGTCGTCGGTGGGGGCATGGTCGCCACCGACCGCCGCACCGCCGGCATCCAGCTCGAGGACCAGGGCATCGAGTTCCGCGCCGCCGCGCGCGTGCGCGAACTGGCCACGCTCGGGCAGATCAGCGTCAACAGCTACAACCGCGTCGTGCTGCTCACCGGCGAGGTGCCGAGCCCGGTCGAGCGCGCGCGGGTGGAAGAGGCCGTGTCCAAGGTCGAGAACGTGCGCGGCGTCGTCAACGAGCTCGTCGTGGCCGGCAACAGCTCGCTGTCGTCGCGCTCGGCCGACACGGTGCTGGCCACCAAGGTGAAGGCCACGCTGGTGGACGCCAAGGACCTGTCGGCCAACGCCTTCAAGGTGGTGGCCGAGCGGCGCGTGGTGTTCCTGCTCGGGCGCGTCACCCCGCGCGAGGCCGAGCGCGGCGCTGAACTGGCCAGCCGGGTGAGCGGTGTCGAGCGTGTCGTGAAGGTGTTCGAGACGATCACCGAGGCGCAGCTCGCGGCCGAGACGGCGCCGATGCGCTCGGGCACGCAGGCGCCCGCGCCGGTGAGCTCGGCCTCGGCGCCGGGCCGCTGAAGCTCTGACGCCGCGGCGCGCTCAGCGCTTCAAGCGCGCGATCAGGCTCGAGGTGTCCCAGCGCTGCCCGCCCTGGGCCTGCAGCTCGGCATAGAACTGGTCCACCAGCGCCGTGACGGGCAGCTGCGCGCCGTTGCGGCGGGCCTCGTCGAGCACGAGGCCGAGGTCCTTGCGCATCCAGTCGACGGCGAAGCCGAAGTCGAACTTGCCGGCGAGCATGGTCTTGCCGCGGTTGTCCATCTGCCAGCTCTGCGCGGCGCCCTTGCCGATGACGTCGAGCACCTGCGGCATGTCCAGGCCCGCGCGCTGCCCGAAGGCCAGCGCCTCGGCCAGGCCCTGCACGAGGCCGGCGATGCAGACCTGGTTGACCATCTTCGCCAGCTGCCCCGAGCCGCTGGCACCCAGCAGCGTGCAGGCGCGGGCATAGGCCATCACCACCGGCTGTGCCTGGGCAAAGGGCTCGGCGTCGCCGCCGCACATGACGGTGAGCACGCCGTTCACGGCGCCGGCCTGGCCGCCCGATACCGGCGCGTCGATGAAGTGCAGTCCGCGCTCGCGGGCCGCGGCGTGCAGCTCGCGCGCCACCTCGGCCGAGGCGGTGGTGTGGTCGACGAACACGGCGCCGGGCTTCATGCCGGCGAAGGCGCCGTCCGCACCGAGCGTGACGCTGCGCAGGTCGTCGTCGTTGCCGACGCAGGCGCACACCACGTCGGCGCCGGCCGCGGCCTCGCGCGGGGTGGGCGCGTGGCTGCCGCCGTGCTCAGCCGCCCAGGCGGCGGCCTTGGCGGCGGTGCGGTTGTAGACGGTGACGCGGTGGCCGGCCTTGACGAGGTGGCCGGCCATTGGATGGCCCATGACGCCGAGGCCCAGGAAGGCGACGGTGCGGGGTGCGGCAGAAGGCGGGGTGGGAGTGTTCATGCCGCGATGCTGCCATGCGCCTAGCCGTCGGTCGCCCGCGCCGGCGCCATCTTCAGGTGCTGCGGCGCCGTCACCCCCATGCTCACATACAGGCTGGTGATGGCTTCGACGCTCAGCTCGGCCGGCGTGACCCACTCCTCGGGCACGAAGATCAGGCCGCCGCCCACCGGCACCGGCGCCGTGGGCACGAGCACGATCAGGCAGCGCTGGCCGTCCACCAGCACGGCCTCTGGCGAGCTCTGCAACGCCAGCACCGCGGTGTGCGGGCCGTCGCGGCCGCCGAAGTGGCACCACACCGGGCGCATCGCGCGCGTGCCGTCGTCGTTGCGCTGCGACATCAGCCCGACGAAGCGCTGCACGAGGTCGTAGACGTTGCGCACGACCGGGATGCGCTGCACCACGGTGTCCACCACCTGGGCCATGCCGCGCTCGAAGCCCAGCTCCACCAGCACGCCCAGCAGCAGGATCACGCCCAGGATGATGGCCACGCCGATGGCATAGCCCACGATCTCCGAGCCGGTGACGCCCAGGCCGATGCCGCCGAGCAGCTCGCCCATGGCGCTGTTGGGCCCGACCCAGCGCAGCAGCAGGCTGATGGCCCAGGCGAACACCGCCACCGTGGCGGCCAGCGGCAGCGCCGCCAGCAGCCCGGTGACGAACAGGCGCAGCAGATGGCGCGGTGCGCGCCTCATGCGCGCAGACCGCGCGGCGCGGCGGGGCGGGTGCTCAAACGACCTTCAGGTGCTCGGTGCCGGCGGCGAGATCGGTGCTGCGCGCACGCGTGCTCTGCAGCTTGATCTGCAGGCGCAGATCGTTCACCGAATCGGCGTTGCGCAGCGCGTCTTCGTAGGTGACGTGCTTGTTCTCGTAGAGGTCAAACAGGCTCTGGTCGAAGGTCTGCATCCCGAGCTCGCGGCTGCGCTTCATCAGCTCCTTGAGCTCGGCGATCTCGCCCTTGAAGATGAGGTCGCCGATCAGCGGCGTGTTCAACATGATCTCCACCGCCGCGATGCGGCCGCGGCCGGCCTCGCGCGGCAGCAGGCGCTGGCTGACCATCGCCTTCAGGTTGAGCGACAGGTCCATCAGCAGCTGCTGGCGGCGCTCTTCGGGGAAGAAGTTGATGATGCGGTCGAGCGCCTGGTTGGCGCTGTTGGCGTGCAGCGTGGCCAGGCACAGGTGGCCGGTCTCGGCGAAGGACACGGCGTGCTCCATCGTCTCGCGGTCGCGGATCTCGCCCATCAGGATGACGTCGGGCGCCTGGCGCAGCGTGTTCTTCAGCGCGGCTTCCCAGCTCTCGGTGTCGATGCCAAGCTCGCGCTGCGTGATGATGCAGTTCTTGTGCGCGTGCACGAACTCCACCGGGTCCTCGACGGTGATGATGTGGCCGAAGCTGTGTTCGTTGCGGTGGTCGACGATGGCCGCCAGCGAGGTGCTCTTGCCCGAGCCGGTGGCGCCGACGAAGATGACCAGGCCGCGCTTGGTCATCGCCACTTCCTTCAGCACCGGCGGCAGGCCGATGCCGTCGATCGTGGGCAGCGTGGCCGGGATCGTGCGGAACACCATGCCGACCTGGCCCTGCTGCACGAAGGCGTTGACGCGGAAGCGCCCCACGCCCTGCGGGCTGACGGCGAAGTTGCACTCCTTGGTGCGCTCGAACTCGGCCGCCTGCTTGTCGTTCATCACCGCGCGGGCCAGAGCCAGCGTGTGCTGGCCGGTCAGCGGCTGCGGGCTGACCTTGGTGACCTTGCCGTCGACCTTGATGGCCGGCGGGAAGTCGGCCGTCAGGAACAGGTCCGAGCCGGTGCGGGTGACCATCAGCCGCAGCAGATCATTGACGAATTTCGATGCCTGATCACGTTCCATCGTGGACCTGCTCGGTTGTGGGGTTTTCGGGCCAAGCCACCGCCGCGGAACCGGCTTTGCCGGGCCGCTGGCGGGCGGCCCCCTCGGGGGGTAGCGAGCGTGAGCGAGCTTGGGGGCTCACATTCATCCGGGGAAGTTTTCGGGGATCTTGGCTTTGGCACGCGCTTCTGCCGGGCTGATGAGGTTGCGCCGCACGAGATCGGCCAGATTCTGGTCGAGCGTCTGCATCCCCAGGTTCTGGCCGGTCTGGATGGAGCTGTACATCTGGGCGATCTTGTTCTCGCGGATCAGGTTCTTGATGGCGCTGGTGCCCAGCATGATCTCGTGCGCGGCCGCGCGGCCGGAGCCGTCCTTCAGCTTGCACAGCGTCTGCGAAATCACGGCCACCAGCGATTCGGACAGCATCGAGCGCACCATTTCCTTTTCGGCCGCCGGGAACACGTCGACGACGCGGTCGATGGTCTTGGCGGCCGAGCTGGTGTGCAGCGTGCCGAAGACGAGGTGGCCGGTTTCCGACGCCGTGAGAGCCAGGCGGATGGTCTCCAGGTCGCGCAGCTCGCCCACGAGGATGGCGTCGGGGTCTTCGCGCAGCGCGCTGCGCAGCGCGTTGTTGAAGCTCAGCGTGTGCGGGCCGACCTCGCGCTGGTTGATCAGGCACTTCTTGCTCTCGTGCACGAACTCGATCGGGTCTTCGACCGTGAGCACGTGGCCGTACTCGTTCTCGTTCAGGTGGTTCACCATGGCGGCCAGCGTGGTGCTCTTGCCGCTGCCGGTGGGGCCGGTGACGAGCACCAGGCCGCGCGGCTTGAGCGCCAGCTCGGCAAAGACCTTGGGCGTGCCGAGCTGCTCGAGCGTGAGGATCTTGCTTGGGATGGTGCGGAACACCGCGCCCGCGCCGCGGTTCTGGTTGAAGGCGTTGACGCGGAAGCGCGCCAGGCCCTGGATCTCGAACGAGAAGTCGCACTCCAGCGTGTCCTCGTAGTGCTTGCGCTGCGAGTCGTTCATGATGTCGTAGACCATGGCGTGCACCGCCTTGTGGTCCAGGGGTTCGACATTGATGCGGCGCACGTCGCCGTGCACGCGGATCATCGGCGGCAGGCCGGCTGAAAGGTGCAGGTCGGAGGCCTTGTTCTTGACGGAAAAGGCCAGCAGCTGGGTGATGTCCATGGGGGTGGCGGCGGGGCCGCTTAAGCTCTGGGCATTATGGAGACCATCGGAATCGGCCTGCAAGGCCGCCTTCTTGAGGTACGACACCGCATCGCGGCCACCTGTGCCGCAGCCGGGCGCGAACCCGGTAGTGTGTCGCTGCTGGCCGTGTCCAAGACTTTCGGCCCCGATTCGGTGCGCGAGGCCCATGCCGCCGGCCAGATGGCGTTCGGCGAGAACTATGTCCAGGAAGCGCTGGCCAAGATCGAGGCGCTGGCCGATCTGCGTGCGCAGCTGCAGTGGCACTTCATCGGGCCCTTGCAGAGCAACAAGACACGCCCGGTGGCCGAGGTCTTCGACTGGGTGCACTCGGTCGACCGGCTGAAGATCGCCGAACGCCTGGCCGCGCAGCGGCCGGCCGGGCTGCCGGCGCTGAACGTCTGTCTGCAGGTCAACGTCAGCGGCGAGGCCAGCAAGGGCGGCGTGGCCCCGGCGGAGCTGCCCGCCCTGGCGGCGGCGGTGGCGGCGCTGGCGCCAGGGCAGTTGCGCCTGCGCGGCTTGATGAGCATTCCCGAGCCCACCGACGACGCCGGCCAGCAACGCGCCGCCCACCGCCGGTTGCGCGAGCTGCTCGAGGCGCTGCGCCAGCAGGGCCTGGTGCTCGACACGCTGTCGATGGGCATGAGCGCCGATCTGGAGGCGGCCATCGCCGAGGGCAGCACGATCGTGCGCATCGGCACGGCGATTTTCGGCGCGCGCTGAGCCGGCGCGGACAGGGCTCAAGTCCCGCGCCCAGGGGCCGATGACGGGGTGCCGCCGGCTCGTTCACGCCCCCTTGATGCCACACCCCTCGCCACCGACTGCCCTGCCGCGCCCCTGGCAGCGCCTGCATGCGGCGCTGATGCCCGACTACAACCGGGCGGCGGCGGCATATTGGTGGATCGTCGTGCTCGGTGGCGGCGCCGTGCTGCTGGGCTCGCTGTGGTCGATTGCGACGCAGGGCCCGGGCGTCTGGCTCTACGTGGCCATCGGCACGGCGATCGCGATGGTCGCCGGCGTGTTTCCGGTGCGCATTCCGGGTGTCAAGACCAGTTTCGCCGCGGGCGAGATCTTCATCTTCCTGCTGCTGCTGCTGCTGCACGGGCCCGCGGCCGCGGTGGTGGCGGCGGCCGGCGAAGGCTTCGTGGGCTCGTACCGCACCAGCAAGCGCTGGACGAGCCGGCTGGCCAGCCCGGCCATGGCGGCCCTGGCGATGGCCGCGGTGGGCAGTGCGCTGCAGGCTCTGCTGGCCTGGGCGCCCGGCTCGGCGCCGCTGCTCATCGTCGGCATGATGGCCGGTGCGCTGGGCTACTTCGTGATCAACGCGCAGCTCGTCACGGCTGTGGGCCGGCTCAGGCGCCAGGAAAGTCTGCTCACGCTGGCGGTATTCGACAGCTTCGGCTGGGTCAGCATCGCCTTTGCCGGCAGCGCCGCGCTGGCGGCCCTGCTGTACCTGGTGTACCTGCAGTCGGGCATCGGCGTGCTGGCGGCGATGGTGCCGATCCTCGGCATGCTGCTGGCGACGCTGCACTACTTCTTCCGCCAGCAAGAGGCTGCCGAGGCCGCGCGCGCTGCCAGCGCCGAGGCCGCCGAGCGCGAACGCGAGCTCGCCGAGCGCCACGTGCGCGAGCTCGAGGCCAGCGAGCGCCGCTTTCACAGCGCCTTCACGCACGCCAGCATCGGCATGGCGCTGCTGGCCTTCGACGGGCGCATCCTGCAGGCCAACGAGGCGCTGCAGGCGCTGGTCGGGCAGTCGCGCGACGAGCTCGTCGGCGCGGCGTTCCAGGCCCTGGCCCACGACGCCGACCACGTGGCGCTGGAAGAGCGCCTGGGCCTCGTCAACGATCGCGAGTTCGAGGGCTTCGCGCTCGAAATGCGCTGCCGCCACCGCGAGGGCCACGCGGTGTGGGTGTCCACGCACTGCAGCTTCTTCAGCGAACCCGGCTCCAGCGCGCCCTGCCTGATCCTGCAAGTGCAGGACATCACGGCGCGCCGCCGCGCCGAGGAAGACCTGCACCACCTGGCGTTCCACGACAGCCTGACGGGCCTGCCGAACCGCCGCCGCTTCCACGAGCTGCTGGGGCAGGTCGTCGCCACCCATGCGGCGGCCACGGCCGCCGACGCGAAACGGGCCGCCCGCGACGGCTATGCGGTCATGTTCCTGGACTTCGACCGCTTCAAGCTCATCAACGACAGCCTGGGCCACGACGCCGGCGACGCCTTTCTGGTGCAGGTGGCCCGGCGCATCGTCGAGCATTTGCGCCCGCACGACGTGGTGGCGCGCCTGGGCGGCGACGAGTTCGGCGTGCTCGTGCGCCATGTCGACGAGGAGCGCACGGTCGTCATGCTGGCCGAGCGGCTGATGGAGGCGCTCACGCGCCCCTTCGTCGTCGCCAAGACCGAGCTGATGACCAGCGCCAGCATCGGCATCACCTTCAGCGCCCTGGGCTACACCACGGCCGAAGCGGTGCTGCGCGATGCCGACACCGCCATGTACAAGGCCAAGGGCGCCGGCAAGGCGCGCTACGCGCTCTTCGACGCCAGCCTGCACACCGAAGTGGCCGACAGGCTGCGGCTCGAGGGCGAGCTCCGCCATGCCATCGACGACGGCCGCCTGTCGGTGGCCTTCCAGCCGGTGTACGAGCTGCCGCGGGCTGCCGCAGCCGGCTCAGGTGGGCCGGCAGATCCCGCGGCGCCACGCCTCGCGGGCTTCGAGGCCCTGGTGCGCTGGAACCACCCGCAGGACGGCACCATCTCGCCCGGCCGCTTCCTGCCCATCGCCGAGGAAGCCGGGTTGATGGTGCGCGTGACCGACTTCGTGCTTCACTGCGCCTGCCGCCAGCTCAAGGCCTGGCAAGAGGCCTCGCCGGCCCATGCCGCACTGACGATGAACGTCAACGTCTCGGGCCACGACATCGCCCACCCGGCGCTGGTGGCGCGCGTGTCGCGGGCGCTGGTGGAATCGGGCGTGGCGCCGCAGCACCTGTGCATCGAGCTCACCGAGAACATCCTGATGTCGCGCGTGGAAGGCGCGCTGGGCACACTGACCGAGCTCAAGAGGCTCGGCGTGCTGCTGGCCATCGACGACTTCGGCACCGGCTATTCGTCGCTGTCGCACCTGTCGACGCTGCCGCTGGACTGCCTGAAGATCGACCGCAGCTTCGTGGCGCGCCTGAACGGCGGCAACGCCGAAGAGGCCGTGGTGCGCTCGATCGTGCTGCTCGGCAGCAGCCTGGGCAAGGTCGTGGTGGCCGAAGGCATCGAGACCGAAGAGCAGTTGCACCGCCTGCGCCGGCTGGGCTGCCGCTATGGCCAGGGCTACCTGCTCGGGCGGCCGATGAAGCCTCACGAAGTATCCTCCGTGCTGGCGGGCGACCTGGTGACCTCGGCGTTGCGCGCCGCCACGTCACCGATGCCATGGGCCAGCCCGACGATCCATTGAACACCGCGGCCCTGCATCCATGGCGGCGCGTGCATGCGTCGCTGATGCCCGACTACAACCCGCACGCGACCGTGGCCTGGTGGCTGGGCCTGGTCGCTGGCATCGTGGCGCTGGCCTGGGCTGCCGCGCAGACGGCGCAGACGGGCTCCCTGGTGGCGCTGCAGGCCGCGCTGGCGCTGGTGGTGGCCGCGGCGCTCTATCCGGTGCGCGTGCCCGGCACACGTCACAGTTATGCAGCCGGCGACATCCTGATCTTTCTGGTCCTGCTGGCGCTGGGCCCGGCGCCGGCAGCGCTGGTGGCCGCGGGCGACGCCCTCGTGGGCTCGATGCGCACCTCCAAGCGCTGGACGAGCCGGCTCTTCAGCCCTGCCGCCGCGGCGCTGGCCATGGCCGTGGCAGGCCTGGGGCTGCAGGCCGCGCTGGGTCTGGCCGCCGCGGGCGGGCACGACAGCGCTGCCACGCTGCTGGCGCTGACGATGGCGTGTTCGCTGGTGTACTTCGTGGTCAACGTCGCGCTGGTCACCGGCGTGTTGCAGCTCAAGCGCGGCGAGCCCTTCCTGCAACCGGGGGCACTGCTCGGCGGCTACCGCTGGGTCGGGCTGGCGTATGCCGGCAGTGCCGCCGTGGGCACGCTGCTGTACCTGACCTGGCGCGATCACGGCGCCGGCACCCTGCTGGTGATGCTGCCGCTGCTGGCCCTGCTGCTGCTGACGCTGCACTTCTACTTTCGCCAGCAGGAAACCAACGAACGCCTGCTGGCCGCCAACGCCGAAGCCGCCGAGCGCGCGGCCGTCGGCGCCCAGCGCGAGGCCGAGGCGGCCCAGCTGCACCTGCGCGAGATGGAGCGCAGCGAGCGCCGTTTCCAGAGCGCCTTCACCCACGCCAGCATCGGCATGGCGCTGCTCGGCTTCGACGGCCGCATCCAGCTGGCCAACCCGGCCCTGGCCGCCTTGGTGGGCCGCGACGCCGGCACGCTGACCGGGCGCCCCTTTGCCGAGCTCGTGAGCGCCGACGAGCGGGGCGACGTCGAGCGCGCACTGGGCCTCGTGCCCGGCAGCGAGTTCCAGTCGTTCGCGCGCGAGCTGCGCTGCCAGCACGCCAGCGGCGGCAGCGTGTGGCTGGCGCTGCATGCGAGCTTCTTCACCGAGCCCGGGGCCGACGAGCCCTGCCTCATCCTGCAGGCCCAGGACGTGAGCGCACGCCGCGCCGCCGAGGCCGGCCTGCAGCACCTGGCCTTTCACGATGCACTGACCGGGCTGCCGAACCGGCGCCGCTTCATGGAGTGCCTGGCCAGCGCCGTGACGCGCAGCCGCGGTGATGCGCGCCACGCCTGGGCCGTGATGTTCATCGACTTCGACCGCTTCAAGCTCGTCAACGACAGCCTAGGCCACAGTGCCGGCGACGAGCTGCTGCAGCAGCTGGCGCGGCGCGTGCAGGAGCGCATCCGGCCCTCCGACACCGTGGCGCGGCTGGGTGGCGACGAGTTCGCCATCCTGATCGAGAACCTCGAGCACGAGCGCGACGCGGTGCTGCTGGCCGATCGCCTGATGGATTCGCTGAAGACGCCGTTCCGCGTCGCGGGCCAGACGGTGACGAGCAGCGCCAGCATCGGCATCACCTTCAGCGCCTTCGGCTACGACAGCGCCGACGCCGCGCTGCGTGACGCCGACACCGCGATGTACCGCGCCAAGGCCGAGGGCAAGGCGCGCTACGCCGTCTTCGACAGCGCCCTGCACACCGCGGTGTCGCAGCGGCTGCGGCTCGAAGGCGAGCTGCGCGAGGCCATCGCGGCCGAGCAGCTGACGGTGGTCTACCAGCCGCTGTTCAGGCTCGGCCCCGACCGCCGCGCGCACCAGCTTGTCGGCTTCGAGGCGCTGCTGCGCTGGCGCCAGAGCGACGGCTCGATGCGGCCGCCGGAGCAGTTCCTGCCGGTGGCCGAAGAGACCGGCCTGATGCCCGCCGTGACCGACTTCGTGCTGCACTGCGCCTGCCGCCAGCTGCGGCAGTGGCAGCGCTCGGCGCCCGATCTGGCCGATCTGGGGCTGAGCGTCAACCTCGGTGCGCAGGACCTGCGCCAGGGTGATCTGGTGGCGCGGGTGTCGCAGGCGCTGGTGGAGTCGGGCCTCAAGCCCGCGCACCTGACGCTCGAACTGACCGAAGGCATCCTGATGGACAAGCCCTTGCTGCCGGCCGCGCAGGCCCACGCCACGATGCAGGCGCTGCGCCTGCTGGGCGTGCAGCTGGCGGTCGATGACTTCGGCACCGGCTACTCCAGCTTGTCGCGGCTGTCGCAACTGCCGATCGACAGCCTCAAGATCGACCGCAGCTTCGTGCGCCAGCTGCAGGACAGCAGCGACGCCGCGCAGGCGGCCGCCGTGGTGGCGGCTATCGTGCAACTGGGCAGCACGCTGCGCAAGGCGGTGGTGGCCGAAGGCATCGAGACGGCCGATCAGGTGGAGCAGCTGCGCGGCCTGGGCTGCGAGATGGGGCAGGGCTTCCATCTCGCGTCGCCGCTGGCCCCGGGGCGATGCCACCGACTGGCTGGCGGCGCGCCACCAGCCTTTGCACTGACAGAGACCCACTGAAGCGCACCCATCCGGCTCAGCGCCGGGCGTGGTTCATCACCGCCATCCCGGCCACGGCAAGCGCACCGCCGAGCAGCAGCGAAGGCTCCAGCGGCTCGCCCAGCAGCAGGGTCGACGTGGCCACGCCGAACACCGGCACGAGGCTGATGTAGGCGGCGGCCCCGCCGGCGCCGAGTGCCGCCACGCCGTCGAAGTACCACGCATAGGCCAGGACCGTGGCGCCCGCCGCCATGAACAGCATCGCCGCCCACACCAGCGGCGGTGCGGCCAGCGGCGTGGCCATCTGCGCCGGGCCCTCCAGCAGCAGCGCTGCGGCAAACAGCAGCAGCGTGCCCGAGGTGGCGGTGGTGGTGATGGTCGTGAGCGTGTCGACGCCGGCCAGCAGCCGCCGTCCCATCAGCGTGTAGGCCACCCAGCAGGCCACGCAGCCCAGCAGCATCAACTCGCCCACGCCGAGGGCGCCGGCGAACAGGCGCCACGGCTCGCCCTGGGTCAGCACGATGCTCGCGCCGAACGCCGCCAGCGCCATGCCGATACCGATGCGGGCGTTGAGCTTCTCGCGGAACAGCCAGGCCGCGATCAGCGTCGTGACCACCGGGTTCACGGTGACGATGAGCGCGGCGCGGCTGGCCGGCACCTGCTGCAGGCCCAGCATGAAGAAGGCGGTGTAGCCGAACACGCCCACGGCGCCGGCCGCCGCGAGCCCCAGCGCCTGGCGGCGCGACAAGGCCCACAGAGGGGCCAGACCGCGCCCGGCCAGGCGCCACCACAACGCGAACAGCGCCATCGCGACGGCGAAGCGCCAGGCGCCGCCCGTCAGCGGCGGCAGGGCTTGCGCGAGCATGCGCCCGGCGGGCCACGAGGCCCCCCAGAGCACGGCCATGCCGATGAGCTTGAGGTGCACGCCGGCCGAGCCGGCGCGCTGCAGCGCGGACAGCGGACTCAGCGGATCAGCAGCACCGGCGTGCCGCACTGCGCCAGCACCTTGGTGGCCACCGAGCCGAGCACCAGGTTGCTCAGCGAGCCGTGGCCGTGCGAGCCCATGATGACGAGGTCGAACTTGCCCTTGGTGGCGGTGTCGGAGATGGTCTCGGCCGCGTGCCCGACCTTGCCCACGTACTCGGCCTTGATGCCCTGCTTGGAGAAGAAGCTGCGGATGGGCTTGAACACCTTCTCGGCGCTTTCGTCGTAGTAGCCCTTCAGCGTGGCCTTGTCGATCACGGCCGCCGCACGCGGCGGCACGGCCGGCACGGCGCTGATCACGGTGTAGTCGTGCTTGCCACCGAGCCAGTCGTCGTGGGCTGCGAGGTAGGCCAGCATGCGCTTGGTGAACGAACTGCCATCGACGGCGACGAGGATCTTCATGGTCTTGTGCTCCTGAGCTTGGGACTGCAAGGTTTTTGGAACTTCGAGTGTCGCATCGCCCATGGGCGTGCCGACTTGACCCGGCTCAGACTGTGAGTGTTCTCAGCGGCTCGTAGCCTTCGTGTTCGCCCTTCTTGGCCAGGCCGCGCGCCTGGCTCACCACGCGCGCCGGTGCGCGGCCGGCGCGGGGCAGCGTGTAGTCGTGGCGGCAGTGCAGGTGGCCGTGCAGCCAGAGGTCGGCGCGCACGATGAGGTCGTCGTCGGCGTTGCAGAAGCTGGCGGTGCCGGGCTGCGGGCCGTAGCGCGGATCGGCGCTCTTTATGCTCGGCGCGAAGTGCGTCACCACCACCGTGGCGTCGGCGGCCGAGGGCATCGACAGGCTGCGCTCGAGCCAGTCGCGGCAGGCCTGGCCTTCTTCGCGCACGGCGGCGGCGTCGAAATCGCGGCCGTGGCGCGTGGCCTTCATCACGCGCTGGAAGTAGGCCGCCGCGCGCTCGGCGCGTTCGCGGCCGGCGGCGCCGAAGAGGCCGAAGTCGCTCCAGCGCGTGGTGCCCAGAAAGCGCACGCGGCGGCCGTCGGCGGCGGTGTGCAGGTGGCTCTGGCGCTCGAGGTAGATGAAGCCGAGGCCTTCGAGGTAGCGGCGCAGGTCGGTGGCGGCCTCGTCGACGTCGCGGCCGTCGAACTCGTGGTTGCCCGCGACCACGATCACCGGCACCGGCCAGCCGCGGAAACGTTCGTAGCCCCGCCAGCCGCTGTCGATGTCGCCAGCCAGCACCAGCAGCTCGGCGCCGGGGGCGGGTTCGGGGTCGAAGGACTCGGTCTCGAGGTGGAGATCGGACAGCAGCTGCAGTTTCACGCGGGTGATGCTGCCACGGTGGCCGCGCCTGTGCCGGCGGCGGGCCCCTGCCAGTGCACCCAGGCGCCGTGCGGGTGGGCCTCGGCCAGCAGCGCATCAACGCCGCCGGGCCAGAGGGTGCAGCGCAGCGCCACGCGCAGGTCGGGCCGCGGCGGCTCGAAGCGCAGCCAGGCCAGCGGTGACGCGGCGGTGGCCTGCGCAGCGGCCGCGTGCATCCGCGCGGTGATGGCCTCCTGCTCTTCAGCCGCGATGTACTGCCACACCACCGAGTGCATCAGCACGAAGGCCTCGCCGGCGTGGCGGGCGGCCAGTTGTTCGCGCACGAAGTCGACGGCTTGCCGCGCCTGCACGGCCCCGCTGCGGCTGCGGCCGCTTTGGCCGCTGCGCAAGGGCCGCACCACCGCGATGGCCGCGCGCAGGCGGGCCAGGCGTTCGCGCTGGTCGGCCCAGACGAAGGACGCCAGGCGCAGGTCTTCGCCGGGCAGCGACAGGTCCAGCGGCGCGGCGTCGCAGCCCGCGCGGCGGGCGATGGCCAGCGGCGCATCGGTCGGCGGTGGCGGGCCGCGCCAGTCGGGGCGCAGCGTGAGTGCCGCGGCGGCGTCGCCCCAGGCCCAGGTGCCACCGTCAGGGCTGCCTGCTTCGTGCCGGTAGTGGTCGCACCACAGGTTGAGGCCGGCCGACGAGCCGATCTCGGCCAGGTGGAGCGGCCGCCGCAGCGTGGCCGCCACGTGCAGCAGGCCCGGCAGCAGCGCGGCGCTGCGCATCACCTCATTGGTTTGCGGCGGGCGCGACAGTGCGGCCCGCAGGTGGGGCTGCTCGCGTTGCCAGGCCAGCGCGATGGCCGCGGTGAGCGTGGCGTCGTCGGCGGTGTCCGCCGCCGGCGGCCACAGCTCGGCCCAGGGTTTGCGCCCCAGCAGCGCCAGGTGATGCAGCCCGCCCAGCCAGCGCAGTGACACCGCCGCGGCGAGCGGGTCGCGGTCGACCGTGGCCAGCGCCGCCAGCGCCTCGGGTTCGGTGTCGAGCCAGCGCCGGCTGAGCGCCAGCACCCGCGCTGAAAACGGCGACGCGCCGGCTTCGCACCACCCGACCTGTCGGTCGAAGGCGTCCAGCAGGTGCGCCGCGGGGCTGCTCAAGGATCAGAGCTTCTCGAGGCGCGCCTCGATCTGCGCCTTGGTGGCCGGCAGCGCGGCCGGCAGCTTGCTCTCGAGCTGCTTGAACAGCTCGGTGTGCAGCGTCAGCTCCTGCTGCCATGCGGCCTTGTCGATGCCGATGACGCTGGCGTACTGCTCGCGGCTGAAGGCCAGGCCGTCCCAACGCAGGTCTTCATAGCGCGGGCTGACGCCGAACACGTTGTCGGCACCCTCGGCCTTGCCTTCGGCGCGGCCCACCATCCACTCCAGCACGCGCATGTTCTCGCCATAGCCCGGCCAGACGAACTTGCCGTCGGCGCCCTTGCGGAACCAGTTGACGCAGTAGATCTTCGGCAGCTTGGCACCCGTCCTTCCCGACTCAGCCGCCAGCTTCTCGCCCATGGCCAGCCAGTGCTGCACGTAGTCGGCCATGTGGTAGCCCACGAAGGGCAGCATCGCGAACGGGTCGCGGCGCACGGCGCCGTTGCCGCCGGCCATGGCGGCCGTCGTCTCGCTGCCCATCGTGGCGGCCATGTACACGCCCTCGACCCAGGTGCGCGCCTCGGTCACCAGCGGCACGGTGGTGCTGCGGCGGCCGCCGAAGATGAAGGCGTCGATCGCCACGCCGGCCGGGTTGTCCCACTCGGGGTCGAGCACCGGGTTGGCGGTGGCGGCCACGGTGAAGCGGGCGTTGGGGTGCGCCGCCTTGGCACCGGTTTCCTTGGCGATGGCCGGCGTCCAGTCGCGGCCCTGCCAGTCGATCAGGTGCGCCGGGGGGGTGTCGGTCATGCCTTCCCACCACACGTCGCCGTCGTCGGTGAGCGCCACGTTCGTGAAGACCGTGTCGGTCTTCAGCGAGGCCATGCAGTTGGGGTTGGTGTGGTCGTTGGTGCCGGGCGCCACGCCGAAGTAGCCCGCCTCGGGGTTGATGGCGTACAGGCGCCCGTCGGCATGCGGCTTGATCCAGGCGATGTCGTCGCCGATGGTCGTGACTTTCCAGCCCTCGTAGCCGGCCGGCGGCACGAGCATGCTGAAGTTGGTCTTGCCGCAGGCGCTGGGGAAGGCCGCGGCCACGTGGTACTTCTGGCCCGCCGGCGTGGTGACGCCGAGGATCAGCATGTGCTCGGCCAGCCAGCCCTGGGCGCGGCCCATGGTGCTGGCAATGCGCAGCGCGAAGCACTTCTTGCCCAGCAGCGCGTTGCCGCCGTAGCCCGAGCCGTAGCTCCAGATCTCGCGCGTCTCGGGGTAGTGGACGATGTACTTGGTGGGGTTGCAGGGCCAGGGCACGTCCTTCTGCCCCGCCGCGAGCGGCGCGCCCACGGTGTGCACGCAGGGCACGAACTCGCCGTCGTCGCCCAGCACATCGAGCGCGCCGCGGCCCATGCGCGTCATCGTGCGCATGCTCACCGCCACGTAGGGGCTGTCGGTCAGCTCAACGCCGATGTGCGCGATGTGGCTGCCCAGCGGGCCCATGCTGAAGGGCACGACGTACATCGTGCGGCCGCGCATGCTGCCCTTGAACAGCGCCGGGGTGCCGTCGGCGAGGCCGGTCTGCAAGAGGGCCCGCATCTCGGCCGGCGCCATCCAGTTGTTGGTTGGGCCGGCGTCGTCCTTGTGCTGGCTGCAGATGTAGGTGCGGTCTTCGACGCGGGCCACATCAGACGCATCGGAGCGCGCCAGGAAGCTGCGCGGGCGCTTCACCGGGTCGAGTTTCATCAGGGTACCGGCGGCCACCAGCTGCTCGGTCAGGCGCTGGTACTCCTCGGCGCTGCCATCGCACCAGTGCACGCTGTCGCACTCGGTCAGCGCGGCGATCTGCGCCACCCAATCGACCAAGCGGGCGTGCTTGACGTGGGCGGGCACGTTCAGGCGCAGCCCTTCCATCACGGGACGGTTCATGTCGGATCCAATCATGGTGAAGTGAAGAAGCGAGGAGGCGGAATCGGGCGAGCGTCGCGCGCGGTGCTGGCCCGATGCCGCCGCGCAGGGCCGGACGGCTGCAGCACGGAGGGGGACGCGATTGTCGGACCTCTGTAATCAGCCCGTAACCACCTGGGGCTGGGGTCTCATGCAAGATCTGCATGAACCGATGCAAGATGCCACCTGGGGGCTGGCGCCGCCCGGGCGCGGTGCCCACTAGCGCACGGTCTTGACGATCGCACCCACCGCCGGCTCGGCGTCGGCCGAGGTGATGCCGTACACGCCGTTGATCAAGCGGATCGTCGCCTCGGCGTCCTCGAGCAGCGGCGAGGCCTTGGCCAGCGCGGCAAAACCGCCCACGGGCATGGGCGCGCTGCCGAGGCGCCATTCGCGCGCCGCCCGCCTGTCGGCGGCGGTGATGGCGCGAAAGCTCTGCTCGGCCGTCTGCATGACGGCCATCGCGCGCTGCAGCGCTTCGTCGTCGCGCGCCGTGTAGTCGATCAGGTAGAGCCGCTGGCCCGGCCCCGTGACGATGGTCGAGCGCAGCGGCAGGCGCACGTCGCCGCGCAGCCGGCTGCCGACGAAGTGGGTGCCCACGAAGGCCCCGACACGGCGCGCGGCGCTGCGGCCCTCGGTCGGCGCGAGCAGGTTCTCGATCACCTGCGCGTGGGTTCTGCCGGCCAGCTTGGGCAGCAGGCGCACCGTGAGCGTGGCGTCGCCCTGCGGCGTGTGCAGGGCCACGGCGCTGCCTTCGACGTCGACCTCCCAGTCCGGCGGCGCCGTGATGGCGTAGCCGGCACGGGGGTGCACGAAGAGGCGGTCGCGGACGAGGCCCTTCTCGGCGCTGTCGCCCCAGACGAGGCCGTCCATGCGCTGCAGGAAGCGCTGGCGGCCGTCGTTGCTGACATGGCGGGCGATGGCCGTGAAGCGCGCCGCCTCGCGCAGGCGCTGGTCGGTGCCGGGGTGGCTGGACAGCCAGTCCGAGCCTGGCGCGTCGCGCTGGTTCTCGCGTGCGCGGTCGGCATGGAAGCGCTCGATCATCTGCAGCATCTGCAGCACGCCGACCATCTCGCGCGCGTCGTAGCCGGCGCGGGCGAGGTAGTCGGCGCCGATGCGGTCGGCCTCGAGTTCCTGGTCGCGGTTGTAGGTGGCGATCATGCCGGCCGCCAAGCTCAGGCCCAGCCGCTTCATGCGCCGTGCGGCGCCGCGCAGCCCGGTGCGCTCGAGGAACTGGCCGACGTTGATGGCCGCCGCCACGCCCAGGTTCGCAAAGGCCGCCTCGTTGGCTCGGTGGGCGCCGTGGCGGGCGGTGACGTGGGCAATTTCGTGGCCCAGCACGGCGGCCAGCTCGGCCTCGTTCTGCAGATGGCCGAGCATGCCGCGCGTCACGAACACCATGCCACCGGGCAGCGCGAAGGCGTTGCTGATGTCGGTGTCGAGGATGGTGAAGCTCCATGGCAGCTCCGGCCGGTGCGACAGCCGTGCCACCTTCAGGCCGATCTCGGTGACGTAGGCCTGGATCGGCGCGTGCTGGTAGAGCCCGTGTTCGTCGATCAGCGCCTCGCGCGCTTCTGCCGCCTGTTCGGCCAGCTGCGCCTCGGTCAGCGTGCTCACCTCGGTGCGCTCGGTCACCGGGTTGAAGATGGTGTGGCTGGCACAGCCGCCCAGCGTGAGCGTGGCCAGCAGCACCAGCGCGGTGGCCAGGCGACGGAAGGCGGCGACGGCGGGCATGGCCGCAAGGGTAGCGCAGCCCGTCCACTTACGATCGCGGCCCCCCGACTCGAGCGAGCACCGTGGACGCGGTTCCCATTTCAGTGACCCAGGTCTGCTGCGGCTCGACGCGCAGCGTGGCCATCGCCGGCCGGCGCATCGCCACCGCCATCCACAAGCGGCCCGTGGCCGGGCGGGTGGGGGTCGGGCCGCTCGGGTTGGCCGGCGACGAACAGGCCGACCTGGCCCGCCATGGCGGCCTGTCCAAGGCCGTGTACGCCTACCCGCAGGCCCACCTGGCGTTCTGGCAGACGGTGCGCGCCCAGGCGCGCCAGGCGCTGTGGGACGAACCCGTGCCGCCGGGCCTGTTCGGCGAGAACCTGCTGCTGGCCGGCGTGCGCGAGGCCGATCTCTGGATCGGCGACCGGCTCGTCGGCCCCGACGCCACCTTCGTGGTCAGCGAGCCGCGCACGCCCTGCTTCAAGTTCGACGCCGCGATGGGCTTCGCGCAGGCCGGCAAGTTGATGGCCCAGAGCGGCTTCTGCGGCGCCTACCTGGCCGTGCTGCACACCGGCAGCGTGGCCGCCGGCGACACGCTGGTGCTCGAGCCGGGCCCGCGCGAGGTGAACCTGCGCGAGCTGTTCCGCGCCCGCACCGGCCGCTCAGGGGGCTGAAGCCGCCGCGGTTCGGGCTTGATCGGCCGGCGCCGTGGGCGCGGGTCGGCCGCTGCCGTGGCACAGTCGCGCCCCATGCTTGCCTACCGCCACGCGTTCCACGCCGGCAACCACGCCGACGTGCTCAAGCACGTGGTGCTGTTGTCGGTGCTCGAGTACCTCAACACCAAGCCCGCGGGCTGGCGTTGCATCGACACCCACGCCGGCGCCGGCGGTTATTCGCTCGAAGGCCACTACGCGCAGAAGAAGGCCGAGTTCGCCGACGGCATCGGCCGCCTGATGGCGCGCGACGATCTGCCGCCCCCGGTGGCGGCGCTGGTGCAGCAGGTGCGCGCCTTCAACGACGGCAAGGCGCTGAAGCAGTACCCCGGCTCGCCGGCGCTGGCGCGCTCGCAGCAGCGCGCGCAGGACCAGCTGCGCCTGTTCGAGCTGCACCCCACCGACTACAAGATCCTCGCGTCCTACCTGGGCGCCGAGGCGGGTGTCGAAGCGCGGATGGTCGATGGCTTCGGCGCCATCAAGGGGCAGCTGCCCCACGCCACGCGGCGCGCCGTGCTGCTGATCGACCCGCCCTACGAGCTGAAGACCGACTACGCGCGCACGCTGGCCGCGGTGCGCGAGGCACTGGCGCGCATGCCCGAGACCATCGTCATCGTCTGGCTGCCGCAGCTGCAGCTGCTCGAGGCGGCGCAGCTGCCGCAGCGCCTGAAGGCCGCGGCCGACGCCGGCGCCAAGAAGGGCTGGATCCACGCCCGGCTGACCGTGGCGCCGCCGCAGGAGCGCGGCTTCGGCATGCTGGGCAGCAGCGTCTTCGTGGCCAACCCGCCGCACTCGCTGTTCGCGACCCTGCAGCCGGTGCTGCCCTGGCTGGCTCGGGTGCTGGCGCAGGTCGACGACGCGAAGAGCGCGCTGGAAAAGTCGGCGAACGCCTGAGCTCCCGGGCCTGGCGGCTCAGATCGGCTTCAGCGGGCCCTTGAAGCGCTCCTTCAGCGGCTCGCCCGGCAAGGGCGTGAACTCGATCGGCGCCGATGGCACGTCGTGCTCGGGCAGCGCCGCGATCAGGTGACGGATCAGCGTCAGGCGGCCGCGCCGCTGGTCGTTGAAGTCCACCAGCGTCCACGGGGCGTGCTTCGTGTGCGTGGCCTCCAGCATGCGGTGGCGGGCCTCGGTGTAGGCGCCGTAGCGGCTGCGCGCCTCCAGGTCCACCGGGCTGAGCTTCCAGCGCTTGAGCGGATCGGCCAGGCGCTCGGCGAAGCGCTGCTCCTGCTGCGCCTGGTCGACCGTGAGCCAGTACTTGAACAGCAGGATGCCGTCGTCGACCAGCATCTTCTCGAACACCGGCGCCTGCTTCAGGAAGGCCTGGGTCTGCTCGGGTGTGCAGTAGCCCATCACGGCCTCGACGCCGGCGCGGTTGTACCAACTGCGGTCGAACAGCACCATTTCGCCGGCGCTCGGCAGGTGTGTCACGTAGCGCTGGAAGTACCACTGCGTGCGCTCGCGGTCGTTGGGCTTGGGCAGCGCCACGACACGGCACATGCGCGGGTTCAGCGGGTGGCTGATGGCGCTGATGACGCCGCCCTTGCCGGCGGTGTCGCGCCCCTCGAGCAGCACCATCAGGCGGCGCCCGGTGTGCTGCAGCCAGCGCGCCAGGATGTCGAGCTCCAGCTCCAGCGGCGCCAGTTGCTCCAGGTACTCGGCCTTGCCCATGGACTCTAAGCCCGACTTCGAGCCCGACTTGGCGCCCGAAGCCGTTGCCGGGGCGCCCTTCTTCGGCTTCTTCCTGCCATCTGTCGTGGCCTTGGCCATGGCTACCGCTCCTGTGTCGCGCCACCGCAGCGCGCGCCCAGTCTGGCCGCGCGCGCCGGGTCACGTCAAGCGGGCTCGGCCTGGCGCAGGCGGAACACCGACACCGCCTCCAGCAGCTGGGCCGCCTGCTGACGCAGGCTCTCGGCCGCGGCCGAGCTCTGCTCCACCAGCGCCGCGTTCTGCTGCGTCGTCTGGTCCATCTGCGACACGGCCTCGCCGATCTGCTGCACGCCGGCGCTCTGCTCGGCGCTGGCCGAGCTGATCTCGGCCACGATGGTGTGCAGCTGCGTCACGGTGGTCTCGATCTCCTGCATCGTCTGCCCCGCCTCCGACACGCGGCGGGCGCCGGCATCCACCCGCTCGGCGCTCTCGGCGATGAGGGTCTTCACCTCGCGGGCGGCGGCGGCGCTGCGCTGCGCCAGGTTGCGCACCTCGCTGGCCACCACCGCGAAGCCGCGGCCCTGCTCGCCCGCACGGGCAGCCTCGACGGCGGCGTTGAGGGCCAGGATGTTGGTCTGGAAGGCGATGCCGTCGATGGTGCTGACGATCTCGGCGATGCGGCGCGAGCTCTGCTCGATGCCCTGCATCGTGCCGACGACATCGCTGACCACCGCGCCCCCGCGGCGTGCCACCTGGGCGGCGTCCTCGGCCAGGCGGCGCGCCTCCCGCGCCTGCTCGGCATTCTGGCGGGCCGTGCTGCCGACCTGCTCCATCGAAGCCGCTGTCTGCTCCAGCGCGCTGGCCTGCTCTTCGGTGCGCTGGCTCAGGTCTTGGGTGCCCTGGGCGATTTCCGACGAGGCGTTGGCCACGCCGTCGGCGTCGCGGCGCACGGCGGTCACGGTGCGGCTGAGGCTGTCGCGCATCTGCACCAGCGCTGCCATCAGGCTGGTGTGGTCGCCGGCACGCAGGGTGATGCGGGTGTCCAGCCCGCCCGCGGCCACAGCGTGGGCCAGGGCGGCCGCGTCGGCCGGCTCGGCGCCGAGCTGGCGCATCAGGCCGCGACTGAGCGCCCAGCCCAGGCCCGCTGCCGTCGCGACGCCGGCCAGCACCACGGCGAGGGTGGCCGCCAGCAAGGTGTCAAAGCGCGCGTTGGCGCTGGCGTACTCCTGCGCCGCGACCTCGATCTGCAGCTGCACGAGCTTCTCACTGCCCTTCGACAGCGCCTGGGAGTGGAGCGCCACCGCGCCGCTCATCAGCGCCTTGGCGCCGCCCCAGTCGCTGGCCTGCAGCGCCCCGGTCAGCGGGTCGACACCGTCGCGGCGGTAGGTGGCCTCGGCCGCCTCCAGCGCGCTGGCCAGTACCTTTTCTTCCGGCGTCAGGAAGGTGGCTCGGTATGCTGTCCAGATGGTGGCGTGCTCCTTGCGGCGCTGCGCCTCCAGGGCCACCGCCTGTTGCACCGCCGCGCTGTCCTGCTTGGAGACCGCCTCGTGCAGCGCATCCTGCACGTCGGCGTGCAATTGCTGCAGGTGGCTGAGCTGGCCCATCGGCACGACACGGTCGTCGTACACCGTCTTCAGCGACTGGTTGGTGGCCGACAGGCCGAAGAGGCCCATGGCCCCGACGAGGGCGAGCAGCAGGACGAGCACGCCCGTCGTCAGGGCAAGGCGGGTGGAGACTTTGAGCGCATTCATGGTCGGCAATCCTTCAAGTCGGGCCGGGGGGGTCGACGGACAGCCGGAGAGGCTGCCTGCCGTGGAAGGCCCAAATGATAGTTTTGTCTCCGCTAGTCTGCGGATTTTGCCGATTCAAAGTGAGAAGTTTGTCACTTTAGCTGCGATTCATCCGTGACAGATGCTGGTCCAGGGCCGGCCAGGCCTGCTGGCATGCGGCGATATCGAGGGCGGCTGCGGCGTTTTCGAGCGCGAGGGCCAGGGCCCGGCCTGGCGCGTCGCCCAGCGTGGCCAGGGCCCCCTTGAGGCTGTGGGCCTGCCGGTGCACGGCCGGCCAGTCGGCCGCCTGCAGCGCGGCGGCGAGGGTCTGGCGGTCGAGCACGAACTGCTGCAGGGCGTGGTCGCGGAACGCGCCGTAGAGGTCGGCATCGCCGCCGAACAGCTCGCGGATGGCGTGGCGTTCCGCGTCGCCGAAGGCGGCCGTCGACTCGCTCGCGGCGGTGGGTGCGGCTGCGGCCGTCGCCGCCGCCATAGGCTGCGGCCCTGGCGTGCGCGCCAGGGCTTGCGTGACGCAGTCCTCGAGCGCCAGCACCGACACCGGCTTGTCGAGCTCACGCCAGACGTCCAGGCCCTCGAGGCGGGCGCGTGTCGTGGCGTTGAGGCCGGCGCTGAACACGGCGAGCAGGGCGCCTCCCCGCAGCGCCGGATCGGCCATCAGTGAGGCCAGCAGCTCGAAGCCGCTTTCGCCGGGCATCATCAGATCCGTGATCAGCAGCGCCACCGGACCCTGGCGCAGCAGCTCGCGCGCAGTGGTGGCGTCGGCGCAGGTCAGCAGCTCGACCGGCAGGTCTTCCAGGGCCAGCCCGACGAAGCGGCGGATCGAGGCGTCGTCGTCGACGCAGACGACGCGCGGCCGCGACGCTGGCTTCAATCCCGCCTCGGGGCGGCGTCGGTGGGTGCCAGCGCCTGCGCCAGCAGCGCCGGCAACTCCACGGCCAGCCGCGGCTTGTGCACCACCGGCAGACCTTCCAGCGCAAAACCGTAGGGTTCGAGCGCCGCGCCTTCGAGCGAGGTGACAACGATGAGCTGGCTGCGCGCGAAGGCCGGGTGCGAGCGCAGCCCGGTGATCAGGGTCGCGCCGTCGATGCCGGGCAGCAGGATGTCCACCAGCAGCACCTCGGGCTCGAGCTTGCCGGCCATCGCGAGGCCTGCAATGCCGTCGTCGGCCAGGTGCAGCTCGACCTGGGGGAAGCGGGCCTTCACCAGCAGCGTCACGAGGTTCTGGAAGTGGCGAGAGTCCTCGATCAGCAGCATGCGCGGGCGGCGGCTGGCCGGCGCCGCCGTGGCCGTGCTGGCGGGCGGGTTGACAGGCCATGCGGCGGGCGCCCCCACTGGCGGCCCCAGCGGGGCCGGCCGCGAGACGCCGCTGTGACGGTCGGCCAGCCAGCGGTCGACGGAGACGCGGCTGATGCGCCGGTGGCCGCCGGGTGTCTTCCAGGCTTCGAGCTCGCCCCGGTCGACCATCAGCTGCACCGACCGCACGGCCAGGCCCAGGCGGCGCGCCACCTCGACGGTGGTGCAGTCGTCGGCGGTAACGGGCTCGTTCGGTGGTGTTTGCATCCGTGCGATTCTGCCGGTTGAACTGGCTTTTCAGCAAATCGGCCGAAGTGAAAATATCAGTTCTCGCATAATTTGGTTCATCGAGACGCCACGCGCCAAAGCCATGCACAAGATCCTCATCGTCGAAGACCACGCCGACATCCGCCGGCTGATCCGCATGACGCTCGAGTTCGAGCCGGTGGAGATCCATGAGGCGGCCGATGCCGACGCCGGCCTGGCCGCCGCCCGGGGCCTGCGGCCGGAACTCGTGCTGCTCGACGTGATGATGCCCGGCACGATGGACGGTCTGGCGCTGTGCCGGGCGCTGCGGGCCGATCCCGCCCTGGCCAAGGTGCCGGTGGTGATGCTGTCGGCGCGGGGCACCGCCGCCGACCGCCAGGCTGGCCTGGACGCCGGCGCCAACGCCTACCTCGTGAAGCCCTTCAGTCCGATGCAGTTGCTCGAGCTGTCGGGTTCGCTGCTGGGCACGACGGTCTGAAGGGCGACATGGCCACGAACACGCACCCGATGACGCTGCCCCCCCTGCCCCCGCCCGCCGTGGACAGCCGCTGCTTCACCGACGACGCCAGCGCGCAGATGGAGGCGCTGGTGGCCGACTTCGGCCGCATGTACCGCGAGCGCAACGAGGCGCTGCGCGAGGTCTCGCAGGCCCACCACGAGGCGCTGCTGCGGCTGTCGCGCGCAGCCGAGTTCCGCGACGACGACACCGGCGTGCACATCGTGCGCATCGGCTTCCTGGCCTGGGCGCTGGCCCTCAAGCTGGGCCGGCCTTCCAATTGGGCGATGCTGCTGCGCCAGGCCGCGCCGATGCACGACGTCGGCAAGATCGGCGTGCCCGATGGCGTGCTCAAGAAGCCCGGCTGCTTCACGCCTGAAGAGCGCGCCGAGATGAACAAGCACCCGCGCATCGGCGCCGAGATCCTCGGCCGCTCGCGCATTCCGCTGTTCCAGCTGGCCGCCGAGGTGGCGCTGACGCACCACGAGCGCTGGGACGGGGGCGGCTACCCGGCCGGCACCGCCGGCGACGCGATCCCGCTGTCGGGCCGCATCGTCGCGGTGGTCGACTTCTTCGACGCGCTGACGATGGACCGCTGCTACCGGCCGGCGCTGCCGGAGGAGGTGGCGCTGCAGATGCTGGCCGAGCAGAGCGGCGCCGCGTTCGACCCCCATGTTGTCGAGGTGTTCCTGGCCCATGCCGACGAGATGATCGCGGTGCGCGACGCCGTCAACCGCCGTGGCCTGGGATTCGGCGACTTGTCCGTCGATCTCGGCTTCTGAACCCAGCCACACTCCAACTTCACGTCGAGCACCGTCATGCGAACCCATTCCTTCGTAGAACGACTCCGCCGCACGTTCATCGCCTCGGCCGCCGCGCTGGCCACGGCGGCCGCCGTGATGGCAGGCGTGGCCCTCCCCGCGGCTGCGGGCGCGAACCCGGTGCTGGAGCGCGTGCGCGCTGCCGGCACCGTGCGCGTGTGCATCTGGCCCGACTACTACGGCATCAGCCTGCGCAACCCGCGCACCCAGCAGCTCGTGGGCCTGGACATCGACCTCTCGGCCGAGTTCGCCCGCGACCTGGGCCTGAAACTGCAGCACGTGGACTCCTCCTTCGCGACGCTGATTGCCGACCTCCAGGCCGACCGCTGCGACGTTGCCATGTTCGCCGTCGGCATGCTGCCGCAGCGAATGGAGCGGCTGCGCTTCTCGCGGCCCTACCTGCAGAGCGACATCTACGCCATCACGACCAAGGGCAACCGCGTCGTGCAGCGCTGGGAAGACATCGACAAGCCCGGCGTGGCCGTCGCGGTGCAAGCCGGCACCTTCATGGAGCCGGTGATGGCGGCTGCGCTGAAGCAGGCCCGGCTGGTGCGCGTCACCCCGCCGGCCACGCGCGAGCGCGAGCTCGAGGCCGGCCGCGTGGACGTGTTCATGACCGACTTCCCCTACAGCCGTCGCCTGCTCGACAACGGCGACTGGGCCGCACTGATCGCGCCGCCGCAGCCGTTTCATGTGCTGCCCTACGCCTACGCCGTGAAGCCGGGCGACGCGGCCTGGCTGGCGCAGGTCGACGAGTTCGTCGGCCGCATCCAACGCGACGGTCGGCTCGAAGCGGCCGCCCGCCGTCACGGCCTGGCGCCGATCGTTCGCTTGAAGTGACGTCCCACCCCGCTCGGCGCATGGCCCCACACCGCCTGGTGGCGGCGGTCGGGGCCGTGGTCGGCGGCCTGCTGGCCTTGTCGCTGGCGGCCCTGGCCTGGGTCGACCACGGCGCCAACGACGCGCGGGTGCAGGAGCAGACGGTGCTGATGGCGCGGGTCTTTGCCGACCATGCCACGCGCAGCATCGACTCCGCGGCGCTGGCCGCCGCCACCGTGGAAGACCTGCTCGAACGCAACGTCGAGCCCGACAGCCCCGAGGTCATCGGCGCGATGTCGCAGACCCTCGTGAACCTGCCGTTCCTGCGTGGCATGGCCGTGATCGACAGCCAGGGGCTGGTGCTGGCATCGGCCGACGCGGCTGAGCAGGGCATCGTGATCGACCTCGCCGCGCTCGGTCCGCAGCCGCCGGGCCGGCAAGCGGTGCTGGGCGGCTTCGTGCCGGCGCGCCGGCTGGCCGACCTGCATCCGGCCTATGCCGCACCGGTGGCGCGCGGCGTTGGCTTCGTGCCCTTGCTGAGCACCACGCGCCGCAGCGACGGCCGCGAGCTCGTCGTGGTGTCGCTGGTGAACATCGATGCCTTGCTGAACTTCCAGCAGGTGACGATGGGCGACGAGCGCATGGCCTCGGCCCTGCTCGGCTTTGGCGGGCGGCTGCTGGGCGCCACCCAGGCGGTCGAGCGCCACTCGGGCGAGGACCTGTCGGCGCTGCCCCCCTTCGTGCAGTTCCTGCCCGCCCGCGAACACGGCAGCTGGACGGGCGCAGGCCTGCGCCGTGGCGTGCAGATGGCGTCGTTCCGCACGTCGCGCCACTGGCCGCTGCTGGCTTGGGTGGAGTTCGACAGAGATGCCGCCCATGCGCAGTGGTGGCGCGACAGCCAAGGCCGCATGTTCGTGGGCGTGGGCGTGCTCGCGGTGACCTTCCTGATGACGCTGCTGGCGGTGCGCAGCCTGCGCGCCCGCGCGGCCACGCAGGCCCGGATCGTCGAGCGCGAGCGTGAGATGGGCGCCACGCTCGCCGGGCTGCAGGAGGTGGTGTTCCGCTGCAGTGCCGACGGCCTGCTGGTGTTCGTGAACCCCGCCTGGGAGCGGCTGACCGGCCGTGACGCGGCCTCGTGGAGCGGCGTGCCCTTCGTCGACGCCGTGGCCGAGGCCGATCGCGCGAAGGCCGACCGCCTGCTGAGGGCCCTGCCGACCGACGGCCTGGCCCAGACGCTGGCGCTGTCCCTGCAGGCCGCCGACGGCCGTGCCTTGCCGCACGAGTGCACCGTGACGCCCCTGCCCCGCGGTGCCGGCTTCGTGGGCAGTGCCGTCGACGTGACCGAGCGGCTGGAAGCCCGGCGGCGCCTGCAGTCGCAGCTCGCGTTCACCGAGATGCTGCTCGAGAGCAGCCCGTTGCCGATGTCGGTGGTGGGGCGCGACCGGCGCTACCGCATCGTCAACCGCGCCTGGGAGGCCTTCAGCGGCCGCCAGCGTGAGCAGGCACTGGGCGCTCCGGTGGGCATCCACCTGTCGCCGGCTGACCGCCTCGAGCACGAGGCCCGCGACGCGCAGGTCTACCGCACGGGCGAGCCCTTGCGCTACGAGGCCCGCCTGCACCACGCCGACGGCTCGATGCGCGACGTGGTGATCGAAAAGCGCGCACTGCCGGGTGTCGATGGCAACGAGCCCTCGGGCATCCTGGCCGTGATCATCGACGTGACCGAGTTCCGCGAGGCCGAGCGCGCCACGCGCGAGGCGCGCGACGCCGCCGAGGACGCATCACGCGCTAAGAGCGAGTTCATCGCCAACATCAGCCATGAGCTGCGCACGCCGCTGCAGTCGATCATCGGCTTCTCGGAGCTGGGTCTGCGCCGCGCCGGCGAGCAGGTGCGCCTGGCCGCGATGTTCGACGACATCCACGCCTCGGGCCAGCGCATGCTGGCGCTGGTGAACGACCTGCTCGACGTGGCACGCATCGAAAGCAGCGTCGGCACATTGCACCTGGAGCGCGGCGACCTGCGCACGCCCGTGCGCGAGGTGCTGCGCGAGTTGGAGCCGCTGGCGGCCAAGCGCGGCGTGGTGTTGGTCGAGCACTTGTCCGAGGCGCCGATGACGGCCAAGCTGGACCCGCTGCGCTTCCAGCAGGTGGTGCGCAACGTGGTGGCCAACGCCATCCGGTTCTCGCCGGATGGTGGGCAGGTCGACATCGGCGCCGATGTCACCGACGCCGGCGAGTGGCGGCTGGGCATTGCCGACCGCGGCCCCGGCATCCCCGAAGACGAACTCGAAGGCGTGTTCGAGGCCTTCGTGCAGAGCAGCCGCACCAAGGACGGCTCGGGCGGCACAGGCCTGGGCCTGGCCATCAGCCGCACCATCATGCACGCGCACGGCGGGCGCATCACGGCGCGCAACCGCGAGGGCGGGGGTTCGGTGTTCGAGATCGTGCTGCCGGCGCGCGGCGGCGACACGATGCCCGCCTCGCTGCAGTAAACAACAAGGCCGCCGGCCCTGGCGGGGCGGCGGCCTGTGCGGAGCGGCGGGCCCGGAGCCCGTGCGGCGCCTACTTCTTGCGCAGCTTCTGGATCGCGGCCAGCTGGGCGGCCATGGCGGCGAACTCGCCCTGGGCAGCGGCCAGGTCGATGTCGCTCTTGGCGTTTTTCATCGCCTCTTCGGCCAGCTTCTTGGCCTCGGTAGCCTTGGCTTCGTCGAGGTCGTGGCCGCGGATGGCGGTGTCGGCGAGCACCGTCACCACGCCCGGCTGCACCTCGAGAATGCCGCCGGCGACGAACACGAACTCTTCCTCGCCGTTGTCGGCGCGCTCGATGCGCACGGCACCGGGCTTGATGCGGGTGATCAGCGGCGTGTGGCGCGGCAGGATGCCGAGCTCGCCGTTTTCGCCCGGCAGGGCCACGAACTTGGCCTCGCCGCTGAAGATGCTCTCTTCAGCGGAGACGACGTCGACGTGAATGGTGTTGGCCATCTTTGGAGTCCTTTAGCAGTCGAGCAAACCGGCCAAGCCCTACGCCGCGGAACCGGCTTTGCCGGGCCGCTGGCGTGCGGCCCCCTCGGGGGGTAGCGAGCGCCAGCGAGCTTGGGGGCCCGTCAATTGATCTTCTTGGCTTTTTCGAACGCTTCGTCGATGGTGCCGACCATGTAGAAGGCCTGCTCGGGCAGGTGGTCGCACTCGCCGGCCACGATCATCTTGAAGCCGCGGATGGTTTCCTTCAGCGGCACGTACTTGCCCGGGGCGCCGGTGAACACCTCGGCCACGTGGAAGGGCTGGCTCAGGAAACGCTGGATCTTGCGCGCGCGCGCCACCGCCAGCTTGTCTTCGGGGCTGAGTTCGTCCATGCCCAGGATGGCGATGATGTCGCGCAGTTCCTTGTAGCGCTGCAGCGTGGCCTGCACGGCGCGCGTGGTGGCGTAGTGCTCTTCGCCGACGACGTTGGGGTCGATCTGGCGGCTGGTGCTGTCCAGCGGGTCCACGGCCGGGTAGATGCCCAGCGAGGCGATGTCGCGGCTCAGCACCACGGTGGCATCCAGGTGGGCAAAGGTGGTGGCGGGCGACGGGTCGGTCAGGTCGTCGGCGGGCACGTACACGGCCTGGATCGAGGTGATCGAGCCCACCTTGGTGGAGGTGATGCGCTCCTGCAGGCGGCCCATTTCCTCGGCCAGCGTCGGCTGGTAGCCCACGGCGGAAGGCATGCGGCCCAGCAGCGCGGACACTTCCGTGCCGGCCAGCGTGTAGCGGTAGATGTTGTCGACGAAGAACAGCACGTCACGGCCTTCGTCGCGGAACGACTCGGCGATCGTCAGGCCGGTGAGCGCCACGCGCAGGCGGTTGCCCGGCGGCTCGTTCATCTGGCCGTAGACCATGGCCACTTTCGACTCCGGCAGGTTGTCCTGCACCACGACCTTGGAGTCCGACATCTCGTGATAGAAATCGTTGCCCTCGCGGGTGCGCTCACCCACGCCAGCGAACACCGACAGGCCCGAGTGCGCCTTGGCGATGTTGTTGATGAGCTCCATCATGTTCACGGTCTTGCCGACGCCGGCGCCGCCGAACAGACCCACCTTGCCGCCCTTGGCGAACGGGCAGATCAGGTCGATCACCTTGATGCCGGTTTCCAGCAGTTCCTGAGACGGGCTCAGCTCGTCGTAGGCCGGGGCCTTGCGGTGGATGGAGGCGGTGAGCTCCTGGCTCACAGGGCCGCGCTCGTCGATCGGGCTGCCCAGCACGTCCATGATGCGGCCGAGGGTGGCCTTGCCCACCGGCACCGTGATCGGCGCGCCGGTGTTCATCACGACGAGGCCGCGCTTGATGCCGTCGGACGAACCGAGCGCGATGGTGCGCACGATGCCGTCGCCGAGCTGCTGCTGTACCTCGAGCGTGAGCGCGCCACCTTCGGTCTTGAGCGCGTCGTAGATGTGCGGCATCTCGTTGCGGGGGAACTCGACGTCGACCACGGCGCCGATGCACTGGACGATCTTTCCTTGCGACATTGCTTTGTCCTTCTGAATCGAAACGGGTGGTGGAACGTCAGCCGGAGATGGCGGCTGCGCCGCTCACGATCTCGGAGAGTTCCTTGGTGATCGCGGCCTGGCGCGTCTTGTTGTAGATGAGCTTGAGCTCACCGATCAGCGTGCCGGCGTTGTCGGTGGCGGCCTTCATGGCCACCATTCGGGCGCTCTGCTCGCTGGCCATGTTCTCGGCGACGGCCTGGTAGACCAGGGCCTCGATGTAGCGCGTGAGCAGGTCGTCGATGACGGTGGGCGCGTCGGGCTCGTAGATGTAGTCCCAGCCGTACTGCGTCTTCTCGGCGGCACTCTGCTCCAGACGCGCGGCGGCCAGCGGCAGCAGCGGCTCGACCAGCGGCTCCTGCTTCATCGTGTTGATGAACTTCGTGTAGCACAGGTACACGGCGTCGAGCTTGCCCTCGACGAAGGCGTCGAGCATCACCTTCACCGGGCCGATGAGCTTTTCGAGCTGCGGCGCGTCGCCCAGCTGCGTGGCGTGGCTCACCACGGTGGCGCCGATGCGGTTGAGGAAGCCGAAGCCCTTGTTGCCGATGGCCACCGTGTGGATGGTGCAGCCGGCGGACTGGACTTCCTTCATCTTGTTCGTCACCGCGCGCAACACGTTGGTGTTGAGGCCGCCGCAGAGGCCCTTGTCGGTGGTGACGACGATGAAGCCCACGGCCTTGGGCTTGTCGGTGGACCGCAGGTAGGCGCTCTTGTACTCGGGGTTGGCTTCCGAGAGGTGCGCCGTGATGTTGCGGATCTTGTCGGCATAGGGCCGCGCCGCGCGCATGCGCTCCTGCGCCTTGCGCATCTTGCTGGCGGCGACCATTTCCATGGCCTTGGTGATCTTCTTGGTGTTCTCCACCGACTTGATCTTGCCGCGTATCTCTTTGCCGACCGCCATGGTCTTGCTCCTTCGCTGCGCCGGCGTTTAGACGAACGACTTCTTGAACGACGCGATGGCGCCGGCGAGCTCTTCTTCGGCGGCCTTGTCCATGGCCTTGTCGTTCTCGAGCTTGGCCAGCAGGGCGGCATGGCTGCTCTTCAGGTGCTGGTGCAGGCCGTGCTCAAACGCCAGCACCTTCTTGGTGTCGATGTCGTCGAGGTGGCCCTTGTTCACCGCGTACAGCGTGGCGGCCATCAGGCTGATGGGCAGCGGGCTGTACTGCGCCTGCTTCAGCAGTTCGGTCACGCGGGCGCCGCGGTCGAGCTGCTTGCGGGTGGCGGCGTCCAGGTCAGAGGCGAACTGCGCGAAGGCGGCCAGTTCACGGTACTGCGCCAGGTCGGTACGGATGCCGCCGGACAGGCTCTTGATCAGCTTGGTCTGTGCCGCACCACCGACGCGCGACACCGAGATACCGGCGTTGATGGCGGGGCGGATGCCGGCGTTGAACAGGCTGGTTTCCAGGAAGATCTGGCCGTCGGTGATCGAGATCACGTTGGTCGGCACGAAGGCCGACACGTCACCGGCCTGCGTCTCGATGATCGGCAGCGCGGTCAGCGAACCGGTCTTGCCCTTGACCTCGCCCTTGGTGAAGGCCTCGACGTAATCGGCGTTCACACGCGCGGCGCGCTCGAGCAGGCGGCTGTGGAGATAGAACACGTCGCCGGGGTAGGCTTCGCGGCCCGGCGGGCGGCGCAGCAGCAGCGAGACCTGCCGGTAGGCGACGGCCTGCTTGGACAGGTCGTCATAGATGATCAGCGCGTCCTGGCCGCGGTCGCGGAAGTACTCGCCCATCGTGCAGCCCGAGTAGGCCGACACGTACTGCATGGCGGCCGATTCCGAGGCGCTGGCGGCCACGACGATGGTGTACTCCATCGCACCGGCCTGCTCCAGGCTGCGCACCACGTTCTTGATCGACGACGCCTTCTGGCCGATGGCGACGTAGACGCAGGTCATGTTCTGACCCTTCTGGTTGATGATCGTGTCGATCGCCACGGCCGTCTTGCCGGTCTGGCGGTCGCCGATGATCAGCTCGCGCTGGCCACGGCCCACGGGCACCATCGAGTCGATCGACTTCAGGCCCGTCTGCACCGGCTGGTCGACGCTCTTGCGCGCGATCACGCCCGGGGCGACCTTCTCGATCACGTCCGTCATCTTGGCGTTGATCGGGCCCTTGCCGTCGATCGGCTGGCCAAGCGCGTTGACGACGCGGCCGATCAGCTCCGGGCCCACCGGCACCGAGAGGATGTTGCCGGTGCACTTGACGGTGTCGCCTTCGGAGATGTGCTCGTACTCGCCCAGGATCACCGCGCCGACCGAGTCGCGCTCGAGGTTCAGTGCCAGGCCGTAGGTGGCCTGGCCGCTGGCGGTGGGCGGGAACTCGAGCATTTCGCCGGCCATCACGTCGGACAGGCCGTGCACGCGCACGATGCCGTCGGTGACGGAGACCACCGTACCCTGGTTCTTGATGTCCGCCTGGGCCGACAGGCCCTCGATGCGGCTCTTGATCAGCTCGGAGATTTCAGCGGGATTCAGGTTCATGGGGTGCTCCTATTGCTTCGCTCGGCTCAGCTGGCCAGCGAGAGCTTCATCTGTTCGAGACGGGCCTTGACCGAGGTGTCCAGCACTTCGTCGCCCACGGTGACGCGGATGCCGCCGATGAGTTCGGGCAGCACCTCGATGCGCGCATTCAGGCGGCGGCCGAAGCGCTTTTCGAGCGTGGCGAGCACGTCGGGCAGTTGCCCGGCGTCGATCGGGAAGGCGCTTTCCACGAGCGCGTCGGACACGCCGCCCTGGGCGTTGACGAGGGTCGAGAACTGCGCCGCGATCTCGGGCAGCACCGACAGGCGGCCGTTTTCAAGCACCGCACGCAGCAGGTTGCCGGCCTTGGCATGCAAGGACAGGCCCTGCTGCAGCGCGATGCCGGCGATGACGTCGAAGACCTGGTCCGTCGACACCTTGGGGTTGTCGGCGAACTGCTTCAGCAGCGGGTCGGCAGCCAGGGCGGCCAGGTCGGTGACCTGACTCTTCAGGGCCGCGGCGTCTGCACCAGCGGCCTTGAACAAGGCTTCGGCGTAAGGCCTGGCGAGGGTGGCGATCTCGGCCATGGTGCGTCCTCAGAGCTCGGTCTTCAGGCGCGACAGCAGCTCGGCGTGCACGCCGGCGTTGACCTCGCGCTTGAGGATGGCTTCGGCGCCCTTGACGGCCAGCCCGGCAACCTGGTCGCGCAGCGTCTCGCGGGCCTTCACCGACTCCTGCTCGGCCTCGGCGCGGGCGGCGGCGATGATCTTCGCGGCTTCCTCAGAAGCGCGGCCCTTGGCCTCTTCGACCATCTGCTGCGCCAGGCGCTCGGCGTCGGCCAGGCGCTTGGCCGCATCGGTGCGCGCGGCGGCGAGCTGCTGCTCGACGCGCGAGTTGGCTGCGGCGAGGTCGGCCTTGGCCTTGTCGGCGGCCGACAGGCCTTCGGCGATCTTCTTCGCGCGCTCGTCCAGGGCTGCCGTGATCGGCGGCCAGATGAAGCGCATCGTGAACCAGACCAGGATCGCAAAGACGATCAGCTGGAAGATGAGTGTGGCGTTGATGCTCACGGCGTGAACCTCGTCATGGGAGACCGTGGGTGGCCGTGCCTGGCACCGCCACCCCCTGCGACCCGGTGGAACCGGGACTTACTTCGGCAGGTTGGCGATCTGGGCCAGGAACGGGTTGGCGGTGGCGAACCACAGCGCGATACCGGTGCCGATGATGAAGGCCGCGTCGATCAGGCCGGCCAGCAGGAACATCTTGGTCTGCAGCTCGCCCATCAGCTCGGGCTGGCGCGCAGCGGCTTCGAGGTACTTGCTGCCCATGATGCCGATGCCGATGCAAGCGCCGACAGCGCCCAGACCGATGATCAGGCCGGCGGCCAGGGCGACAAAGCTGATGACTTCCATGTGGTGCTCCGAAAGGGGAAGGTGGGGTTGGAAAAAGGGACGAACGAAAGAAACCGAAACAGGTCGAGCGTGCAGCGCCGGGCCTGGAGGCCCGCCGCTGCGGTGAGAGGGTCAGTGGGCGTCGTGGGCCTGACCGACGTAGACCAGCGTGAGCATCATGAACACGAAGGCCTGCAGCGTGATGATCAGGATGTGGAAGATGGCCCAGATGGTGCCGGCGACGATGTGGCCGATGCCCAGGAAGATGCCGGTGGCCGACAGCGTGAAGGCACCGCCCATCAGCGCGATCAGGAAGAAGATCAGCTCGCCGGCGTACATGTTGCCGAACAGCCGCATGCCGTGGCTCAGCGTCTTGGCGAAGAACTCGATGATCTGCATCAGCAGGTTCACCGGCCACAGCAGCGGGTGCGCGCCGAAGGGCGCCGTGATGAGCTCGTGGGCCCAGCCGCCGACGCCCTTGATCTTCATGTTGTAGAAGAGGCAGACCAGCAGCACGCCCAGGGCCAGGCCCATCGTCACCGAGAGGTCGGCGGTGGGCACGACACGCATGTAGTCCTTGGCGCCGAACACGGCGTGCAGGCCCATGTGGTCCCAGATGTACGGGAACAGGTCGACGGGCAGCAGGTCCATCGCGTTCATCAGGAAGATCCAGACGAACACCGTCAGCGCCAGCGGGGCCACCAGCTTGCGGCTCGCCGCGCTGTGCACGATGCCCTTGGCCTGGCTCTCGACCATCTCGACGAGGATTTCCACCGCGGCCTGGAAGCGGCCCGGCACGCCGGCCGTGGCGCTGCGCGCGGCGCGCCACAGCACGAAGCAGCCCAGCACACCCAGCAGCAGCGACCAGAAGGCCGAGTCGAGGTTGATGATGCTGAAGTCGACGACCGCGGTCTGCTTGCCGGTCTGCAGATGCCCGAGGTGGTGGCGGATGTACTCGCCCGCGGTGAGTTCCTGGCCTTGCGCTGACATGACTTGTCGAGTCCCTCTAGCTCTTCGGGGCGGGCCGCCACAACAGCGCCCACCAGTAAACCTTCATGCACACCACCAGACCCAACAGCAGGGCCGGCCAGCTCAGCGGCTGAACCACCTTCGGCGCCAGCGCGAGCAGGGCGATCGAGGTGACGATCTTGACCATCTCCCACAACATGAAGCTGACAGCACTGGTGCCGGGCGACATGCTGCTGAGCCGGCTGGTCATGCCGCGTGCCATCAGCGCACCCGGCAGCACCACCGTGGCGGCGCCATACAGCACCGACCACGCCAGCTCGACCCGACCTGTGACCAGCACCGCAAGCAGCGCCACTCCCACGCCCACCGCCACTTGCACCATCAGCACCCGCCACGGTGAAAGCGGCGGTTGCTTCAGGCGCAGGGCCGACGCCTCCTCGCGCGTCAGCGGCTTGAATGTCTCGTCTTTGGCCCCATTGACGGGCTCGTCCCAGGGGTCTTTCCGGTTTTGCGGAGAAGTCGCCATGGGCAAACCAGCGGTTGTGAGCAGCAAAGCCAATCGATTATACGAAGAAACCCGCGGTGCCCCAGAATGTCCCTGGTTGTGTGAACTTCAGACCGGCCTCAGGGTCGTAGCGCAGGCTCGGGGCACGCCGCTCGGGCGCCGCCATTCCGTCACCGCATGAAACTCCTTCCCTCGTTGTTTGCGCTCGGCCTCGCCGCCACCGCCCTGGCCGTGGCGGCGCAGGGCTCGGCTGTCGTCACCACGCCACAGGTGAAGGCCGGGCTGGTGGCCCATGCGCCCGAGGGCCTGGTGCCGGGCAAGCCCGCCTGGCTGGGCCTCAAGATCGAACACAAGCCGCACTGGCACACCTACTGGAAGAACCCCGGCGATTCCGGCCTGCCGACGACGCTGACCTGGACGCTGCCGCCCGGCGTGAGCGCCGGCGAGATCGACTGGCCGACGCCGAAGCGGCTGCCCATCGGCCCGCTGATGAACTTCGGCTACGAGGACACGCTGCTGCTGCCGGTACCGCTGTCGGTGCCGGCGGGCTTTGCCGGCGGCACGCTGGAGGTCAAGCTCAACGCCGAGTGGCTGGTCTGCAAGGATGTCTGCATCCCGGAGAGCGGCGAGTTCGTGCTGCAGCTGCCGGTGAACGCGGCCACCGCCGGACACGCGGCGCTGTTCGCGGCTGCCCGCGCCGCGCGCCCGCAGGACGTGGCGGGCGCCGATGCCAAGGCCGCCGTCGAAGGCCCTGATCTGGTGGTGCGCGTGACCGGCCTGCCGGTGGCGTGGCAGGGCCGCGAGCTGGGCTTCCTGCCCGAGACGGTGGGCGTCATCGTCAACGCCGCCAAGCCGCAGACCTCGTGGGACGCCGGCACCTGGACGGCGCGTGTGCCGCTCGATCCGCAACGCAGCGACTCGCCCACCACGATGCCGCTGGTGCTGACGAGCGCCGGCGAAGTGGCCGGCCTGCGCGTGGCCGCCACCGTCACCACGCCTTGGCCGGCCGTGGCCCCGCCGGCGCCGCTGCCAGCACTGGGCAACGCCGAGATCACGCTCGCTCCCGCGGCCGCCGCGCCACCGGGCTTCGTGCTCGCCGTGGCCTTTGCGCTGGTGGGCGGCCTCATCCTGAACCTGATGCCTTGCGTGTTCCCGGTGCTGTCGCTCAAGGTGCTGGGCTTTGCGCGCACCGGGGCTGATCGCCGAGCGCAGTTGGCCGGCGGCCTGGCCTACACCGGGGGCGTCGTGCTCAGCTTCGTGGCGCTGGCGGCGGTGCTGCTGGCCTTGCGTGCCGGCGGCGAACAGCTCGGCTGGGGCTTCCAGCTGCAGCACCCGGCGGTGGTGGCGGTGCTGGCGGCGCTGTTCACGCTGATCGGCCTCAACCTGGCCGGCGTCTTCGAGTTCGGCTCGGTGCTGCCCTCGTCGTGGGCCGGCGCGCAGGCGCGGCATCCGGTGGCGGACCACTTCCTCACCGGCGTGCTGGCGGTGGCCGTGGCCAGCCCGTGCACGGCGCCGTTCATGGGCGCCTCGCTGGGTGCGGCCATCACCATGCCGCCGGTGCAGGCGCTGGCGGTGTTCGCGGCCCTGGGCCTCGGCATGGCCTTGCCCTACCTGGCCGCCAGTGCCTGGCCGGCGCTGGCGCGCGCGCTGCCGCGGCCGGGCATCTGGATGCAGCACTTCAAGACGCTGATGGCCTTCCCGATGTTCGCCACCGTCGTGTGGCTGGTGTGGGTGCTGGGCGTGCAGGTGGGCATCGACGGCGCCGTGGCGCTGCTCGGCCTCTTGGTGGCGCTGGCCTTCGTGGCCTGGGCCGTGGGCTCGCCGACGCTCGGCCCCAAGGCCCGCGGCGGCTTCGGCACCGCCGCCGTGCTGCTGCTGGTGGCGGCCCTCGTGTGGGCGGCGCCGGCCTTGCGCCAGGACGCCATCGCCGGCGGCAGCGCCGCGCAGGCCAGCGACGGCTGGGAGCCCTGGAGCACCGCTCGCGTGGCCCAGGCCCAGGCCGAGGGCCGCACGGTGTTCGTCGACTTCACCGCCGCCTGGTGCGTGACCTGCCAGTTCAACAAGCGCACCACGATGGCGGCCGATGACGTGAAGGCGGCGTTCGCCGACAAGCAGGTGCTGCGTCTGCGCGCCGACTGGACCAAGCGCGACCCCGCCATCACCGAGCAGCTCACGCGCTACGGCCGCAGCGGTGTGCCGGTGTACGCCGTCTATACCCCCGGCGCAGCAGGGCCACGGCTGCTGAGCGAAATTCTCTCGGTCGACGAGGTGCTCGGCGCGATTGGCGCCGGGCGCTGAGCGCGACGCCCCGCGTTCAACAGGAGTTCGCCATGCAGATGCTCGCCCGCACCCTGGTCGCCACCACGCTGGCGCTGGCCGCCACCGCGGCGCTGGCCAACGCCACCGTCGGCCAGCCGGCGCCGGCCTTCACGGCGACCGACGCCGCCGGCAAGTCCGTCTCGCTGGCCGACTTCAAGGGCAAGCACGTCGTGCTCGAGTGGGTGAACCCCGGCTGCCCGTACGTCGTCAAGCATTACAGCAGCGGCAACATGCAGGGCACGCAGCGCGAGGCCACGGCCAAGGGCGTGGTCTGGCTCAGCGTCAACAGCACCGCCACCGACTCGCGCGACTACCGCGCTCCCGCCGACATGGCCGGCTGGATGCAGCAACAGAAGGCCGCCGCCACCGCCACGCTGATGGACGCCGATGGCAAGCTCGGCCGCGCGTTTGGTGCCCGCACCACGCCGCACATGTATGTCATCGATCCCGCCGGCAAGCTCGTGTATGCCGGCGCCATCGACAACAAGCCCAGCAGCAACCCGGCCGACACCGCCACGGCCACCAACCACGTCAAGGTGGCCCTGGCCGAGCTGCTGGCCGGCAAGCCGGTGAGCACGCCCGTCACGCGGCCGTACGGCTGCTCGGTGAAGTACTCGTCGATGTAGACCCGGGCGTCTTCAGGTCGGCTTCATCGGGCCGGCCGAGCATCCCGTTCGCCGCATCACGCGGCAGACGGGATGGGCATGAAGACCTTCGATGGATGGAAGCTGCGGCGCCCTGTCGCGGCACTGGTGCTGGGTGCGATGGCGCTGCTCGGCGGCTGCGCGTCGATGGGCGTGCAGCCCTGGGAGCGCGACCTGCTCGCGCAACCCGCGATGGCGCCCGAGGGCGTGGCTCTGCACGGCGACCTCGACGACCACATCTACTTCAGCAAGGAAGCCGCCACCGGCGGCCGCGGCTTCGGCGGTGGAGGCTGCGGATGCAACTGAGCCCCACCGATTGGCGAGCCGCCCTCGCCGGCGCCGCCGCCACGCTGCTGGCACCCGGGGCGCACGCCGCCGACGCCGCCACGCCCTGGCTCGTCGACACCGCCGTGCTGCTGTACAGCGAAGGCGGCGGCCGCGTGCGCGCCGTCGAGCCCGTGGTGGGCCTGAAGCGCACCGACGCCGCCGGGGTGACGACGGGCCTGAAGGTCACGCTCGACAGCCTCACCGGCGCCTCGCCCAACGGCGCCGTGGCTCAGCCCGGCGTGCAGACCTTCACCTCGCCCTCGGGCAAGGGCAGCTGGACGGCCGCGCCTGGCGTGCGCCCGCTCGACCCGAGCTTCAAGGACACCCGCGTCGCCCTGGCCGCCAACCAGGAACGCCCCTGGGGCGCCGACCAGCGCCTGAGCTACGGCGCGAACGTCTCGCGCGAGTACGACTTCACCTCGCTGGGCGCCAACGTCTCGCTGGCGCGCGACTTCGACCGCAAGAACACCACGCTGAGCATCGGCCTGGCGCTGGAGGCCGACCAGCTGCGCCCCGTGGGCGGCCAGCCCGCGGGCCTGAAGCCGATGTTCGGCGCCGGCTCGTCCAAGGGCGGCAACGGCTCGCGCCAGGTGGCCGACCTGCTGCTGGGCTGGACGCAGGTGGTCAACCGCCAGTGGCTGATGCAGCTGAACCTGGGCCTGGGCAGCGGCAGCGGCGAACATACCGATCCGTACAAGCTGCTGAGCGTGCTCGACGGCAGCAGCGGCCTCGTCACCGGCTCGCGCTACGTGGCCGAGTTGCGTCCGGACAGCCGCACGCGCACGAGCCTGTTCTGGGGCCACAAGGTCAGCCTGGGACCGGGCGTGCTCGACGCCTCGTACCGCTGGTACGGCGACGACTGGGGCGTGCGCGCCCACACGGTCGACCTGCGCTGGCGCCACCCGCTGCCCGGCGGCGGCTTCGTGCAGCCGCGCTGGCGCCACCACATCCAGCAGGCCGCCGACTTCTACCGCCCCTGGCTCATCGAAGGCCGCGACTGGAACAGCACGACGCAGACCAGCCCGCTGTCGGCGGCCTCGGCCGACGAGCGCCTGGGCGCCTTCTCGGCCGACACGGTGGGCGTCACGCTCGGCTGGCCGCTGGCCCGCGACAGCCTGCTCACGCTGCGCGCCGAAACCTATCGCCAGCGGCAGGACGCGCCGAGCGGCGCGCCCGGCGTGCTGGCCACGCTGGCACCGGCGCTCGACCTGAAGGCGACGATGCTGACGGTGGGATGGTCGTTCCGCTGGTGAGCCCCACCGAGGCCGACGCCGTGCCGTGGCTGCAGCGCGCAGCCGGCGGCTGGCGCGGTGGCTTCGATGCCATGGTCAGCCCTTGCGAGGTGCTGGTCGATGGCGTCGACGAGGCCACGGCGCGCCGTCTCGTGGCGCTGGCGCAGGACGAGGCGCTGCGCATCGAACGGCGCTTCAGTCGATACCGCGACGACAGCGTCGTCGCCCGGCTGCAGGCCGCCCGCGGCGGCTGGCAGTGGGTGGACGACGAGACGGCGCAGTTGCTCGACTTTGCCGCCCAATGCCACGCGCTCAGCAGCGGCCTGTTCGACATCACCAGTGGCGTGCTGCGCTCGGCCTGGCGCTTCGACGGCAGCGACCGCGTGCCCACGCCTGCCGCGGTGGCGGCGCTGTTGCCACGCGTGGGCTGGCAGCAGCTGCGCTGGCAGCGCCCGCGCCTGTGGCTGCCCGAGGGCATGGAGCTCGACTTCGGCGGCATCGGCAAGGAGTACGCCGTCGACCGCACGCTCGCGCGCCTGGGTGCCGACACGCCCGCGCCGATGCTCGTGAACTTCGGCGGTGACCTCGCCTGCAGCGGCCCGCGCGCCGACGGCAGCCCGTGGCAGGTGGGCATCGAGCAACCCGGCACCGCCGCTGCGGCCGCGGTGCTGAACCTGCGCACCGGTGCGCTGGCCACCAGCGGCGATGCGCGCCGCTTCGTGCTGCACCAGGGCCGCCGCCTGGGCCACGTGCTCGACCCGCGCACCGGCTGGCCCGTCGAAGGCGCGCCGCGCTCGGTGACAGTGTCCGCGCCGAGCTGCGTCGAGGCCGGCATGGTGGCGACGATGGCGCTGCTGCAGGGCGCGGGCGCTGCCGCCTGGCTGCGGCAGACCGGCGTGCCGCACGCCCTGATCGACGAGCAGGGGCAGGTGCAAGCCCACTTCGACTACCCGCAACGGGAGGACGCTTCATGGCCCCAAGGATGACCCGCCGCAGCTGGCTGGCCGCACTGCCCTGCGGGGCCGCCCTCGGCCTGCTGCCCACGCGCAGCCAGGCCCTCGCAGCGGGCGACGCCGCGCCGGTGCTCGAGCTCGAGGGCGTGGCCGGGCCGGTGAGCCTGGCGGCGCTGCAGGGCCGTGTCGTGCTGCTGGACTTCTGGGCCTCGTGGTGCCCGCCGTGCCGGCAGTCGTTTCCGTGGATGGACCAGATGCTGGCGCGGCACGGCGGCGCGGGCTTGTCGGTGGTGGCGGTGAACCTGGATCAGCAGCGTGGCGCGGCCGAGCTGTTCATGCGCGCCGTGCCGTCGCGGGCCACGATCGCGTTCGATCCGGCGGGCGACACGCCGCGGCGCTTTGGTGCGAAGGCGATGCCGACCAGCTTCATCATCGGCCGCGACGGGCGGGTGCGGCTGCAGCACGATGGGTTTCGGGAGGCGGATCAGGGGCCGCTGGAAATGGCGCTAAGGCAGGCACTGGGTGCTTGAGCGGCAGGGGGCGGGACTTCGACAGGCTCAGTCCGAACGGGGTCGGGTGCGCTCGGGACTTCGACAAGCTCAGTCCGAACGGAGGGATCGGGAGGTCCCCAATCCGTTCGCGCTGAGCCTGTCGAAGCGCCCGCCTGGTGCAGGCTGACTCAGGGAAGCCGCGTGTACTGCGCCGCCAGCGCTTGGCAGGCCCCAAGCGCAGGATCGCGGCCGGTCTCCTCGGCCACCAGGTCGGCCACCGCCGGCGCAGCCTCGGCCGCCTGCGCGGCATCCAGGAACAACAGCCGCGAGCGCCGCGCCAGCACGTCGGTGGTGGTGCGTGCGTACTCGTGGCGCACGGCAAAACGCACCATCGCCTCGCTCAGCACGCCCTGGCCGGTTTCGCGGTCGTGCGCCAGCCAGCGCGTGGCCCCGGGCAGGGCCCGCAGCGCGGCCACTTCAGTGCCGTAGAGATGCTCGCCCGGCGGCGCCGCCAGCGAGCGCGCCGGGTCGGCCGCCACTGGCGCGCCCACCAGCCGCAGCGCGGTCGTCACGCCCGCCGCGCGCTGCGGCAGCAGGCCGGCGGCCATGCAGCGCGCCAGCACGTCCTCGGCCATCGAGCGGTAGGTGGTCCACTTGCCGCCCGTCACGCTGACGAGGCCGGAGCGCGACACCCACACCGAGTGCTCGCGCGAGATCGACTTGGTGTCGCCGTCGCGGCCCTCGGGTGGCTTGACCAGCGGCCGCAGCCCCACCCACACCGATCGCACATCGGCCGCCTGCGGCGCGTGCGCCAGGTAGCGGCCGGCCTCGCGCAGGATGAAGGCCACCTCGTCGGCGCGCGCCTCGGGCTCGGCGGGCGCGTCGGTGCGCGGCGTGTCGGTGGTGCCGAGGATCGTCTTGCCCAGCCAGGGCACGGCAAACAGCACGCGGCCGTCTTCCGTCTTGGGCACCAGCAGCGCGTGAACCGACGACCCCGAGCCGGGCATGAAGCCGCGGTCGACGACGAGGTGCACGCCCTGGCTCGGCGCCACACGGTGCGCGGTGCCTCGCGGCGGCTCGTCTTCGTCGTGGTCGAGCGCCGTGATGCCGTCGACCCACACGCCCGTGGCGTTGACCACACAGCGTGCGGCCACCGCGTGCTCGGTGCCCGTCTCGGTGTCGCGCAGCACGAGGCCACGCACTTGCCCGCGCTCGCGCCGCAGCGCCACCACCGGCGCGTGGTTCAGCAGCAGCGCGCCCTTGGCCGCCGCGGTGCGCGCCAGCAGCAGCGCCAGGCGTGCGTCGTCGAACTGGCCGTCCCAGTAGCGCACGCCGCCCTGCAGCGTGCCCACCGGGCCCTGGGCGCGCACGCCGGGCAGCAGCGCCTGCGCCCGGCGGGCGTCGATCCACTCCGTGGCGCCCAGCCCGCGCGAGCCGGCCAGCAGGTCGTAGGCCTTGAGGCCGGCGCCGTAGAAGCCCTTCTCCCACCAGCGGTAGGCCGGCATCACGAAGGGCAGCGGCGCGGCCACGTGGGGCGCGTTGGCCAGCAGCGCGCCACGTTCGTGCAGCGCCTCGCGCACGAGGGCCAGATCGCCCTGCGCCAGGTAGCGCACACCGCCGTGCGCCAGCTTGGTGGCGCGCGACGAGGTGCCCTGGGCAAAGTCGCCGGCCTCCAGCAGCAGCACCGAGAAGCCACGCGCCGCCGCATCCAGCGCCACGCCCAGGCCGACCGAGCCGCCGCCGATGACGGCCAGGTCCCATTCGCGCGGCTCGGCCAGCCGGGCCAGCAGGTCGGCGCGGGCCTGCAGCGCGCTCATCAGCCGGCGGCGAAGTTCACCGGCAGCCCTGCCAGCGGCGCGCGCGCCATCAGCACGCAACCGGCCCAGGGCTCGGCAGCCAGCTCGTCGGCCGGGCGGTTGGCCCGCGCGGTGGTGACGAACAGCGTGCGGCCGTCGGCGCCGCCGAAACAGGGCATGGTGGGGCAGCGCACCGGCAGCGGCACGCGGGCCAGCAGCGTGCCGTCGGGCGCGATGCGCACGAGTTGCCTGCCTTCCATCATCGCGGCCCAGTAGCCGCCCTCGACATCGAGCGCGGCGCCATCGGGCCGGCCGCCATAACCGGCCAACGGTGCGCCGGCCACCTTGGGCTCGAAGGCATGCAGCACACGTGGCTCGATGAGCCGGCCGGTGCCGGCATCGAGCGTGTAGACCATCACGCGGTGCGAGGGCGTGTCGGTCCAGTAGACGTGGCGGCCGTCGGCGCTGAAGGCCAGGCCGTTGCTCACCGTCACGTCGCCGGCCACGCGGTCCAGTGTGTGGCCGTCCCAGCGGTACAGCGCCGCGGCGGGCTTGCTGCGCGGGTCGTAGATCGTGCCCACCCACAGGCGGCCCTGCGCATCGGCCTTGCCGTCGTTGAAGCGCTCCACGGCCGTGTCGTAGGGCGGTGGGGCCAGGCGCTCGCGGGTGCCATCGCGGGGGTCGAAGCGGAACAGGCCTTCGCGCATCGCCAGCAGCAGGCGGCCGCCGGGCAAGGGGGCCACGCAACCGGGCTCGTTGTCGAAGTCCCACTGCCGATGCGCGCCGGCGGCGCCGTCGGCCGGGCACCAGCGGTGCAGCGCGCGGCCGGGGATGTCGCACCAGTACAGCGCCTGCTCGTCGGGGTGCCAGAACGGCGATTCGCCCAGCAGGCTGGGCGGCGCGGGCAGCGGCTGCCAGTCGAGCAGCAGTTCCAACGCGGGTGCCGTCATGTCGACGCCACCTTCAGCGTCATCCAGCCTTCGTGCGTGGCGCCGGGCGCCAGGTCGACCAGGCCGTGCGCGGCCGGATCGGCCATCTGGATGGCGTTGCTGACGTGGCTGACGGGCTCGACGCACCAGTACGGCTTCTCGTCCGGCGTGTAGACGACGAGCCGGCTGAACGAGGACGTGAGCTCCAGCGACAGCCGCTCGTCGCGCAGCCGCGCCACGCCCTGCCAGCCGTCGAAGCAGTGGTCGTAGGCGAGTTGCGCGACCTCGCCCACAATGCCGGCCTGTGGCACGCGGCGTTCGGCCAGGCCGCTCGCATCGGGCTCCCAGCGGCCGCTCACTTGGGCGTGCAGGTGGCTGCGCGTGCGCTTCGGGAAGTAGGGGTGCCAACCCAGGCCGACGGGCTGCGGGCGTGTGTCGGTGTTGGTGACGGCCAGGTGCAGCGTGAGGGTGTTGCCGGTGAGCTCGAAGCGCTGGCGCGATTCGAAGGCGAAGGGCCAGTGTGTGTCGGGCGTGTGCACGTAGCGCAGCTCGGCATCGGCGCCGGAGGCCGACACCACCTGCCAGGGCCGCATCCAGCCGACGCCGTGCACCGAATGCGGGTTGTCGTCGAAGTTGGGCGCGGTGCTGAAGTCGTGCCCGTGCCACTTGAAGCGGCGGTGGCCCACGCGGTTGGAGTAGGGCACCAGCGGGTAGCTGGCCGCGGCGCGCGCAGCCGCGAGCTCGGCGGGTTCGCTGCTGCGCATCACCGGCAGCTCGCCGTGGGCATCAGAGAACCACAGGCCGGCGATGGCGCCGCCGAGGTCGGGCCGCACGGCCAGGCGCAGCGCGCCGGCGGTCAGGATGAGGGCATTGCTGATGGTCTTCTCCGATGTCGCTGCGGGTGTCAGTCCCCGGCGACCATGATGCCGTAGCGCGCCGCTACAGCGTCCAGGGCGCGGGCGAGGGCCCGAGGCCGTAGCGCTGCCGCGCGGTGGCGGGCACCTCGGCGGCCAGCACGCCGTCGTCGGCCAGCGCCTGCAGCGCGCGCAGCGCGATGTGCTGCGGGCTCACCTCGAAGAAGCCGCGCACGGCCTCGCGGCTGTCGCTGCGGCCGAAGCCGTCGGTGCCCAGCGTGGCGTAGCGGCGGCCGGCCGGCACGTAGGCGCGCACCTGCTCGGGCACGGCGCGCACGTAGTCGGTGGCGGCGACGACGGGGCCGGTGGTGGCGGCCAGCTGCGTGGTGAGCCAGGGCTCGCCAGCCTCGCCGCCGAGCAGCCGCGCACGCTCGATGGCCATGCCCTCGCGCGCCAGTTCGCTCCACGAGGTGACGCTGCCCACGGTGGCCGCCACGCCCCAGTCGGCCGCGAGCAGCCGCGCCGCGGCCAGCGCTTCGTGCAGGATGGCGCCGCTGCCCAGCAGCACGCAGCGCGGTGCGCTGGTGGCCAGCGCGGTCGTTTCAGGCAGCGCCGGCAGCAGGTGCAGGCCACGCAGCACGCCCTCGGCGGCGCCCTGCGGCATCGACGGCTGCGCGTGGTTCTGGTTCATCACCGTGAGGTAGAAGAACACATCGTGCTGCTGCACCAGCATGCGCTGCAGTCCGTGCTCGACGATCAGCGCCAGCTCGTAGGCGAAGGCCGGGTCCCAGGCCACGCAATTGGGCACCGTGGCAGCCACCAGATGGCTGCTGCCGTCCTGGTGCTGCAGGCCCTCGCCCGACAGCGTGGTTCGGCCCGAGGTGGCGCCCACCAGGAAGCCGCGCGCGCGCTGGTCGGCCGCGGCCCAGATCAGATCGCCCACGCGCTGGAAGCCGAACATCGAGTAGTAGATGTAGAACGGCAGCATCGCCAGGCCGTGCGTGCTGTAACTGGTGGCCGCGGCCGTCCACGAGGCCATGGCGCCGGCCTCGTTGATGCCTTCCTCCAGGATCTGGCCGTCGCGGCTTTCGCGGTAGCTGCTCAAGGTGCCGGCGTCCTCGGGCTCGTACTGCTGGCCCTCGGGCGCGTAGATGCCGACCTGGCGGAAGAGGGACGCCATGCCGAAGGTGCGCGCCTCGTCGGCCACGATGGGCACGATGCGCGGGCCCAGGCCCGGCTCCTTGAGCAGGTTGCCGAGCAGCCGCACGAAGGCCATCGTCGTGCTCATCGCCTTGCCGTCGGCCTGCAGCGCAAAGGCCGCCACGCGGGCCGCGGGTGGCACGGGCAATGGTTCGGCTTCCTGGGACTGCAACTGCCGCACCGGCATCGGCCCGCCCAAGGCGGCGCGGCGCGCGTGCAGGTACTGCGCCTCGGCGCTGTCGGCCGCGGGCCGCACGAAGGCCTGGGCTCGCGCGGCCTCGTCGCTCATCGGCAGGCGAAAGCGCCGCGCGAAGGCCACGAGGTCGTCGCCGTCGAGCTTCTTGTGCTGGTGCGTGGTCATGCGGCCCTGGGCTGTCTGGCCCATGCCGTAGCCCTTCATGGTCTTGGCCAGGATGACCACCGGCGCGCCGCGGTGGCGCACCGCCGCCGCGTAGGCGGCGTGGATCTTCACCAGATCGTGGCCGCCGCGGTGCAGGCGGTCGATCTCGTCGTCGGTCATGGCGCCCACCAGCGCGCGCAGCTCGGGGCTCTGGCCGAAGAACTTCTCGCGGTTGTAGGCGCCGTCGTTGGCGCTGAAGGTCTGGAACTGGCCGTCGACGGTGCGCGCGAAGGCGCGAGCCAGGGCCTGCGTGGTGTCGCGGGCGAAGAGGGCGTCCCAGTCCGAGCCCCAGACCAGCTTGATGACGTGCCAGCCGGCGCCGGCGAACAGCGTCTCGAGTTCGTCGACGATGCGGCCGTTGCCACGCACCGGGCCGTCGAGCCGCTGCAGGTTGCAGTTGACGACGAAGACGAGGTTGTCGAGCTTCTCGCGCGCGGCCAGGCTCAGGCCGGCCAGCGACTCGGGCTCGTCCATCTCGCCGTCGCCGAAGAAGCCCCACACGCGACGGTCCGACGCGGGGTGCAGCCCGCGGTGCTCGAGGTAGCGCAGGAAGCGCGCCTGGTACACCGCCGAGATCGGCCCCAGGCCCATGCTGCCGGTGGGGAACTGCCAGAAGTCCGGCATCAGCCAGGGGTGCGGGTAGCTCGAGAGGCCGCGCACCGCCTCGCCGCGCGCGCGGGCGGCGGCGGCGCTCACCTCCTGCCGGTAGTGCGCCAGGTCGGTGTCGCTCAGGCGCCCCTCGACGAAGGCGCGCGCGTACACGCCGGGCGCGGAGTGCGGCTGGAAGTAGACGAGATCGCCGCCGTGGCCTCCGTGACCAACAGGCCCCGCATGGCGGGCGCGGAAGAAGTGGTTGAAGCCGACCTCGAACAGATCCGCCGCCGAGGCATAACTGCTGATGTGGCCACCCAGCTCGCCCTGCGCGGCGTTGGCGCGCACCACCATCGCCAGCGCGTTCCAGCGCATCAGCGCGGCCAGGCGCTGTTCGATCTCGAGGTCACCCGGGAACGCCGCCTGCTCGTGCAGCGCGATGGTGTTGAGGTAGGGCGTCTGCCGCGCCGGCTGCCAGGCCAGCGCGTGGCGCCGGGCTTCGTCCTGCAGCGCGCTCAGCACGAAGCGCGCGCGCTCGGGGCCGCCCTCGCGCACCAGCGTGGCCAGTGCGTCGAGCCACTCGCGGGTTTCGGCCGGGTCGGCGTCGCCCGGGAATCGGATGGCGTGCAGCAGCGCCTCGAATTCGGCGGTGCCAGGGGCAGGGAAGGCGGTCATGGGGTTCCTACCAGCGCGTGCCGGGCGTGTCGAGTTCGACCTTCAGGTAATGCGCGCCGGCAATCGGATTGAAGTAGTAGGGCGGGATCTCGACGAAGCCCAGCGAGGCATACAGCCCGCGTGCGGCCTCCATGTCGTCGAGCGTGTCCAGCAGCATGCAGCTGTGGCCGGCCTGCGTGGCCAGGTCCATCAGCTGCTGTGTCAGCAGGCGGCCCAGGCCGAAGCGGCGGAAGGCGCGCTTCACATACAGGCGCTTCATTTCGCAGGCATTGGCATGGTCGGCTTCGGGCAGCGCCCGCATGGCCACGCAGCCGGCGGGCTCGCCATCCACCAGGGCCAGCAGCAGGGCGCCGCCCGGCGGGGCGTAATCGCCCGGCAGCGTGGCCAGTTCCTGCTCGAAGTTCTGGAAGCACAGGTCGACGGCCAGCGAGGCGGCGTATTCGCGGAACAGCGCGCTCACGGACTCGAGGGCCTGCAGGCCCTCGGCCGGCACGAGCTCGATGCGCGGGCCTACGGTGTTCATCACCCGCCCAGGCCGTACACCCACCACGCCAGGCCGCCGGCGGCCAGCGCCAGCACCAGGGCCAGGCCGCGCTGCGCCACACCGTCGGCACTGGCCGGCGTACCGGGCGGCAGCAGCTTGTCGCCGCCGATCATCGGCTTGACCAGGTTGTTGCGCTTGATGAAGTACACCACGATGGCCAGCACGTGAAGCGCCACCATGCCGATGATCAGCCACTGCCCCCAGGTCTTGTGCAGGCTGGTGGCCAGGAGCGCGGTGTCGGTGCTGACGAAGCGGTTCAGCGGCCCGATGAAGGCGATCTCGTCGTCGGAGATCAGCCCGCTGCCCACTTGCACCATCAACAGCACCAGCAGCGCGAACACCGACAGCGCGCCGGTGGGGCTGTGGCCGACGTCGAGCTGTTCGCCCGGCTTCGCCGTGCCGCGCAGGTAACGCACCAGCGTGGCCGGTGCGTAGATGAAGCTCCAGAAACGGCTCCAGCGCCCACCCACCAGCCCCCAGACGAGCCGGAACACGATGAGCGCCAGCACGAGGTGGCCGAGGCGGTGGTGCCACAGCATCGCGCCGCCACCGATCTTGGCGGTCACCACGCAGCCGATCACGGCGGCGGCCAGCAACCAGTGAAACAGGCGCGTCGGCAGATCCCAGACGCGGGTGGGCACGGCGGCAGAGGTCATGGGCGGTGGTGTCGCGGGCGACAGCATGGCGAAGGTGGAACCATACCCCGAGCCCGGCCCGGCGCTGCGGCATCGGGGGAATCCCGAAGCGGCCGCGCCTGGGTGATCGCGGTCACGCACAGCCTGGCGTGCGCCTCGCTACACTGCGCCGGCTCATCCAAACCCTCCAGGAGGTTTCCATGTCCCGTGTGATGCTCGTGTGCGCGGCCGTCGTCGGCCTTGCGACGGCGCTGCCCGCTGCCGCGCAGTTCCAGAAGCCCGAAGACGCGGTCAAGTACCGCAAGGCCTCCTTCCAGGTGATGGCCGCCCACTTCGGCCGCATCGGCGCCATGGCGAACGGCCGCGTGCCGTTCAACGGCCCCGCCGCTGCGGCCAACGCCGATGTCGTGGCCTTCGTGGCCAACCTGCCGTTCGCCGGCTTCGTCGAGGGCACCTCGGGCACCGACAAGGGCGAGCCCAAGGCCAACGTCTGGTCGGAAAAGGCCAAGTTCGACGCCGCCGCCAAGAAGCTGCAGGAAGAAGCGGCCAAGCTGGTCACGGCCGCCAAGGCCAACAACCTCGATCAGCTCAAGGCCGCCTTCGGCGCCACGGCTGCCACCTGCAAGGCCTGCCACGACGAATTCCGCGTGCAGTGAATCCCTGGCATCGAAGCCATCGAGGCCCGCCACTGGCGGGCCTTTTTCATGGCGCCGCGCGGCGCCTAGACGCCGCGCTTGCGATCGGCGTGGAACTGCACCCGCCAGGCCTCGAAACGGCCCTGCTCCAGCGCCTCGCGCAGCTCGCGCATCAGGTTGACGTAGTAGTGCAGGTTGTGGATCGTGGCCAGCATCGGCCCGAGCATCTCGCCGCAGCGGTCGAGGTGGTGCAGGTAGGCGCGGCTGAAGCCGCCGTGCACGCTGCCGTCGGTATCGGTCCAGCCCTTGCACGCGTGGCAGCTGCAGGTCTCGTCGATCGGCCGCGCATCGGTCTTGTGGCGCGCGTTGCGGATCTTCAGGTCGCCGAAGCGCGTGAACAGGTGGCCGTTGCGGGCGTTGCGCGTGGGCATGACGCAATCGAACATGTCGATGCCCTGCGATACGCCTTCGACCAGGTCTTCGGGCGTGCCCACGCCCATCAGGTAACGCGGCTTGTGGGCCGGCAGCAGGCGCGGCGTGTGCGCCATGATCTTCAGCATCTCGGCCTTGGGCTCACCCACGCTCACGCCGCCGACCGCATAGCCGGGCAGATCCAACTCCGCCATGGCCGCGGCGCTTTCGGCGCGCAGGTTCTCGTACATGCCACCCTGCACGATGCCGAAGAGCGCGTTCGGGTTCTCGAGCCGCGCGAACTCGGCCTGCGAGCGAGCCGCCCAGCGCAGGCTGAGCTCCATCGAGCGCCGCGCCTCGGCCTCGGTGGTGAGCTGCCCGGCCGTCTCGTACGGCGTGCACTCGTCGAACTGCATCACGATGTCGGAGTTCAGCACCGTCTGGATCTGCATGCTCACCTCGGGCGTGAGGAAGAGCCTGTCGCCGTTGACGGGCGACGCGAACTTCACGCCCTCTTCGCTGATCTTGCGCGCCTTGCCGTCGGCGCCGGCCAGGCTCCAGACCTGGAAGCCGCCGCTGTCGGTGAGCATGGGCTTGCTCCAGCCCTCGAAGGCGTGCAGACCGCCGAAAGCGCGCACGACATCGAGCCCGGGCCGCATCCACAGGTGGAAGGTGTTGCCGAGGATGATGCTGGCGCCCATCTCGTGCAGGTTCTTCGGCATCACGCCCTTGACGGTGCCGTAGGTGCCGACGGGCATGAACACGGGCGTCTCGACGACGCCGTGGTTCAGCGTGAGCGTGCCGCGGCGCGCGAGGCCTTCGGTGCGGTGGATCTGGAACTGGAGCATGCCGCGATTGTCGCGGGCGGCATCAGCGGCGCTCCAGCAGCATGCTGTCGCCGTAGCTGAAGAAGCGGTAGCGGCTCTCGATGGCGTGGCGGTACAGCGCGCGGATGTGGGCGTGGCCGGCGAAGGCGCTCACCAGCATCATCAGCGTGCTCTTGGGCAGGTGGAAGTTGGTGATCAGCCGGTCGACGACGCGGAACGGGAAGCCCGGTGTGATGAAGATGTCGGTGTCGCCGCTGTACGGCGCCAGCGCGCCCGGCGCCGCCGCACGGGCTGCGCTCTCCAGCGCGCGCAGCGTGGTCGTGCCCACCGCCACGATGCGGCCGCCGCGTGCGCGTGCGGCGGCAATGGCGGCCACCGTCTCGGCGCTCACTTCGAACCACTCGCTGTGCATGCGGTGCTCGGCGATGCGCTCGGCGCGCACCGGCTGGAAGGTGCCCGCGCCCACGTGCAGCGTCACGGCCGCGCGCTGCACGCCGCGTGCGGCCAGCGCGGCCAGCAGGGGCTCGTCGAAGTGCAGCGCCGCGGTGGGCGCGGCCACAGCGCCGGGGCGGGCGGCGAACACGGTCTGGTAGCGGCTTTCGTCGTCGGCGTTGTCGTCGTGTTCGATGTAGGGCGGCAGCGGCACATGGCCGTGCTGCTGCAGCAGCTCGAGCGGCGAGCCCGGAAACCGCAGGTGGAACAGCGCGTCGTCGGGGCCGGCGCGGCCCAGCACCTGGGCGTCGAAGCCGCCGCCGCTGGGGCCGGCAAAACGCACGATCGAGCCGGGCTTGGGCGACTTGCTGGCGCGCAGGTGGGCATGCACCTCGTCGTTCGGCAGCACGCGCTCGACGAGGGCCTCCACCGCGCCGCCGGTGGGCTTTTCGCCCAGCAGCCGGGCCTTGATGACGCGGGTGTCGTTGAACACCAGCAGATCGCCCGGCTGCAGCAGGGCGGGCAGCTCGCGGAACACGCGGTCGGCCGGCAGCGTGCCGGTGCCGTCGAGCAGCCTGGAGCAGCTGCGTTCGGCCGCCGGATGCTGGGCGATCAGCTCGGGCGGCAGCTCGAAATCGAAGTCGGCGAGGGTGTACTCGCCCGGCGCGGGAGCAGATGTCATGACCTGGGCTTGACCGGCCCCGGAAGCGCTGGCGTGCAGCGAGGCGAAAATTCTTCCATGCCCCAAGCCGCAGCGCCACCCGCGGGCCCGAAGCCCTTGTCCGCGCCGGCCCGTGCGCTGGCCCGGCTCGGGCTCGTGCGCGACATCGACCTCGCGCTGCACCTGCCGCTGCGCTACGAAGACGAAACACGCCTGGCGCCCATCGCCACGCTGCACGACGGCGTCACGGGCCAGGTGCAGGGCACCGTGCTCGAGTGCCGCGTCGAAACCCGCGCCCGGCGCCAGCTGCTGGTGCGCATTGCCGACGACAGCGGCGAGCTGATGCTGCGGCTGCTGCACTTCTACCCGTCCATGCAGAAGACGCTGGCGCCGGGCGCGTTGGTGCGCGTGCGCGGCGAGCTGCGCGCCGGCTTCTTCGGCCGCGAGATGGTGCACCCGGAGTTCCGCGCCGTCACGCCCGAGACGCCGCTGCCCGCCGGCCTGACGCCGGTGTACCCCAGCACCGCGCAGCTGCCGCAGGCCTACCTGCGCAAGGTCATCGCGTCGGCCCTGCCGCGCGCGCCGCTGGACGAGCTGCTGCCCGGGGGCAGTGTGCCCGCCGGCCTGCCCAGCCTGCGCGAGGCGGTGACGTTTCTGCACCACCCGCCGCCCGGCACCGATCTGGATGCGCTCGAAGGCCACCGCCACCCGGCCTGGCAGCGCTTGAAGTTCGACGAGCTGCTGGCGCAGCAGCTGGCGCAGGCGCAGGCGCGCGCCGAACGCGCCCGGCTGCGCGCGCCACCGCTGCGGGCGCGGCCCGGCGGGCTGGTCGAGCGGCTGGTGGCGGGCTTGCCGCAGCTGCTGGGCGGGCCGCTCACCGGCGCGCAGCAGCGTGTGGTGGCCGAGATCGCGGCCGACCTGGCGCGGCCCACGCCGATGCACCGCCTGCTGCAGGGCGATGTGGGCTCGGGCAAGACGGTGGTGGCCGCGCTGGCCGCCGCCGCCGCCATCGACGCCGGCTGGCAGTGCGCGCTGATGGCGCCGACGGAGATCCTGGCCGAGCAGCACTTCCGCAAACTCGTGCAGTGGCTGCAGCCACAGGGCATCGCCATCGCCTGGCTCACCGGCAGCCGCAAGGGGCGCGAGCGGCGCGAGATGCTGGCCGCGGTGGCCGACGGCCGCGCCGGCCTGGTGGTGGGCACTCATGCCGTGATCCAGCGCGACGTGGCCTTCGCGAGGCTGGGCCTGGCGGTGGTGGACGAGCAGCACCGCTTCGGCGTGGCGCAGCGGCTGGCGCTGCGCGAGAAGTTGGCGAATGGCGAAGAGGGCAAAGAGGGCAGAGAGGGCGATGACGGCACCCAGGGCCTGGAGCCGCACTTGCTGATGATGAGCGCCACGCCGATCCCGCGCACGCTGGCCATGAGCCACTACGCCGACCTTGACCTGTCGACCATCGACGAGCTGCCGCCCGGCCGCACGCCCATCGTCACCAAGGTCTTCGAGGACGGGCGCCGCGCGCAGGTGCTGGCGCGCATCCGCGACGAGGTGGCGCAGGGCAAACAGGTCTACTGGGTGTGCCCGCTGGTGGAAGAGAGCGAGCACGTCGACCTGCAGAACGCCACCGCCACGCACGCCGAGCTGAGCGCCCTGCTTCCGGGCGCGATGGTCGGCCTGCTGCACGGCCGCATGGCCGCGGCCGAGAAGGCGGCGGTGATGAAGCTCTTCACCGACGGCACGATGAAGCTGCTGGTGGCCACCACCGTCATCGAGGTGGGTGTGGACGTGCCCAACGCCAGCCTGATGGTGATCGAGCACGCCGAGCGCTTCGGCCTGGCGCAGCTGCACCAGCTGCGCGGGCGTGTCGGCCGCGGCGCCGTGGCCAGCGTGTGCGTGCTGCTGTACACCGCGCCACTGTCGCCCACCGGCAAGGCGCGCCTGAAGGCCATGGCCGAAACGACCGACGGCTTCGAGATCGCCCGCCGCGACCTCGAGATCCGCGGGCCCGGTGAGTTCATGGGCGCGCGCCAGAGCGGCGACGCGCTGCTGCGCTTTGCCGACCTGGCCGAAGACGAGCCGCTGCTGCTGCACGCGCGCGCCACCGCAGCGCGGCTGTTGAGCGCACAGCCGTCGGTGGCGCAGCGGCAGGTCGACCGCTGGCTCGGCGCCAAGACCGAGTTCCTGAAAGCCTGACCGACGTGGGGCCGACAATCACCCCATGACGCTGACCGAGTTGAAGTACATCGTCGCTGTGGCGCGCGAGCGCCACTTCGGCCGCGCGGCCGAGGCCTGCCACGTGAGCCAGCCGACGCTGAGCGTGGCGGTGAAGAAGCTCGAGGAAGAACTCGACGTCAAGCTCTTCGAGCGCGGCGCCAACGAGGTGAGCACCACGCCGCTGGGCGAGCAGATCGTGCGCCAGGCGCAGCAGGTCATCGAGCAGGCCGCGGCCATCCGCGAGATCGCCAAGACGGGCAAGGACCCGGTCTCGGGCCCGCTGCGCCTGGGCGTCATCTACACCGTCGGCCCCTACCTGCTGCCCGACCTCGTGCGCCAGGCCATCGAGCGCGTGCCGCAGATGCCGCTGGTATTGCAAGAGAACTTCACCGCGCGGCTGCTCGACATGCTGCGCACCGGCGACCTGGACTGCGCCATCCTGGCCGAGCCCTTCCCCGACACCGGTCTGGCGGTGGCACCGCTGTACGACGAGCCGTTCCTGGCGGCCGTGCCGCGCACGCACCCAATGGCCTCGCGCGAGAGCATCACCGCCGAGGAGCTGAAGAACGAGACCATGCTGCTGCTCGGCACCGGCCACTGCTTCCGCGACCACGTGCTCGAGGTCTGCCCCGAATACGCGCGCTTTTCCAGCGGTGCCGAGGGCATCCGCAAGAGCTTCGAAGGCTCGAGCCTGGAGACCATCAAGTACATGGTGGCCTCGGGCATGGGTGTGACGGTGGTGCCGCGCTTGAGCGTGCCCGCCGAGGCGCAGCCGCACGTGGCCTACGTTGCCTTCAGCGAGCCCGTGCCCACGCGCCGCGTGGTGCTGGCGTGGCGGCGCACCTTTCCGCGCTACGAGGCCATCGCGGCCTTGCGCAACTGCGTCTACGCCTGCGCGCTGCCGGGTGTGAGGCGCCTGTCCTGACACTCGATCGCCATTCCAACTGGAGCCACACCATGGGCAAGAAGAAGACCGCTGCTGCCGCTGCCAAGGGCGCGGCCATCCACATCGGCATCGATGCCGCCGGCCGCGGCGCCATCGCCGGTGGCCTGAGCCGGCTGCTGGCCGACACCTACACGCTCTACCTCACCACGCACAACTTCCACTGGAACGTGACGGGGCCGATGTTCAACTCGCTGCACGCGATGTTCATGACCCAGTACACCGAGCTCTGGACGGCGGTGGACCCCATCGCCGAGCGCATCCGCAGCCTCGGCCACCCGGCACCGGGCAGCTACGCGCAATACGCGGCGCTGGCCAGCGTGCCCGATGCGCCCAGCCTGCCGCCCAAGGCGATGGAGATGGTGCGGATCCTCGTCGAGGGCCACGAGGCCGTGGCGCGCACCGCACGCGCCATCTTCCCGCTCGCCGACAAGGCCGGCGACGAGCCCACGGCCGACCTGCTGACGCAGCGCCTGACGGTGCACGAGCAGCAGGCCTGGATGCTGCGGTCGCTGCTGGAAGACTGAACACGCGCCGAGGCGCCGCCGGATAATCGGCGGTTTCCCCGAGCCCGAGCCCATGTCTGCCGCCACCCCCGAGCGCATCACCACCGAGGTGAAGCGCCGCCGCACCTTCGCCATCATCAGCCACCCCGATGCGGGCAAGACCACGCTCACGGAGAAGCTGCTGCTCTTCAGCGGCGCCATCCAGATCGCCGGCAGCGTGAAGGCGCGGAAAGCGACGCGCCACGCGACATCGGACTGGATGGAGATCGAAAAGCAGCGCGGCATCTCGGTGGCCAGCTCGGTGATGCAGATGGAGTACCGCGACTGCGTCATCAACCTGCTCGACACCCCCGGCCACCAGGACTTCAGCGAAGACACCTACCGCGTGCTCACCGCGGTGGACGCGGCGCTGATGGTGATTGACGCCGCCAACGGCGTGGAGCCGCAGACGCGGCGCCTGCTGCAGGTGTGCCGCGCGCGGAACACGCCCATCCTCACGTTTGTGAACAAGATGGACCGCGAGGTGAAGGAGCCGCTGGCGCTGATGGACGAGATCGAGCGCGAGCTCGGCATGGAGGTCGTGCCCTTCACCTGGCCGGTGGGCATGGGCAAGGCCTTCCACGGCGTGATGGACCTGCGCGAAGAGCGCATGCGCGTGTTCAGCCCCGGTGAAGACCGCAAGGGGCAGGCCGACGAAATCCTCGCGGGCCTGGACAACCCCGCCTACGCCGAGCGCTTCGGCATGCAGTACGAACAGGCGCAAGGCGAGATCGAGCTGCTCGGCGACGCCGCGCCGCCCTTCGACATGGCGCAGTTCCGCGCCGGCCGCCAGACGCCGATGTTCTTTGGCTCGGCCGTCAACAACTTCGGCGTGCAGGAAGTGCTCGACGCGCTGGTGGACCTGGCCCCGCCGCCCGGCGCCAAGATGGCGCTGCAGCGCGAGGTGCAGCCCACCGAGCCCAAGTTCAGCGGCGTGGTGTTCAAGATCCAGGCCAACATGGACCCGGCGCACCGCGACCGCATCGCCTTCCTGCGCGTGGCCAGCGGGCAGTTCGAGCGTGGCATGCGCCTGAAGGTGTCGCGCAGCGGCAAGGAGCTGCGGCCGAACACCGTGGTCACCTTCATGAGCCAGCGCCGCGAGCTGCTGGAAGAGGCCTTTGCCGGCGACATCATCGGCATCCCCAACCACGGCGTGCTGCAGCTCGGCGACACGCTCAGCGAAGGCGAGGTGCTGCAGTTCACCGGGCTGCCGTTCTTCGCGCCGGAGATGTTCCGCAGCGTCGAGGTGGCCGATCCGCTGAAGACCAAGCAGCTGCGCGCCGGCCTCACGCAGCTGGGCGAAGAAGGCGCGATCCAGGTCTTCCGGCCCGTGGCCGGCAGCGTGCTGCTGCTGGGCGCGGTAGGGCAGCTGCAGTTCGAGGTGGTGGCGCACCGGCTCGAGCACGAGTACGGCTGCAAGGCGCGCATCATGCCCGCGCGCTACAACGTGGCGCGCTGGGTCACGTGTGACGAGCCCAAGGAGCTGCAACGCTTCATCGACGGCAACGCCCACCGCGTGGCGCTGGACGCGGTCGACGCGCCCACCGTGCTGCTCGAATACGCCGGCGAGCTGCGCGCCATGCAGGAGAACTGGCCGAAGATCAAGTTCCACGCGCTGCGCGAGCACGCGGGGCTGGTGTTCCAGAAGCAGCTGCAGGGGTAGCCGGGGGCGCCGCACGCGCGGCCGCCCGTTGGGCTTGACGCGGGCAGCGACGCGGTAATACATTGCGTATTACCTGTCTTCCAGCCGCCTGGTCATGACCGTCACCATCAAGCTCGACGCCGCCCTGGAGGAGCAATTGCGCCAGCGCGCGCAGGCCAGCGGCCGCAGCACCAGCGATGTCGTGCGGGCGGCGCTGCAGGCCTATCTGGCGCTCGACGATGCCGCGCCGGCGCGGTCGGCCTTCGAACTGGGCGCTGACCTCTTCGGCCGCCATGCCGGTGCGGCCGACCTCGCCACGCGCCGCAAGCTGGGCTTCGCAGCCGCCGCCGCCGAACGCCACGCGCGGCGGGGCTGAGCGCCGTGCCTTCGCGCAAGGCCGTGGCGTCCGAGCCGCCAGCGCGCTACGCGGCGCGGGGCCCCGCACATGCCGGCCCGGTGCTCGTCGACAGCGGCCCACTGATCGCCTTGTTCAACGCCCACGATCGCTGGCACATCCCGGTGCTCGAGTGGCTGCGCGGCAACCCGCGCGCCACGCTGCTGTCCACCTGGCCCGTGGCCACCGAGGTGTGCGCGCTGTTGGCCCGGCGCATCGGCAACGACTGCGCCCTCGACTTCCTGCGCTGGGTGCAGCGTGGTGCGGTGGCGCTGCAGCCACCCGCCGACGGCTCGGTGACCGAGGTGCTGCGCCTGAGCGAGCGCTTTGCCGACCTGCCCTTCGACCTGGCCGACGCGTCGGTGGCCGAAGCCGCTGCGCGGCTGAAGATCCGCCACGTGCTGAGCATCGACGCCGACTTCGATGTCTACCGCGACCGCGCCGGGCGGCCGCTGGTCAATCTGTTGCGCGGCTGACCGCGGCCCGTCGGCCAAGCAGCCTTCAGCGCCCCGCGCCGCCGCCCAGGTGGCGCTGAAGGAACCCCGCCAGCGCTTCCAGGTAGCGCGCATGGTTGCGCTGGCTGCTGAAGCCATGGCCTTCGTTGCTGAAGGCCAGCACCTCCACCGGCAGGCCGGCCTCGCGCGCGGCGGTGGCAAAGCGTTCGGTGTGCGCGATGTCGACGCGGCGGTCTTCCTTGCCGTGTGCCAGGAACAGCGGCACCTTGATCTCGGCCACGCGGTTGATGGGCGAGAAGCGACGCAGCATCTCGGCATCGGCGCGCTCGTCGCCCAGCAGCTGCGTGAGGTTGTAGCGGCGGTAGTGCTCGGCGATGTCGGTCCAGAAGCCGCTGTACATCTTCGTCAGGTCGGTGACGCCGGCAAAGCTGGCGGCGCAGCGGTACGTGCCCGGGTGGCGCACCGGCCCCATCAATGCCGCATAGCCGCCGTAGCTGCCGCCGACGATGCACACGCGGCCCGGGTCGGCGAGCTTCTCGCGCACGGCCCAGGCCACGGCGTCGGCCAGGTCGTCCTGCATGGCCTGGCCCCACTGGCGCCAGCCGGCGCGGAAGTGCTTCTGGCCGAAGCCGAAGCTGCCGCGGAACTCCACCTCGAGCACGCGCCAGCCGTGTGCGGCCAGGAACTGCGGCTCGGCCGACCAGCCGGTGTCCGCGCCGCGCAGCCAGGGCCCGCCGTGCACGTACACCACGGTCGGTGCCGGCGTTCCCGCGGCCACGGCTGCCGGGTGCGTGACGATGACCGGCAGCGAAAGCCCGTCGCGGGCCGCCACGCGGTGAAAGCTGCGCCGGCCCTGGCCGCCTTCGGCCAGCCACGGGCGCTCACGCCCGAGCTGCGTCAGCCGCCGCGAGGCGCGGTCGTAGACGTAGAACTCGGCGGGCACGCGGTCGCTGCTCGACTCGACGACAAATCGCGCGGCCGTGGCGCAATCACCGCAGTGCACCTGGTTCACACGGCCCGGGGGCAGCGAGGCATCGACCTCCTTCTGCACCTTGGCCATCTTCTCGTCGAACCACACCGGCTGCCAGCGGTCGGCGCGCACCCAGGCCGAGCTGATGAGCTGCTGCGTCTCGTCGACGGTGATGGCGCCGCGCACGTCGAAGCCATCGACGGCCACCAACGGCTCGGGCAGCAGACGCCGCGCCTTGGGGTCGTAGCTGAACAGGCCTTCGGTGTCACGTCCGCGGCTGCTGCGCACGACCCAGGTGCCGTCGGCTTCGATGAACAGCGGGTCGATCAGGCCGCCGTCAAGCACCGGCCGGTCTTCCACCACGACCCAGCCCGAGCTGCCCGGAGCGCGGTGGTGCACGCGGTGGCGGTCCTGCTCGATGGTGGTGACGATGCGCAGGTCACCGTTGCGGTCGAAGACGTGGCTGAGGGCGCCCGAGGGCATGCCGCCGTCCACGCGCGTGAGCTGCCCGGTGGCGGTGTCGAGCCTGGCGAGCGCGACGATGCTGCGGTCTTCGAGCGCGCGCACGTTGCGCTCCTCCATCAGCACCTCGTCGCCGCGGTCGCGCAGGCTGCGGTGGAAGAACCAGCCGTAAGGCAGCAGCTTTTCCTTGAAGCGCGTGCCGCTGCGACCGAGGTCGAAGGTCCAAGACACCAGGTGCTGGATGCGGGTGCCGTCGATGTCGATGGCGAAGGTGCCGCCTTCGCCCTCGACGATGGTCTCGCCGGTCCTGCGGGCGGTGTAGATGAGGCGCTTCTCGTTCACCCAGTCGGCGTGGTGCACGTCGCCATCGGGCACGGCGGCAATGACACGGGCGTCACCGGGCTTGGCGAGCTCGGAGATGGCCAGCACGTGGCGGCCGCGGTCGTCGGTCAGCAGGAGGGCGACGTGGCGGTTGTCGGGCGAGACCTGGGCGCCCGTCATGCGCTCCATGCCGACATAGCTGGTGCCGCGCACCTTGGGCTCGGCGGCCGCCAGTGGCGGGGCCTGCGCGGCCGCCGGGGCAACAGCGGTGCAAAGCACTGCCATGGCCAGCGTGGCCAGCCCGCTGCGGGAAGAGAACCAGGACATCGCGACTCCCTGACGATCGAGTTGTGAGGCGGACTGTAGCCGCCTCACGCCCCACGCCGATGAGCAATGTCCCGGTGCGAGGCTCAGCGCCTGCCCGCGCGCAACAGCAGCCCGGTCGCACCCAGCGCCATCAGCAGCGCCGTGGCAGGCTCGGACACCGGCGCGATCGTCACCCGCCAGGCCAGGAACATCGTGTCGTTGTCGAAGCCGCCGTTGTAGGCCGCGCCGGCATGGAAGCCGTCGGTGGTGAGGAAGTCGTTGTCGTTGGCCACAAACAGGAAGTAGTCGTTCGGCGCCGACGGGTCCAGCGCCGGCAGCAGGGCCAGGCCTTCCCACTTCTCGCTGAGGTTGCCCAGGCCCGGCACGACGCCGTTGACGAGGCCGAAGCGCGCCAGCTCGGCGTTGTTGTTGATGTTCAGCCACGGGCTGTAGGCCGCCGGCGTGATGGCCGGGTTGAGCACGCCGCCCGGTGCGATCTGCCCTTCGTAGGCCTGGCCGAGGATGTTGGTGGCGGCGGCGATGTCGATCACGTCCACGCGCCGCAGCAACGAGGTCTGCGTGCCGACGCCCAGGCCGTTGCCGTCGCGCGGCAGGATCAGCAGCTGGGTGTCCGAGACCGCGTGGATCTCGCTCTGCGCCGCCACCAGCGTGTTGCTGCCCTGCACGAACTTCGGCAGCCTGACGACGTACTCGCCCGTCAGGCGGATGTCGGCGAGGTTGCTCACGTCGTAGGTGAACAGGCGCGTGTGGTCACGGAAGGCGGCGCCGGTGGAGGCGCCGTCCTGGCGCGCGGCGCTCTGCAGCGCCACGAACAGCGTGCGGCCGTCGGGGCTGAGGCTCAGGCCTTCGAAGCCTTGGTTGTTCGATCGGCCGAAGCTCGGGTTGGCGGGCGTGGGTGCCGGCTGGCCGGTGGCGGCGTTGTTCGAGCTGTAGTCGGTGACGCCGTTGCGGATGGGCCGCACCGAGGCCGCCACCGGCAGCGCGCCGATGAACTGGCCGCTGGCGCTGAAGCGGTAGATCGACGGGCCGTACTCGTCGCTGACCAGGCGCGAGCCGTCGGCCAGCACCACCACGCCCTCGGCATCGAGCGAGAGCTTGCCGTTGAAGGCCTGCGGCAGCTCGGGCATCGACGCCGTGGCCGGGCGGGCGCCTCCGGCGGCCACGCCGCCGGGCACCGGATCCAGGCCCGACATCAGCTGCGTGCCGCCGCCGGGCAGCGTCTCGAACAGCCGCGTGGCGCTCGTCAGCGACAAGGCGATCTGGTTCTGCGCCAGGCCGCTGGCGCCCAGCGCGGCTGGCGTGAAGCTGAAGTTGATCTGGTTCAGGCGCGGCGCGTAGTCGATGGTGCCGGCGACGTTGTAGCCTCGGTCGGGCGCGGCCAGGAAGCTGCCGGTGTAAGTGGCGCCGCTGCGCTGCCAGCTCGAGGCATCGGCCCACAGGCCGGAGATGGAGCCGAAGGTCTCGCCATGGCTGTCGCGCAGGTTGGCGGCCATGCGGCCGACGCCGACCAGGCCCTGCACCTCGAACACCGTGCCCCCGACGGTGACCTGGGCCTGTGCCGGGGCGGCCGCAAAGGCAGTGACGATGGCGGCGGCAAGCGCTGCGCGCAGGGGGGTGTTCATGCGGGGATTCCTCCGGAGTGGTCCGGCCACCCTAAGCACCGGGCATGACGGCCGCGTGTCAGGCGGCTGCTCCGCCCCTCGGACCCGGGAGCGCCGGGATAATCGCGGCGTGCCTACCCTTGCTCCTGTGCCTGCTTCGCCCGGTCGCCTTGCCCTGTGGCTCGACCTCATCCGCTGGAACCGCCCGGCGGGCTGGCTGCTGCTGCTGTGGCCCACGCTCGGCGCGCTGTGGATCGCCGCCGACGGCTGGCCCGGCTGGCACCTGCTGCTCGTCTTCACCGCGGGCACGGTGCTGATGCGCAGCGCCGGCTGCTGCGTCAACGACGTCGCCGACCGCGAGTTCGACCGCCACGTCAAGCGCACGGCCGCGCGCCCTGTCACGCGTGGCGCCGTGAGCGTGAAGGAGGCGCTGGCCGTGGGCGCGGCGCTGGCGCTGGCCGCCTTCGGTCTGGTGCTCACCACCAGCGCGCCGGCCATCCTGCTGAGCTTTGCCGCGCTGGCCGTGACGCTGCTCTACCCCTACGCCAAGCGCGTGCTGAGCATGCCGCAGGCGGTGCTCGGCGTGGCCTTCAGCTTCGGCATCCCGATGGCCTTTGCGGCGGCGCTGGGCGGCACCGAGTGGAGCCTGCAGGCCATCGCCGATGCCGTGCCCTGGCAGGCCTGGGCGCTGCTGGCGGCCAACCTCTTCTGGGTGCTGGCCTACGACACCGAGTACGCGATGGTCGACCGCGACGACGACCTGTTGATCGGCATGAAGACCAGCGCCATCACGCTGGGCCGCCACGACGTGGCCGCGGTGATGGGCTTCTACGTCGTCTACCTGTTGGCCTGGGGCGCTTTGGGCCGTTCGCTGGGGCTGGGGGGATGGTTCATCGCCGGGCTCGTGGCGGCGGCGGCGCAAGCGGCGTGGCACTTCACGCTGATTCGCGAGCGCAGCCGTGACGGCTGCTTCCGCGCCTTCCGCGCCAACCACTGGCTGGGCTTCGCGGTGTTTGCGGGCACGGCGCTGGACCTGGCCTTGCGCTGACGCAGGCTCTCAGCCGCGGCCCAGTTCCTCGGCCCGCGCGCGGGCGGCGTGCAGCGCACGCACGAAGGCCGCCTTCACGCCATCGGCATCGAGCGACGTGATCGCCGCGTGCGTGGTGCCGCCCTTGCTGGTGACCTGCTCGCGCAAGGCCGTGGGCGACAGCGGCGAACGCTGGGCCAGTGCCGCGGCGCCGGCAAAGGTGGCCTGGCCGAGCGCGCGGCCCTGCTCGGCGCTCAGCCCCATCTCGGTGGCGGCCTGCACCATGGCCTCGAGAAAGTAGAAGACGTAGGCCGGGCCCGAGCCCGACAGCGCCGTCACCGCATCGAGATCGGCTTCCTGTTCCACCCACAGCAGCTGCCCGGTGGGCGCAAACAGCGCGGCGGCGGCCGCGCGTTCGGTGGCGCTCACCGCGGGCTCGGCATACAGCCCGGCGATGCCCTGGCCGATGAGCGCCGGCGTGTTGGGCATGCTGCGCACGACGCGCGCGCTGCCGCTGGCGGCGGCGATGGTGGCGCAGCGCACGCCGGCCATCACGCTGACCTGCAGCGCGCCGCCGACGAACGCAGCGCAGGGCGCCGCGGCCTCGGCAAAGAGCTGCGGCTTCACGGCCCACACCACGGTGGCGCAGCCGGCCAGCCGGGCATCGGCGCTGGCCTGCGCACGCACGCCGAACTCCTGCGCGAGCTTGGCGCGCTGGGCCTCGAAGGGCTCGATGACGACCAGCGCCGAGGGGTCGTGCCCGGCGCGCACGAGGCCGCCGATCAAGGCGCCGGCCATGTTGCCACCACCGATGAAGGCCACGCGGCCGGACAGATCAGCTTGCATGCAGACAGTGTAGGCGGCAGCCCACCCCATGACGGCCCTGCGCAGCGCCCATGCAAAGGTGGCATGGCAAGGGGCGCCCTATTCGGCGCTGGCCCGCCTACAGTGCGCGCCACGCTGCGGCAACCGCGCTGCCACCCACGAGGGGCGGCGCCGGTCGATGCCGCAGCCCCACCACCGGAGACACCGTTCATGGCCGCCGTGCACACGACCCCGCAGACCCCGATCCACTCGCCGCTGTCCTTCGTCCACCCCAGCCCCGACAGCCCCTGGGGCACCTACCTCAGCCAGGTCGACCGCGTCGTGCCCTACCTCGGCCACCTGGCCAAGTGGGCCGAGACGCTGCGCCGCCCCAAGCGCGCGCTGATCGTCGACATCCCGATCGAGATGGACAACGGCGATGTCGCCCATTTCGAGGGTTACCGCGTGCAGCACAACCTGAGCCGCGGCCCCGGCAAGGGCGGCGTGCGCTACCACCCCGACGTCACGCTCGAGGAGGTGATGGCGCTGAGCGCGTGGATGAGCATCAAGAACGCCGCCGTCAACCTGCCCTACGGCGGCGCCAAGGGCGGCATCCGCGTCGACCCGAAGAAGCTCAGCAACAAGGAGCTGGAGCGCATGACGCGGCGCTACACCAGCGAGATCGGCATGATCATCGGGCCGCAACAGGACATCCCGGCGCCCGACGTGAACACCAACCCGCAGATCATGGCGTGGATGATGGACACGTACTGCATGAACACCGGCAGCAACGCCACCGGCGTGGTCACCGGCAAGCCGGTGCACCTGGGTGGCAGCCTGGGGCGCGTGAAGGCCACCGGCCGCGGCGTGTTCGTGACGGGCCGCGAGGCCGCTCGGCGCCTGAACCTCGACCTGAACACCGCGCGCGTCGCGGTGCAGGGCTTCGGCAACGTGGGCTCGTCGGCGGCGGAGCTGTTCGCGCAGGCCGGCAGCAAGATCGTCGCCGCGCAAGACCACACCGGCACCATCGTCAACGACCGCGGCTTCGACATCGCCGACCTGATGGCGCACGTCAAGGCCACCGGCGGTGTGGGCGGTTTCAAGGGCGGCGAGACCTGCGATGGCGAGGCCTTCTGGGACGTGACCTGCGACATCCTGATCCCGGCCGCACTCGAGGGCCAGATCACCGCCGAGCGCGCCCGCCGGGTGACGGCCAAGCTGGTGCTCGAAGGCGCCAACGGCCCGACGGTACCGAGCGCCGACGACATCCTGGCCGACCGCGGCGTGCTGGTGGTGCCCGACGTCATCTGCAACGCCGGTGGCGTGACGGTGAGCTACTTCGAGTGGGTGCAGGACTTCAGCTCGTTCTTCTGGACCGAAGACGAGATCAACGTGCGCCTGGACAAGATCATGATCGGCGCCCTGAAGAAGATCTGGGACACCGCCGACCGCCACCAGATCACGCTGCGCACGGCCACCTTCGCGGTGGCCTGCGAGCGCATCCTGATGGCGCGCGAGGAGCGCGGGCTGTATCCCTGAACGCTGTCGAGTGGCTGAGGGAAGAGCTCCTGTCGGCCCGGAGCGGGCGTTCAGCAAACACCGGTTCATCCCCTCGCCCCGTTCGGGCTGAGCTTGTCGAAGCCTGGTGGGGCACCGCCGCTCCCAATCGACGCATCGCGGCAGCAAAGGGCTGTGCGGGCGGGGGCTGCGGCGTGAGTTGAAGCGGTCGGCCCGTTGGGCCGACCGCCACACCGAGCGCCCGCACCGTGTACCGCCTGCCGCGACGCGCGATGCTGAGGACAGGGCTTCGACAAGCTCAGCCCGAACGGAGGGGGGTGAGCGGGTGCAGGTTGAACGGCCGCTCCGGGCCGACGGCAGCCAGTGCTAGCGCATCAGCAACTGTCAGCCGGGCCACATCCTTGCCGAAAGCTGAAACCCCAGGGCGCGACAGTCCAGGGATTGGCCACAATCCTGCCATGAACACGCCCCGCAATCCCTTCGCCGCCCACGACCCCTACGCCGGCCAGGCCGCCGTCTCGACGAGCCCGGCGCCGGCAGCCTTTGGCGGCGCTGCCGCGGCCACCCAGGCCCCCGCCGGGGCTGGCGCCTGGGTCTACGACGTCACCGAGGCCGACTTCCAGGCCCGCGTGCTGGAACGCTCGCTCGAGGTGCCGGTGCTGCTGGACTGCTGGGCGCCCTGGTGCGGCCCCTGTCGCAGCCTGGGCCCCATCCTCGAGCGCCTGGCCGAGGCCTACGGCGGCGCCTTCGAGCTGGCCAAGATCAACACCGACCAGGCGCCCAACCTGAGTGCCGCGCTGCGCATCCGCAGCATCCCGCTGGTGGTGCTGTTCGTCGGCGGCCGGCCGGTCGACCAGTTCACCGGCGCGCTGCCCGAAGGCCAGATCCGCGCCTTCCTCGACAAGCACCTGCAGCCGGCGGGCGATCCGGTCGAGGCGCTGCTGGCCGAGGCCGCCGCGGCCCCTGCCGAAGACGCCGAAGCCATGCTGGCCGAGGCGCTGCAGATGGTGCCGGGCCACCCCGACGTGACGGCCGCGCTGGCCGATCGCCTGCTCGCGCGCAACGCCGAGATCGCCGACGTGGCCGCGCTGCTCGACGGCGTGCCTGAGGCTGATCGCGGCGAGCGCGACGCCGCGTTGCGCAAGCGCCTGGCGCTGCTGGCCAACCGCCCTGCCGGCGACCCGAAGGCGCTGGCCGCGCGCATCGCGGCCAACCCGCGCGACTTCGAGGCCCGCTTCGCGCTCGGCGCCTGGCAGGTGTTCGAGAGCGACTGGAAAGCCGCCTTCGACAACCTGCTCGAGGTGGTGCTGCGCGACAAGGCCGAAGGCAAGCCCGACCGTGAACGGGCGCGCAAGCAGCTGATCGAGTGGTTCGGCGCCTGCCCCGACGCCGAGGCCGTGAGCCACGGCCGGCGCTACCTGGGCATGTATTTGAACTGAGGCGCCTGAACTGAGCGCTACTTCACCGGCACCAGCCACACCCACAGCAGCCCGCTGTTGGTGTCGAGCCACTTGGCCCTGACAGCGGCCTTGACCTCGGCGCCCGTCACCTGCTGGGTGGACTGCGACTGCGCCGACGACACGGCCGTCTGGCCGGCCAGCGTGAGCTCGCTGTTCATGACGTTGCTCACGCGCACGCCCATGCGGCGGGCGAGTTCGTCACGGGCGCGCGCGATGGCCAGTTCTTCCTGCGCGACACGGCCGTTGATGTGCTCGCCGGCCGCGGCCGACACACCGTCGCCGGGCTCCGAGATCCAGGTCGGGCGGCTGCTGGTTTCCTTCTTGCCCACGGTCACGCAGCCGGCCAGCCCGAGGCTGGCGACGGCCCAGGCCGTCACGAGTCGACGCTTCATGTTCAGACCTCCCTCTTCGTTGGGGTGAACTATAGAAGCGCCGCTCCGCTTCACGCCAGCCCGGCCAGCAGTTCGGCGTTGCCGCCCGCCGCCGCGGTGTTGATGGTGACGGTCTGCTCGGCACAGAAGCGGTACAGGTAGTGCGGCCCGCCGGCCTTCGGGCCGGTGCCGCTCAAGCCTTCGCCGCCAAACGGCTGCACGCCCACGACGGCGCCGATCATGTTGCGGTTGACGTAGACGTTGCCCACGCGGGCCTGCGCTGCGATGCGCTCGGCGCGGGTGTCGATGCGCGTCTGCACGCCCAGCGTCAGGCCGTAGCCCAGCGCGTTGATCTGCGCCACCACCTCGTCCACGGTCTTCGCGGCCTGGCCCGGGCCCCAGCGCACCACGTGCAGCACGGGGCCGAAGATCTCGGCCTTCAGGTCCGCGATACGGCCGATCTCGAAGGCCACCGGCGCCAGCAGGTTCGGCACCGCGGCGCTCGACACCGGCGTGCGGCCCAGAAGGCGCGCCTCGCGCTCCAGCCGCTGCACGGCCGCGCCGATGGCGGCGTGCGCTTCTTCGTCGATCAGCGGGCCCACGTCGGTGGCGAGCAGCGAGGGGTCGCCCACCACCAGCTCGGCCATCGCGCCCTTCAGCATCTCGATCACGCCCTCGGCGGAGGCCTCGTGCAGCACCAGGAGGCGCAGCGCGCTGCAGCGCTGGCCGGCGCTGCGGAAGGCGCTCTGCACGACAGCGTCCACCACTTGTTCGGGCAGCGCGGTGCTGTCCACCACCATGGCGTTGAGGCCACCGGTCTCGGCGATCAGCGGCACGATGGCCCCGTCCTTGGCGGCCAGCGTGCGGTTGATGAGCCGCGCCACCGGCGTGCTGCCGGTGAAGCACACGCCTGCCGTGTGCGGGTGGGCCACGAGCGCGGCGCCGACGGTCTCGCCCAGGCCGTGCAGCAGCGCCAGCGCGTCGGCCGGCACGCCGGCGCGGTGCAGCAGCTCCACGAAGCGGGCCGCCACCACCGGCGTCTGCTCGGCCGGCTTGGCAGCCACGGTGTTGCCCGCCACCAGCGCCGCCACCACCTGGCCGGCGAAGATGGCGAGCGGAAAGTTCCACGGGCTGATGCACACGAAGACGCCGCGGCCCTTCAGGCGCAGCACGTTGCGTTCACCGGTGGGGCCGGGCAGTTCCTGCTCTGCCAGGCGCGCCTCGGCCTGGTCGGCGTAGTAGCGGCAGAAGTCCACCGCCTCGCGCACCTCGGCCACGCAGTCGCCGAGCGTCTTGTGCGCCTCTTTCACGAGCAGGCCGCAGAACTCCGGCAGGCGCCCGTCGAGCGCATCGGCGGCGCGGCGCAGGATGGCGGCGCGCTCGGCCAGGGGCCGGGCGTGCCAGGCCTCGAAGCCGTGCGCCAGGCGCTGCATGGCGGCGTCGACGTCGGCGGGCGCGTCCATCGGCGGCGGCGCGATGCGCGTCAGCGCCACCGCGGTGTCGAGCGGCGCGCGCTGCGCGACGCAGGCCAGATCCGCGCCCGTGCTGTTGGCGCGGCCCGCGCCGTACAGCGCCACCGGCAGCGGCAGCGCCGAGGCGGCCTGCGTGGCCATGGCGGCTTCCACCGGCGAGGCCAGCAGTTCCTCGGCAGCCACGGCCTCGTCGGCCAGCTGGTGCACGAAGCTGCTGTTGGCGCCGTTCTCCAGCAGCCGGCGCACGAGGTAGGCCAGCAGGTCGCGATGCTCGCCCACCGGCGCATACACCCGGCAGGCCACGGGCCCGCCGGCCAGCACCTCGCGGTAGACGCCCTCGCCCATGCCGTGCAGCCGCTGCATCTCGAAGGCCGCGCCTTGCTGCTGGGCCAGCTGCACGATGGCCGCGATGGTGCCGGCGTTGTGGGTGGCGAACTGCGGGTAGATCGCGGCATGGTGCTCGATCAGCCGCGCGGCGCAGGCCAGGTAGCTGGCGTCGGTGTGGTGCTTGTGCGTGAACACCGGGTAGCCGGGCAGGCCGGCCTCTTGCGCGCGCTTGATCTCGCCGTCCCAGTAGGCGCCCTTCACCAGCCGGACCATGAAGCGCAGGCCGTGGACGTGGGCGATGCGGGCCACCTCGTCCACCACCTCCAGCGCGCGCGTCTGGTAGGCCTGCACCGCCAGGCCGAAGCCCTGCCACTGCGGCTGCGTGGCGGCGATGTGCGCGGCCAGCTGCTCGAACAGGGCCAGCGAGAGCTCGAGCCGGTCGCTCTCTTCGGCGTCGATCGTCAGGTTCAGGTTGGCGGCCGCGGCCTCGTCGACGAGCATGCGCACCCGCGGCAGCAGCACGGCGGCCACGCGCTCGCGCTGGGCATCTTCATATCGGCTGAACAAGGCGGAGAGCTTGATGCTGATGCCATCGGCGGCCATCGGCGAGCCCGCCACGCGGCCGCCGGCGATGCTGCGCAGGGCGTGGCGGTAGCTGGCGAGGTAGCGCTCGGCGTCGGCCTCGGTGCGGGCGCCTTCGCCGAGCATGTCGTAGCTGAAGCTCAGGCGCGGCTGGGTCTTGCGTTGCGCCGCCGCCTCGTCCATGGCTTCGCCGATGGTGCGGCCGAGCACGAACTGCCGGCCCAGCAGCTGGATGGCGCGCACGGTGGCCGCCACCACGGTGCGCGAGCCCAGGCGCTGCATCAGGCTTGGGGGGTTTTCGCTCTCGGGCAGGAAGCGCTTGGACAGCGCGATGGCGCTGGCCGAGATCTGCGCCAGCATCTTGTGTGGGCCTTCGGTGGGGCCGCCTTCGCCGTCGAAGTCGGCACGGCCCAGCTGGTCGGCCGTCAGCGCGATGGCCGTTTCGGCGTCGGGCACGCGCAGCAGCGCCTCGGCCAGCCGCATCAGCGCCAGGCCTTCGCTGCTGGAGATGGGGTACTCGCGCAGCAGGCTCTCGAGCGCCCAGAACGGCGCCGGCTTCTCGCGCACCGCCTGCACCCAGGGCCGGGCCATGGCGATGACGCCCGGCCACGGCAGCTGCCCCTGCAAGTGCTGCAGCAGGGCCGCCACCACCTCGGGCTCGGGCCGGTACGGGAAGGGCAGGCGCGGGGCGGGGTTCAGGGTCGACGGCATGGCGGGTTCCGGGCAGGGCGTGGAAGATGCGCAGCTTAGGCGGCACCCGGGCGCATGCGATTCGGAATTCGAGGCCGCCGACGGAGAATCATTCACCATGGACGCCCGCAGCGACAGCGACACCCCCACCCGCGATATCGACAAGATCGACCGCCGCATCCTGCGCGTGCTGCAGGCCGACGGCCGCATCAGCAACCTCAAGCTCGCCGAGGAGGTGCACCTGTCGCCGACCGCCGTGCTCGAGCGCGTCAAGCGCCTCACGCGCGAGGGCTACATCCTCGGCTACGAGGCGCGGCTGAACCCGGTGAAGCTGGGCCAAGGCCTGCTGGTGTTCGTGGAGATCCTGCTCGACCGCACCGTGCACGACGTGATGGACAGCTTCAAGGCCGCCGTGCAGGTGCGCCCCGAGATCCTGGAAGCCCATCTCGTGGCCGGCGGCTTTGACTACCTGCTGAAGACACGCGTGGCCGACATGGCGGCCTACCGCGAGTTCATCGGCAGCGTGATCTGGACGCTGCCCGGCGTGCGCGAAACCCGCACCTACGCCGTGATGGAAGAGGTGAAGAGCACGTCGCTGCTGCCCGTCTAGTGGCGTGCGCCGCGGTGTGTTCTGTACCTGTTGTTCGCAGGGTGCAGAGCGTCGGAGTCGGGTGTCCGCTGCGGGGAGGCCGTGGCGGAGGACTCTTCACGGCCCTTGGCGGCCGTTCAACCTACACCCGCTCATCCCCCTCCGTTCGGGCTGAGCCTGTCGAAGCCCTGTCCGCAGCATCGCGCGTCGCGCGTCGCGTCAGGCGGTACACGGCGCAGGCGCTAGGTGTGGCGGTCGGTGCTGCGCACCGACTCCCCTGCGCTGCTCGACTGGAGGGGGCACCGCAAAACTCGCTGCGTTCACTGGCGCGAACTCCGCTCAGACACTTGCGGTGAATCAGTCAACCTAAGTCCTGCAGTTGAACCTGGGCCACGGCGGTTTTCTTCAACGCTGGCGCGGGGTTGAGGCTGTTTGGCACACTCACCCTATGGGTGAAGC
>JADCGQ010000013.1 GCA_020248945.1 Rubrivivax sp.
AACGCCGAGCCGAAACCGTTCATATGGACAGCCAGTGCCTCGGACATCCTGGCTAAGGTGACCAGAGCCAAGGCAGCGCTGGCAGCTGTCTCAAGATAAGTGCACAACAGGACCGCGCACTACACTAGAGCGTTGGCCCGAGGGTGAAGGCCAGCAACAGGAATCGGCGGTCCGTCGCCGGATGTGAGTCGAGCCGGCTCCGTCATGCAATGCGACAGACCTCGGGTCGAGTCGTGGTGGAGGTGACCCGCAGCAGGCAACGTGTGCTGCCACGGACGATGACCTGGCAGCGGTGATAGGTGCCATTTATCGAGGTGCTGAGGGCCTGCGCGTCGCGGACCCGCTCAACCTGCCAGGTGCTGCCGTCTAGTCCGCTCAGTCGATACAGCGGCCCCCCTTCGAGATTGCTCTGCAGCCACAAGCACTGACCCCAGTGGTCGTACGTCCCACCGGCAGCGAACAGCTGCGTTTCTGGCGAGGTGTCCAGCCAGTTGGCTGCCGTGTCGAACTCGCGGTGCGAGCCATCAGCCGAGGTCAGAACGATGGCGTCGTGGAAGGCTGACCAGTTGCTGCGGTTGCCCGAGTCCATGGCCTGCCCGAGACGCACGCGCACATGCCCTGACGATCCGCCCGGCGCGGCCAGGATCACGAACTCGCGCCGCTGCGGCATGCGGATCATTGTCTTGTGGTTGTAGACCACGCGTCTGCCCGATTCGAACTGGCGCAGGAAGTGACCACGGCTGTCGCCATTCCAGACCGTGACGCTACGGCTGGCGGGTGCAAAGTCCCAATGGCGGTAGAAGAAGTCCGCCCGCGCATGCATCGCATTCCAACCGTCCATGACGACGATGCGGTACGACATGTCGATGCCGAGATCGCCGTCGAAGTGCGCGGTGTCGTAGATTCCGGTGTCGAGGTCCAGAACAGACTTGGTGACGTTGAACATCAGCAAGGCACCGCGCTGGTTGCCGGCCACGTTGGGCGGCACCCAGTCCAGCGAGTCATAGGTGTGGCTGGCGCCTGGGGTGCCGTCGGCGAGCGGCATGTCGGCTGACTCGTTGAGTGGATCGGATGCGCTCAGGACCGGAATTGCCCGCCGGTTCAAGGTGTCCCAGCGCTGGGCCGCCGAGACCGGTGAGCGCTCACGCACGACGCCGAACCTCAAGGTCGAAGCCGAGAGGCTGTAGACGCCGTTTTCGCACAGGTGCGAGTCACCATGGCCTCCGCCCGAGAGGTACATCACTTGGTCGACATAGTCGTAAGCCGCTCCGCACCAGGCATTGACGATCGAAGGCGATCCATCCGGCTGGCCCAGCTTGGTGGCATAGCGGGGCCGCGGCACCACATCGTCCAGAGTGTGAGTGTCCACCGTCAGCCATCGGTTCATCGGCAGTTGATCGAAGTCCGACGCCAGGACTTGTTGCTGGGCACCGGTGTTGGGCGTCCAGAGGTTCCCCGCCAGTCGCAATGCCGGCCCATTGGAAGCTGCCGAAGCGGGCCTTGGCGGCAACGGCGGGGGCGGCGGTGCCGGCACCGGTGCCGGTCCGGGTGTGGGCGCCGGCGTCGGCGATGGGCCCGGTGCCGGTGCCGGAGTCGGCGACGGTGTTGGCGCTGGTGTTGGCGACGGTGTCGGCGCAGGTGGCTGCCCAGCAGCCGCCGCATTGGCATCGGCGCTGCCACCTCCATCGCCGCAGGCGGTCAGCCACGTCAGAACCGACAAGGACCAGACGCTGTGTGTCAGCAGATCGCGCCTCTTCGAGTCGACGGGCGGAGGCATGGTCATGGTCTGAATAGGGAAGCTGAGGCTAAGCATCTTGCCACGTAGCGCTCCGGACCGACGGGTGAAGATGTGTCGCTTTGGCCGCGCACTTCTCCCGTTGCCGGACGGGTAACTGAAGTGCGCCTCAAGTCGCGTCGCCGGGCGTTGCGGCGCAGGGCTTCCAGCCCAGGGTCGCCGCAGCTATCAGCGCGCCGTACTTGAGCCTTGCCGGGTGATGGCGCCAAGCGCGGGCGAAAGCGCCGATCGCCACCCGACGCCGGCCATGCTCCAACTGATGAAGTCCGAATTGCATGTGATAACGGGCCAGGTTTTGCGCAAAGCGCTCGCGATCCAGCTTTCGGCCATCCCGACTGGCCAGACCGTGCCGAGCCGCGTTGGACTCCAGGAGCCGCGTGCGATAGTCCACCTCCCGCAGCTTGCGGTTGCCCTGTTCCATATGCTGGCGGTACAGGGTCGACACCACGGCCAGCTTCACAAACGGCACCCGGACCGAAAGCCGCAGCCACAAGTCCCAGTCCTCCGAGTACGGTAGCGCGGGATCGAATGCTCCAGCCGAGTCCAGCGCGCTGCGACGAATCATCGCGGTGCTGGTGAGGGCCCAGCAGTCGATCAAGAACTGATGGTAGATCCAGCCACTGAACTCGTTGTCGTGCGCGGGAACACCTTCGAGCGCCGGCAAGACTGAATCCGGTTCGGCGAATCCGCTCTCAGTTGAAAACCAGTTAAGGAAGTCGCTGAACACCACCCCGGCATCGGGCGCGCGGCCAAAGGCCGCCAGTTGCTCGGCCAGCTTCCAGGGCGCCCACCAGTCGTCGTGATCCAGGAAACAGAGGAATGAGCCGCGGCTTTCGGCCAGGCCGCGATTTCGCGCCACGCACACGCCTTGATTGGCCTGGGAGACGAGCCTGACCCGGGGGTCGGCGGCGGCCACGGCTACGACCAAATCGCGTGTGCAGTCACTCGATCCGTCGTCGACGACCAGCACCTCCAACGCGCGATGGCTTTGCGCCAGCACCGACTGCAGCGTCTGCTCAATGTAGCGCTCGACGTTGTACGTCGGGATCACCACCGAAACCAGCACCGTCACGGCTGGAACCTCCAGTCGGGCGCGTGATGACGCAGCCATTGCTCGAACATCATCAGGATCCAGACCATCTCGCCGTAGTAGCCCGGGTGTTCGGGCAGGCGCTGTTCGAGCAGTTCCTTAACGAAGGCCGGCCGCACCACCCCGCGTGTGGCCACGCCTTGAAGCGACTCCAGCGCCAGGGCCTGCAATTCGGCATGGCGCGTAGCCCAGACCCCGAACGGCAGGCCGAAGCCCTTCTTCTGCTTGACGATGATCTCTGGCGGCAGGAAGTCCTTCAACGCCTCCTTGAAGAACCAGCGCAGCTTCAGACCCTTGAGCTTGTACTCCGGTGGCAGGTCGAGCGCGATGTCCAGCAGCTTCTCGTCGAGCATCGGATACGCGACCTCGACGCCTGCCAACCGCGTGCTGCTGTTGACCTTGGGCAGATCGCTCTCGGCAAGCGTGTAGCGCCAGTCGTACGCCAGCATGCGGTCGATGGCATGGTCGGCCTTGGCAGCCCGCCAGACCTCGCGCTGTTGCGCCAGCGGGGCCGCGAGCGAGATGGAGGCCAGGAAAGCAGGCTCCAGTACGTCGACAAAGCCGAGCCGCCGCAGCAGGTTGTAGTGCTGCAGCCGATCCGGCAGAGGCACTTTGGCGTCGCGGATATAGCTCGAGCCCTTCTTCAGGATCGGCATGCGCGCCACCGCGGCAAGGCCGAAAAACGGCTCCATCAGGCCCTGCCGCACGAAAGCCGGTATGCCCTCGTACCAGCCGTAGATGCGTTGCATCGCATAGCGCGAATTGCCGCCGAACAGCTCGTCCCCGCCATCTCCGGCCAGCAGCCGGGTCACGCCGTCCTCACGGGCCCGCAGGGCGCAGCAATAGGCGGGCAGCGCGGAACTGTTGCCAAAGGGCTGGTCGTGGAAGGCAGCGACCTCGGGAATCCGCGCCACAAGGTCGTCTGGGGTGACATAGTACTCTCGGTGTTCAGCACCGAAATGCTTGGCAGCGATCCGCGCATAGGCCATCTCGTCGTATCCAGCGGCGTCAAAGCCTATCGAGTAGGTCACGGCGCGACCGGCGCTGCGCATCATCATGCCGGCAACCGTCGAGCTGTCAGTTCCGCCACTGAGAAAACACGCCGGCGTGCTGCCGTCCAGCCGTGATGCGACCGAACCTTGCAAGGCCTCAAGGAATCGCGACTTCCATTGCTCGAAGCTCGGCTGCGACCCGGTGGCACGACGCGTGAAGTCGGCGCGCCAGTACGGCTTGACGTCGACATGTCTGCCGTCGAACACCGCGCAGTGACCCGGCAGCAGGCGCTGAACGCCGGCCCAGGCCGTGCGCGGGCTGGGTATGGCGTGGAAGTAGAGGTACTCGAACACCGCTTGCGAATCCAGCTTCGCGGCCCCCAGCGTATCGGCCCGTTCGGCAACGCGAAGGCCATCTGCGGGATCCAGGCTCCAGCACAGGGTCCGCTCGGCAAAGCGGTCAATGGCCAGAAGCCAGCGGCCGTCAGCCAGCGGCATCGAGACGGCAAAACCTCCGCAAGCACGAGCGGCTGCGCCTTCTGGGCCGAAGCGGACCACGGCAGCGTCCCAGTTCGTCGGAGCAGGCTGGCCATCCGCAGCGGGCCAGGTAGGCTGCCCCAGGCTGAGGCGGGAAGGAGTTGCGGTCACGGGCAGATTAGCGGGCGAAGGCCGCTGGGGGTCCAGGCGGCGACGGTCGTCGGAACAGGCTAGTCTGCGAGTCTCTCCCGGAAACCGGCCGCTCCGGCGGCATTAGCTGGCCCCGGGCGTGACGGATTCCGAACTCCCTCAGCGTGCGCGCAGCTTCTGGAACAGGCGCTTGGATAGACCGGAGATCTCGTCCCACAGCGGGTGCCTCAACGCGCGGGCCGCAAGCAGCCATAGCAGCAGCCCGCCGGAACCACCGAGAAGACCCCAACGCAGGTAGTTGCCTTCGACGATGGGCCAGATCTGGGCGACCAACAACAGCGGGCCGGCGGTGACGGCGGTCATCACCGCACTCGGGATCACGGCGCGACTCAGCGCGCCCAGCGCCAGCCCAATGCCACGATCGAGGTGCCACTGCGCGACGACCAGACCGATCAGGTTGCCGGCCATCCAGCCCCAGGCGGCACCGGTCAATCCGTAGGGGAACACCAGGGTCAGTCCAGACACCTGCAACAGCACCAGCTGGATCTGCAGGGCATTGGCCCGTCTCGCCTGACCCTTGGCGAGCAAGGCCTCGCGCGAAAGGGTCTGCAGCAGTTCCACTGCAGCTGCAGCGCACAGGATCTGAGCCAAGGTCACGGCAGCAAGCCACTGATCACCGTAGATCAGGCGTATCGCCGGGTAGGCGAGCACGCCCAGCAAAGCCAGAAGCGGCCAGCCGACGGCCGTCAGCAAGCCGACGCTGTGCAGATACGCCGGCACCAAGGTACCGCTTTCGCGGTCGCTCTTGGCAAAGTACGGCATGCAGACTTGAAACACAGGCCGCAGCACGAGTCGGTTGAACATCTCGACCAAGCCACCGGCGCGGCTGTAGATCCCCACCGGTGCGGTGCCCAGCGCGCGCCCGATCAACAGCTCGGGCGCACCCTTTCCGAGCTGGCCGACGATGTAGATGGAACTGGCGAACTTGCCGAACTGGAACACCTCGCCGATCCCGGCCAATGCTGGCCACTTTGGAAAGTCGGCCGGCCGGAACCACATCGCCACCACGACCGTGACGACGATGCCCGCCAGCGAACTCCATGCCAAGCTCATGAAGCCGAAGCCGGCATACGCAAGGCTGACCGCAACGACAAAAGCCGCGATACTGGACAGCAGGTTGCCGATCACGATCGGCCGGTAGTTCAGCTCGCGCCTGAACCAAGCCTGGGTGACGGCACCAAAGGGCACGAGCATAAAGTTGAGGGCTTGCACCCACATGACGTACCCGACGCCGGGCTCGCGATAGAAGTCCGCCGCAAAGGGTGCCAGGACCGCCAGCAGCGCCGCAATGGCCCACGAGACGATGATGTTCAGCGCCAGTGCGGCGCGCAACTTGGCCGGTGTCAGATTACGGGCCTGGATCAGGTACTCGGCAACGCCGAAGTCACGGAAGGTGCTGGCCAGCGCCGCGAAGACGGCTGCGATCGCGAAGGTACCGACCTCGGCCGGCGTGAGCAGGCGCGCGATCATGATCGTCGACGCCAGTTGAAGGACGACACCCAAGTAGCTGTCGGCCAACGACAGCAAGAAAGAGCGGCGGACCGACGACAAGGTAACTGCGCGGTGGCGCGGGTCTCAGGGGCTGGGCGCTGCGGCCGACACTGGCGCTGACTCCCGGGCCGCAGGCGGCCGCGGCGCCGGGTCGCGCGGGCCAGGGGCAGCACGCTTGCCGGTCGGAGTGGCCAGAATGCGCTTGCGCAGTTCGGTCAGTTGCGGAGAACCCGGGATCGCCTCGAGACCCTCGTCAAGGATGCGCAAGGCGTCGGCGTTGCGACCGATCCGGGTATAGACCTGCGCGATCTGCTGGTAGGCCGGCCAGTAGTCGCGCTTGGAGTTGCGCGAAAGCTCGAAGGCCTCAAGCGCCAAGGCGGGAAGGCCGAGTTCGTTCTGGTACTGGCCGATGCGCAGGAACATCTCGGGCAGCAGCGGGAACTCCGGACTGGCCAGGCGCACGACGTACATCGTGTCGCCGATCGCCCAGCGGTACAAATGCTCCCGCTGGCCGCGGGTGAGTCCGGGCTGGGTAGCGCGCCGGGCGTTGATCAGCGCCCAGCAATAGTGGTGCAGGCCCCAGAACGGCTTGCCGAGCATCCCGACCCAACGGGCTTGGCGTTCCGTCGGCCCGTCGGGCGATCCCTGCGGCGTGAAGGTCTGGGTGTCGGGGCAGTACTCGGGGAGCAGCGCAAGCTCACCGACGGAAATGTTCTGGGGCGCATTGGCCGGCGCCGAGCCCGCCCCCAGGGCCAGACCGGCAACAGCGAGAAAACGCAAGAGCGGACGGGCGGACGAGTTCATGACAGACCAAAGATGCTAGCCGCTGGCCATGACCCGACTCGAACCCGGATCGCAGCAAAGGTCACACGCCGAGGGTATGCAGGCCTCACGCAGCGGGCGGTCCGACGTAACGACGGGACAGCACAACGCGGTCCAGGCGATAACCCATGTCCCGAGGCGAGTTCAGCTGGCCGCCGTGAAACACGTTGAGCCAGCCGCCCTGCACGCCCATTTCGGGATTCCGCGTCCAGCGCATGTTGGTTGCCTCGTAAGCCAGCACGCCATTGACCCATGCCCGAAGCTCGCCGTCGCGGTTGCCCTCGCCGTTGCCGTTCGTGTCGAAGGGCCCGAAGACGGTGTTCATCTTGACCTGCAGATCGATGCAGTACCAACGCCCACGCCGGATCAAGACGCCCTCCCAAAGCCGACCTTCGGGGAACGCTTGGGTCTGGTCGAGGTGGTAGGCGTAGTAGTCCAGCCAGATCAGGCCGTCGTAATCGGTCGGATCAGCCGGGGTGCGGCCCCAGTGGGTCCGGATCGAGTTGCCCGAATACTCCCAGCGCCGTTGAGCAGCGTTCCAGGTCTTGCGGCCGTCACCTGGCGCTCCCCCGTTGCCGCCGACCGATTGCCAGTAGCCGACCGGATTCCAGTAGCCAAAACGGGTTTCGAAGGCCGGACTCTTGGTCGAATCGACCGAGCTCCCGAAGTTGTCTTCCAAGTAGACCCAATACTGGATGAACATCTCATTGATCGTCGTCGCCGGCGTACCGTCGACGTTGGGCTGGATCAGGTTCAGCGTGACATCCAGACTGGTCCGTGTGCCGGCCTGAACGGTGCCGGCGGCATAGGTCGTTCCAGTGGCGGGGTTGAACACCCGCGGCGCTGCAGGCGTGAAGCCGTTGCCATAGGTCCCGTCGGCAAAGTCGGTCGCCAACAACACCTCGGGATGGGTGCGCAATGCCGCAAAGTTGGCAACAGCGGCGCCGATCCCCCGAACCGGGTTCGGGACCGAATCGGGAATGATGAACTGGGGTGGATCGGCCTCCAGAACCTGAAGAGTACCGACGCGGCGCCAGACGGCGCAGGTCAGTTCCAGGCTTGCGCTCATCAGCGTGCCGCTGAGTACCGGCAACGGGAAGTGCACGATCGCCTGGGCCTGGCTGCTGGTCTGGAAGACAGTTCCCGTGTTGATGGCCGATGAGCTGGAGGTGACCCAGTTGGCGTTGCAACGCGCCACGATGCGGACCGTGCCGGCGGTCGTGTTGAGAACTAGGGTTGGGCGCTGGTCGGCGTCGCTAGACAGACGGCCGGTCCAGTCGAACGGGAAGTCTGTGCCGACAGTCCGTAGGTAGAAGCCGCGGTTCTCGTTGTTGCCGAGCCAGCGTTGTATCAGGGCCGTCACGTCGGCGGCATAGCGACCGGCGGCCGGAATGGCGACCGTGGCAAAGGGCTGGCTGCCATTCTCGATCTGCCGTGCGTCGAGCCAGTCGCCCTTGGTCCCACGCCGCCAACGCATGCCGAAATTGACGTTCCAGACGTCCTTGGTGGGACCGCTGCCGAGGGTGTCGTGCGTCAGAAACTGCGCAAACCCCATGTGCGTGACACCGACTCCTCCCGGCCGCGAAGAAGGCGGGGGGGTTGGGGCCGGTGACGGTGACGGTGACGGTGACGGTGACGGTGACGGTGACGGTGACGGTGTCGGTGTCGGTGTCGGTGTCGGCGCAGGCGCAGGGGCCGGAGTCGGGGGCGGTGAAGGCGACGGGGCAGCTGAAGCTGGTTCGGAGGTGGCCGAGGCACTCCCTCCACCGCCGCAGGCCGCGAGCCAAGTCAGCGTCGAAAGCGAGGCAATCGTGCGACCGATAAGCACTCTGCGGTCCAAGCGGATCGGGGGGGTTTCGTCCAAATTGCACTCCAAGTCCGGCGCAGGGCCGATGCTGGATCACCGAAAGTAGCGGGATCCGTATCACGCTCGGGGGTTATGGCCTCCGGCAACAGAGCGGAGCATCCGTCCGCAGCCTGAAACTGGATGTGAATTCGTGGGTCAACGGTGGCAAAAACGGGCCGCTTCGTGAATCTGTACACGTCGCTGCCCAAAACGCGGTCATCTTCTTTCGGTTGGCACGCCACCACTTGAAGGATGAGAAGGCAAAGGCCCGCTCAGTTCCGGCAGTGCCGAGGGAGGACCGATGTACCGCCGGGCAACGACGACATTATCGATCCAGGCGTGCATGTCGGCGTTGGCGACCGCCGTGCCGCCGTGGAAGACGTTCATCCAGACCTCCTCGATCCGCAACTCGGCGCGGTCTCGCAGCCGAAGATCGTCGCGCCGGAAAGCAGGCCGGCCATCGACCCAGACCTCGAGCAGGCCGTCGCCAGTGCCGGAGGTGTTGAGTCTCAGGTGCTGCTCGATGCAGTGCCAGCGGCCGGGTGATACGAGACCGGCCAGGCCCGACCCCATCCAGGGCAGGCCTTCGCCGTAACGGCCCTCGCTGCCCGCATGGTAGGCATAGGTGCCAAGCATGACCCGGCCCTGGGCTGGGTGCGGCGGTGCCACCGGCAGCCCGTAGGAACCGCGCAGCGACCAGCCCAACTGCCCGTCCCATGCACGGCCGCCCCAGCCGGCACGGCCATAGGTCCCGGCAAGCCCTGGCAGCTTGCCTCCGTCGCGGGTCAGCAACCAGCTCGGCGCCAACAACAGGCAGTAGCGGAAGTACACCTCATCAGGTTCGCGTCCCGCCTGATCCTTCAGCCGCAGCCGCCAGTCCAACCCGACCTGATCGCCGCGTACGATCTGCACCCGCAAGGCGCGACCGGACAGCGGCCGGAAGCCGGGTGTCGGATCCGACGCCACGCTGCGCGCCAGGGAACTCATGCCAAGGTTCCAGGTCGGATGGGGCGTCGTCGATTCGAATCCGTCGGCAAACACGACGTCCGGGTCGGCCGCGATCCCGGCATCCGCAGGATATCGCTCAGCTAGGCCCGCAGGGGGTGGCGGACCCGCGTCACCCGTCGGCGAGACCAGCGCGTTGACCTCCAGGGTTCCCCGGCCCATCCGGTCGTCGGCCGCCCGCACCAGGACGAGTTCGGCGCGCAGCGGCGGCTGTGGGCCCAAGGCTGCCACCGCGGTTGCGAGATCGAATCGCATCGCCCCTGACGAGCCGCGGTGCAGGTTCAGCACCGGCTGGGTGCCAAGACCGCGAAAGGTCGAGCAGTCCAGCGCCGCATCGGCCACCGGCTCGACGTAGCGCACCACGCCATGGGCCATCTGCAAACGCAGCTGCGGACGCAGCGAAGGGTCTGGGTGCTCGCGCGCGATCAACCGCAAAGGCTCTGCCGTCGTGCGCAACAGCAGGCTGCCACCGGGGCGCGGCAGTCGCCACCAGGATTGCACCAGCGGCAGGACGTCGAGGCGGAGCACCCGCTGCGACGCCGACGGGTCGAGCACCAGTGCGGCGAGCGGGCTGTTGCCGTCGACGCGGCCCGCACGGTCGAGATGGGCGACGCGCCCACGGGGCCAGGGCAGCGCCAGCCCGACATCGTAGAAGCTGCAGGACACGCCATCCGGGCGGTCGGCGAACAGTTCGGTGGCCACGGCCCGCTCGGCCGCTCCGACCGGCAGCACCAGTGCCAGGAGGCCGAGCAGCAATGCCGATGCGGACCTGAGCACGGCAGGCGGCTCCCGGCCTTCAGGCCGACTTCGGCTGTTGTGCGGCGCGTCGGGCGCGCCAGCGCAGGACCCAAGGCTTGACGCGTCGCCCCAGGGCTTCAACCAGCCAGAGCCACAGGCCACGCGGCGTGGCCGGGCGGTAGGCCACCAGGCCCCAGCGCTCGCGCCGCTCGCTCATCCACTCCTTCTTGTAGCCGTCGTCACCGACCAGGAAGTCCACCTCTCGGACGAGGTCGACATCGAGGACATGACGCATCAGGACCGCGGTCAGAACCGTACCGGGCGAGTGCTTCTTGAACGCCTCGTCGTAGGCCACCTTGTAGATGTCCGCGCGGCCTGCACCGACCAGCCAGATCTGCGCCGCGATGGGTTGCCCCTCGAGCCAGGCGACGCCCAGACGCAGCTCGCCACGCGCCGCACTGGAGCGCACCAGCGCCGCGATGAACCCGGGATACGGCTCGGCCTGCTTCCAGCTGCGTGCGTAAACCGCCTCGTAGGCCGCCAGCGCGGGTTCGGCCTCGTCGGCGAGCTTGAAGATCTGCGTCGTGCCACCGGCCTCTGCAAAGCGCTTCTGGACCCTGACGATCTGGTTCCGCCCGCGCCCGTCGCGGCTGGCCAGGAACGCCGCGTAGTCGGCGACACCCTTCAAGACCCAGTTGCCGAAACAGAAGTACGTGAACGTCCGAAGACCGGCTCGAGTCAGCGCCATCTGCAACGCGACATACGCGGGCGCGGTCGGATCCATCGGCGCAAAGGTCATGCGGGCCAGGCCGCGGGTGTCGCGAATCAACTGTCGCAGCATGAGCGCCAGGGCCTGGGCTGCCCCATCGGTGCCCAGGTCTGCAGCCCAGACCGGCGAATACACCGCGGTGTAGTAGTTGGCCAGGGCTTCGGCATCGTGGCCCAGGGCCGCCGGCCGCACGCGAACGGGCAGCACAGCCAGGCAGGCGGAGTCGGGCGCCGCACCGGCATGCAGGCAGTACCAGCGCACGTCGTCCTGCGGGAAGACGGTCTCGGCGAGCAGTGCCAGCCAGTCGTTGCCGAGTTGCAGGCTGGTGGTCTTTGCGGTGTCGAGCAATGCCACGGCCGTGGCTGGAAGCTCGGACGCGCGGCTGGTGCAGCGCACCGTTGCCGCGTGCAACGGACCGTTTGCCGTCACCAGGGAAGCGGAGTTCATCGGGGTGTGCGGGCAGGGGTCAAGGGGTCGTGCTGGATGGGGCGGCAAGCGCGCTGCGAGCGGCACGGCCCAGCACCTGGACGCTGTGCTCGACCTGGGCATCGGCCAGGTCCTGGTGGCAGAGCACCTGCAGCACGCATCGTTGCCATGTGGTACCGGTGTCGCCACCGACCGCGGGAGTGCCCGGCCAGACCCGGTCCCAGCGGAAGACCGCCAGGCCTTCGGCGCGGGAGACGGCGTAGACCGCGTCGGCGGCCGTGGCATCGTCAAACGCCCAGGCCAGCACGTAAGGCGCGGGCGCTTCGCCGGGCGGCATCACGAGCACGCGCGTGCCCTCGATGCCGTCCAGGCCAAACGCCAGTCGATCAAACACCGCGCGGCGACGGGCCACGCTGCGCGCCATCGGCAACGACAGGGCCAGGACCTGGCTTGCCAGGGGCAAGGCGTCACCAACCCGCGCCAGATCGCAGTCCGCGGTCATCTGCGCGGCTGCGACATGCGGCGATGGCGCAGCGCCGCTGGCGATGGCCTGCAGCGGCGGATAGGTCTGCTCGACCTGATCCGCAAGAACGGGCCGAGGGCGGCGTCCGGGTCGCAGCCAAGCCAGGCCACGCAGCCTCCCCGCTTCGAGCGACCGATCCAGCACGTCCACCAGCGCCTTGGCCTGCGCACGCAAGCCCGGGCGGGCCAGCGTCGGCAGCACGCGCCCAGGCGCGGCGAGCAGCAACCCGCCTTCAGCCACTGGCATGAACTTGGTCAGGCTTGCGGTGGCGTAATCGCCCCAGCAGCCGACTGGTCGCTCGCCCGCCTCGCCGAAGAGGGCATGAGCACAGTCCTCAATCAGGACGATGCCATGGCGATCGCACCATTCACGCTCGCGGGCAAGCGAGCGCACGCGACCGAACCAATGCGCAGCCAGCAGCACCCGCAGGTGCCCCTGTGCGGCCTCGCGAGCCTGTTCCAGAGCGTCAAGCTCAGGTCGGCCCAGGGCATCGAGGGGATGGAACTGCAGGTCCAGACCAAGCGCCGCAGCGGGCGCGACCAGGGTCGGGCAGTGGTAGCGGGGCAGCGACACGACACTGCCCGCAGGAAGGGCCAAGGCTCGCAGCGCCGCATGGATCGCGGCGCGCCCGCTGGTCGTGAACATCCGTCGCGGGTGGTCAAACAACCAGGGCAGGCCAACGGGCCGACGCGGTCCGACCAGGCTTGCGAGACCGAGCACCGGACCACGCGGCTGTGCCACCGGCGAGCGGTCGGCGCCGCGCTGTGCAAGGGTGGGATCGGCAACGGCCAACGGCATGGTCAGTTGCAATGACGCTGGAGCCAGGCCAGCACGGTTTGCTCCAGCGCAGCGGCCTCGGCCAGGTCGGAGAAGGTGTGGTCGGCTGCCGGCGCCTGGCAGACCGTCACGTTCTTGCGCAGCAGCGCCCCCGCCCAGGCCGACTGGCTGCGCACGGCTTCCTCGAACTCGCGAGCGGTGTAGTCCTGGCCACTGAGCACGAGCAGCAGCGGGGCGTCGAACGACTGCCACGCGGCGGCCATTCGCTCGACATAGCCCGAAGGCGCATCGGCCACGGCTGAGCGCGACCCGGTGCCGAGGATCGTGCGCACACTTCGCCACAGGCCGGCAACAGCCCCCAGCGCCACGCCGCCCGCGAGCAGCTTCTTCCAGAACGCCGGGTCGCGAAGGCGATCGACGTAGTAGTGGCGAACCTGAGCCGCCGCCTGTGTCTGCGCCGACCGCACCCAGGGGTTCAGCAGCACCAGCGCCCGGACACCCAGCGCGCGGGTGGTCTCGGGCTGACGCTGAAGCCAGAGCAGGGCCGCGGAAGCGGCGTCGCAGAGGCCGAACAATACGATGCGATCGAGTTCGGGACGCGCCTGCCGCAGGTCCAGCACGGCGGCATGCAGATCGTCATCGAGCGTCTCGAAGCCACGTGCCGCGCCGGTGCTGTCGCCCATCCCGCGGACATCGAATCGAAGGCTCGGCCAGCCCGCCGCGGCCAGCGCGCGCGCCATCTGCGTGAACTGCCGGTGCGACCCGGTGCGAACCTGCGGCCCGCCCACCACCAGCACGACGCCCGTGCGGCGCGGTGCGGCCGCCTGTGCGACGTCGGCGACGTTCGCCACCTGGGCAAGCACGCCGACCAACGAGTCCCCGGCGCAGGGCATCAGCCGGGCGACCTCGGTGATCGGCCATGCGCCAGTGCCCTCCTGGTGCGACCCGGGCCGCTGCGGGGCGTCGGCCAGGTTCATGCGGCGTTCCCGGCCGCTGCGGCCGCCTCGGCAAGTGCCGATGGCAAGGGCCGGCCCTCCAGCAACGCAAGGCTGGCCGACACGAGCTCAGGCGCTTCGGCGATCTCGACGGTGGACCAGAACGGCGGCCCCGACACGGCCTCGGCACGCACCGAGTAGCCAGCCGCCCGCCAGCGTTCGAGACTCGGCAGCGATGCCGGCAGCAAGGTCGGCAGATCCCGCGAGCTGGTCTCGAGCCAGTGCAGCGCAGCACCTTCGGCAGCGGTCGGTGCGGGCGCAAGAACCGCCGCCTCAAGGCCGCAGGCGAGGTCTGCGGAAATGCGATAGCCGGCGATCTCGGTCGTCTGGCCTGCCGCGATGCCGGCGCGCAACGCTTCGCCCAAGGCCTTGGCCTGGGCGCCGTCGAGCCCGGCCGCGAGCTTGAGCCGCAGCAACTGCTGCAGGACCAGCTTGCCGCTGGTCGAGGGCTGCCAGAACAGGAAGTCGCAGGGCCTGCCCGCATCGGCCGCCGCGGCACTGGCCAGCAGAGCGCCGGCCCGCTGCGCCCACAACACCGGCCGCGGCAGAGGGTGCTGCGGCCAGGTCCGGGACGACAGCTCTGCGGCCCTTTCGATGGCCACCTGCACGTCGTGGATCCATTGCGTCCAGGTCGCCGCGCCGAAGTCGCCGTCGCTGTCGCCGCAGCCGAACAGGTCGAACTGGAGAACGGCGTAGCCATGGGCGGCGAGGGCCCTGGCCTGCAGGGCCGTCATGCGACGGCACTTGTTCATCTCCTCGGCCAGGGCATGGACCTGCACCACGCAGCCGCGAGGGTGCGACACCGCGGGCTCGTGCCACAGGCAGAAGCGGTGGCCCCTGCCAGGCCGGTCGTGGGTCGACCAATCGGCGAAAAACGGTTCGATCCGGGCGGCAGCAGAGGCGCTCAAGTGGGCGGACACGGAGGCGGCCATCGAGGGGACCGGACCTCAGCCCAGTCGCTCGCGGACGAAGGCGGTCAGGCTGCCGACAGTCTCGAAGGTGCTGCCGTCGATGTCGCCATCGTCGACCACGATTCCCAGACGCTCCTCGAGCGCACCGATCAGCGAGACCACTGCCATCGAGTCCAGCTCGGGGACGGCGCCCAGCAGATGCGTGGTCGGTCCGAACCCGAGGGCCCGGCCGTTCAGGCTCAGCACCTCGTCGAGAACGAGCAGCACTTCCTTGTCGATGTCCATGGGGAGGGAGGCCGCACTGCGCCGGCCGTTGAGGGCAAACCGCAAATTCTAGGAGCCGCCCAAGGCGGCGAAGGGGCTGCGGCCGCCACTTCCCGGCTGCGCGGCACAACAACGTCACGCAAGCGCGTGGCTTGCGCAATGGGGCGCTCGGGTTGTCGCAAGACCCCCATGCAATACTTTCCCGATGGCTTTGCGAGATGCTCATCTGTTGCACGAGCTCGTGCATCGCGCTGCCGAGCGCGCACCTGCTGCCGTGGCCCTCACCCATGGCCGGACCCACTTGGATTACGCGGGCCTTGACGCTCGGGTCCGGGCTGCCGCAGCCGGATTTGTCGGCCTGGGTCTGGCGCGCGGCGAGCGAATCGCGGTCTACCTCGAAAAGCGCGTCGAGATGGTGGTCAGCTGCTTCGGCAGCGCTGCCGCCGGGACGGTCTTCGTCCCGCTGAATCCGCTGCTCAAGCCCGAGCAGGTGGGCTACGTGCTGCGCGACTGCGACGTGCGCGTGCTGGTCACCTCGCCGGAACGGCTGCCGCTGCTGGCCGCCACGCTGGCCGAGTGCCCGGCGCTGCGTCACATCATCGTCACCGAAGGGGCCGCTCTGCCCGCAGTCGACCTTCGACTGCCCGTGACGCCCTGGTCCGCCTTGCTCGACGCGCCAGCGCGGGCCGGCCACCGCGTCATCGACACCGACCTGCTGTCCATCCTCTACACTTCCGGTTCCACCGGTCGGCCCAAGGGCGTGGTGCTCAGCCACCGCAACATGGTCGCGGGTGCCAAGAGTGTCTCCAGCTACCTCGGCAACCACGAGGGCGACACGCTGCTGGCTGCGCTGCCCTTGTCGTTCGACGCCGGCTTCAGCCAGCTCACCACCGCTTTTCACGCCGGTGCGCGGGTGGTGCTGCTGAACTATCTGCTGCCACGCGATGTGCTCAAGGCGATGGAACTGGAGCGGGTGACCGGCCTCACGGCCGTGCCGCCGCTGTACATCCAGCTCGCCGCGCTGGACTGGCCGGCGGCCATGGTCGAGCCGCTGCGCTACTTCGCGAACACCGGCGGCCGCATGCCACGCGAGACGCTGATGGCGCTGCGCGAACGCGCCCCGAAGGCGCAACCGTTCCTGATGTACGGCCTGACCGAGGCCTTCCGCAGCACCTATCTGCCGCCGGAAGAGGTCGACCGTCGCCCGGACAGCATCGGCAAGGCCATCCCCAACGCCGAGATCCTGGTGCTGCGCGAGGACGGCACCGAGTGCGCGGCCGACGAGCCCGGCGAACTGGTGCACCGCGGTGCCTTGGTCGGCCAGGGCTACTGGGGCGATGCCGAAAAGACCGCCGAGCGCTACAAGCCGCTACCGGCCGCAGTCGGCGGCCGCGACCCGGCCTTGCAGATCCCGGAGGTCGTGGTCTTCTCGGGCGACACGGTGCGCCGGGATGCCGAGGGCTTTTTGTACTTTGTCGGCCGACGCGACGAGATGATGAAGACCTCGGGCTATCGCGTCAGCCCGACCGAAGTCGAGGAGGCGCTGTACTCCACCCGGCTCGTGGGCGAGTGTGTCGCCTTCGGCATCGACCACGCCTCGCTGGGCCAGGCGATCCAGGTCATCGCCACCGCGCCAGACGGCAGCGCGGCGCTCGACGTGCCCGGCCTGCTGGCCGAGTGCCGCCAGCGCATGCCCGCCTACATGGTGCCGCATGGCGTCGAGGCCAAGGCCGGGCCGTTGCCGCGCAATCCCAACGGCAAGATCGACCGCAAGCTGCTCGCGACCGCCTTTGTCGAGCGCCTGCAGGCCCGCAGCTGAAGCCATCCGCATGACCGTCTCGAACCCGAACCCGAACCCGAAACCCCAGCATGTCGCGATGGACCAGTTCGCGGTCCTGGACGGCGAGTTGCTCGTGGGCGGCCAGCGCCTGTCGGTGCTGGTCGCACGTGTCGGCAGCACGCCTTTTTTTGCCTACGACCGGTCGCTGCTGAGGCGCCGAGCGGGTGAGCTGAAGGCGGCCTTTCCGGCCGGCGTGAAGCTGCACTATGCGATGAAGGCCAACCCGATGCCGGCACTGGTGCAGACCATGGTCGGTCTGGTGGACGGCATCGACGTCGCTTCGGCCGGTGAGCTGAAGGTCGCGCTCGACGCAGGCGCCGACCCGGCCGAGGTCAGTTTTGCCGGACCGGGCAAGCGCGACGCCGAACTCCGCCAGGCGGTGGCCGCCGGCGTCCTGGTCAACGTCGAGTCGCTGCGCGAGCTGCCGGTCCTCGCCGAGGCCTCGCAGGCGCTCGGGCTGCCGGCGCGCGTGGCCGTGCGCGTCAATCCGGACTTCGAGCTAAAGGGCTCGGGCATGAAGATGGGCGGCGGGGCCAAGCAGTTCGGCGTCGATGTCGATGTCGTGCCGGGTCTGCTGGCGCAGGTCGAGTCGCTGGGACTGGCGTTCGAGGGCTTTCACCTCTTCGCCGGCTCGCAGAACCTGCGCGCCGACTCGATCTGCGAGGCGCAGCAGAAGAGCTACGCGCTGGCGCTGCAGCTGGCCGAATCGGCCCCCGGGCCGGTGAAGTTCCTCAACCTGGGCGGCGGCTTCGGCATCCCGTACTTTCCGGGCGAACAGCGGCTGGACCTGGCGCCGATCTCGGCCAACCTGCACGCCATCGCCGAGCGCGCACGGGCCGAGATGCCGGCGGCCAGCCTGGTCATCGAACTCGGGCGTTTTCTCGTCGGCGAGGCCGGCGTCTACGTCACCCGAATCGTCGACCGCAAGGTGTCGCGCGGACAGGTGTTCCTGATCGGCGACGGCGGGCTGCACCACCAGCTGGCGGCGTCGGGCAACTTCGGTCAGGTCGTGCGCAAGAACTACCCCGTCGCGATCAGCAAGCCCGATGCCGGCGCCGCGCGCGAGAGCGCCTCGCTGGTCGGACCACTGTGCACGCCGCTGGACCTGCTGGCCGACCGGATGGAACTGCCGGTGGCCGATGTCGGCGACCTCGCGGTCGTGTTCCAGAGCGGCGCCTACGGGCCGAGTGCAAGCCCGTCCGCCTTCCTCGGCCACCCGGCGGCGGCCGAGGTCCTGGTGTGAGCGATCTGTCCGAGTCGGTCGCCGCTGCCGGTACCACGCTGTTGTCCGCCGAGGTGGCCGACTGCGTGCTCGTGGTGGACCTTGACGGCACCTTGACCCCGACCGACACGCTGATCGAGTCGACCCTGCTGCTAATCAAGCAACGGCCCTTGGCGGCGGCAGGCCTGCTGCCCGCACTGCTGGGCGGACGCTCGAATCTCAAGGCCTACATCAGCGACCGGGCGGCACTCGACCCGGCCAACCTGCCATGGCGGGAGGACTTCATCGCCTTCCTGCGTGCCGAGCGCGCGCGGGGCCGTCGCATCGTCCTGGCGACCGCCGCGGATCGGCGCATCGCCGAGCGGGTCGCGTCGCATCTGGGGGTGTTCGACGAGGTCCTGGCCAGCGACCGTGACCTGAACCTCAAGGGCCCGCGCAAGCTGGCCGCGCTGCGCGAGCGATTCGGCCAGCGTTTCGTCTACTGCGGCGACAGCGAAGCCGATCTGGCGGTCTGGGAAGGCTCGGCCGGCGCGGTGCTGGTGGGCACGACTGCGGCACTGCAGGGACGCGTGCGGACCAGCACTAGTACACCGACGCTGGCGAAGTTTGGTCCTGACAGTGGCGGAACCCTGCGTCTGTGGACCAAGGCGATGCGCGTTCACCAGTGGGTCAAGAACGTGCTCGTCTTCCTGCCGCTTCTGACCGCCTTCGCCTTCACCAGCCTCGTGCCGGTGCTCGAGGCACTGGCTGCCTTCATCGCGTTTTCGCTCGCCGCCAGCGCCACCTACATCGGCAACGACCTGTGGGACCTGGAGAGCGACCGCGCCCACCGCAGCAAGAAGAACCGCCCGTTCGCCAGCGGCGCCCTGATGCCACACCACGGCGTGGCCGTGGCCGCGGTGCTGATGGGCATCGGACTGGGCATCGCCGCGATGCTGTCGCTGCCCTTTCTGGCGATGGTCGTCGGCTACGTGGTCGTGACGACGGCCTACAGCTGGTCGCTCAAGCGCTACGTCGTGCTGGACGTGATCACGCTGGCCGTGCTGTACACATGGCGCGTGCTCGCCGGGGCGATCGCGATCGAGGTCACGATCAGCACCTGGCTGCTGGCGTTTTCGGTCTTCCTCTTCGCGTCGCTGGCGCTGATCAAGCGCTGCGCCGAGCTCGTGGCCCTGCAGCAAGAGGGCAAGACCGGGACCCGCGGCCGCAACTACGAGGTCGGCGATCTCGTCGTGTTGTGGCCGCTGGGGATCGGCGCGGGCCTGTCGTCGGTTGTCGTGTTCGGCCTGTTCATCGGGGCACCCGACACCATTGGCCGCTACGCCGATGCCAGGCTGCTGTGGCTGGTCGCGATCGGCCTGATGTACTGGCTCAGCCGGCTGTGGATCAAGACCGCGCGCGGGGTCATGCATGACGACCCCATCGTCTTCGCGCTGCGCGACCGGGGCAGCCGGCTCACCATCCTGGGCATGGTCGCGGTCACGGTTGCCGCCTGGTGGCTGAAATGAAGATCCTGCTGCTGGCCTTGCTGAGCATTGGCATGTCGGTGGCGGCGCAGTTCGCGCTGAAGGCTGGCATGGCCACGGAGCGTGCGCAGACGGCGCTTGCGGCGCTGCCCAGGCCGCACGCGATGCTTCAGCTGTTCACGGTGCCGGGCATCGCCATCGGCTTTGCCCTGTACGGGCTCGGTGCGGTGGTGTGGCTGGCGGTGCTGTCGCGCTGGGACGTCAGCAAGGCTTACCCGTTGGTCGGCATCGGATTTGCTCTGGCGGTCGGCATCGGCTGGCTGCTCGGCGAAAGCGTCAATGCGCAACGCATCGCCGGCGTGGCGCTGATCGTCGCCGGCATCGTGCTCACGGCGAGGAGCTAAGTCCGCGACGGGCCGCGGCGGGCGCTGCGCGGCGGCGCCATGCGGCCGCTGCTGAAACCAGCACGATGGCCGCGATTGCGGCGACCAGCGGCATCACCGGCTCGCGGTAGCGGGTCAAGACGTAGAACGGTAGGTGCGCGACCCAGTAGCCGAGCACGCCGGCCCAGAGCACCCATATGCCGCGCGGCAGGTGTCGCCAGAGCAGCAGCGTTCCGACGGCAGCCAGAGCCGCGAGCACCACGAACTGTGCCGACCAGACCCACCGGACGAGCGCCTCGACCCGTCCGACGCCGTGTTTGGATTCCGGCGGGCTCCAGAACCAGACCGCCTTCTGCACCACCAGTTCGAAAAAGCGACCCGGGTTGGCGCGCACCCAGGCCAGTGCCTCCTGGCGCAGCGTTTCGGACGCCAGCACCTCGCCCTCGCGGCGCAGTGCCTCCCAGCGCGGCGCCACCGGGGTATCAGCTATCGACACGAAGCGGCCGGTGGCCGCCGGGTTGTTGCCCAGGTACAGGTTGAAGCCCCCGTTGGTGTTGAGCACCGGGGCGCCGATCTGCTGCGCGTTGCGCCACATCCAGGGCGCGGCGATGGCCGCGGCAACGACGGCGATCAGCACCGCGTGGCCGAACGCAGCATGTGTCGGCGCAACAGCCGAGGTCGAGACCTCGTGCTGCCGGTTCCACGCCAACCACAGCGCGACCGGAACCGCCAGCGCGAGGCTCAGTGCCGAGTTGCCGACCAGTGCCAGCAGGCCGAAAGCGAATCCGACCGCAACCGCTGGCCACCAGCCCGATGCGCGGGCCAGCCGCAACAGCGCGATCAGAAGCCCGACCATCAACGGCACCTGGAGGTTCTCCTTCAGCACCGACTCGGCCATCGTCATGGCCGGCACGTAGAACGCCCAGGCGGCAGCGGCCAGCACCGCCGCCCCGCGTCCCGCGTCGACCGCGCGAACCAGCGCATAGACCAGCACCACGGTCAGCCCCCCCAGCGCGACCTGCAGGGCCTGCAAAGCGACCACGCTGTCGCCCACGACGGCAAACAGCGGGACGATGACGAACAACGGGTAACCGACGTTGTACATCGCCCGGTTGCCCATGAAGTCGACGACGCCTTGGCCACCCAGCAGGCTGGTCGCCATGCTGTGGTACGCCAGCTCGTCGCTTTCCAGTGGCGAGCCCAGCGCCACGACGGCCATGGCCCGCAGCACCATGCCCAGCAGCACCACCGCCACCAGCAGGCCCCAGGCCCGGCGCCGACTCCAGGGCTCGAGCACCGTCGCGAAGAGGCCCGCAGTCATGCGGCCACCGTGGCTGCCGCCACCTCGGTCGGAGCTGGGCGAACACGTTGCAGCATCAGGCGCGCCATCCAACGCGCCAGGCCGGTGTCCCAGGGCGTGAAGCGCGGGAGCTGGAAGCGATCACTGCTGCCGTCATCCACACCCTGGGCGGTGCTCACGGCTCCCGCGAAGCCGGCCTCGCGAACCATCGCCACATGGCGGTGGTCGTAGTCGTGTCCGGGACGTCCATTGGGGTACGCGAAGCTGGTCACCGGCGCCTGAAGCAGGTCCTGCAGACGCTCCCGGCCGCGCACGATCTGCTCGCGTGCCTCGGCCTCGGGCAGCACACGCAGGATCGGGTGGTCGCAGGTGTGGCCGCCGATCTCCATGCCCGCCTGGTGCAGGCGACGCAGCTTCTGCGTGCTCATCATCAGGTCGTCGGGCAAAGCCGGATGACCTGCCGCCTTGGCCAATGCGACAAGGCCTTGCTCGCGTTCGGCCAGCGGGCTGTACTTCAGCCGCGGCAGCACCGCGTCGATCGCCCGTCGACGCTGCGCGGCATCGCCCAGCGGCAGCCGCCCCAGGCCCAGGGCCGAGGCATCCAGCTCGATTGCGCGACAGCCACGGATGGTCTCGATCGCACTGTCGTTCCACATCCGGCCACCGTCGAGGAAGCCGCTGGCGACGAAGAAGCTTGCCTTCAGGCCATGGCGTTGCAGGATCGGCAGGGCGATGTCCGCGTTGTCGGCATAGCCGTCGTCGAACGTGATCGCCAGCGCACGCGATGGCAACTGCTGCCGCTCGCGTCGCTCCAGCGCCTGGGCCAGCGTCAGCACGTTGAAGCCGCGTGCCACGCGCGCCATCAGGGCGTCGAAGCGTGCGGCATGCATCTCGCCGGGGAACAGCGGGTCAGGCTCCGGAAGCACACGGTGGAAGATCAGGATCGCCAGGCGATTCGGTGCCCAAAGGTCGGCGACGCCAGCCGCCGCGCGCCAGGCCAGCGAGTCGGGCGCACTCATCGCGGCACCTTGCCGGCCTGCGGCAGGACACGGGGCTTCAGCCCGGCCGCCGCCACCGACGGATCGCGAGCTGCGGCCGCGGGTACCGCCGGTGCAGCGAAGTTCGGCGGCGTCCCCGGCACCGGCAATCCGGCCTCGACACGCCGCACGATGGCGTACCCGATGACAACGAACCCGCAGATGTAGTACGGCAGGTCGAGATACGCGATGCTCAGGAAGCTGCCGCCGATGGCGTATCCGATCAGGCTGACCTGAACCATGCGCATCAGCACCGGCAGCCAGAGCGCGAGATCGGCCCCCTCGCCAGGCTTCTCGGCCAGCGCCTTGGCTCGCCGGGCGACACCACCAGCGCTCAGCCAGGTGGCGACGCCAATGCCGACGAACAGCCCGAAGCCGACGAAACCGTGTTCGCCCATCACCTGGAACCAGATGCTATGCGCCACATATACCGCGCCGGCGAAGACCTCCCACTGCCCGCCCTGTGGGGCGTATCGCGAGAAGACCGCGGGGTTGTCAGCTACAAAGCCGGCGCCGACGAATGGCCTGTCGACGGCGGCATTGAAGAGCGTCTGCCAGGTCCAGATGCGAGACATAGCGGAACCGTCCTGCTGGTAGGTCTTGATCGTGTCCATGCGGTCCGACCAGGTGTCGGGCATGAAGGCCAGGGCCACCATCAACAGCGCCACGATGCCCAGGCTGGTGCGGACCGGGTACTTGCCCTTGAGTCCCAGGAACATGGCCATCGAGACCAGGGCCAGCAAGGCGCCACGTGACTGGCTGCCGAGAATGGAGAACGCGCAGGAAATCATGGAGAACAGCAGCACATGCCGGACCCAGGCACGCGACTCGGTCGCTCGCAGGAAGTACATCATCGGCATCAGCATCACTAGCCCGACCGCCAGCTCGTTGTTGCCCTGGAGCATGCCCCCGGGAGGCCCCCAAACGCGACCGCCGCCACCGGTCAACACCGTCCAGACCCCGCCCTTGATGCCGAAGAAGGCGACAGAGAGCGTCACCACCCAGACCAGCACGCGGAGCTGTTTGCCGTCTACGACCAGCGCCCAGGTGACAAACAGCATCAACTGAATCTTCATCACGAAGAACCAGCGATCCCGCACCGCGTCGGCGGGCGCTATCGCGAAGAACGAGGTCACGGTCATCCAGGTCAGCAGGGCCAACAGCAGGACAACGATGGGACTCGACCACGGTATGTTCTGGCGCTTTCGCGTCATCATGAACATGCCTAGGACCACCAGCGCTGAGATCTGGGCGAACGGCAGGCTGTGCGCGAAGCCATAGGCCAGCTTGTGCGGGTTCATCAGCGAGACCCAGGTGTACAGGTAGGCCCCGATCACCGGATGCTTGAACGCCACGGGCAGCAGCACCGCGAACAAGGCCACGAGGGCGATGTCACGCATGGCCGACACCCGCAGTGGCTGACGTTTCCGGCTCGGTCAGCGCGTGGCTGACGATGTAGCGGTGCTTGCCGGACTTCTCGGGCGCGATGGCCTCGACCAGCGACACGTCGACCTGCACCGCTTCGCCAAGCCGGCGGCGGACCCCGGCCGCGATCTGCGCCAGCAGCGCCGGATCGAAACCCGGCTCGGGGACGATGCTGACCTCGGTGCGCTGCCGGCTCCACTGCACGACCTTGAAGCTCTGGATGCGCGGCAGCTCGCGGATCACGTAGATCAGCGCCAGGCCATGCATCACGGTGCCGTTGGCGGCGACGACGAAGTCGGTCGTGCGCCCCTGCAGCTCGCGAAGGATCGGCAGCCCGCGGCCGCAGGCGCAGCGGGTGTCGGCATCGAGCACGCCGACATCGCCGGTGCGATAGCGCACGAACGGGAACTCCGCCGTCGCGAGGTGCGTGACCACGATCTCCCCGGCCTGCCCCGCGGCCACCGGCCGGCCTTCGGGGTCGACCGTCTCGACGACGATGTCCTCGGCGCTGAGGTGCAGGCTGCCGGAAGGGCACTCGTGGGCAATGAAGCCGGCGTCGCGTCCCCCGTAGCCGTTGGCGACCGGGCAACCGAGGATGCGCTGGATGCGCGAACGCTGCTCGTCGTACAGACGTTCGCTGGTGACGAAGGCGACGCGGATGCCGAGGTCGTCGAGTCGCTGGCCGTGGCTCTCGGCATGGCGCGCGATGTGGTCGATCGCTGACGGGTAACCGAACACCATCGCCGGCCGTTTGCGGCGCAGCGCCGCGACAAACCCGTTCAGCCGCTGCGGCGACATCTCGAAAGCCGGCAGCAGCGTGCTGCGCAGCAGGCCGTCGCGCAGGGCCCGGACTCGGTCCTGCGCGCCGTGCTCGATGGGCGAGCCCCAGATCACCGCTTCGCGGTCGCCAATGTCCACGCCCCACCAGCGCGTCGCGCGCCACTTGGCCGCCACGTCGTGGCTCTTGCGCGCCTTGCCGATGAAGAACACCAGCGGCTCACCCGACGAGCCGCCGGTGTTGTAGCGCGACAGCGGACCATGGCCCTCGGCCTTCATCGCGTCGGCGTTCTGCCGGATGGTCGCCTTGGTCAGCAGCGGCAGCGCTGCCAGGTCGGCCACCGAGCGCAGCGATGCCGGCTCGAACCGCTGCGCACGGAACAAGTCGCGCCAGTACGGGACGCGTCTGCCGATGTCGACCAGGAAGTCCCGCAGGCGCTGAACCTGCAGCACGCGGATCTGCTCGGGCTCCAGCCACTGGGAGGCTTCCAGCCGGCGCCGCTCGGCAACGCTGGCGTGACCCTTGAGCCGCTCGTGCAGCGGGAACAACACGCCACTGGCCAGATGCGTGTAGAGGTCGCGCATCGGCTCAGTGCCCCGGTTTTCGCAAGGTCACGAGGATCCAGCCGCGCAAGCCGCGCAAGGCGTCGAAGCGGCTGATCAGCTTTTCGAACGCGGTGCCGATCGCAAAGAGAACGCCACTGAACAGCAGGTAGTTCGGGTACTGGCTCAAGTACTCGAAGCCGTCGATCTTCAGGCCCGCGGAATGCGCCAGGCGTTGCACGTCGGATCGCGTGTTGGTCAGGTAGGCCGTCGGGAAGGTGTCTTCTTCGGCGCGGCCTTCGACGGCCTTGACGACCTTGGCATGGAAGCGGTTGGGCACGAGCCGCGCCACCAGGGTGCCGTAGTCCCAGAGATTGGCCGTCAGGAAGACCACCCGGCCGCCCGGACGGAGGACACGCGCGAACTCGCGGTAGACCGAGTCCGGATCCTGAAGGTGTTCGAACACGCTGCGCGAGATGATCAGGTCGACGCAGGCGTCGGGCAAAGGCAGATGGGCGAGGTCGGCGTTGTGGGTCTCGATGCCCGGGGGCACGTCGGTAAACGCGACGAGTTCGACCCCGATCAGCTGCGGGACCCGGCCCAGGTACTTGCGCAGCACCGGCACGGTGCGGCCGCAGCCGGCATCGAGCAGGGTATGCACACCGCCTGCGGCGATCAGACGGTCCGCCTGCTGCTCGAAGAGCCGGTAAGGATGAGGCAGGTGGCCGTAGTAGCGGTCCAGCAGACGTTGAGCGAGGGCAGAAGTCATGTTGCGAGTATCGGAAGAATCGGCTTCGCCATCAGTGCTGACGAATGGACTCGCCATCGGCCGCCAGCGCCACACCAGCGCGGCGGTAGGCGCTGAGCCACTGCTGGCGCACCTGCGGCCAGGCAAAACGTGCGGCCTCGGCCCTGCCGTGGCGACGCAGGGTCTCGGCCAGTGCCGGATCGGCGAGCAGGCGCAGGGCCTGCTCGGCCATCGCCTGCACGTCACCCACCGGCACGAGCAGCGCGCTGCGGCCATGTTCGACCATGTCCGGGATGCCACCGGCGCGGGTGCTGACCACCGGCACGCCGCTGGCCAGCGCCTCGAGGATGGAGATCGGCATGTTGTCTGCAGTGCTCGGGTTCAGCATCAGGTCGGCACTGGCGTACAGCGCGCCGATGTCGGCGTTCTCGATCCGGCCACTGAAGCGCACCGCGTTGGCGATGCCCAGCGACGCGGCCAGGTCCTGAAGCGCCGACAGCTCAGGGCCGCTTCCGGCCACCGTGAGCCGGGCATTCGGGTGGGTGGCGCGCAGCAAGGCAAACGCACGCAATGCGGTCGGGATGTCGTAGATCGCCTCGAGGTTTCGCGTCACGACGACATGCGGCCCGGCGCTTGTCGCGGCCAGCGGCGGCGCGAAGGCGAAGCGCTGCAGGTCGATGATGTTCGGGATGATCTCGGCGCTCAGCCCGTGGCGGGCAAACACCCGCTGCAGGAAGACCGATGGCGTCACCCGCAGCGCCGCTGCGGCGAGATGGCGCTTGACGTGCGACGGTGCGGCGTTGAAGAAGTCATCGGCCTGCCCGCCCCGGTAGTTGACGATCGTCGGCACGCCACGCCAGGCGGCGATGCGCAACGCAGGCGCTGCACAGAGATGCCAGGCCCAGCCCGAGTTGGCGAACACGTGCATCACCTGCGCCCGCCCGCAAGCGCGCCACAGCGCCAGCAGGTAGGGCAGCAGCCGGAACGCTGCCCGCAGCATCGGGACGCGCCCGGCCCAGGCCGGCCGATACGGCGCATTCGTGCGCACCAGCTCGACCCGTGCGCCTTCGCCTTGCAACAGACGCACCAGCTGCTCGCACTGGTTGGCCATGCCACCGGACGGCGGTGGCAACGGGCCGACGACGCAGACCCGCGGCCAGGCGTCGGCCGCCAGCGGGGCCGAGGAGACCGCCATCGCGGCACCCGAGCGCCGTGGCCAGACCAGCAGCAGCAGGCCCAGCACGCCGAGCAGCATCGCGGCATGCAGGCGCAGCTTCAGTCGCGCCATGGCCTCGCGCTGCGCCACGTTGCCGGGCTCGGCCAGGATGCGGATACCGGGCTGCACGCCCGAGGCGATGGCGCCCACGCCCTCGAGGATGCGCGAGGTGCCGGCGAACAGGCGCACCACCGGCGCGGCGTCGAACGTGAACGGGTTGCGTCCCCAGGGCAGATACCACTCGGCCAGGCCCTGGCGCAAGTAGTGCCAGGCCTTGTCCGGCTCGATGTAGCCGGGCCGGCTGCCTTCATGGAGCAGGTTCAGCTGCAAGGCAGCGCCGCTGCGCATCGCGTCGCGCAGGGCCAGGGCCGACAACGGAAGCTGCGGATCGTCCGCGCGCGAGAACCAGTAGTTGTCGAACACGTCGGCGAGTTGCCAGCGCGACTGGGCCGCGTTCCAGACCTCGACCCAGATGTGGCCGTGCCCGCCAAAGCCGTCGAACGAAAACGCCCACGGCCGCACCTGCATGCCGGCCGCCCCGGCAATGGCCATGAAGGCGCGGACGTAGTCGCCGCAATAGCCTTGCCCCTGCTTCACGATGGCCGAGTGGGTTTCGACCAGGCCGGCCTGGACGGGCCCACCGACCAGCACCGGCGCCGACCCCAGAAGATGCTGCGTGATCGCCCGCGTGCGCGCCCAGTCGTCGGGCAGATCGGCCAGATTCAGCTTCGCCACCAGGTCGACGAAGTAAGGCGCGGGAGCCACACGCTCGGTCTCGTAGCCCTTCGGCACCACCGGGGGTTGCCAGTCGTCGCGTTCGGGCACGAAGTCCGGCCCCAAGGCCAGGGCATGGCGGATGCGAACCAGCTCGGTGCCGCTGAACAGATGCGGCGCCACCAGCGCCACGGCTACCACCAGCAGCAGCGCGCCCAGGCCGCGTCGGCCGATGCCGCCGCGTTGGCGTCGCTGCGGCAGGCGGATGACCGCCGGCTCCGGAGTCACCAGCTCAACCCTTGCACCGGCACGGGCAAGGTCTGGCCGGCCGGCAGGCCCACCAGGTCGATCACCCGCTGCCCCGGGCGCAGCAGCGCCGCCAGCGCCTCGGTCACGACCCGGCTGCTGCTGCCGAGCACGATGACGTCGCTCGCGCCGACGACCTCGTGCAGCTCGGCCTTCAGCATCTGGCCGATGTGCGGCAGGTGCTGGGCGATGAAGTTCTTGTTCGCGCCGAGCAGCCGCGCCAGGTGGACCTCGGGGTCGTAGATGGCCAGCTCGCAGCCCTTGCCGATCAGGCGCTCGGCAAGCGTCACCAGCGGGCTCTCGCGCAGGTCGTCGGTGCCGGTCTTGAAGCTCAGGCCGACAAAGCCGACCTTGCGGCTGCCGGCGGTGGCGCTGGCCGCCATCACCTTGTCGAAGGCCAGGTCCAGGTGCGCGTCGTTGCTGACCAGGATGCTCGCGAGCATCGGCAGCGCCACGTCGCGCTGCTTGGCCAGGTAGGCGGTGGCGCGCAGGTCCTTGGGCAGGCAGGAGCCGCCGAACGCAAAGCCGGGCTTGAGGTAGGCGCGGCTGATGTTGAGCTGGGTGTCCTGGCAGACCAGGTCCATGACCTCGAACGGATCGACGCCCAGCGCACCGCACAGGCGCGCGGTTTCGTTGGCGAAGGTGATCTTCAGGGCGTGGAAGTTGTTGCAGCAGTACTTCATCATCTCGGCCGCCCGGACCGAGGTTTCGAGGTACTTGCACGGCAGGTGGCCGAACAGCTCGCGCAGCCGTTCGTGGGCGTAGGGCGCGTTGGCGCCGACGATGGTGAACGGCGGCTTGTCGTAGTCGCGGATCGAGCTGCCCTCGCGCAGGAATTCGGGCTGGAAGCACAGGTGGAAGTCCGCGCCGTCCTTCTTGCCCGAGTGCTGCTCGATGATCGGCCGCAGCACGTCCTCGACCGTGCCCGGCACGAGCGTGGATCGCATGACGACGACATGCGGCGTGGCCTTGCGCTTCAGCGCCGCGCCCATCTCGGCGGCCAGGCGCAGGATCGCACCCTGGTCCTGGCTGCCGTTGGCCGCCGACGGCGTGCCGACGCAGACCAGGCTGATGTCGGATTCGAGCACCGCCTTGGCGGCATCGGTCGTGACCTCGACGCGGCCGCTGGCGGCGACCTCGCGCATCAGGTCGACCATGCCTTCTTCGACCACCGGGGTGTTGCCTGCGGCAATGAGGTCGAGCTTGGTGCGGTCGATGTCGACGCCGATCACGTGGTGGCCGTCGCGGGCCAGGCAGGCCAGCGACACCGCGCCGACGTAGCCCAGGCCGAAGATGCTGATGTTCATGCGGAAGTACCAGAAGGAAGGCTTCGGTTGTTGCGGGCGGAGAACTCGCGCACGCAGCGGCCGACGATGCGGTCCAGGCGCTGCATTGAGCTTGGCCAGGCGTGGTGGCTCAGCATGCGTTCGCGACCGGCAGCGGCCAGACGGGCCCGTTCGGCCGGGTGGTCGACGATGCGCAGCACCGCCTCGGCAATCGCCTCGGGGGCATCGGCGACCAGGAAGTGCTGGTCGGCCTCGGCATCGACGCCGCCGGCGGCGGCCGTCGAGGTGACCACCGGCACGCCCATCGCCATCGCTTCGAGGATCTTATTCTGCGTGCCGCGGGCGATGGCCAGCGGCGCCACCATCAGCGCCGAATCGCGGACATAGGGCTGGACCTCGGGCACCGAGCCGGTGACGACGACACCCGGCAGATCGCCCAGGGCGCGCATCTGCGGCGACGGATCGGCACCGACGATCTTCAGCTTCAGGCCCGGGCGGCGGGCCTTGAGCAGCGGCCAGACGTCCTTGCAGAAGCGCGCCATGCACTCCTGATTGGGGTAGTAGTCCATGCGGCCGATGAAGCTCAGCGTGTCGGCGTCATAGGCGCCGTCGGTGGGCGAAAAGACCTGGGCGTCGACGCCATTGGGGAACCAGTCGGTCGCCGCGCCGGTACCGTAGTCGTTCAGCGCCTGCCACTCGGCGCGCGTGGTCGCGGTGCACAGGTCGAAGCGGCGGGCCAGACGCTTCTCGGCCCACAGCATCTTCGTGCCTTCAAGCGTGTAGCCCCAGGACAGCGGCCAGGGCTTGTAGTTCGCGTACTCCAGCCACTTCTGCGAGTCCATGTCGCCGAAGTCCAGGATCTTGGGCGTGTCGGTAACGTGCTCCACGTACTGGGCGACCGACGAGCAGTGCACGAAGATCAGGTCGAAGCGATCCTTGGCCAGCAGCCGCTGCACCTTGGCGGCGAGTTCGCCGCTGTAGAAGTAGCCCATCGAGCTCGGTGTCGTCAGCGGCAGGCGGACGATCATCCGGGCGAACTGCACCGGCTCGCGGACGTGGCCCATCTCGAAGTGCGTGCAATGCGGGGCGATGCCACGGCCCTCTTCGGCCTCGGCCTCGCTGCGCGCGAGCGAACACACCGTGACACGATGCCCGGCCTGGTGCAGATGCCGGATCATGTTGAACGGCCGGATCTTGCCGCCACGCTTGGGCTTGAACGGAAAGCGGTGGCAGAGGTAGAGGATGTTCATGCCGCCATCCTCTGGACCCCACGGGCGCTGCCGGGCGCGGCCATCTCGTGCAACTCGTCGGCCAGGTCGCTGGCCGAGCGGCCGTCCAGGTACAGCCGGCTCCAGACCTCGAGGTTCATCAGCGTCAGCAAGGCATCGGTGCCGTCGCTGCGCTGGGCCTCGTGGTCGGCCATCAGGGCCGATACGACGTGGGGGTCGAACAGGCCGCGCCGGCGCACCGCCTCGGGGGCCAGCAGGCCACGCAGCACCGGGGCCAACTCCTTCTTCAACCACGCGCCCATCGGCGTGCCGAACCCGCGCTTCTTGCGGTGCAGGATGTCGTCGGGCAAGGTCGGCGTCAACGCCTTCTTCAGCACGTGCTTCAGCTGCCCGCCCTGCACCTTCAGTGCCGTCGGCATCGCCGCGGCCAGGTCGAGCAGGTTCTGGTCGAGCAGCGGTACGCGGCACTCCAGCGACACCGCCATGCTCATCTTGTCGGTCAGCAGCAGCAGGTCGTCGGGCAGCTGCGTCGCCATGTCCACCGCGAGCAGCCGGTTGAGCTCGTCGCCGCCCTCGTGCACCGCAGGGCCGGCTTGGGCAAAGGCCTCGGCCAGGCGGTCGTGCGCGGGCGGGCGATCGCCGAGCAGCAGGCTGGCGACGACATCGCGCGACATCACCTGCACGTAGCTGCGGTAACGCTCGTCGGCCTGCATCTCGGCACTGGCGATGAAGCCCTTGGCCAGCCGCATCGCGTTCAGCAGCTTGTTGTGGCGGTCCGCCGGCAGCCGCGCGGCGGTGGCCGAGGCCATGCGGCGCGCCCAACCGGGAAGTGCATTGAAGCGGCCCGCGTAATGGCCGCCCAGGTAGCGCCGGTAGCCACCGAACAGCTCGTCGCCGCCGACGCCCGACAGGATCACCTTGACGTCCTTGCGTGCGAACTGCGACACCAGGTAGGTCGTGATGAACGCGGTGTCGGCGATCGGCTCGTCCATGTGCCAGAGCAGCTTGGGCAACAGGCCGACGACGTCGGGCTTGACGACGATCTCGTGGTGCTCGGTGCCGAAGAGCTGGGCGACGCGGCGGGCATAGGGCAGCTCGTTGTAGAGCTGCTCGGCCGGGCCGCCTTCGAAGCCAATCGCGTAGGTGCGGATCGGCTGCCCTCCGCCGTGCCGCGCCATGCTGGCCACCACTGCGCTCGAATCGACGCCACCCGACAGAAAGGCACCGATCGGCACGTCGCTCACCATCTGCATGCGCACCGCTTCATCGAGCGTGTCGCGGACGCGCTCGACCCACTCGGCTTCGCAGGTCACGGTGTCGATGCGCGTCGACAGCGACCACCAGCGCCATTGGCGAACCTGGCCGTCCTCAACCGCCAGCAAGGTCGCCGGTGGCAGCTTGGCGATGCCCTTGAACAGGCTGTGCGGCGCGGCAACGTAGCCCAGGTGCAGGTAGTCGCCCAGGGCCTCGCGGTTCAGCTCGGCGCGCAGGCCCGGCAGTTGCAGCAGCGCCTTGGCCTCGGTGGCAAAGGCCAGCCGGCGGCCGTCTTGGTGCACGTACAGCGGCTTGACGCCGATGCGGTCGCGGCCGATCAGCAGGCGGCGCCGCCGCGCGTCCCACAGTGCGAAGTCGAACATGCCGTTCAGTCGCGGGACGACCCCGTCGCCCCAAGCCGCATAGCCATGCAGCAGGACCTCGGAGTCCGACCCGGTCTTGAAGACATGGCCCAGCGCCTGCAGCTCGGCCCGCAGCTCGCGGAAGTTGTAGATCTCGCCGTTGCAGACGATGGTGAGCTGGCCGTCGGCGGTGCTGATCGGCTGGTGGCCGCCGGCCAGGTCGATGATCGACAGCCGGCGCATCGCGATGCCACAGTGGCCGTCGATGTGCTGGCCTTCATCGTCCGGCCCACGGTGTGCAGTGACGCTGCCCATCGCCGTCAGCAGCGCCGACGAGACCGGGCTGCCGTCCAGATGGATCAGGCCGTGGATACCGCACATGCGCGTCAGGCCCCCAGCGCTGCCGGCACGGCCAGGCCTCGGCGCGACAAGGCCAGACGATAGACCTCGGCATAGCGCGCCACGCTCGCGGTCCAGGTGCGCTCCTGTTCGACGAATCGACGTGCACTGGCGCGCATCTGCGGCCAGCGGTCCTGGTCGGCCAGCGCATCGACAAGGCCCTGCGCCAGCGCCGTCGCATCGCCGGCCGGGCACAGGTAGCCGGTGTCGCGGTGGCGGATCAGCTCGCGGTGGCCGCCGACGTTGCTGGCGACAAAGATGCGACCCTGGGCCATGGCCTCCAGCGGCTTGAGCGGCGTCACCAGTTCGGTCAGTCGAATGGGCAGCCGCGGGTAGGCCAGCACGTCGATCAGCCCGTAGTAGCGCTGGACCTCGGCATGCGGCACGCGTCCCGTGAAGACCACCGCATCGGCCAGGCCCGCGGCCTGGACCTGCGCCTTCAGCGCCGCCTCCTGCGGTCCGCCGCCGACAAGCAGCAGCACCACGTCGGGGCGCGTCCGGCGCAGCTGCGCCAGCGCGTCGACCAGGAGATGCAGGCCCTCGTAACCATAGAACGAACCGGCAAAGCCGATCACCGTCTTGCCTTGCAGTCCGAGCTTGGCTTGCAGTTCGGCCGAGGCCGGCATCCCGAACTGGAAATTGGTCACGTCGACCGCGTTCGGGATCACGGTGATCTTCTGCTCGGCGATCCCGCGCGCGGCAATGTCGCCGCGCAGGCCTTCGCAGATCGTCGTGATCTGGTCGGCGCCCTTGAGTGCCAGGGTCTCCAGTCCACGCGACACGCGGTAGCGCAGGCTGCCCTCGGTCGTCGTGCCGTGGTCGACCGCGGCATCCTCCCACGAGGCCCGCATCTCGTAGACCACCGGCAGCCGCTTGCGAAGCCGCACCCACAGCGCCGGCAGCGCGTTGAGCACCGGCGAATGGGCGTGGATCAGGTCCGGGCGTTCGGCCTCGCAGACTTCGGCGATGCGCGCTGCGGTCAGGCGCATCTGCGCCAGCAGGCCCTCGTGTCCGCCATTCGGGGTGCGGTGCAGCGTCAGGCCGTCGACCGACTCCTCGCGCGCGGCGCCGGCGCCCTGTTTGGGCGTCGTCAACTGCAGCGTGGTCCAGCCGCGGCGACGCTGCTCGCGCAGGATCGCCAGCGTGCGGAACGTGTAGCCGCTGTGCAGCGGGATCGAGTGATCCAGCACGTGCAGTATGCGCATCAGGCAGCGGCCTCCAGGGCCGTCGGCACGGCGGCGCTGCCACCCGTGCCCTGGCCGTCCATCACGTTGCGCAGGAAGCCGTCGAACATAAGCAGCGTCCACAACGGCGCGCTGTAGTCGCGCTGGCCGCTGCTGTGGGCGTCGACCAGGTGGCGCAGGTAGGTCGGGTCGAACCAGCCGGTGTCGAGCAGCCGCGGGCCGAGCAGGCTGTCGCGCACGCGCTGCTTCAGCGGACCGCGGAACCAGCGCGCCAGCGGCACCGCAAAGCCCATCTTCGGCCGGTACAGGATGTCATGCGGCAGGGCCGGCTCCATCGCCTTCTTCAGCAGCCACTTGCCTTCGTTGCCGCGCACCTTCATGTCGGTGGGCAGCGTCGCCAGCCACTCGACCAGCGGGTGGTCCATCAGCGGCTCGCGGACCTCCAGGCTGTGCGCCATGCTGGCGCGGTCGACCTTGGTGTTGATGTCACCGACGAGGTAGGTCTTCAGGTCCAGGTACTGGATCAGCGCCAGCGGATCGTCGGTCCCGGCGTTGGCGGCATGCCGGTCGAACACCGCGCGGGCGTTGTAGCCGCCGAGCTCGCGCTTGAACGCCGGGCTGAACATCTGCGCGCGCATCGGGTCGCGCAGGATCGAGACGCTGTGGAAGTAGGCCTCGACCGAGCTGCGCGCCATGCCCTCGAAGGTGGTCTTGGCGCGGAACATGCGCGGCGCCCAGTCGGCCTTCGGGTACACCCGTCCGAGCAGGCCGAACACCGGCCGGCGCAGGCCTGCAGGCAGTACCGAGCGCATGCGCTCTTCCATCAGGTGCAGTCGGTAGCGCCGGTAGCCGCCGAAGCTCTCGTCGCCACCGTCGCCCGAAAGCGCCACCGTCACGCGCTTGCGCGCCAGCTGGCACACCCGGTAGGTCGGGATCGCCGAGCTGTCGGCGTAGGGCTCGTCGTAGAGGCTGGCCAGCGTGTCGAGCAGGCCGAAGTCGTCGCTCTTGACGGTCTCGACGAAGTGGTCGGTGCGGTAGCGGTCGGCCACCGTCTTGGCGAACGCCGCTTCATCGAAGGCCGGGTCGTCGAAGGCGATCGAGCAGGTGTGCACCGGCGCGTCCGACAGCCCCGCCATCGTCGCGACCACGGCCGAGCTGTCCACGCCGCCGCTCAGGAAGGCGCCAAGCGGCACCTCGGAGATCATGCGCAGCTTCACCGATTCGGCCAGCCGCTCGCGCAGCTCGACCTGGGCATCGGCCGCCGAGACCGGGTTGTCGAGCGTGAAGCGCACATCCCAGTAGGGGTTGGACTGCGGCATCGGCTCGCCACGCCGCCACAGCATCAGGTGCCCGGGCTCGAGCTTGCGCGCCTGGCGGAAGACGGTCCGCGGCTCGGCCGAATAGCCAAGCGCGAAGTACTCCTCCACCGCATACGGGTCGATCTCGCGCTTCAGGCCGCCGTGGGCCAGCAGGGTCTTCAGTTCGGAGCCGAAGAGCAGCCAGCCGTCGTCCAGCAACGCGTAGTGCATGGGCTTGACGCCGAGCCGGTCGCGCGCCATGAACAGGGTCTGCTTCGTCCGGTCCCAGAGCGTGAACGCGAACATGCCGCGCAGCCGCTGCACGCAATCCGCACCCCAGGCCCGCCAGGCGTTGACGATGACTTCGGTGTCGCTCTTGGTCCGGAACGCCAAGCCCAGGGCCTGCAGTTCGGCCATCAGCGGCTGGTAGTTGTAGATCTCGCCGTTGAACACGATGACGACGCTGCCGTCGGCGCTGTGCAGCGGCTGCTGGCCGGTGGCGATGTCGATGATCGACAGCCGCCGGTGGCCGAAGCCCAGGCCCGGCTCAAGGTGCACGCTGCCTTCGTCCGGGCCGCGGTGGTGCTGAGCATCGTTCATGCGCGCCAGCACGCTAGCGTCGGGCGCGCGCGCGCCACGGGTATCGAAGAGGCCGGTGATACCGCACATGGGCTGGTCAGGTGGGCTCAAGCCCCGAATCCAAAGCCTGGAATCCTACGCCAGCACCTCGTCCCGGTCGGTGCGGTCATGGCGGCGCAGGCTGGGCCGCATGACTTCTGGCACGAAGATATGCCGGGCACTCGCAGAACCCGGGAGCTAGACAATCGGATGTGTCTGCTATCGCTCAAACAGAGGTGCTCAATTGATCTGTGACCTTGTTACTGGACAGAGGAGCTTGAAGCCTTCGTAAGGAAGCTCAGGTGGTTCATGAGCGAAGAAGTAGTGTTTGCATCTTCAAGGTTTCGGCTTAGTGCGTGGGGTTGCATTCGGGCGCGGGGCCTTTCGCACTGATCAGTACGTAACTTGCCACGCGCCGACAGCCATCGAAGCTGAGCGAGTTCTAGAGTTCGGTCAACGCTCAGAGGTCGCAGAGATTCTGCGCCGCTTCGATGCTCGCATTGGGAGCAGCAGGCGCAAAGGCGCGCTCTTGCCGGTCACGCGTAGCAAGCCTGTGGACGGACTCCAACTCCGAGTTCCGCAAATCCGGGCGCCCCACGGAGGCCACGGTAAGCTGCTCGAGCCGCCCGGCGTCATCACTACGGGCCTCTAAGAGTTGGACGTAGCTCCGCGAGAAGCCGTGGGGGAGCTTGATTGAATCGGAGAGTCAGCTCTTCTGCCGCCATGGACTGTCGAAGTTGGGAAGTCAGTCTACGCCGGGAGGGCTGCCGTGGATGTACGGCCAGAAGCAGGTCGGCGCCTCAGATTCAATGCCATCCCGCCTTTAGCACCGGACCTCGACATCGATTGTGACGAACGCGTCTAGCGGTTGCGCCGGAGGCCGCGCTCTCACCGAGATGACCTTGTTTCCGGAGGTCGCATGCAGTTGTAGATGGCTTCATAGTTGCGCACCATGGAGGCGAGGCTGTACTTGGCCAGAACCCGATCGCGTCCACGCTGCCCCATTCGACGAGCCTCGGCTGGCGATTCCGAGAGGCGCCGCAGCGCGAGAGCTAGCGCGTCAGGACGACCCGCTTCGACCAGATGCCCAGTCAAGCCATCCTCAACAAGCTCCGAGTTAGCGCCCACCTTGGTCGCGATCACAGGAAGGGCAGAGGCCATGGCCTCGAGAATGGTGTTGGATATCCCTTCTGCCAGCGACGGCAAGACGAACCCGTCGAGGCCGCGCATAACCTCTGGCACGTCGCCACGCTGACCGGCAAACCACGCCAGATCAGACAGCCCCGCTTCGGCAAGCACTGCCTCACACTCAGCGCGCAAAGGTCCGTCTCCCACGAACACCAGCCGCACGCGCTTGCGCAGTAGAGGAGCATCACGGAGGGCCGTCACGAAGGCCCGCGCGAGCGTCGGCTGCGACTTCACGGTTAGCATGCGACCGACCGTACCGAGAATCCACAGAGATGGGTCGTCGAAAGGGCAGCCCGTGATCGCAGCCCGACCGTTCTGCGCTGGCGAAAAGCACTCGGCATCGACCCCGTTATAGATGGTGTGCAGGCGCTCGGGCGGCGTGCCGACTCGGGTGCGGCAGTAGTCGGCAAGCTCGCGGCCGAGCGCGATTGTGTGGTGCACGAAGGGCCGGTAGGCGCGCCGCATCCACTGATGCTTGCGACTGGTGCCGTGGGGGTCTTCGACATCGCGGCCGTGTTCGCCATGCACCCGTCCGGGCACGCCGGCCCACCAGGCCGCGGCTTGGGCCTCGAGTGCGGCTAGGTTGCGGGTGTGAACGATGGCGGGCCGCAGATCGCGGAACAGCCGTGCCAGCGCCGGCCACTGCATGCAGCCCTGGCCCGGGGGCTTGTGCAGCGCATGCAGGGCCACGCCGGAGGTATGGATGCGCGCGGCAAAGCCAGCGTCGATGTGTGTGAGCGATACCACCGCGTGGCGCCAGCGCTCGGGCGGGAGGCGGTTGATCAGGTTAACGACGCCGTTTTCCAGGCCGCCCACTGCGAAGCGGTAAACGACGTGGCAGATCAGTGGGCGGAGTTCAGGCACGTGCGCAACCGGGGCTACGACAGGCTCAGCCCGGCGGAGTTGGGCTTAGGCGGCACGGGGTTGGCCTCAGAGCCGCCACACCCGATAGCCCGCCGCCTGCAGCATCGGCAGATCGAAGGTGGCTTTCACGTCGATGAAGGCGCCGCCCTTGACGAGCTTCTTGCCGATGTCCTCAGGCGTGAGGCCCATGAACTCACGGTGCGCCACCGCCGCCACGATGGCGTCGGCGCGCGGCAGCTGTTCCCAGGGCGTGAGCGCTACGCCGTACTCGTGCACCGCCTCTTCGCTGGTGGCTTGCGGGTCCGTCACGTGCACCTCGACGCCGTAGCTCTGCAGCTCCTTGATGATGTCAATCACCTTGCTGTTGCGCAGGTCGCCGCAGTTCTCTTTGAACGTGAGCCCCAGCACGTTGACGCGGGCGCCCTTGATGTAGCTGCCGCTGGCGATCATGTGCTTGATGGTCTGCTCGGCGATGAACTTGCCCATGCCGTCGTTGATGCGCCGGCCCGCCAGAATGACCTGCGGGTGGTAGCCCAGCATGTCGGCCTTGTGCGTGAGGTAGTACGGGTCCACGCCGATGCAGTGGCCGCCCACCAGGCCCGGCTTGAACTTCAGGAAGTTCCACTTCGTGCCGGCGGCCTCGAGCACCTCGGTGGTGTCGATGCCGATCTTGTCGAAGATGATGGCCAGCTCGTTCATCAGCGCGATGTTCAGGTCGCGCTGGGTGTTCTCGATCACCTTGGCGGCCTCGGCGGCCTTGATGCTACTGGCGCGGTGCACGCCGGGGATGATGATCTTTTCGTACAGCTTCGCCACCTTGTCCAGCGTCTCGGGCGTGTCGCCGGAGACGATCTTCAGGATCTTGGTGAGCGTGTGCTCCTTGTCGCCCGGGTTGATGCGCTCGGGGCTGTAGCCGACAAAGAAGTCCTGCTTCCACTTCAGGCCCGAGTGCTTCTCGAGCACCGGAATGCACACCTCCTCGGTGGCGCCGGGGTACACCGTGCTTTCGTAGATGACGGTGACGCCCTTCTTCATGTGGCGGCCCACGCTGGTGCTGCTGCCCACCAGCGGGCCGAAGTCGGGGATGTGCGCCTCGTCCACCGGCGTGGGCACGGCGACGATGATCATGTCGGCCTCGCCCAGCATCGCCGGGTCGCTGGTGTAGACGGCGTGCTTGGCCTCGGCCATCTGCGCATCAGTCAGTTCGCGGCTGGGGTCGGTGCCGCGCTGGCACGCATCAACCTTGTGCTGCGCGATGTCGAAGCCGATGGTGCGCACGTGTTTGCCGAACTCGATGACGAGCGGCAGGCCAACGTAGCCGAGGCCGATGACTGCGAGGGTGTTCATGGGGGGGAAGTTCCGATGTGCAAGTGAAGCAAGGTTTCAGCGAGCCGAGGAGCGCACCTGCTCCAGGTGCGCCACCAGCGCCGGCAGGTGCTGGCCGATGAAGGTGTCGACGCGGTTAACCGCCGCGGGGCCGTCGCCGTTGGTGTAGATGGTCAGGAGTGCGGCATCGTCGCCCTGGCCTCCTAGTCGCGTCAGCACGCCGGCTGCCACGGCTTGCTGGCCACTTGTGGTCAGACGGCCGCCGGCCCACAGCACTTGCCGCACCACGAGCGCGTCGCGCTGCGCGCTGATCGCGCCAGTGCGACCGCCCACCAGTTGGGTGGCCCGCATCGCCACCGCATCCGCGCCTAGTCCGGGGACCGGCACGCGCACGGTGCCGCCTGACAAGCGGTTCCAGTAAGAGTCGTCCGAACGGACCAGTACGTTGTTGGAACTCGTGACCTTGATGCCGTAAGTCTGGTGGCGGTAATAGCCCACGTCCACGGTCACAGGCTGGCCGTCGACGGTGTACACGCGGTGCGCTTGGGCGGCTGCGCCTTCGAAGTGGGGCTGCAGTTTCAGCGTCTGGTCTGCCGCCGCGGGCGCTCCGGGCAGATCGGGCAGCACCAGCTTCAACGGCGGCATGGTCGAAGGGTGCTGCAGCGCCCATGACGCCGCAGGACCGATGGCCAAGGCGGCGACCGCCAGTCCGGCCGCGGGCCACTGTCGCAGCCCGAAGGCACCCTGCATGGCTGCGGGCCCGACGGTCGGAGAGGGATCCGGCTCAAGCGGGGGCTCTGACCAGCGCGCGCCAATCACGAACATGATGCCGATGACGACGCCGAAGAACACCCAACCGTAGATGAGGTGGTCCACGCCGACGGCGATCTTGTTGCCCGACAGGTGCCCGAGCATCACGATCATGTAGGCGCGCACCCAGTTGGCCACGATGGGCACGAGGATGGACACGCCGACGAAGATCCAGCGCCGCTTGGCCGAGTTGTAGTTGAGGTAAGCGAACAGCGTGCCTACCATGAAGCTAGCGATGAGGTAGCGCACACCGCTGCAGGCCTCGACCACGCTCCAGGCGCCCGAGGGGATGATGAACTGCAGGCCCTCGCGGTACACCGGTATGCCGGTGGCGACCAGCGCCCACACGGTGAAGTCGGCCGTCCACTCCATCATCACGTCGGTGGTGAACTCGCCGATCGGCACCATGAAGAGCAGGAAGCCGAGCGGGAACATGATCTGCCGCGCCACCGCCAGGCCCAGCACGGCCGGCACGGCAAGCACCAGCAGCGCCGTCACCGCCAGCTGCGTGACGGCGTTGATGCCGGCCAGGTCGCCGAGCAGCCAGCCGAAGGCCACCACCGCCATGGGCAGCAGCACCCAGGGCGCGGGCTTAGGCGTCAGCAGGACCAGCTCTCCGCGCAGGCGCCACACCAGCCAGATCACGATGGGCGGCACGAGCCAGGCGTGGGCGAAGGTCTCGGAGCGTGTCCAGATGCCAGCCATCGCGACGAAAGTGTCGCGATACAGAAGGCCGATGGCCAGCAAAACAGCCAAAACCGACAGTAAGGCAGGACGCCATGGCGACAGGGCGGTTGGAAAGGAGACGATAGTGGTGGACATGCTCAATCTCACCCTAGGCTCTTGACGATGTGCGGCCCCAGCCAGTTCGCCACGCCCAGCGGCAGCCGGCGCCAGCCTTCGATCATCAGCCGGTACTTCGCGTTGGTCGGGTTGTTCTGGGGCACGGTGTCGCGCTTGTAGAGGCGGTACTCGTAGTGCAGGGGTTCGGGCTCGAAGCCCCAGTTCTTCTTGAAGTCGAACGGGCCGGTGCCGCGCTTGCTGCGGCCGTAGTCGAACGTGGTGCAGCCGCGCGCCGCCGCGCGGCGCATCAGCTCCCAGTATTTGAAGTCATTGGCCGCCAGGCCGCGGGCAGCTTCGTCGTCGCCGGCATAGTAGGGCAGCACTTCGTCACGGAAGTAGAAGCTCACCACGCTCGAGAGCAGCCGGCCCTCGGGCGAGGTGACGGTGAGTACTTCACAGTCCTTGCCGAACTCGCGCTTCAGCGTCTCGAACCAGCGCTTGGGCAGCGCCGGCGTGCCGTGGCGGTGCACGTTGTCGGCGTACAGCGCGAAGAAGCGCTCCATGCCCTCGTCCTGCGTCGCCACGAGGCCGTTCTTGATGCCCTTGCGCACCATCGCGCGCTGCTTGCGCGGGATGGCATTCATGTTGGCCTCGTCGTCGGCCGTGATGGCCTTGCGGAAGGTGACGTACAGGTCCTGCTCGGGCCAGTCGGGGTGGCGGCGCGTGGTGTGGCGCAGCTCCAGATGCGGCACGTCGAGCTGGCGCGCCATCGCATCGGCTGCGGCCACCAGGGCTTGCGCGCTGGCCTCGTCGGCCGCCGCCACGCCGCCGTACACGCAGAACGGCAGGCTGGTGAGCGAGTTGCCGAACAGCCGGCTCTTCACATGCGCCAGCGGCAGCACGCCGGTGATGCGGCCAGCCTGCGTGGCCTGCAGGAAGTGCGTCTCGTGGCGGAACACGCTTTCGAGCGCGCGGCCCCAGCCGCTGAGGTGGCAAAAGCGCGCCTCGGGGCATTCGCGCACGAAGGCGTCCCAGCGCGACGCCGCGGTGGCGTCGCCTACCGAAAGGCGATCGACCTGCACCATGTTCGCGCCTCAGCCGCGGGCGGTGGCCGGCGTGCGCGGGTGGGCGGCAGTGGCGCGGGTGGGCGGCCGGCTGGCGGCGCCGCCGCCGAGGAAGATCTGGTCCATGCGGCCCCAGCGGAAATCGCCCAGCAGCTGCTGAAGGCGCGCTTCCATTCGGCCGATGTTCACGTAGTGGCGGAAGCGGCTCTTGGCGTCGATGCCGGCCACGCGCGGCTGGCCGGCGTCGATCTCCCAGGGGTGGAAGTAGAAGACGGCCGACTCGTCGTCGTCGCGGTTGACCTTGCCGATCATCCAGCGCGAGACGGCATACGGCAGCAGCCGGAAGTAGCCGCCGCCACTGGACGGCAGGTTGCGCTTGAAAAGGCGCAACGTCGTCACCGGCACCTCCAGCAGGCCGTTCGGCAGCCGGTAGGCGAAGCGCGGCGAATCGGGCATGCCGTAGTGATCGTGCTTGATCGGGTAGATGCTGCTGCTGTACTGGTAGCCCGCCTCGGCCAGCGTGTCGAAGGCCCACAGGTTGGCGGTGCCGATCGAAAAGCTCGGCGCGCGGTAGCCGCGCACGGCGCGGCCGCCCAGGTCTTCGAGGATGGTCTTGGCGCGGCTCACGTCGGCATGGAAGGTGGCGCGGTTGAGATCGCTCGCGCGCTCGTGGCCGTAGCCGTGGCTGGCCAGCTCGTGGCCTTGCTCGACGATGTCGCGCACCAGCTGCGGGTAGCGCTCGGCGATCCAGCCGAGCGTGAAGAACGTGGCCTTCACGTCGCGCGCGGCCAGCAGCTCGAGGATGCGGTTCACGTTGCGCTCGACGCGGCACTCCCGGGTGTCCCACTCGTCGCGCCGGATGTAGGGCGCGAAGGCGGAGACCTGGAAGTAGTCTTCCACGTCGATCGTCAGGGCATTGATGGGCCCCGACAGCGGCGGGGCCCCGGGCTTGAGCGCGGGCATGGCCGGGATTGTCAGCCGGCGCCCGCCTGCAGCCAGCGGTACAAATCGGCAGCGATGCGCTCGGCGGCGCGGCCATCCCAGTTTTCGGGGACGCGGCCGCTCTTGCCCTGACCGGCCAGGATGGCGCTGACGCCGTCGCGGATGGCCTGCACGTCGCGGCCGACCATGGTGTTGGTGCCTTCGTCCACAGTGATGGGGCGCTCGGTGTTCTCGCGCAGCGTCAGGCAGGGCACGCCCAGGGCGGTGGTTTCTTCCTGCAGGCCGCCGCTGTCCGTCAGCACCACGGTGGCGCCGGCCATCAGGCCCAGCATCTCGAGATAGCCCTGCGGCGGCAGCAAGGCCATGCGGCCGTTGTCGACCAGGTGCTGCAGGCCGAAGCGCTCGATGTTGCCGCGCGTGCGCGGGTGCAGCGCAAACACGAGCGGCAGGCGCTCCGACACCTCGCGCAGCACGCCGAGCAGGCTGCTCAGCGTGGCTGCGTCGTCCACGTTGCTTGGGCGGTGCAAGGTGACAACGCCATAGCCACCCGCGGCACGCACCAGGGCGGGGTCGGCGCCGTGCGCAGCCAGCGTGTCGGCCGGGGGCCGCGCATGGGGGCGGTTCGACAGCAGCGAGTCAATCATCACGTTGCCGGCAAAGCACACGCGCTCTTCCGCGACGCCCTCGCGCAGCAGGTTGGCCAGCGCGCTGCGCTCGGTGGTGTACAGGCGGTCGGCCACCTGGTCAGTGAGCACGCGGTTGATCTCTTCGGGCATGCGGCGGTCCCAGCTGCGCAGGCCGGCCTCCACATGCACCACGGGCACGCCCTTCTTCACCGCCACCAGCGTGCAGGCGAGCGTGGAGTTCACGTCGCCCACTACCAGCACGCAGCTGGGCTTGTGCTCGTCCATGGCGGGCTCGAAGCGCTTCATCACCTCGGCCGTCTGCACGGCGTGGCTGCCGGAGCCGACCTCGAGGTTGATGTCGGGGCGCGGCAGGCGCAGGTCGGTGAAGAGCTGGTCGCTCATGCTGGCGTCGTAGTGCTGGCCGGTGTGCACCAGCAAAGCCGGCAGCGGCGGCTGGTGCTCGGCCAGCGCGCGCAGGATGGGTGCCATCTTCATGAAGTTGGGCCGTGCACCGACGATGCACATCACCGGGCCGTTCAAGGCGCTCATGCCGACACCTTACTCGGCAGGGCCGCCGGGCTTCTTCAGGCCGGCCACCAGTTTGGACAGCATGCCCAGGATCTGCACGTTGGTGCGCTCCAGGCGCAACAGGCTGCGCTCCAGGCGCTGGAGCTGGTCGCCGCGGGCGTCGGCCGTCAGCGCGGCCAGCTGCTTGCTCATGCCTTCGGCGTCTTCGGGGTTGATGCGCAACTGCGTCAGGTCGACATCCACCGAGGCACCGGCCAGGCCGCCGCGCATCGAGGGCTCGCCGCCCAGCAGCGCGGGCTGCGGCGCGGCGGTGGCCGGGCGCTGGGAGACGGCGTTCTCCTGGGCGAACTCCTTCACCACGTCTTCCACGTCGGCCAGCGTCAGCGCGGTGCGGCCGGCCAGGAAGCCCGCCAGCAGCAGCCGGTCGCACAGCGCGTTGATGCGCCGCGGAATGCCGCCACTGGCCTTGAAGATGGCCTCGAAGGCCGCCGGCTCGAAGCTGGGTTTGCCCTTGCTGCCGGCGCAGCGCAGGCGGTGCTCGATGTAGCCGCGGGTTTCGTCCAGATCGAGCGGGCCGATGTGGCAGGTGGCCGCCACGCGCTGGCGGAACTGCTCCATCTCGGGCCGCTGCAGGATCTCGCGGAACTCGGGCTGGCCGACCAGAAAGCTCTGCAGCAGCGCCTGGTTGCCGAACTGGAAGTTGCTCAGCATGCGCAGCTCTTCCACCGCGCGCGGCGTGAGGTTCTGCGCCTCGTCGACGATGAGCAGGCAGCGCTTGCCCTTGCTCGTCTGGCTGATGAGGAAGGCCTCAAGCGTGATCAGCAGCTCGCTCTTGGGAACGTCCTTCACGCGGAAACCGAAGGCCGCGCCCACCATGCGCAGCGTGTCCTCGGCGCCCAGTTGCGTGGTGACGAGGTGGCCGGTGATGACGTTGCTGCCGTTCAGGCCCTCGATCAGGCTGCGCAGCACCATGGTCTTGCCGGCACCGATTTCGCCGGTGATGACGATGAAGCCCTCGTTGCGGGAGACGCCGTACTCCAGGTAGGCCTTGGCGCGCCGGTGCTGCTTGCTGGCGAAGTAGAAACTGGGGTCGGGGTTGAGCTGGAACGGCTTGGCCGTCAGCCCGTAGAAGGCCTCGTACATGGCGGCACCTAGAAGCGCATCACCAGCGATGCCGTGATGGCGGCCTCGCGGTAGGGGTCGGTGGCGCTGTTGAACACCGAGTAGCGGGTCGACAGCGAGGCGTTGGTGCGGCGGCCGAGCTGCTCGGTCCAGGTCAGGGACGCCGACTTGAGGTCGTTCGAGGGCTGTGTGGACGTGCCCCTGGTCATCTGCCGCGAGCCCGTGGCCGCGAGGCTGCTGGTGGGGCTGAGACGGTATCCCACGTTGGCGCTGTAGCCCTGCTGCCGCACCCGCTCGCGGGCGCTGGCGCTGGCTGCGGCATCGATCACGTTGTTCGTGGAACGGTTCGCTTGGGCGCTGAAGTTCAGCCGCAGGCCACTCCAGGCCCAGCGGAGCTGGTGGCGCTCGGTTACCGACACCGCGGCGGTGACGAAACCGGGCTGCACCACTTGCAGGGGATCGATGCCCAACGAGGTGAGCCGTTCGCGCACGGCAGCCTCGCGCGCCACCGGGTCCGGAAAATCGACCGCGAACAGCGCCATCAACTGCTGGAACTCCGTAATCGACTCGAAACGGCTGCCGGTGCCATCGCTGGTGTCGCGGTTGCTCGTCCAGGTGAACGAGGTGCGTGGCAGCCGGTACTCAGCCACCACCGAGTAGCCGCGGCCGAAGAAACGATCGTCGAGATCGGCTTGCAGGCGCGTACGGGGTGACGGGCGCCAAGTGGCGCCCACGCCCCAGGTGCTGGTGCGCCGGCTCTCGAACTCCTGCACATCCTGCGATTCAGTACCGCCGCGAGCGCTGAAAGACAGGTCGGCGTCGGCCTGCCAGCCCAGGCTGGCGGTGGCGCTGTCGGCGCGCGTGGTGCGGCCGATGCGGAAGTCGGTTTCGGTGCTGCGCGCAGACAAGCCCCAGGTGATCAGCGTGCCGGGCAGCGCTGAAGACATCGACAGCGAGCCGCCCGTCTGCGTGTTGTCGCCCACCGACGTGCGGCGGGTGTTCACGACTGCCGCGTCGAGCCGGGCCTCGACGCTCACGGCGCCGGCGAGCACGCCACGCAGCACCGGCGACAAGGAAGCCGTGCCCACCTCGGCGCGGTTCGGATTCTCGGAGACGCTGTTGCTCACCGACTGCAGGCCGAAAGCCGAGTTCGACTGCTGCGCGATCGAGGCCGACCCGTCGATGTAAAGGTGACGCGGCACCGCCTCGGCCGAGAACTTGGCCGCAAGCCGGTTGGTGATGTCGCTGCTCGGCTCCTGCCGGGAACGCTCGATCAAGGTGAGGTCGTAGTCGAGCGACCCGACGACACGGCCCGTGCGACTCTGCAAGCTGACCGATGGCGTGACGCGGCCGATCCACTCGGCGCCATCACGGCCGCCCAAGCGACTGTTGATGTTGTAGCTGAGATCCGTGCTCAGGCCCGCCGAGACCCCCGTGCCGCGGGCCTGGGCCCCAGCCGAAAGGGGCGATGCAGCGCCGACCGCCAGCGTCAGCACGCACAGTGGCCATAGGCGGGCGTTCACCGGTCGTTGCGAGGTCGGTGGTTCAAGCCGAAACGGCAAGTGCAGGCGCATCCGGCGCACGGCGCTCAGGACGAGCGGCTGACAGCCGCGGAAGGCACCGGTGCCTCGGGGACGGGTGCTGCGCCCGTCTGCGGCCCAGCGGCATCAGCCGGCGTGCCATCGGGACCGCGTGAACCATAGCCGTAGCCATAACCATAGCCGTAACCGTACCCGTAGCCGTAGCCGTAACCGTAGCCTTCTCCGTAGCCACCACCGGAGCCCTGGCGCGCCTTGTTCAGTACCGTCATCTTCACCGGGCAGGTCTCGATGGCGGCGAGCGCCTGCTTCACGGTGCTCTGCAAGGTGCGGTCGGCATGCACCACGACAACGATCTGCCCCATGTGCGTGGCCAGCACGCGCGACTCGGTGGTCAGCAGCAGCGGCGGCGAGTCGAAGATGATGATGCGGTCGGGGTAGCGGGTGGCCATGTCCTCGAGCAAAGCCGACATGGCGTCGCTGGCCAGCAGCTCGGTGGCTTTGGGATGCGGCGAGCCACTGGGCAGGATCGTCAGCTTGTCGACGTTCGTGCGCATCAGCACGCTGGCCATGTCGGCCTTGCCCTCGAGCAACTCGAGCAGGCCTGGCCCAGGCGGCAAGCCCAGCATCTTCAGCACCGACGGCCGAGCGACGTCAGCGTCGACCAGCATCACGGTGTGGTCGAGCTCGGCGGCGATGCTCATCGCCAGGTTGATGGACGTGAAGCTCTTGCCCTCGCCTGGCAAGGCACTGGTCACCATGATGAGGTTGCCATGGGTGACCATGGACGCTCCCCGGCCCACGGCGTTGGCGATCAGCGGCCGCTTGATGACGCGGTACTGATCCGCCATGTGCGAACGCGGCGCTTGCGGCGTGACGATACCGGCCGCGGCAATGGCAGCCAGGTTGAGCTCCACCTTGCGCGACTTGTACGCACCGTCCGGCAGCTGGGGCAAGGCCGCAAGCGAAGGCGCCGAGGCAGGGAGCCCGAGGTCGGCGCGATCGAATTCGGCGTCGAGCTGCTGCGCAGGCTGAGCCCAAGGCGACGGGGCCGCAGGCATGCGGGCAGCCGGCGCAACAGGCGCTGGTTCGTCGATGTTGGGGACCTCGACGCCCGCCGCACGCAGCTGGGCTAGCCGTTCGGCGGCTTGTTCGATCAGGCTGCTCATGGAATCTCAGCCTCCGAAGCGGGACACGAGCGACAAAGTGATCAGGCCCGCCATGAACAACCCGACGAGCCCCCCCGACGCCGCAACGAAACGGAACAGACTCGCGCGCTCCTGCTGCTTGTCGACTTCGCTGCGAAGCATCGTCACGACACCCAACAGCGGCAGGCCCGTTTGCTTGCGGAGATCTTCGCCGCTTGCGAAGGTAGGGCGCATCTGGGCGGCGGCAAATGCGAAGAACACGCCGGCACCGATGGCAGCCAGCAGCACGCCAGGCAGCAACAGCATGCGGTTGGGCGACACAGGCTTGGGGGCCACGCGGGGCGGGTCGATCAGACGGAACTCGGCTACGCCCGAGGCGACGTCGAGCTCGCCCGACATCACGGCCGACTGGCGCCGAGTGACCAAGTCCTCGTAGTTCTTCTTGGTGATCGCGTAGTCGCGGTTCAGTTGCGCCTCTTCGGCTTCGATCTGAGGTGCCGTCTTGAGAGCTTCTCGAGCCCCTGCGGCACGGGCTGCAAACTCGGAAACGCGTGCGCGCAGCGCCGCCACTTGAACCTCGGCTGCAGCCGAAGACCTTGCCAACTCTTGCGCGGCCAAGCTTTGGGTACCGCCTGAGCGGCCCCCTGCCCCTGCCTGAGTGTGCCGGGCCTGGGCTGCACGAATCTCGCTACGCTCGGTGTCTCGCTGCGCCTCGAGTTCAGCAATCCGCCGCTTCGTCGTCACGACGTCGGGGTGCTTGTCGGTGTACCGCTGCAGGAGCGCATCGAGTCCTCGCCGTTGCTCGCCCAACCTGGCGTCAAGCTCAGGGGTTGCAGGAGCAACATCCGTCCCTGCCAGCAGGTCGGGCAGAGCTTGCGCGGACTGACCGCGGCGCTCGATTTCAAGCTGTTGCCGTGCGGCATCTCGTGCGTTCTCGGCTTCGCGCAGTTGAAGCTTCGCGACTTCCAGCTGTTGGTTGGCTTCGGCGAGGCGGGCTGCCGCGTCTTTTCCGTCCGCGAACTGCGTGTCGATGTTGCGCAACCGAAACTGCTTCATGCGCGCTTCGGCCTCTTCGAGCTTCGCTTCGAAGGTCTTTATCTGCTCATTCAGGAAGGTCTTGGCGGCGTCCGTGTCCTTGCGGCTGCTGCCGAGGCCGGATTCGACGAAGATCGACACCAGGGACTGGATCACGCGCTTGGCACGGTCTTGCTCGCTATCGCGGTAGGCCAGCGAATACAGGTTCAGCCCACCCGCGGTGCGGATCTGGATACCGCTGGTGAGCCTCTCGATCAGCGCTTCCTGATCGCCCTTGCCCGCGCTCTTGAGGTCGAGATCGGCCATGCGGATGAGCTTCTCAAGGTTCGGCCGGCTGATCAGCGTGCGACTCAGCATGCCGATCTGCTGCTCGACGTTGGGCTGAACCGTCAGGCCGGCCATCAAGGGCTTCAGGATGGAGTCGGTGTCGACGTAGATGCGCGCCGTAGCCTCGTACTGGTCGGGGATCTTCATCACCACCACCACGCCCACGATGGCTGTCGCCCAGGCCACGACGAGCCCGGGCCAGCGGAACTTCCACATTCCGCGAAGGATGACCAGAACCTGTTGAAGAATCTCTTGCATGCCGTGACGACCGTATGCTTGGTTGCGTTCGTGCCGTCAGCTCAGAACAGACCCTGGGGAATGATCAAGATGTCCCCGGGCCGCATCTCGACGTTGGCGCTGAGGTCGCCGCGCTTGATGAGGTCCTTCAGGCGCACGGCGTACTGCTTGTTGCCGTCGGAGGTGCGCTGGATGATGGCGCGGTTGCCATCGGCGAAATCGGTCAGTCCGCCGACGGCGATCATCACGTCGAGCAGCGTCATCTTCTGCTTGTAGGGCAGGAACAGCGGCCGAGCAGCCTCGCCCACCACGCGGATCTGCTCGCTATAGGGCCCGACGAAGCCGGTGACGATGACCGTGACGACGGGGTCGCGCACGTAGGTGGAGAGCTTCTTCTCGACGTCGCGCGCCAGCTCGACCGAGGTCTTGCCCTGGGCGACCAGCTCTTCCACCAGGGGCGCCGAGATCTTGCCGTCTGGGCGCACCGGGTACGAACCCGAGAGCTCGGGGTTGCGCCAGACGACGATGTTGACACTGTCGCCGGCGCCGATGATGTAGTTGTAATCAGCGGTCGCGGCTTGGGCGGGGGCGGGGGGGAGGTCGGTGGAGGCGCAACCCGCGAGCAGGACCATGCTCACGCTACAGGCGCAAAGGGCAGCGGCACGGATGAGCTTACGGTTCATATGACTTCTCACAGTCCTGGCAATGATCGGGCTCACGCGGCATCTTTGGTGCGGCGAGCGGGGTTGCACATTGCATCGCCCATCGCCATGCACGCGCACCGGTCGGGACGTACATTTACGCGAACAACTCAATGATCGCACGGCCCCCCCGGTGCGAACCCCACAGGCACCGTCGGCGCCCTCGCCGCGCGCTGAATGTGGGAATATTGTCACGTGCGGAGCTAGGCCCGCTTGGCCGATGCGGCCGTGTCACGCCGCGCTCGGATAGAAGCTGCCCACTGCCGACAAGCGCCCACACAGCGGGTCGTTCCGCAGAAACTGGAGACCCGGTCCTTGAAACAAGTTACTCCCCGTGCGGCGACGCTGGTCGCGATTGCCGCCTGCCTAGTTGCCTGCAGCCAGCCGTCGCCTGAAGAATTGGCGACACAAGCGGGCGACTTTGCGGCCAAAGGCGACCACGTCTCGGCCATCATTGCAGCTAAGGCCGCGCTGGCTCAGGGTCAGGGATCTGCCGAACTGCGTTTCCGGCTGGGGCAGTTGCTGCTGACGTCAAGGGATGGCAACTCGGCCATCCAGGAGTTCCGCAAGGCGATTGAACTCGGGCACCCACGCGACCAGGTCATCCCGCAGATGGCGCGGGCGCATCTGCTGGCCGGCCAGCCCGAGGCGTTGACGCGGGGCCTGGCCAACCCGCCCCTGAAGGACCGGCAAGCAGCCGCCTCCCTTGCTGCATCGGTTGCTGAAGCGTGGTCGATGCTGCGCGAGCCCGCGAAGATGCAGCAGAGCCTGGACGAAGCCCTGCGGCTGGACCCGGAGCAGGCCCACGCACTGCGGTTCAAGGCGCGCCTGCTGGGCGCCCGCGGCGACACCGCCGGAGCGTCAGCCATCGTCCAGGACCTGCTGAAGCGCGCCCCCGCCGATGCCGAGGCGCTGCAGTTGCGAGGGGAGATTCAGCGGGTTCAAGGCGACACCGCGGGCGCGACGGCGAGTTTCCGCGAGGCTCTCGAGAAGAACGCTTCCTTGATCGAACCCAGACTGCACCTGATCGGGCAGCACCTGGTCGACAAGGATGTCGCGGCGGCTCGCAAGGAACTCGAGAGCATGCGCCAGGCCTTGCCGCGGCATCCGATGGTCAGCTATGCGGAGGCGCAGATCCTGCTGCGTGAAGGTGACGCCGCGCGGGCGCGCGACCTCGGTCTGGCCCTCCTGCGGGCCGCACCGGACAACGTGAACGTGCTGCTGCTGGCCGGCACGGCCGAGATGCAGGCGGGTTCGCTCCTGGTGGCCCGTTCGCACCTGGCGAAGGCCTCACAGATCGAGCCGGAACATGCCGCCGTCCGCCGCAGCCTGGCCATGGTTCTGTTGAGACTGGGCCAACCCCAGGCCGCGTCGGCGGCGCTTGCCGACCTGGCAGCCCAGCCCAATGCGGACGCCTTGACCCTGACGCTGGCCGGCCGCGCCGCGATGGCCAACGACGACATCGCCGGCGCCGAGCGGTTGCTGGCGCGTGCCCTGCAGCAGGCGCCGGATGACCGCAACGCGCGGCTGGCACGGGCGATGGCTTCGCTTCAGTCGAGCACCGGTGCCGAGCGCGGTTTGGCCCAGCTGCAGGAGCTTTCCGCCAGTGACACCGATACCGAGGCGGACAAGGCCTTGGCCGGCGTGCTCGTGGCCCGGCGCCAGTGGGATCAGGCCGTAGCGGCAATCGATTCGGCGCTCAAGAAGACGCCGAAGGATCCTGCACTGCATGAGATGAAGGGGCGTGTCTACGCCGCCCAGCAACGCTTTCCTGAAGCCCGCAGCGCGCTGGAGCTGGCGCTTCAGAGCGATCCACGGCACTTCGCGGCCACACTCGTGCTGGCACAGATCGACCTGGTCCAGAAGCAACCGCAGCAGGCCCTCGAACGCGTCAAGGCGGCCGCTGTCGCAGATCGCCGCAACACGGCCGCCTCCCTGGCCCAGCTGAAGCTGATGGCCGCCACGGGCGCATCGGCTGATGAGCAGCGCGACATGTTGGTCGCTTCGATCAAGGCCAACCCAGGCGACGCCGATCTGCGCACGGCGCTGGTCGAGCTGCTTCTTTCGCGCAAGAGGTTTCGCGAAGCGCTTGCCGCGGCTCAGGAGGCCGACTCGGCCATGTCGGGCAGCCTGGCGCTGCTGGACAGCCTGGGGCGGGCACAACGCGCCACGGGTTCCATCGAGCAGGCCATCAACACCTTCAAGCGCGCCGCCAGCCTCGACCCCACGTCAGCGGTGCCGCACAGTCGGCTGGCCGACATGGCGCTCGCGCTCGGCGACATCAAGCAAGCCGAGGTGCACCTGAGGCAGGCGCTTGCGGTGGCCCCGGAGCTTGGTGCGCTGCAGATGCGGCTTGTCGAGCTGCTGCTGAGCAACAGGCGCCCGGCCGAGGCGCTGGCGTTCGCGCGGCAGGTGCAGCAGTCGAGCCCGCAACGAGCCAACGGCCATCTGCTGGAAGGCGCTCTGCAGGAGCGTGCGGGCGCTCTTGACAAGGCTGTGCCCGCATACAAGGCAGCCGCCCAGCGCGAACCCGATCGCTCGGACGTGATGTTGCCACTGCACAAGGCGCTGCTGGCGGTGGGGTCTGCCGCAGAGGCGGATGCACTGGCCGTCAAGTGGCTTGAGCGTCGACCGAACGACGTCGAGTTCGCTTACCAGGTGGCGATCGCCGACATGGTTCGTGAGCGGTACGCGCTGGCCGAAGAACGGCTGGCAGCCATCGTCAAGGCCTACCCGACCCATCCGCTGGCCCTGAACAACCTGGCGTGGCTTCTCACGCGCGCAGGCAAGCCCGGCGGCACCGAGCTCGCACGGCGTGCGGATGCCGCCCTGCCGAACACGCCCGCGATCCTCGACACGCTGGCCATGGCTCTTGCGGGCGAGAAGAAGATTGACGAGGCAGTCAAGGTGCAGCGCCGGGCCATCGAATTGGCGCCGGACAACCACAACGTGCGGCTCAACCTGGCGCGGCTGGAGATCCAGGCAGCCGATGCAAAGGCTGCGCGGCTGAACCTGCAACGGCTGGCTGAGCTCGGGTCGAAGTTCCCTCACCAGGCCGAGGTGAGCCGCTTGCTGGGCACTTTGCGCTGAGCAAGGACTGTCGGGCTGGTTTACACCCCGGAGTTCGAGCCCTGGCACCACGCCGCGAGCGTCCATCGATCCCACGTTCGGCACTTGAAGACAGCACCCTGATTGAACCCTTTTCGGCAACCAATACCAACCAGATTGGCCGCTTCTTCCCTCGATTGATGATCTCCAGATGCGTAATGGACACCCCGGCAAGCGCCACGCCCCTCAAGCCAACCCACCTGGCACAGGCGTTGCTTAGTAGATCGCAAGCCAAGAGGTAGTCGCCTCAGGTCCCGTCAATATCTTCCTTGGAGCGAACCATGAAGAAGTCCCTGATCTCTCTCGCCGTGCTGGCGGCCTCGACCTTCGGTGCATCCTCGGCTCACGCCCTGGCCATCGTGATCGACAGCTTCTCGCAGCCCACCACGGGTATCGTGGTTGCTGACGTGAACGGCGTTGTCGACCGCCCGGTCGCCGGCACGGGCGCCGCGGGTAACCCGCTCGCCGATACGGTGTCCACGGGTGGCATCTCTGCCTTCGTGACGTCCCGGTCACTTGACCACTTGATGGATACGACCGGCATCATCACTGCCAACGGTGGCGTGGGCGCCGCTCCTGGTCTTTGCACGGTCAATTGCGGTGGCGCATTTTCTTCAGCTGGCATTGGTGGCCTGCCGAACTTCGAGCCGGACCGCCTGAACATGTCCAATGGCTCGGCCATCGACGCCACGGTCGGTGTGACCTGGGCCCTTGGCCCGATCGTCACCACCAGTGCGACCTTCACGCTGGACGTTCTCACTAACGACACTGGCACCACCACGGGCGCGGTTCCCAACACGGTGACTTGGTTCATCAACGGTGGCCCCGCCATCGGCACGTTCAACATCATCGGTACCGGCGCTGGTGTCATTTCGTTCAGCCTGAACGCCGCGCAATCGGCTCTGCTGGCTCCGGGTGCCCTGCTCCGCGCCGAGTTCAACGGCTCGCCCGAGTGGGACCTGTCGCTCGACAACCTGACGCTGCGCATCCCCGAGCCGGGCACGCTGGCTCTGGCTGGCCTGGCTGTCCTGGGTGCTGGTCTCGCCGCCCGCCGCCGGAAGGCCTGAGCAACGCCCTCGTGAGCGCGGCGCTCCTGCCGCGCTGACAGTGTCACCCCCGAACGCACCGGTTCCGACCGGTTGGCTTCGGGGGTGATTCCTTTTTCCGGCACGCGCTCTGCAGCAGCAGGGCCGGGCTCCGCAAGACAAGACGGCCGCAACCGCGACTTCTTGCCGCGCCAGCTTGCCGACCCCCGAGCGCGGGGATTGCCCCTCCGATTCAGCGACTCTTACATTGCGTCGCACTCGCTGCCGGGCTGAAACGCCGCCGACAGGCGCCGGCCGACCGGCGCTCAGGCACCCCTGTCAGGGCCACGCGAGCGGCATTGCAGGCTCCGCCATGATTCGCATCTTCAACCACTACGTTCCTCGCGCGGCCCTGCGGGCCCTGGTCTTTGACCTCGGGTTGGTGCTGGTGCTGGTGATGCTGGCCGTGTCCATCGGCACCGGCGGCATCTCACAGGTCATGCCGGTTGCGGGCACACACGTGGTCTCCTTCGCGGCGTGCCTCATCCTCGTTGGCAGCGCCTCGGGCTTGTATGAGTCCTCCGGTCGCGGCAGCGCGTCGCGTTCGATGGTGCGGGCGGCGATCGTGCTGCTGGTGCTGCTGCCGGTGGCCTACCTGATCTTCGGCCTGCTGCCGGCCGGCACTGGCGACCATGGCACCGTCCAGCTCTCCGTCATGGCTGGCGTGGCTGCCCTGGTGGTGCGCCGCGCCTACCTGTCGCACGCCTCCGCGGCTGCTTCGGCCCGCACCCGCATCCTCATCTTCGGCGCCGGCAATGCCGCCCGCGACGTGAGCGAAACGCTGCGCAAGAACGATCCCAACGCCGACATCGTCGGCTTCGTGCCCGGCCCCAACGAGAAGGAGGCCGCGGTTCCGGCACACCGCATCCTGGCCCTCGACGACACCTTGCCGGCCACTGCCCTGCGCCTGGGTGTCGACGAGATCGTGGTCGCGCTCACCGAGCGCCGCTCGGGCAGCATGCCGCTGCGGCAGCTGCTGGACTGCAAGGCCTCGGGCACCAAGGTGCACGACCTGAACACCCACTTCGAGAAGACGCTCGGCCAGATCCGCATCGACTACCTCAATGCCAGCTGGCTGATCTTCGGCGACGGCTTCAACCAGGGCGCCTGGCGCAGCGGCGTCAAGCGCGTGTTCGACCTGTTCTGCGCCACGCTGCTGCTCGTGCTGGCCACGCCCATCATGCTGGTCACGACCGTGCTCATCAAGCTCGAGAGCCCGGGCCCGGTGCTCTACCGGCAAGAGCGCACCGGCCTCAACGGCCGCGGCTTCAGCATCGCCAAGTTCCGCAGCATGCGCAACGACGCCGAACGCGACGGCAAGCCGGTCTGGGCGGCAGCCAACGACGCCCGCGTCACGAAGGTCGGCGCCGTCATCCGCCGGCTGCGCATCGACGAGCTGCCTCAACTGTTCAACGTGCTGGTGGGCGACATGAGCCTGGTGGGCCCGCGTCCGGAGCGCCCCTACTTCGTCGAGCAGCTGACGCAGGAGATCCCGTTCTACGCGCTGCGCCACAGCGTCAAGCCTGGCGTCACCGGCTGGGCGCAGGTGCGCTACCCTTATGGCGCCACCGTCGAAGACTCGCAAGAGAAGCTCCAATACGACCTCTACTACGTCAAGAACCACACCCTGTTCCTCGACCTCGTGGTCTTGATGGAAACGGTCAGCGTGGTGCTCACCGGCAGGGGCGCTCGCTAAGCGCCCCCGCCAGCGCCCGCTCCTGCAGCGGCGGCGCAGCCTTGACACCCTTCAGGAGCGCCTGAGGCATGGGCATGGTGCCTTTCACTGTTGCGTCTGCCGGCTACGGCCTGAGCTTGCTCGCCCATCTGGCGCTGGCGCTCTACCTTGCCCGCAGCGGCCGCTCGGTCACGGGCACCCAGGCTGCGCGTTGGCCCGTGGTGGCCGCGCTGCTGGCATCGGCCGCCTGGTGCGGCTTCTTGTTGCTGGGCCTGGTCTGGCGCGATCTTGCGGCCGACTACCTGGCGCAGCTCGCCGACCTGGCCCGGTACGGGTTGTGGTTCACGTTCCTGCTGATGCTGCTGCCGCACGAGGTGGACGGCACGCCGTCGGCCACCACGCGGCTGATGCGGCGCGTGGCCATTGCCATCGTGGTGACGGCCGCTCTGCTGATGGCCCTTCACGCGGTGGGTGTGCTTCAGGATGAGGTCTCGCGCCTGGCCATTGCCGGCGAGCTGGCCCTGCCGGTATGCGGCCTACTGATGGTGGAACAGCTGTTCCGCAACCTTGGCGAAGACCAGCGCTGGAACGCCAAGCCCGTGTGCCTGGGCCTGGCCTGCGTGTTCGTGTTCGACATCTACCTGTTCTCCGAGGGGCTGCTGTTCGCCATCTTCGACCCGGATGCGGTCTCGGTGCGCGGGGCCGTGCATGCGCTGGCGGTGCCGTTTCTGCTGGTGGCCGCACGGCGCAGCCCGAACTGGATCGCCAAGCTGCATGTCTCGCGCGCGGCGGCGTTCTACTCCGCGTCGTTGCTGCTGGCCGGCGCCTACCTGCTGTTCATGGCGGCCGTGGGCTACTACGTGCGCTTCTTCGGCGGCGACTGGGGCCGCGCGCTGCAGCTGGGCCTGGCCGTGGCCGGCTTCGCGCTGCTGGGCATGCTGGTGTTCTCGGGTGCCTTTCGCTCGTGGCTGCGCGTGTTCGTCGGCAAGCACTTCTACAGCTACCGCTACGACTACCGCGAGGAGTGGCTGCGCTTCACCGCCATGCTGTCAGCCAAGCGCAGCCCGCAGGAAACCGGCGAGATGATCGTCCGCGGCCTGGCCAAGATGGTCGAGTGCCCGGCCGGCAGCCTCTGGACGCGCCAGGGCGCGGGCCCGGCCTTCGGGCAGAGCGCCGCCTGGAACACGCCGCGCGTGGCCGAGTCCGAAGGTGCCGACTCTTCCCTGGCGCGTTTTCTGTCGACCCAGGGCTGGGTGATCGACCTCGACGAGTACCGCTCGTCGCCGCGCAAGTACGGTGACCTGGCACTGCCGACCTGGCTGCTGGGCTCGAAGAACGCCTGGCTGGTGGTGCCTCTGCTGCTGGGCGACGAGCTGCAGGGCTTCGTCGTGCTGTCGCGGCCGCTCACGGCACTCAATCTGAACTGGGAAGTGCTCGACCTGCTCAAGACCGCGGGCCGCCAGGCGGCGGGCTACCTGGCGCAGATGGAAGCCACCGAGGCGCTGCTCGACGCGCGCAAGTTCGAGGCCTTCAACAAGATGTCGGCCTTCGTCGTGCACGACCTCAAGAACATCGTCGCGCAGCTGTCGCTCATGCTGAAGAATGCGGAACGCCTGCACGACAACCGCGAGTTCCAGCAGGACATGCTGTTGACCGTCGAAAGCTCGCTTGAGAAGATGAAGCGGCTGATGCTGCAGCTGCGCGAGGGGGCCAAGCCCCCGGGTGGCAGCCGCGGTGTCGAGCTGACTCCCATCGTGCGCCGCCTGGTCGCGATGGCCCGGGCCCAGGGCCGCACCCTCGAAGTCGATGAAGGCGAACACTTGTTCACCCGTGGCCACGACGACCGCCTTGAACGCGTGCTGGGCCACCTGGTGCAGAACGCGCTCGACGCCACCCCCGCCAGCGGCCGCGTGTGGCTGCGCACGGCCCGGTCGGCGGGCAGCGTGCGCGTCGAGGTGGGCGACACCGGCGCCGGCATGACCGAGGAGTTCGTGCGCACACAACTCTTCCGCCCCTTCAGCAGCACCAAGGCCAGTGGCATGGGCATCGGCAGCTTCGAGAGCGCACAGTACATCCGAGAGCTCGGCGGCAGCATTGACGTGGCCAGCCGCTCGGGCGAAGGGAGCATCTTCACGGTGCTGCTGCCGGCCTTCGAGGCCTCGCACGGCTCGGACCTGATGCGCCAAACGGCCCGATGAAGCGGCACGCCCGATGAGCCAGGAAGCCCCGCTGCTGATCGTCGAGGACGACCTCGCGCTGCAAAAGCAGATCAAGTGGACGCTCGACCGCTTCGAGTCCGTCACGGCCTCCGACCGCGAGAGCGCGTTGCTGCAGCTGCGCCGCCACCAGCCGGCCGTCGTCACGATGGACCTCGGCCTGCCGCCCGACCCCGACTCGGTGTCCGAGGGCTTCAAGCTGCTGGAGCAGATCCTCGACATCGAGCCCGCCACCAAGGTAATCGTGCTCACGGGCCAGAACGACCAGGGCCATGCACTGCGCGCCGTGGCGCTGGGTGCCTACGACTTTCTGGCCAAGCCCTTCGAGCCCGACGTGCTCAACCTCGTCGTCGAGCGCGCCAGCCGGCTGGCCGAGCTGCAGGCTGAAAACCGGCGCCTGCAGGCCCTGCATCAGCCCGACGCGCTGTCGGGCCTGATCACGCGCGACACCGAGATGCTGCGCATCAGCCGCCTCATCGAGCGCGTGGCCGGTGCCGACGCCACGGTGCTGCTGCTCGGCGAAAGCGGCACCGGCAAGGAGGTGCTGTCGCAGGGCCTGCACACCGCGAGCAAGCGCCAGGGCCGCTTCATCGCCATCAACTGCGCCGCGATCCCCGAGAACCTGCTCGAAAGCGAGCTCTTCGGCTACGAGAAGGGCGCCTTCACGGGTGCTGCCAAGACAACGCCCGGCAAGATCGAGACCGCCCACCACGGCACGCTCTTCCTCGACGAGATCGGCGATCTGCCGCACAGCCTGCAAGCCAAGTTGCTGCGCTTCCTGCAGCAGCGCACGATCGAGCGCCTGGGCGGGCGCAGCGAGATCCCGGTCGACGTGCGCGTGGTCTGCGCCACGCACCAGGACCTGAAGACACAGATCAGTGAAGGCCGCTTCCGCGAAGACCTGTACTACAGGCTGGCAGAGATCGTGGTCAACATCCCGCCGCTGCGCAGCCGCAACGGCGACGCCGTGCTGCTGGCGCATGCTTTCCTGCGGCGCTTTTCGCAGGAGCAACGGCGCGGCTCGCTGCAGTTCAGCGACGACGCGCTCGATGCCATCGAGCGCCACCCGTGGCCCGGCAACGTGCGCGAGCTGCTCAACGCGGTGAAGCGGGCCTCGATCATGGCCGACGGCGAACGCATCACCTGCGACGACCTCGGCCTGCCGGCCCCCGCCCGCGAGGGCGCCGCCGCCGCTGCGGAGCTCGATCTGCGCACGGTGCGCGAGGCGGCCGAGCGGCAGGCCATCGTCGCGGCACTCGCACGAGCCAACGGCAACATCGTCAAGGCGTCCGAGCTGTTGGGCGTGAGCCGGCCAACGCTCTACGACCTGATGAAGAAGCTCTCGATCAAGTAACGTTCCAGTCGTATCTGGGCGCCCCGCGGGGCAGCCCACCACCCCAGGAGCGGGCGCGGCCCCCACCGCAGCCCGGGAGACACACGATGATCCGCCCAGCCCTCGCCCCGATCCGTTCAGCTGCCCAGCCGCGCCCCCTGCCGGGCCGGCTGGCGGCCACGCTGCTGGCAGCCGCCATCACCCTGGCCGCCTGCGGCGGCAAGAGTAGCGACGAACTCGCCGCCGCGGGCAAGGCGGCGATGGACAAGCGCGACTACGCCGCCGCGGTGATCCAGTTCAAGAGCGCGCTGCAGAAAGAGCCCGAGTCGGCCAACCTGCGGCTGCAGCTGGGCCTTGCCCTGCTCGAGGCCGGCGACCCCGTCTCGGCGCTCGTCGAGCTGCAGAAGGCGCAGGAGCTGCAGGCCCCCGATGCCCAGGCGATCCCGCCGCTGGCACGTGCCCTGCTGGCCGTGGGTGACGAGACCAAGCTGCTGGCCCAGTACGGCGACACCCGCCTGGCCGACCCCAAGGCCCAGGCCGACCTGCTCACGTCGATCGCTGGCGCCCACCTCGTGCGCGGCGACGCCAAGCGCGGCGCCGAGGTGGCCGACGCGGCCCTGCGCACGCTGCCCGGCTACTCGCCAGCCATCGTGCTGCAGGCACGCCTGAAGGCCGGCAGCAGCGACTTCGACGGTGCCCTGGCCCTGCTCGACGGCGTGCTCTCGAAAGAAGCCGACAACGAGCGGGCCGGTGTCTTCAAGGGAGAAGTGCAGTGGTTCGGCAAGCGCGACCGCGACGCCGCACTGGCTACCTTCAAGCGCGTGCTCGAAAAGAACCCGAAGTCGGTGGCGGCGCACACCTCGGCCATCACCATCCTGAACGAGCAGAACCAGCGCGATCCCGCGCGGGCGCAGTTTGCCGAGCTCAAGGGTGTGGCGCCCAACCACCCCGACACGCTGTTCTTCGAGGCCCAGTTCGCCTTCGTCGACCAGGACTTCAAGAAGAGCCGCGAGATCACCGACCGCCTGCTCAAGGGCGTGCCGAACAACGCCCGCGTGCTCGAGCTCGCCGGCGCAGCCGACTTCCGGCTCGGGCGCCTCACCGAGGCCGAGGCCTTCCTGGGCCGCTCGATCAAGAACGCGCCGAACCGGCTGCTGTCACGCCAGCTGCTGGCGCAGACCTACCTGCGCCTGGGCCAGCCGGCCAAGGCCGTCGAGGCGCTGAACCCCATCATCGAGGGCAAGACGCCCGACGGCACCAGCCTGGCGCTGGCCGGCGAGGCCTTTATGCGCCTGGGTGACAACAAGCGCGCCGATGCCGCCTTTGCGGCGGCGGCCAAGGTGGCGCCCGACGACACACGCGTGCGCACCTCGGTGGCCCTGGCCGAGATGGCGCGGGGCAACAGCAGCGGCGCCATCGCCAAGCTCGAAGCCGTCGCGGCCGAGGACAAGGGCACGCGCGCCGACATCGCGCTGGTCAGCGCACGGCTGCGCGCCAACGACATGAACGGGGCCCTGAAGGCCATCGACAACATCGAGAAGAAGCTGCCCGACAAGGCGCTGCCCTACCACCTGCGGGGCCGCGTGCAGCTGCTCAAGCGCGAGATCCCGGCCGCGGCCAAGTCGTTCGAGATGGCGCTGAGCAAGGAGCCCAACTACTTTCCGGCCGTCGCCAGCCTGGCCGGCATCGACCTCGATGCCGGCAAGCCCGGCAACGCGCGCCAGCGCTTCGAAGACCACCTGAAGACGAACCCGACCAGCCATCAGGCGCACCTGTCGCTGGCCGAGCTGTCTCTGCGCACCGGCGACACGCCCGAGGTGCTGCTGAAACACCTGCGCAATGCCGTGAAGGCCAACGCGGGCGAGGTGCAACCGCACCTGATGCTGGTGAACCAGCTGTTGTCCAGCGGCGACACGGCCTCGGCCCTGACCGCCGCGCGCGAAGCGGCCGCCGCGCTGCCGGGCAACCCGACGATCCAGGACACGCTGGGCCGCACGCAGATGGCCGCCAACGACGCCGCCAGCGCCGTGGCCACGCTCAAGCAGTTGACGGCCCAACACGGCACGAACCCGACCTACCAGGTGCGCCTGGCCGAAGCCCTTTTGGCCACGAAAGACACCGAGGGCGCCAGGCACGCACTCGATGAGGCCCTCAAGCTGCAGCCCGGCTTCCAGCCCGCCCGTCGCGGCCTGGTGAGCCTGGCCATGCGGCAAGAAAAGCCACAGGAGGCACTGGCCCTCGCGCGCGAGATGCAGAAGGCCGACCCGAAGGACGTGGGCCCGATCCTGCTCGAAGGCGACATCGAAGCCAGCCGGCGCAACTGGGACGGCGCCATCACGGCCTACCGCAACGCGTTCAACCAGTCCAAGAACACCGACATCACGGTGCGCCTGCACATGGCCCTGCGCAGCGGGGGCCGCCAGGCCGATGCCGACAAGCTGGCCGCCGAGTGGACGCGCAACAACCCCAAGGACAGCGGTTTCCGCTACTACCAGGGCGACCTCGCGCTGGCCCGCGGCGAGCTGGCTGCCGCCGAAGAGCACTACCGCGCCGTGCTGGTGGCACAGCCGCGCAACGCGCTGGCCATGAACAACATCGCCTACCTGCTGCTGAAGCAGGGCAAGCCGGGCGCGCTCGACCTGGCCAAGAAGTCCAACGAGCTGCTGCCCGGGCGGCCGCAGCTGATGGACACGATGGCGCTGGCGCTGGCGTCGGAGAAGAAGCTGCCCGAGGCCATCGAGCTGCAGAAGGCCGCCATCTCGCGCGCACCGGCCGATCCCTCGCTGAAGCTCACGCTCGCACGGCTGCTCATCCAGTCGGGCGACAAGGCCTACGCGCGCGCCGAACTGGAAGAGTTGGTCAAGCTCGGTGATCGCTTCCGCGACCAGGCCGAGGTCGGCAAGCTGCTGAAGAGCTTGTGACGACACGCCGGCGCTGGCTCGGGGCAACGCTGGCGCTGGGTCTGGCCGGTGGGGGCCACGTCGGTGCCGCATCGGCTGCCGACCTGCCGGGCCTGATTGCCGCGGCGCGGCCCTCGGTGCTGCCGGTAGGCACCTTCAGCGCCACCGACAGCCCGCGCTTCGGCTTCCGCGGCACGGGCTTCGTGGTCGGTGACGGCACGCTGGTGGCCACCAACTTCCACGTGCTGGCCCCCGGCGCCGACACCAGCGAGCCCGGCACGGGCCCGCAGATGATGGTGATGCTCGGCCGCAGCGGCGAGCAATCGATCGGCCGGCGCGCGCGTGTCGTGGCCACCGACCGTGCGCGCGACCTCGCCCTGCTGCGCATCGAAGGGCCGCCGCTGAAGCCGCTGGAACTGGCCGAGGCCGGCAGCGCGCGCGAGGGCCAGGACATCGCGCTGATGGGCTTCCCGATCGGCGGCACGCTGGGCTTCGCACCCGTCACGCACCGCGGCATCGTCGCCAGCATCACCACGGCCGCGCTGCCCGCGGCCACGGCATCCAACCTCGATCCACGGGCGCTGCTGCGGCTGCGCGAGGGCAACTTCGAGCTGCTGCAGCTCGACGCCACCGCCTACCCCGGCAACAGCGGCGGGCCGGTGTTCGACGCCACCACGGGCCGCGTGATCGGCGTCGTCAACATGGTGCTGGTGAAGGCCGGCCGCGAGAGCGCGCTCAGCGCGCCCACGGGCATCAGCTACGCGGTGCCGGTGGCGGCGCTGCGCGCGCTGATGGCCGAGCTTCGTTGAGCGCGGCCGCTCGGGATCCGGGTCTCCCGGTCCCGGGCGAGCCCCCTCGGGGGGTGGCGACCGCAGGGAGCCTGGGGGCTTGCTTCAAACCTTGTAGTAGGCGCGGTACCACTCGACGAAGCGGCCGATGCCGGTGCGGATGTCGGTGGCCGGCGCGAAGCCCGTCCAAGCCGTGAGCGCATCGACGTCGGCGTAGGTGGCCGGCACGTCGCCGTCCTGCAGCGGCAGCAGGTTCTTCTGCGCCTTCTGGCCGAGCGCGTCTTCGATGGCGGCGATGAAGTCCAGCAGCGGCACCGGGTCGTGGTTGCCGATGTTGAAGACGCGGAACGGCGCGTGGCTGGTGCCGGGGTCGGGCGTGTCGGACTGGTACCCGGGGTTGGGCGCCGCGATGCGGTCGGTGACGCGGATCACGCCCTCGACGATGTCGTCGACGAACGTGAAGTCGCGCTGCATCTGGCCGTGGTTGAACACGTCGATCGGCCGGCCCTCGAGGATGGCCTTGGTGAACAGGAACAAGGCCATGTCCGGCCGCCCCCAGGGCCCGTACACCGTGAAGAAGCGCAGACCCGTGGTCGGCAGGCCGAACAGGTGGCTGTAGGTGTGCGCCATCAGCTCGTTGGCCTTCTTGGTGGCGGCGTACATGCTCACCGGGTGGTCGACGCTGTCGTGCTCGGAGAACGGCATGCGCGTGTTGCCGCCGTAGACGCTGGAGCTGCTGGCGTAGACCAGGTGCTGCACCTTGGCATGGCGGCAGCCCTCGAGGATGTTCATGAAGCCGACGACGTTGCTGTCGATGTAGGCGTGCGGGTTGACGAGCGAGTAGCGCACGCCGGCCTGCGCGGCCAGGTGGATGACGCGGTCGAAGCCGCCTTCGGCGAACAGCTTCTCGATGCCGGGCCGGTCGGCCACGTCCATCTGCACGAAGCGGAAGTTCGGGTGCGGCGTCAGCCTCGCGAGCCGGTCGCGCTTGAGCTGCACGCTGTAGTAGTCGTTCAGGTTGTCCAGCCCCACGACCGTGTCGCCGCGCGCGAGCAGCTTCAGCGTGGTCGTCATGCCGATGAAACCGGCGGCGCCGGTGAGCAGGATCTTCATGGGGCGGGCGGTGTCTCGGGCAAAACCCGCATTGTCCGCGGCACGCCAGCGGCGCCGCGGCGCCGGGCCGCCGAGCAATTCACGCTCGGCGCCGGCCTGTGTCAGGCGCGGGCGCTGCGCTTGAGCCCGTCCAGGCTGCCGGCGCGCAGCTCGGCCCTGAGCGGCGCCAGGTCCACCGGCTGCTGCAGCAGCTTGGTGAAGGCCTTGGCCGTGCCCGGCGGGCCGACGTACAGCCCACCGGCCAGCTGGCCGTGGCGCACGACGAGGCGCCACCAGGCATCGTCACCTTCGCGGGCATGGAAGTCCTCGTCGCCTTCCTTGGCGACGATCTCGCCCTGGCTGCGCAGATCGATGCCCTCGCACTTGAGCTGCAGCACGATGCGCGGCGTGGCGTAGGGCGCGTCGTCGCCCAGGATCGAGGCCGCCGCCGTGGCCGCGTGCGCGCTGCCGATGGGCCACAGGCCGCGTGGCGTGCCCTTCAACTCGGCCACGTCGCCCACGGCGTAGATGAGAGGGTCGGACGTGCGCATGTACCGGTCGACGCGGATGCCGTTGTCGCCCAGCGCCAGCCCCGCCTGCTCGGCGATGAAGGTGTTGGCCTGGATGCCCAAGGCGGCCACGAAGACATCGGCCTCCACGCGCGGGCCGTGCGCCAGCTGCGCCACCTCGAGGATGGGCGCGCCCTCGTAGCGCATGACCGAGGCGTGGGTGACGACCTGGATGCCGATGCCCTCGAGGTAGCTCTGCAGTCGTGCCGCGCCGGGCACGTCGAGTTGCGCGTTCATCAGGCGGTCGGCGCGCTGCAGCAGTGTCACCTTCAGGCCCAGGTGGTGCAGCGCGTCGGCGGCCTCCACGCCCAGCACGCCACCGCCCACCACCAGCGCCCGCTTGGCCTTGGCGCGCGTGGCGTAGTGGCGCATGGCCTGCGCGTCCTCGGCGCTGCGCAGCACGAAGGCGTTGGGGTGCTTCAGGAAGGCCGCATCGGGCGGCGTGGAACGCGCGCCGGTGGCGATGACGAGCCGGTCGTAAGGCAGCTGCTTGCCGCCGTGCAGGTGCAGCACGCGCTGCTCGCGGTCGATGCGCAGCGCCACGGCGCCGCGGTGCACGCCGATGCGCTGGCGCTCGGGCCAGTCGGGCGGCACCAGCGTCAGGGCCTCCAGGCCGGCGCTGTCGTAGACCAGGCGGCCGATGCCCATGCGGTTGTAGAAGGCAAAGGGCTCGTTGCCGACGATGTCGATCTGCAGGCTTTCGCTGCCACGGCGCAGCGCCTCGGCCACGCCCATGCCGGCGACGCCGTTGCCGACGACCACCACGCGCTCGATGCCTTGCTCGCGCGCGCGATCGCGCTCGGGCGTGAGGGTCTTCACGGCGACCACGGGCGCCGGTGCCGAGTTCGGGTCGCGGTCGATGAGCACCGGCCCGCTGACGTTGCACATGCAGGCCAGCCGCGCCCGGCCCTCCAGACCCAGGCGGCGCAACGTGGCGAGCTCGTCGTCGCTGGGCGGCGAGAGGTGCTCCATGCCCTCGCACACGGCCACCGGATCGGCGCCGCAGACACCGGCACGGCAGCCGAAGTTGATCTTCAGGCCCGCGGCCTCGATGGCCTCGAGCGGCGTCTGCTCGCCGTCGACGGTGAAGGTGATGCCGCTGGCGCGGTCGGTCACTTCCGCACCCGCATGCGCGGCCAGCTGCTCGCGCAGCGCGGCGCCGGCGCCGGTGCGGGCCTGCGCCGGCGCGGCCGTGACCGTGACGGGCTTCTTCTTCGCCGCCTGCCAGCGGCGCTCGGCATACAGGCCGCTGCCCGCCAGCGCCGCCGCAAGCGCCAAGCCGGCCCCGCGCGACAAGCCCACCAGCCAGCCGGGCGCCTCGCCCTGCACCAGCCCGGCCAACGTGCCCACGATCAGCGGCCCGGCGAACCAGTAGAAGCTGGCCAGCGCCAGCACGCCGAAGCCCAGCGACACGCGGTAGGCATTGGCCGGCAGGAACGCGAGCACCAGGCCGTAGGCACCCGCCGAGGCACACACGCTGGCCAGCAGAATGGCAAGGTAGGTGCCGGTGCCGTAGGCCGGCTCGGGGCCCTGCAGGAAGTAGCCGAGGATGAGCCCCGGCAGCAGCCCGAAGAAGAGCCGCCGCTGCGCCGCGTGGCGCGGGTCGTCGTCGTACACGTCGGAGAACACGGCCGCACGCGGGTTGAAGTCGTAGCAGCTCTTCTGGCAACCCACGCAGGGCTCGCAGTAGCCGTTTTTCACCACCACCAGCGGCGCCTGCCCGTAGGTGCGCTGGATGGGCGCCAGCGGGCAGAAGGTGCCGCACCAGCCGCTGCGCCCCTTGAATGCAAAGCCGCCGGCCAGCGCCAGCAGCAGCACGCCGATGACGCCCAGGCCCACCACCGGCCCGGCCTGGTTGAGCAGCGGCACGCGCAGGCTCACCGCGCCCACGAACAGCGCCACCGCAATGCCGAAGGCCGAGGCCTTGGCCCAGTCGGGCAGGTCGCGCGGGCGCTGCCAGCCGGCCAGCCGCGGGATCTGGTTCATCGTCGCCATCGGGCAGATCTGGCGCCACAGCCCGGGCGCGATCACCAGCAGCGCGGGCACGAGCGGGATCGCCAGCTTCCAGAACAAGGTCAGGCCGAGTGGCGGGTTGACGATCAGCAGCACCGCCAGCGCCAGCGCCGCCGACAGCGCGATGAAGCGCGCCGCCCACCACAGCGCCATCGGCGCGCGCGCCTCGCGCTGGGTGTAGTTGCGGAAGAACTGCGTGGCGGCCTGGCGTTCGGCGTCGGCGGCCGAGGCGGCCGGCGCTGGCGCAGCAGCAGGCCGGGCGGGGACGATCGGGATGACGGTCATCGGGTGCGGGCGCGGGCAGTGGTTCAGTCGGCGGGCTGCAGCGCGCGCAGGCGCACCGCCACCAGCGCCCCCACGTCGCGCAGCAGCGCCATCGCGACGCGCGGCTGCCAGGCGGCCAGTTGCTGCAGCGCGTCGGGCGTGATCCGCAGCAACTCGGCCGGCCCGGCGGGGGTGACGGTGGCCGCCACCGCGCTGGGCGCACCATCGAGAAAGCTCAGCAACCCGAAGGCTTCGCCCTCGCCGCGCAACTGCGGCGGCTGGCCCGGGGCCTCGAGCCGCACCTGCCCGCTGGCGATGAGGTGCAGCGCCGGCTCGGCAGCCCCGAGCGCGACGACAGCCGAACCCGCGCCGTGCCGGCGCCGCGCGGCAAAGCGCAGCACGTGCTCCCAGTCCTCGGGCGAGAGCTCCTGCAGCACCCATTGCGGCGGCATCGCCGGCGCCGCCGTGCCGGCCTTGGCGGCACGCCCGCGGGGCGGCTCGGCGGCGGTCTGGTAGCTGAAGAAGTCGCTCATCGGGGGCTCCTCGTGGTCTTCGGGCTCTGCGGTGGCCAAGCGCCGTTGCCGCAGCGGGCCACGGCTCAGCGGCCGTTCTTCAGCGCGTCGGCCGCCTGCGCCAGCGCGCGCGCCGCCTCACCCGGGCGCAGCGCCAGCGACAACAGCGGCGGCGCCTGCGGGCCGCGCAGGGCCAGCGATGCGGCAGCCGCTGCGGCCGCGAGCTGCTCGGCCAACATGAAAAGCTCCTGCCCGTGCAAGGACGACTCGGGCACGCCGAGGCCGCGCGACAAGGCCTGCGCCAGGCTGGCCGGGGGCCGCGTGAGCGTGGGCAGCACGAGGTCGGGTTCCGGCGGCGGCGGGGGCGGCGGCCGAACAGGCGGCGGCGCCGTCTTCGGCGCGGCCGGCGCTGCGAGGCGGATCTTCGTCAGCTCCACGCCGCTGTCCTCGCGCGGGCGGGCCACGCGCAGGATCTCGGTCAGGCGCACCGCCTCGTGGCCGCCCCCGGCGGCCAGCATCGCGGCCGGGTCGCCGCCGCGGATGGGCGCGGTGTCCATCACACCCGGCTGCCGCGCCGGCGGCGGCGCCACCGTCGGCGGCACCTCATGCGGGCGCGGCGGCATCGGCGGGCCGGAGACGATGACCACGTACGGGCCCATCTCGATGCGGTCGCCATCGCGCAGCACGTGCTCGCTGGCCATGCGCGTGGTGGCGCCGTTGACGAAGGTGCCGTTGGTGGACAGGTCGCGCAGCACCGGGCCGGCCGGTGAATCGACGATCTCGCAGTGGCGCCCCGAGATCGCCTTGGTGCGGTCGGCGATGAGCCAGTGGCTCTGCGGGTCGCGGCCGATGCTCAGGCGCTGCAGCGGTTGCGGCAGCACCACTTCGGGCACCAGGCCCTCGGCGAGCTGCGCGCCCTGCAGCACCTTGAGGGTCCAGGTCATGTCGGGCTCCCGGCCGCGGCGGCGGCCCTGCTCTTGTAGAAACGAATGGGTTGCGGCGTCGCCAGCGAGGCCCTTTCTTCGCGCCGCGCCTGTTGCAGCACGTTCTTGCGCATCGAGCCCACGACGTGCATCTCGCAGGGCTTGCAGTCGAAGCGCAGCGTGAGCCGCTCGTCGCCGTGCACCAGCGTCAGCGGCTCGGCCTTCACGGTGCCCTGCACGCCCTGCACGCCCTTGGCCTGCTTCGGGCACAGGCTCAGGCTGAAGCGCACGCAGTGCCGCGTGATCATCAGGCTGACCTCGCCCAGTTCCTGGTGGCTCTCGTAGGCGGCGTCGATCACCTTCACGCCGTGGCGCGCGTAGAAGGCCGCGGCCTGCGCGTTGTACACATTGGCGAGGTAGCTCAGCGTGTCTTCCGGGTACGGCACCGGCGGCTCCACCGCATCGGCGCGCGGCAGCGGCTTCCAGGTCGCGGCACGGGCGGCCTCCAGCGCCGCCACGGCATCGCGGCGCAAGGCGTTGGCCACGCTGGCCGGCACGAAGCACGGCTGGCCTCGCGCACCCCAGTCGAGCACCACCTGGCGCGCCTCGAACAGCGTGCCGCCCAGGCGCGCGAGGTGCTCGCGCAGCGTGGCTTCGGCGCGGGCGGCGTCTTTCGGCGCCTCGTGGGCGTGCGCCACGGCCACGCGGGCGCGGTGGCCGTCGGCATCGGTGGCCGAGAGCGCAAAGCCGTCGGCGGTGGCGGCGAAACGCAGGTCGACGGCGATCAGGCGCTCGGCGCTCTTCTTCTCGAGCAGCCGCTCCCAGGCCATGTCGCGGTTGCGGCTGATGGCGGCGTCGCGCCGCAGGCCCTTGAGCACCGCGGTGGTCTGGCCCGGCGCGATGTTGGGCTCCACGCGCCACAGCCGGCCGGCGACCTGGCGGGCCACGTTCACCGGCACGCCCTGCAGGTTGCCCTGCAGATCGACCCAGGTGAGCGCGTCGCCGTTGTTCAGGCGCAGATCGGGCGTGGCCAGCTCGATGTCCACGTGCTGAGGCGCCACCTTCACCACATGCCCAATGGCGATGCCGGCGTGCTTGGGCGTGTCGAAGGCGCCGATGTCGATCTGGCGGCCGTTGACGAAGTAGTCGGTGCCGCCGCGGTTGTAGGCGCGCTCGGGGTCGGGCGTGAAGGTGTAGCGGCAGCGGCCGCTGCTCGAGGCCTTCAGGCCTGCGCGTTCGTCGAGCACGCGGTCGCAGAGCTGCCGGTAGTGCGCGGTGACGTTCTTCACCGTCGCCATGTCCTTGTAGCGGCCCTCGATCTTGAAGCAGCGGACGCCGGCGTCGACCAGCGCCAGCAGGTTCGCGCTCTGGTCGTTGTCCTTCAGGCTGAGCACGTGCTTGTCGTGGGCGACGACGCGGCCTTGCGCGTCCGTCACGGTGTAGGGCAGCCGGCACTCCTGGCTGCAGCTGCCGCGGTTGGCGCTGCGGCCGGTGTGGGCGTGGCTGATGAAGCACTGACCGCTGTAGGCCACGCACAGCGCGCCGTGCACGAAGAACTCCAGTACGGCGCCCTGCACCTGGGCCTCGATGGCGCGGATCTGCGGCAGCGTCAGCTCACGCGCCAGCACCATCTGCGAGAAGCCCACGTCCTGCAGGAAGCGCGCCTTCTCGGGCGTGCGGATGTCGGTCTGCGTGCTGGCGTGCAACTGGATGGGCGGCAGGTCGAGCATCAGCAGGCCCATGTCCTGCACGATGAGGGCGTCGACGCCGATGTTCCACAGGTCCCAGGCCAGCTGCCGCGCGCCGGGCAGCTCGTCGTCGCGCAGGATGGTGTTGTGGGTGACGAAGATGCGCGCGCCGTGGCGGTGGGCGTGGCGGACCAGGCGCTCGATCTCGGCCAGGCTGTTGCCGGCCTTGTCGCGCGCGCCGAAGGCCGGGCCGCCGATGTAGACGGCATCGGCACCGTGGTTGACGGCCTCGATGCCGATGTCGGCATCGCGGGCGGGGGCGAGCAGTTCGAGTTCGGCACGCGGCATGGCGGGCCTGATTGTTGATCAAGCCGGGTACTCGGCCCAGCCCCCAGTGCGCCCCCTTAGGCGTCGCCGAAGTCGGGTTCGGTCCCGTGGCGGCGTGCGACCCACACTTTGTGCCAGGTGTGGCGCACCAGAAGCGGCAGCGGCATGCGGCGCCAGTGGTGGCGCACCAACAACGCCGTCTCGGCCATGCGCACCGCTAGATCGGGCTCATCGTCGGGCCCGCGCGGCGCCAGCACGGTGGCAAAGCGGCGCTGCAACGCCTTCATGCGTGGCGCGCTCATCGCCGAGGTCACGGCATGCGCAACGGCCGGGTCAAGCGGCGCCTTCAGTCCCTCAGCCACCAACGAGGCGCCGAGTACCAGCGCATCGTTCAGGCCGAGTTCGCCGGCGCGAGCCACGAGCCTCTCACCAAAACCGGGATCTGCCGCTGCGTGCGCGGACATCAGCACCTGGAGGTCGACGAGGTCGCGCAACCGATCCCTGAGTTCGGAGTCGTTCAGCAGGTGCGCGGCACAGTGCAGGACCTGGTCCTCGGGACCCAGCACCCACCAGGGTGCGAGATCGGGATCGGTCAGCGGCCGGGCGGCCTGCAGCAGCTGCGCGGCATCGACCCGGTCGCGGGCCACGGGCGGCAGAATGTTGTGGTGGACATCCAGCTCGAGGACATGCAGGCCATGCCGCATGGGCGGAAGCTCGTGGCTCCACTCGCGGTAGTAGCGCTGGTCGTGGTCGTCTAGCTTGATCTCCTCCCAACCTGCTTCAGCGAGGCGATGGCGTGCATCGGCCAGGGACGCTCGTGGTACGAGGATATCGAGGTCCGAAGGCAGCCGGCCCGCCGCGTTGGGCAGGCGCTGCGCCATGTAGGCAGCACCCTTCAGCAGCACGATCGGTGCATCAAAGCCCTCTAGCGCCTGCTTCACGCTCTCGCGGCACCACACCAGCGCCTGGCAGCGCGCCTGCGCCATCTTCGCTTCGGCTTGCAGTGCTTGCACCACCGGCCGAGGGAGTCGGTGGGCCAGACCGGCGCCCAGCACCGACTCCGCCAGGCGGCCCAGCAGACGCAGGCGGCGCGCCACGCGAACGCGGTGATCCCACTCCGCCAACGTCCAGGCCAAGGCGTCCGTGGGCTGTCTGAGCGCGTCCAACCAGGAGAGGTCGGGCCAGCGGGTCATCGGGCTGGCGCCGGCTGCGAACCGAAGGCTCCGACCGCGCCATCAGCGACTCCCGCTGTCCGTGCAAACAGGGCGTCGAGACACTGGATGGCATCGGGCAGATCGCTGTAGGTGAGCTGCCAGGCCGGCACCTCGCGGGACAGCCGCGCCACAACCCGGAAGCCGTCCAGCCCGCAGACGCGGTAGTTGAAGGCGTTGTAGGCCAGCGCAGAGCAGGCCAGCGCTGGTGTCACGGGCTCCAGCCGTGCCTGAGCACCTCGCTGCCAGTGGGGCAGGACGATTGCGAAGGGCCGCGCTGGGCGGTGACGGGCGGCCACGGCGTCCGCCGGCGGCGCGACATGGGCGACGTCGCCTTTGCGCGTTGCCGGATAGACGCGGCCCAGTACAGCCGATGGCGCGAAATCCCGGATCACGCCAATCGACTGATTCTTCAGAACTGGCGGCTTGAGCAAGGGCCAGACCTCGCCTGTCTGCATATCGATGGCACCGAACTCGTCGGACAGCAGGCGCCATCCGCTGTGGGCCAGTGCCGCCGTCAGCGTGCTCTTGCCGGCGCCAGGCACCGCCGGCATTACCAAGGCGCGGTCGCCGCGCGCCAGCACACCCGCGTGCAACAGCAACCGGTGGTGCAGACGCATGCCGATCAGCCAGTTGGCGCCCCACTCGAACATCGGCAGCGGCGTGTCGGCCGGGAAGGGTTCGAACGGCCGCGAGCCGTCGCAGATGAACTCAACCTGAGGGCGCCAGGGCATCAGAAGTCGTCGATGCGATCGCACATTCACGTGCAGATCGGCCCAGTCGCCTTGCGGCTGGAACGGGAAGTGGCGGTATACGTCGCACAGGGCCGATGCCAGCAGAGGGACATCGGTGCGGAGATGGATCACCAGCGTGCCGACGTCCAGCCACAGCCCGTTGCCCGCCAGTGCCGAGAGAACCGGCCCTTCGCCACGGTCGGCCAAGGTGGACATCAACTCACTCCAGGGCAGCAGGCCCGCCGCGCCGACACCTCAGGGGGCCGTAGACGGGCCAGCTCGGCGCAGCACAAGACCATCATGCACGAACGTGGTCCAGATGTCGCCCAGGGACGCTCGCAACTCCTCTTCGGAGACGCTGGCCTCTGAAGCGGCACGGTGCACGACATCATCCGCATGATGCCAGCCCGGTGCGGCCAGCCACTCCAACATCCACACGGCCGTTTCGTTCAGCAGGTGCGTTTCTCCTGACAGCCCGCTGTACACCGCAAACATGGTGCCGTCCAGGCTCTCCAAGACGACGCCATCGGCCAACCGGTAGACCTGGGCCGTCAAACGATCAACCTGCTCTGAAGGAGTTCCAGCAGGTGGCACCGATCATCGAGGTGCTCGTTGAGCTGTTCTTGCCCACCGAAAGGACGTAACCCGACTGGTCCATCTGCAGGGTCGCGTGCATGTCGGTGGTTGTCATCGTGCCCGGAGACGGGAGGTTGGTGCCTCCCATCGTGTTTGACGCTACATCGAAGGTACGCCACTGGCCGTTGTTGATCCAAGTCACTGGTCGATCCGTGTGGGCAAGTCCTCGGATCTCGGTGCCGCTGATGTAGTGCGTCGTCGTCGGGCCAGACGTGAACTCATAGATCGGCACGCGAATGACCGTGGAGGGAACGCCGCTCCCAGCGCCGTAGGTACGCGGCAAGATGGTCGGGTTGTTCACCTGGTTGGCCACGCAGCGCAGGTTGGAGGTCATCGTCGCGCTGGCACCGCTGCTGATGGTGAGCACCACGGGCGCGGCGATCACGCCGCGCAGCACACGCCTGCGCTGCGGTGTGCCAGCGTCGGCCTCTCGCTTCGTCTCGTTCACTTGACTGCTCCCGATGTCGGACGCCGGCCGGGCGTGCACCGAAGGACTCGGTGTGCTGTCGCTCCCAGCGTGTCTCGAATACGTTCGATTATCCGCCGCGCCGCCGGCTCGGCGGACACCGATACCAGGGGTGTCGGTGTCCTTGCCAACTGGCCTGCGCAATGCATCACGCCGCGAGCCGCAATCGGTTCGCCGCGATAGACAAAGTCATCGAGTAAGTGTGCGACTACTCACCAGAAGAGAGACGAATTTCCAGGCTTCGCGTGCGACCTTCGCGCCAGACGGTCAGTTTCACCACCTGCCCCGACTGCCGCCCCTCCAGCACCGACAGCATGTCGTCCAGGTCCTTCACCGGCTCGTCGTTCACGGCCGTGATCACGTCGCCCATGACGATCTCACCCCGGCTACCGCGGCTGAAGGGCTGCAGGCCGGCCTGTGCCGCCGGCGTGCCGCGGCCAACACCCACGATGGCCACGCCCTGGGGCAGCTTCAGCGCCCGGTGCAGCTGCTGCGAGCCGGCCGTCACGCCGATGGCCGGGCGCACGAAGCGGCCGTCGCGGATGAGCCGGGGCACGATGCGGTTCACCTCGTCCACCGGAATGGCGAACCCGATGCCGGCGCTGGCGCCGCTGGGGCTGGCGATCTGCGTGTTCACGCCGATCAGCCGGCCGGCCGAATCGAGCAGCGGGCCGCCCGAGTTGCCGGGGTTGATGGCGGCGTCGGTCTGCACGACACCGCGGATGGTGCGGTTGTTGAAGCTTTCGATCTCGCGGTTGAGCGCGCTGACGATGCCGATGGTGAGCGTCTGGTCCAGGCCAAAGGGGTTGCCGATGGCGTAGACGCGCTGGCCCACCAGCAGATCGCGGCTCGTGCCCACGGCCAGCGGCGGCAGCTTGTCCTTGGCCGCGTTGATCTTCAGCACGGCCAGGTCGCGGTCGGCGAAGTAGCCCACCAGCGTGGCGTCGTAGGTGCTCTGGTCCGCGAGCGTCACCTTGGCGCCGTTGGCGCCCTGGATGACGTGGAAGTTGGTGACGATGTGGCCGGCGGCGTCCCAGACGAAGCCGGTGCCAGTGCCGCGCGGCACCTGCTGCACGGCCGGGCTGAACATGTCGCGTTGCGCGGCCAGGCTGGTGATGTGCACCACCGACGGGCTGGCCTTCTTGAAGAGCTCGACGTTCGCCAGCTCGTCTGCCGCCAGCGGCCCGCGCGGCGTGACGGCGCGCGGCTGCGCCTCGGTGCGGCCTTGCACCAGGGCCGGAAGCGCGAGGAAGGCGACAAATGCCGCGGCGGCGACGAGTGCCGTGGCGGTGAGCAGCAGGCGGCGGGGGAAGGCAGGCATGGCGTGATTGGGGGCTCCGGGGTCATCGGGCAGGGAATGACTCGCCAGACGGGGCCAAGTTCCCCGCGCTCAAGCGCGGCCTCAGCCCGCCACAGGCCGCTCGAACACCAGGCAGGTGGTGGTGGCGTGCGCATAGACCTCGCCGGCGGCGTCCACCAGTCGGCCCTCGGCCGTGGCCAGCTGCCGGCCGCTGTGGATGACCTGCCCGATGGCCCGCAGCGGCTCTCGCCCCGACACGGCGCCACGCACGAGGTTCACGCTCAGTTCGGCCGTCGTGTAGCCACGGCCCACCGGCATGGTGGTGTGCACGGCACAGCCCAAGGCCGAATCCAGCAGCGTGGCGTACCAGCCGCCGTGCACCGTGCCCATGGGATTGAGGTGCTTCAGCTGCGGCAGGCCCTGGAACACCGCGCGGCCGGGGCCCACCTCGACGAGCTGGAAGTCCATCGTGTCGGCGGAGTGACTCATCGTGGAGGCGGTTCATTTGCAGATGCAATGATTGCAGATACAATCTTCCGGTGTCGCCATCCGAAGCCAGGCCGAAGGGCTGCACCAATCTCAAGCTGCGACGGCTGTCGCGCACCGTGGCGCGTGGCTACGACGCCGACATGCGGCCACTGGGGCTGACCGGGGCGCAGTACCCGCTGCTGTCGCGCGTGGTGCAGCAGGGGCCGATCGCGCCTGGCTCACTGGCCACGGCGCTGGGCCTGGACCCGTCGACGCTCACGCGCAACCTGCGCGCGCTGCTCGACGCGGGCTGGCTGGTGCAGGAGCCGGGCCCCGATGCCCGTTCGCACCGGCTCGTGGCCACCGATGCCGGCCGTGCGCTGCGCGCGCAGGCGCAGCAGCGCTGGCGTGTCTCGCAGGAGCGGCTCAACCGGGCGCTGGGCGCCGAGCGCGTGATCGCGCTGCACGCGCTGCTTGACGAGTGCACGGCGCTGCTCGATGCCGCCGAGGAGACCGCCGATGAACGCTGACACCCGCCGCCTGCCGCCGGCCCTGCCCGCCGTCTGGCTCGTGCTGCTGGCCGCCGCCGGCACCTTTGCGCTGACGATGGGCACGCGGCAGACGATGGGCCTGTTCCTGGGCAACCTGAACACCGCCACGGGCCTGGGCATCGCCAGCATCAGCCTGGCGTTCGCCTTCGGGCAGCTGTGGTGGGGCCTCACCCAACCCTTCGCTGGCGCGCTGGCCGACCGCCACGGCACCACGCCCGTACTGCTGGCTGGCGTCACGCTGGTGGCCATCGGCACGGTGATCACGCCCTACATGGGCACCACGCTCGGGCTGGTGTTCGCGATCGGCGTGCTCTCGGCCGGCGGCGCCGGCATGGCCGGGCCTTCGGTGCTGATGGCGGCGACCACCCGCCTGGTGCCGGCCGATCGGCGCGGGCTGGCTACGGGCGTGGTCAACGCCGGCGGCAGCTTCGGGCAGTTCGTGATGGCCCCGCTGGCCGGCGTGCTGATCGGCTCGTTGGGCTGGGCCTCGGCGATGCAGGTGCTGGGGCTCCTGGTGCTGCTCGCGCTGCCAGCGGCGTTCGTGCTGCGCGGTGGTGTGGCCGCACCGACCGCCGCCGGCACCCCGGCCGTGGTGACGCTGCCCGCGCGCGAGGCGCTCAAGCGCGCCTGGGCGCTGCCCAGCTTCCGGCTGCTGTCGGCCGGCTTCTTCGTCTGCGGCTTCCACGTCGCCTTCCTGGCCACGCACCTGCCCGGCGTTGTGGCCTCGTGCGGGCTGTCCACCGAGGTGGCGGCCTGGGCGCTGGCGGTGCTGGGCCTCTTCAACATCCTGGGCAGCTTGGCCATGGGCTGGGCCATGGGCCGCTGGCGCATGAAGACGCTGCTGTCGCTGGTGTACGCCGTGCGCGGCGTGGCGGTGCTGCTGTTCCTGGCGGCACCCAAGACGCCGACGGTGATGCTGCTGTTTGCCGCCGTGATGGGCGTGACCTTCCTCTCCACCGTGCCGCCCACCGCCGGCCTCGTGGCCAAGTTCTTCGGCCCCGGTAACATGGCCATGCTGTTTGGCGTGGTGATGCTGTCGCACCAGGTGGGCGGCTTCCTCGGTGCCTGGCTTGGCGGCGTGGTCTATGCGCGCACCGGCAGCTACGACTGGATCTGGTACGCCGACGTGCTGCTGGCCTTTGCCGCTGCGTTGATCCACCTGCCGATCGACGAAAGGCCGCTGCCGCGGCCGGCGGCTCAAGCCACCACGTAAGCCGCCGCCCCCGTGGCCAGCAGCGTGCCCTCGTCGTTGACGAGCCGCATCTGCGTGCTGCCGATGCGCCCGCCCAGACGCGTGACCTCGGCCGTGGCGATGAAGTGCTGGCCCAGACCCGGGCGCAGGTAGTCGATGCGCAGGTCGATGGTGCCCATCTTGGCAAAGCGGTGCATCACCTGCAGCGTGTTGTCGTGCGGATGACGCTCGGCGATGCCCACCATCAGCGCCAGGCCGCCCATGGCGTCGAGCGTGGCCGAGATGACGCCGCCGTGCAGCCGGCCATAGGCGTAATGACCCACGAGCTCCGGCCGCATCAGGATGCGTCCGCGCACGTCGCCCGGCCGCACGCTCAGCACCTGCAGGCCGAGTGTCTGGTTGAAGGTGATGCGGCGCTCGAACAGCTCCACCAGCGCGGCATCGAGCCGCGCCTGCTCATCCGCGCTGCGGGGTAGCAGCGGCGCGGTGCTCATGTGGCCGCGCCGGCGTGCAGGCCGAGCATCTCGCGCGCCTCGGCGGGGGTGGCCACCTCGCGGCCGGTGCGGCGCGCGCAGGCGGCCAGGTCTTCGATCAACACGCCGTTGCCCGCGGCGCGCGAGCCGTCGGGCCGGTAGAAGGTGTCTTCCAGCCCGGTGCGCAGGTGGCCGCCGAGCTCGGCCGTCCTCTGGTGCACCGGCCACACCTCGGCGCGGCCGATCAGCGTGCTCTGCCACACCGCGCCCGCCGGCATGTAGCGCGGCAGCAGCGCCAGCAAGTCGGCGTCACACGGCATGCCGCTGGCCACGCCCATCACCAGGTTCACCTCGGGCACACCCTTCACCATGCCCGCGCCGAGGTACATGGCCACGCTGCGCAGGATGCCGACGTCGAAGCACTCGAACTCCGGGTGCGTGCCGGTTTCCGCCATCACGTCGAGGAACTGCTGCACCTTGGCCACCGGGTTGTCGAAGACCATCGGCGGCCAGGCCCACTGGCCATCGGACTTGAGCTTGAGGTAGTTCAGCGTGCCGGCGTTGCAGGCGGCGATCTCGGGCTTCACGCGGCGCAGGCAGGCCGCCGGGCCCGAGATGTCCTTGCCCAGCACGCCGGTGGTGAGGTTGATGATCACGCCCGGGCAGGCGGCACGGATGGCGTCGCACACGGCGGCTGCGACCTCCGGATCCCAGCTCGGCATGTGGCCGAAGCCCGGCTCCTGGCTGCGCAGGTGCACGTGCATGATGCTGGCGCCGGCGTTGAAGGCATCGCGCGCTTCGGCGGCCATCTGCCCGGGCGTGACGGGCACGGGGTGCTGCTTGGGGTCGGTCAGCACGCCGGTGAGGGCGCAGGTGAGGATGGCCTTGTTGGCGTTGGGACGGGTTGTCATTCGTCGATCTCCAGGGTGACGAGCAGCGCGCCCGCCGCCACGTTGTCGCGCAGCGCCACGTGCAGCGCGGCCACGGTGCCGGCAGCGCTGGCGGATTGCCACATCTCCATCTTCATCGCTTCCACGCACACCAGCGGCTGGCCGGCTTCGACGCGATCACCCGGCCGCACCGCCACCTGCGCCACGACACCGGCCACGGGTGCCCGCAGCTCGCGCGGGTCGGCCGCGGCGGTGGTGTCGGGCCAGGGCGAAGCCTCGTCGAAGGCGAACACCGCCGCGCCCCAGGCCAGGCGCAGCGTGGCGCCGTCGCGCAGCGCCACCAGACGGCGCTCGACGCCGTCCAGCCGCACGCGGGCCTCGCTGCCGTGCCAGGCCAGCAGCTGCACGCCCGCCACTGGCGCGCGCAGTGCACGCCGTTCGCCTTGGCACTGCAGCACGAGGTCGACGCCGCGCACGCTGGCCGGGCGCAGCGCGTCACCTTCGGGTGCGAACAGCGCAGCGGCCACGCGCCAGGCGGCCTCGGGCGGCACGGGCCGCTGCACCGGCGCGGCGCCGGCCTCGGCCCACTCGTCCAGGCGCGCCGTGGTCATGGCCGCGGCGGCGAAGTCCGGGTGCTGCAGCAACTGGTGCAGGAAGTGGCCGTTGTTCACCGGCGCCAGCAGCGGCGCGGATTCGAGTGCGCGCTGCAGCTGCCGCACGGCGTCGGCGCGCGTGCGGCCGTGGGCGATGAACTTGGCCACCATCGCGTCGTAGTACGGGCTGAGGGCCTGGCCGTCGGCGATGCCGTGGTCGACACGCACGCCGAAGGCCTCGGCCCGCGCCGGCTGCCAGCCGCGCACGGTGCCGGTCTGCGGCGCCCAGCCGGCGGCCGGGTCTTCGGCGTACAGGCGCAGCTCGATGGCGTGGCCGTCGAAGCGGATCTCGTCTTGCGCCAGCGGCAGCGGCTCGCCGGCGGCCACCCGCAGCTGCCACTCAACGAGATCGAGCCCGGTGATGCACTCGGTGACCGGGTGCTCCACCTGCAGCCGCGTGTTCATCTCCAGGAAGAAGTGGTTCATCGCCGCGTCGACGATGAACTCGACGGTGCCTGCGCCCACATAACCCACGGCCCGCGCCGCCGCCACCGCGTCGCGGCCCATCGCTTCGCGCAGCGCCGGGCTCACCACGGGCGAGGGCGCCTCCTCGATGACCTTCTGGCGCCGGCGCTGCGCCGTGCAGTCGCGTTCGCCCAGGTGCACGGCGTTCCCGTGCGCATCGGCGAACACCTGCACCTCGATGTGGCGGCCGTGTTCGACCAGCCGCTCCAGCATCAGCGTGCCGTCGCCGAAAGCGCTGGTGGCCTCGCGGCGCGCGCCGGCCAGGGCCTCGGGCCATTGCGTCCAGTCGCGCACCAGGCGCATGCCGCGGCCACCGCCGCCGGCCACGGCCTTGACGAGCAGCGGCAGGCCCAGCCGTTCGGCCGCGGCCCGGAGTGTGGTCTCGTCCTGTTCGGAGCCCAGGTAGCCCGGCGCGCAAGGCACGCCGGCCGCGAGCATCAGCCGTTTGGCTGCTGCCTTGCCACCCATCGCGCGGATGGCCGCCGGCGGCGGGCCGATGAACACGAGCCCTGCGGCGGCGCAGGCCTCGGCGAAGTCGGCACGTTCGGAGAGGAATCCGTAGCCCGGGTGCACCGCATCGGCGCCACTGGCGCGCGCGGCGGCGATCAGTGCCTCGATGTGCAGGTACGACTCGGCCGCCGGCCCGGGCCCGATGCGCACCGCGGCATCGGCCTGCCGCACATGCGGCGCGCCGGCATCGGCGTCGCTGTAGACGGCCACCGTGCGGTAGCCCATGCGGTGCGCCGTGCGGATGACGCGGCACGCGATCTCGCCCCGGTTGGCGATGAGGATCGTGCGGAAGCTCATGTGTCGGCTGCCCATGACGGCTTGCGCTTCTGCAGGAAGGCCATCGTGCCCTCCTGCCCCTCGGCGCCCAGCGCCGCACGCGAGAACATCACGGCAGCGTCCGCCACCAGCGAGGCGGGGCTCTGCAGGCGCGCCTTCGCCATCAGCGCCTTGGTGGCGGCGATGGCACCCGGCGCGCAGGCCTGGATATCGGCCAGCGTGCCTGCCAGCAACGCATCGACATCGCCCACGCCGTGCACCAGCCGCAGCTGCAGCGCCGTGGCGGCATCGAGCGTGGCACCGGTGACGGCAAGCCGTCGTGCCTCGGCCACGCCCAGGCGCTCCACCAGAAACGGCACGATCTGCGCCGGCACGAGGCCCAGGCGCGTCTCGGGCAGCTTGAAGCTGGCGCTGGGCGCGGCCAGCGTCACGTCGGCCACGCAGGCCAGGCCGAAGCCGCCGCCCATGCAGGCGCCTTCCACCAGCGCCACGAGTGCCAGGCCGGTGGCCGCGTACGCGCCGCACAGCTCGCCGAAGGCGGCGTTGGTTTCCTCGATGGCACGCGGGTTCTGTGCCAGCTGGGCGCGGGCCATGGCCAGATCGGCCACATCGGCCCCGGCGCAGAAGTGGCCGCCCGCGCCGCGCAGCACGATCACGCGGACCTCGCCCTTCATCTCGGCCTGCGCCAGCACCACACGCAGCTCACGCACCATGGCCAGGCTCATGGCGTTGCGCTGCGCCGGGCGGTTGAGCGTCACGTGCAGCACGCCGCCCTGGCGCTGCAGCGCCAGCGTCGTGAACTCGACCAGTTCAACGGACATCGAGCCCCCTTGCGGTCGTGGTTCGGGCCAAGCCACCGCCGCGGATCCGGCTCTGCCGGGCCGTCGGCGGGCATCCCCCTCGGGGGGCAACGAGCGAGAGCGAGCTTGGGGGCCTCATTTCGGCAGCGTGCCTTCGAGCTTGCAGATGATGCCCAGCATGATCTCGTCGGCACCGCCGCCGATGCTGATGAGGCGGCTGTCGCGGTAGGCCTGGCTGATGGGGTTGTCGGCCGTGAAGCCCATGCCGCCCCAGTACTGCAGGCAGCTGTCCGTGACTTCGCGGCTGAGGCGGCCGCACTTGAGCTTGGCCATGCTGGCGAGCTTGGTGACGTCCTTGCCACCGATGTAGGCCTCCACCGCGCGGTAGGTGAGCGCGCGCAGCGCCTCGACCTCGGTGCGCAGCTCCGCCAGCCGAAAGTGCACCACCTGGTTGTCGAGGATGGGCTTGCCGAAGGTCTTGCGCTCGCGCGTGTAGGCGATGGTCTGGTCGATCAGCCGGTCCAGGCTGCGCAGGCTGCCGGCGGCGCCCCACAGGCGCTCTTCCTGGAACTGCAGCATCTGGAAGGTGAAGCCCAGGCCCTCCTGCCCGATGAGGTAACGGCGCGGCACGCGCACGTTGTCGAAGAACAGCTGCGCGGTGTCGGAGCTGTGCATGCCGATCTTGTGGATCTTCTGGCGCGTGATGCCGGGGGCGTCCATCGGCACGACGATGAGGCTCTTGTTCTTGTGTGCCGGGCCGTCAGAGGTGTTGGCGAGCAGGCAGCACCAATCCGCTTGCAGCCCATTCGTGATCCACATCTTGGTGCCGTTGATGACGTAGTCGTCGCCTTCCTTGCGCGCCGTGGTCTTGAGGGCCGCCACGTCGCTGCCGCCCCCGGGCTCGCTGACGCCCAGGCAGGCCACCACGTCGCCGGCGATGGTGGGCACGAGCCACTCCTTGCGCAGATCGTCACTGCCGAAGCGTGCGAGGGCCGGCGTGGCCATGTCGGTGTGCACGCCGATGGCCATCGGCACGCCGCCGCAGTTGCACTGGCCCAGCGCCTCGGCCATCACCATGCTGTAGCTGAAGTCCAGGCCCGCGCCGCCGTATTCCTCGGGGTACTTCAGGCCCAGCAGGCCGAGGTTGCCGAGCTTCTTGAAGACCTCGTGTGCCGGGAACTGGCCCTTCGCCTCCCACTCGGCGATGTGGGGGTTGAGCTCCTTGTCGCAGAACTTGACGACGGTGTCTTCGAGCGCGCGGTGTTCGGGGGTGAATTTCATGGGTTCTTCTCCGGATCAACAGGTCACCAACAGGGCTTCGACAGGCTCAGCCCGAACGGAATCCCCCACCCGTTCGCCCTGAGCCTGTCGAAGGGCCTGGTGGCGTGCAGACAGGGCTTCGACAGGCTCAGCCCGAACGGGGGGCGTTGCGCTCGGACTCACAGGCGTGCCACGCCAAAGGTGTTGGGCCGCAGCACGCGCGCCACGGCCTCGGCGGCGAGGTCCAGGCCCAGCGCCAGCACGCGGCGGGTGTCGCGCGGATCGATGATCCCGTCGTCCCACAGGCGCGCGGTGCCGAAGAGCACGTGGCTTTCGGCATCGAGCCGCCGGCGCAGGCCGTCGCTCATGGCCGCCAGCGCTTCGTCGTTGGCCGGCAGGCCCATCTTCTGCAGCTTCGCGCGGTTGACGATGTCCATCACCATCGCCGCCTGCGCGCCGCCCATCACCGCGGTGCGCGCGCTCGGCCACGCGAAGATGAAGCGCGGGTCGAAGCCGCGGCCGCACATGCCGTAGTTACCGGCGCCGAAGCTGCCGCCCAGCAGAACAGTGAACTTCGGCACGCGCGCGTTGGCCACCGCCTGGATCATCTTGCTGCCGTGCTTGATGGCGCCGGCCTGCTCGGCCGCGGTGCCCACCATGTAGCCGGTGGTGTTCTGCAAGAAGACGAGCGGCACGCCGGCCTGGTCGCACAGCTGGATGAACTGCGCGGCCTTCGTGCTGCCCTGCGGCTGGATGGGGCCGTTGTTGCCGATCAGGCCCACGGCGTGGCCTTCGATGCGGGCGTGGCCGCAGACCGTGTCGGCCGCATAGCCGGCCTTGAACTCGAGGAAGGCCGAGCCGTCCACGACGCGCGCGATCACCTCGCGCACGTCGTAGGGCTCGCGCTCGTCGGCGGGCACCACGCCCATCAGCTCGTCGGACGCAGAACTCGGCGGCGGCGCGGGTGCGCGCTCGGCCACCACGTCCCAGGGCAGCGTGGCCAGCAGCTCACGCACCGTGGCGATGGCGTGGGCGTCGTCTTCAGCCAGGTACTCGCCCAGGCCGGTGACGCCGGCGTGCATCTCGGCGCCGCCGAGCGCTTCATCGTCGGCGTCTTCGCCGATGGCCGCCTTCACCAGCGGCGGGCCAGCCAGGTAGATGCTGCTGCGGCCGCGCACCAGCACCACGTAGTCGCTCAGCCCAGGCAGGTAGGCACCGCCCGCGGTGGACGAGCCGTGCACCACCGCGATCTGCGGAATGCCCGCCGCCGACAGGCGCGCCTGGTTGGCGAAGGTGCGGCCGCCGTCGACGAAGATCTCGGCCTGGTACATGAGATTGGCGCCGCCGCTTTCCACCAGCGCCACCAGCGGCAGCTTGTTCTCCAGCGCCAGCGCCTGTGCTCGTAGCGCCTTCTTCAGGCCCATCGGCGCGATGGTGCCGCCCTTCACGGCGCTGTCGCTGGCGCTCACCAGCACGCGCTTGCCCGCCACCGTGCCGATGCCGACGATGCTGCCGCCGCCCTGCACGCTCTTCTTGCCGTCGTCGTCGTGCATGCCCAGGCCGGCCAGCGGGCTGAGCTCCAGGAAGGCACTGCCCCGGTCGAGCAGCCGGGCCACGCGCTCGCGCGGCAGCAGCTGGCCGCGGGCTTCGAACTTGGCGCGCTTGCTTTCGCTTTCGCTCACCACGCGGGCCTGCAGCGCCTGCACCTCGGCCAGCTTCTCCGCCATGCGCGCGGCGTTGGCCCTGAAGGCGGCGCTGTTTGCGTCGAGCCTGGAGGCCAGCGGCGGCATCACTTCAGCACCTCGGGTGTGCTGGCGCGGTGGAAGCCGTCGAAGGGCACCGAGGAGGATGTGCTGCCGAGCGGGAAGATGTCGCTACCCAGCGAGGCCGCGCCGTCGATCTGCAGCGTGACACCCGTGATGAAGGCCGCCGCGGGCGACAGCAGAAAGACGATCGCCGCCGACACCTCGGCCTCCACGCCCATGCGGCGCAGCGGCACATGCTGCTTGAGCTTCGGGATGATCATCTTCATGGCGCCGCCGTAGGTGTCCATGCCCGAGCTGGCGATCCAGCCGGGGGCCACGGCGTTCACGCGCACGCCGGCATGTGCCCACTCGAAGGCGGCCGTGGCCGTGAGGTTGCTCATGCCGGCGCGCGCCGCGCCGCTGTGGCCCATGCCGGGCATGCCATTGCGGAAGTCGGCCGTCATGTTGACGACCGCGCCACCGTGCTGTTGCATGCACTGGTTGAATAGCTCGCGCATCATCAGGAAGCCGCCGGTCAGGTTGTTGGCCACGACCGCGTCGAAGCCCTTCTTGCTGATGGCCAGCAGCGGCGCCGGGAACTGCCCGCCCGCGTTGTTGACGAGCCCGCTCACCGGCCCGTGCTTGGCGATGACGGCAGCGACGTTTGCCTTCACCGCCTCTTCGTCGCGGATGTCGAAGGCCGCCGTGTCGCAGCGCCCGCCGTCGTGCGCGATCTCGCCGGCCACCGCGTCGAGCTTGGCCTGCGTGCGGCCGCTGATGATGACCGTCGCGCCCAGCGAGGCCAGCTCATGCGCCACGCAGCGCCCGATGCCGCTGCCGCCGCCGGTGACCCAGACGACGCGGCCCTCGAACAAGCCGGGACGGAAGACGCTGGCGTAGTGCTTGGGCTCAGTCATGCCCCGCATTGGGCCGCAGGGGTGACGTTAACGTCAACCGGGTGACTGCTAGGTGATTACGCGCATCCACGCGGCACCCGCGCTGGCTACGATGCCGGCCATCTTCTGTGACACCCCGAGGAACGCCCCGATGGACATGCAAGCCTGCACCGACGCCCTGCGCGCCAAGGTCGGTGATTCGAGCGGCCTGAACGCCGTGCTCAAGTTCGACTGCGGCGCCGACGGCGTGGCAGTGATCGACGGCCGCGCCGTGCCCAACACCGTGGACAACACCGACCGCGAGGCCGACTGCACCGTGGCCATCACGCTGGAGAACCTGTCGGCGCTGCTGACGGGCGACCTCGAGCCCACCACCGGCTTCATGATGGGCAAGTTCAAGGTCAGCGGCGACATGAGCGTGGCGCTCAAGCTGCAACGAGTGGTCTGAGCATGCTGCAGCGCAGCCGCTCGGCCAGCGCTGCCGCCCAGGAGGCGGTCGACGCGCACCACGACGACGGCGGCGGCCAGCTGTTCGGCATCACCGAGCTGTGCGCCGAGTTCGGCATCACGCTGCGCACCATCCGCTTCTACGAGGACAAGGGCCTGCTCGCGCCACGGCGTGTGAGCGGGGCGCGCGTGTACACGCGGCGCGACCGCGCGCGCCTGGCGCTCATCCTGCGCAGCAAGGCCATCGGCGCGAGCCTCGACGAGATCAAGCACTTCCTCGGCCTGTACGGCGACCACGGCGAGGGCCGCGTGCAGCAGATGCGCTACGTCGTCGAGCGCACCGACCAGACCATTGCCGAGCTCGAGACCAAGCGCGCCCACATCGAGGCCACGCTGTCGGAACTGCGCCTCATCAACCAGCGGGTGCGCGAGGCGTTGGCCTCGCAGGCACCCAAGCCCGCACCCCGCCGATAGGAGGCCGACATGGCCCTGCCCGACGCCTACCTCTACGACCACGTGCGCACGCCGCGAGGCAAAGGCAAGAAGGACGGCAGCCTGCACCAGGCCACGCCGGTGTGGCTGCTGTCCACGCTGCTTCGCGCCCTGCAGCAACGCCTGGCGCTCGACACCGCGCTCGTGGACGACGTGGTTCTCGGCTGCGTCACGCCCGTGGGCGAACAGGGCGCCGACATCGCGCGCACCGCCGTGCTCGACGCCGACTGGGCCCAGAGCGTGGCCGGCGTCACGCAGAGCCGCTTCTGCGCCAGCGGCCTGGAGAGCATCAACCTCGCGGCGGCCAAGGTGGCCAGTGGCTTCGAGCGGCTGGTGGTGGCCGGCGGCGTGGAGAGCATGAGCCGCTGGCCCATGGGCAGCGACGGCGGCGCCTGGTTCATGGATCCGCGCATCAACGCCAAGCTGGGCTTCGTGCCGCAGGGCATCGGCGCCGATCTCATCGCCACGATGGAAGGCTTCTCGCGCGCCGATGTCGACGCGTTTGCGCTGCAGTCGCACCGCCGTGCCGCGGCCGCGCGGGCCGAGGGCCGCTTCGCGAAGAGCCTGGTGCCGGTGCACGACGTGGCCGGCCTCTTGATGCTCGACCGCGACGAGACCATCCGCGAGAACGCGTCCCCGGAAGCCATGGCCAAGCTCGACCCCAGCTTTGCCGCCATGGGCGCGATGGGCTTCGACACCACCGCGCTGGCGAAGTACCCCACGGTGGAGCGCATCGGGCACGTGCACCACGCGGGCAACAGCAGCGGCATCGTCGACGGCGCGGCGCTCATGCTGGTGGGCCACGCCGCCGCCGGCGCGCAGGCGGGCCTGAAGCCGCGCGCCCGCATCCGCGCCGCGGCCGTGACGGGCAGCGAGCCCACCATCATGCTCACCGGCCCCACGCCCGCGGTGCGCAAGGCGCTGGCGCAGGCCGGCATGCAGGCCTCCGACATCGACCTGTGGGAGATCAACGAGGCCTTCGCCGTGGTGCCGATGAAAACGGCGCGCGACCTCGGCGTGAGCCTGGACCGCGTCAACGTGAACGGCGGCGCCATCGCGATGGGCCACCCGCTGGGTGCCACGGGCTGCATCATCCTCGGCACCCTGCTCGACGAGCTCGAGCGCCGCGGCCTCGCCACCGGCTGCGCCACGCTGTGCGTGGGCGGCGGCATGGGCATCGCGACGATCATCGAAAGGGTCTGAACATGAGCGCGGTTCAACTGACTCTCGGCGACGACGGCATCCTCGTCGCCACGATGGACCTGCCCGGCCGCCCGATGAATGTGGTGACCGACGCGTTGATGGAAGGCATCGCCGCCGCCCTCACGCGCCTGGCCGAGCCCGGCGCGAAGGGATTGATCCTCACCAGCGGCAAGGCCGACTTCTGCGCCGGCGGCGACATCGACCGCATGTCGAAGTGGACGACGCCTGAGCAGCCCTTCGAGGCCAGCATGGCGATGAAGCGCGTGCTGCGCCAGCTCGAGACGCAGGGCAAGCCGGTCGTCGCTGCGATCCACGGCCACGCGCTCGGCGGCGGGCTCGAGCTGGCACTGGCCTGCCATGCCCGCATCGTGCTCGACGACCCGCGCCTGAAGCTTGGTCAGCCCGAGGTGAAGCTGGGCCTGCTGCCCGGCGGCGGCGGCACGGTGCGGCTGTCGCGGCTGGTGGGCATCCAGGCGGCGCTGCAGATCTGCGGCGAGGGCGGCGACTTCAGCCCCGCCAAGGCGCTGTCCACCGGCTTCATCACCGCGCTGTCGCCCACACGCGACGCGCTGATGCAGGCGGCACGCGACTGGATCGCCGCCAACCCGAAGGCCAAGCAGCCCTGGGACCAGCCCAAGTTCCGCTTCCCCGGCGGCGACAGCAAGAGCCCGGCGATGGCGCAGCTGTGGGCCATCGCCCCTTCCATCGCCTTCGGCAAGGGCCGTGGCCTGTACCCAGCGGTGCAGCACATCATGAGCGCCATCTTCGAAGGTGGTCTTCTCGACGTGGACAGCGCCAGCGTGGTGGAGAGCCGCTACTTCGCGGCCTGCTGCCTGTCGCAGGTGTCGCGCAACCTGATCGGCACGCTCTGGTACGGGCTGAATGCGCTGAAGAAGGGCGCCTCACGGCCTGCGGGCGTGGCACCGTCGAAGGTGAGCAAGCTCGGCGTGCTCGGCGCCGGCATGATGGGCGCCGGCATCGCGCACGTCGCGGCCAAGGCCGGCCTCTCGGTGGTGCTGCTCGACAGCACCCAGGAGGCGGCCGACAAGGGCAAGGCGCACGCGCAGGCGCTGCTCGACACCGCCGTCAAGCGTGGGCGCAGCACGGCCGAGAAACGTGACGCGTTGCTGGCGCGCATCCAACCCACCGCGGCGTATGCCGATCTCGCCGGCTGCGATCTGGTCATCGAAGCCGTGTTCGAAGACCGCGAGGTCAAGGCCGGCGTCACGCGCCAGGCCGAGGCCGTGCTGGGCGAGCGTGCCGTGTTCGCGAGCAACACCAGCACGCTGCCCATCACCGGCCTGGCGAAGGCGTCCGCGCGGCCGGCGAACTTCATCGGCCTGCACTTCTTCAGCCCGGTGGAGAAGATGCCGCTGGTGGAGATCATCGTCGGCGCGCAGACGAGCGACGAGACGCTGGCGCGCGGCTTCGACTTCGTGCAGCAGATCGGCAAGACACCGATCGTCGTGAACGACTCGCGCGGCTTCTACACGAGCCGCGTGTTCGGCACCTACGTGATGGAGGGCCTGGCGATGCTGCGCGAAGGCGTGCACCCGCGCGCCATCGAGGTGGCCGGCCTGCAGGCCGGCATGCCGATGCCGCCGCTGGCGCTGCAGGACGAGGTGAGCCTGTCGCTGGCCGTGCACGTGGCCGACCAGACGAAGAAGGATCTGGCGGCCGAAGGAAGGGCCTACGACGAACACCCCGGCATGGCCGTGGCGCGGCAGCTGTGCGCGGCGGGCCGCATCGGCCGCAAGGCCGGCCGCGGCTTCTATGACTACGACGATGAGGACAAGCACCTGTGGCCCGGCCTGACGGCGATGTTCCCCACCGCCGCCACGCAGCCGCCGCTGGCCGAACTGGTGGACCGGCTGCTCTATGCCCAGGCCGTGGAGTCGGCGCGCTGCCTCGAAGAAGGCGTGCTGCGCTCGGTGGTCGACGCCAACGTCGGCAGCATCTTCGGCTGGGGTTTCGCGCCTTGCCACGGGGGCACGCTGCAGTTCATCGACTCGATCGGTGCAGCACGCTTCGTGGCGCGCGCCCAGGCGCTGGCGGTTCAGCACGGGCCGCGATTCGCCCCGCCGCCCGGCTTGCTTCAGCGAGCAAGCAGTGGCACCCTGGCAGCTTGAAGCGCCACGAACACCCATGGGCAAGGATTTGCCAGCGCCGCCGGTGTCGCTGGACGGCGCGCCCTTCGGCGTGCTCTGCACCGACGAGCACGGGTGCTGCACCCACACCAACGCGGCCTGGCAGGACATCTGCGGGCTGACGCTGGCCGAGAGCCTGGGTGACGGCAGGACCCGCGGGCTGCCCCCCGACGACCGCGAGGTCGTCGCGCACCAATGGCTGGCCGATGCAGAAAGCGGCCGGCCCTTCGACCTTGTGTTCCGCGTTCTTTGCAAGGATGGCATCGGACGCCACGCGCGGGCGCGCGCCTGGTCCGTGCCGGGCGGAACCATCGGCACCGTCGAAGATGTCACCGAAGCCGAAGCGCGCGCTCAACAGTTGCGCAGCACCGCTCAGCTGCTGGATCGCACCGGCCAGATCGCCGGCGTGGGCGCCTGGGACATCGACCTGCGCACGCGCGAGGTGCGCTGGAGCACACAGACCTACCGCATCTACGAACGCCCGCTCGACTGGCGGCCCGGCATCGAAGACGGCATGGACTACTGCGCCCCCGAGGCCCGGCGCAACGCCACCGACGAGCTGCACGCCAGCCGCGAGCGGCTGGGCCTGGTCCGCGAAGCCGTGGTCGGCGCACCCGCCACGGGGCTGCTGCACGGCCAGCCGGCCGAGCGGCGGGAGGCCCTGGCGTGCGTGCGGGAACGGCTGCATGCGCAGGGTGGCATCGAGGGGCTTGCCGGTGAGCCTGGCGCATCGCGACGGCGCGGTCTTGCACACGCTGATGTCGGTCGTGGTGGAGCGCGATGCCGACGGGCGCAGCGTTCGGCGGCTGGCCGTGTGCGAGGACATCTCCGAGACCGTGCGGCGGCAGGCCGAACTGGTGCGCAGCGAGCCGGGCTCGACGGTGTTCAGGCTGGTGCTGGTGCAGGGCGACCCCGATGCCGCCCACGCGCCTAGTCCACCAGCGGCGCCTTGAAGACGTAGCCCACGCGCGAACGCGACTGCAACGGCACCATCAGCGGCGTGGCGCGCTCGATTCGGCGGCGCAGGCGGTAGATGATGGCGTTGAGGCCGTCGTCGCCCTGTGCCGAGGGCACGCGGCCCAGGCGCTGGCGCAGCGCGTCCCGCGTGACGGTTTCGCCGCGCGCCTCGAGCAGGCACTGCAGCACCTGCAAGTCGGTGTCCGACAGCGGCACGCGGGCCCCATCGGGCGCCTGCAACTCGGCCTGCTGGCGGTTGAGCCGCCAGGCCTCGGCCCTGACCACCGGCGGCGCGGCGCGCCGCTGCACGGCCTGGATGGCCAGCGACACCTGCTCGAACTGAACCGGCTTGACCAGGTACATGTCGGCACCGGCCTCGACGATCTGCCGGAAGACATCGGGGCCCAGGCGCCCCGACACCACCAGCACCCCGGCCTGCGTGCGCTTGCGCAGCACCTTGATGAGCTCGACGCCGTCGACACCGGGCAGGCCCAGGTCGAGCACGTAGAACTCGTGGTCGTAGGCGCCGTCGCTGGCCAGCAGGTCGTTGCTGTCGAAGAACGTGGTGACCTCGACGCCCAGGCTGCGCAGGTGCTGCGACAGACACTCACAGTAGACGACATCGTCGTCGACGAGAACCAGGCGGGTCGGCAACATAACGTTGATGTCTTGTGGCGCCGTCTATCCGTGCGGCATCGTCCTCAATCTTACGGCGGTCTCATGACAGCGCACGCCCGATCAGGATCTTCTGCACCTCGGACGTTCCCTCGTAGATCTGGCACACCCTCACGTCGCGGTAGATGCGCTCGACCGGGAAGTCGCTGACGTAGCCATACCCACCGTGCACCTGGATGGCGTCGGAGCACACGCGCTCGGCCATCTCGCTGGCGAAGAGCTTGGCCATCGCGGCTTCCTTCAGGCAAGGCTGGCCGGCGTCCTTGAGCGCGGCGGCGTGGAAGATCATCTGCCGCGCGACCTCGATCTGCGTCGCCATGTCGGCCAGCTTGAACTGCACCGCCTGGTGCTGGAAGATGGGCTGGCCGAAGCTGGTACGGTCGTTCGAATAGGTCAGAGCCGCTTCAAAGGCCGCGCGGGCCATGCCCACGGCCTGGCTGGCGATGCCGATGCGGCCGCCCTCCAGGCCACTGAGCGCGATCTTCAGGCCCATGCCCTCGTCGCCCAGGCGGTTGGCGGCCGGGATGCGGCAGTTCTCGAAACGGATCTGCGCCGTGTCGCTGGCGTGCTGGCCGAGTTTGTCTTCGAGCCGCGCCACCGTGTAGCCGGGCGTGGCGGTGGGCACGAGGAAGGCGCTGATGCCCTTCTTGCCCGCGGCCTTGTCGGTGACGGCCATGACGATGGCGACGTCGCCGTGTTTGCCGCTGGTGATGAACTGCTTGACGCCGTCGAGCACGTAGAAGTCGCCTTCCCGTCGCGCCGTGGTGCGCAGGCCGCCGGCCTCGGAGCCCACGTGCGGCTCGGTCAGGCAGAAGGCGCCGAGCATCTCGCCGCGCGCCAGCGGCACCAGGAAGCGCTGCTGCTGCTCGGCGTTGCCGAAGGCCATCAGGATGGAGCAGACGGGGCAGTTGTTGACGCTGACGATGGTGCTGGTGGCACCGTCGCCGGCGGCGACTTCTTCCAGGATGACGGCCAGCGCGAGGTAGTCCAGCCCGGCACCGCCCAACTCGGCCGGAACGGCCACGCCGTAGCAGCCCAGCGCCGCCAGGCCGCGCAGCGCGGCGGCCGGGAACTGGTGGGTCTTGTCCCAAGTGGCAGCGTGCGGTGCCACCTCGGCCTGGACGTAGGTGCGCACGGCATCCTGCACGGCGCGGTGGTCTTCAGAAAGCAGCATGGGGTGTCGCCAAGGTTCGTTCGGGGGCGTCGGCGGCTTGCGCCCGGGTCAAGGGGCTCCGCCTCACCACGCCAGCGGCGTGCCGTCGTGGTCGAAGAAGCCGCCATTGTCGGCCGACTGCAGGCCGGCCAGCGTGCGCCGCATCGCGGCCACGGCGTCGGCCACGTCGAGGTCGGCGCCGCTGCCGCCCATGTCGGTGCGCACCCAGCCCGGGTGCAGCGCCACGCAGGTGGCACGGCCGGCCAGGGCCAGTGAGGTGTCCTTCAGCACCGAGTTCAGCGCCGCCTTGCTGGCGCGGTAGAGCCAGCCCGAGGGGTTGGCGCGCAGCGCCATCGAGCCCATGCGCGAGGAGATCACCGCCAGTCGCGCCTGCGGCGAAAGCGCCTCGGCCAGCGTCGGCAGCACACGCATGGCGCCCAGCACATTGGTGTGCATCACGGCGTCGAACTCGGCCTGGCTGGGTGGCTCCAGGCCCTTGCTGCGCGGGCCGTAGACACCGGCATTGACGATGGCCACGTCGAAGGCCTCGCCGTCGATCGGCCAGGCCAGCGCGCTGGCGCCGGCCGCGCTGGCCACGTCGACGCGCAGCGCCTTTGCGCCAAGCGCCTGGATGCGCGCCAGGCCGTCTTCGCTGCGCGCGGTGGCCGTCACCCGGGCGCCGGCCTCGCGGTACTGGCGCACGAACTCCAGGCCGATGCCGCGCGAGGCGCCGATGATCATCACATGGAGCGTCATGCCATCACCGGCCTTTCCTTCAGGATGCGCAAAGCCAGCGCGATGAACAGCAGCCCGCCGGCGGCCTGGAGCAGGCGCTTCAGCAGACCCGGTGTCCCCGCGCCGACGAGGCGCGACAAGCGCGCAGCCAGCAGCACCAGCAGCGCCAGGAAGAGGCCGCCCTGCAGCACGAACCAGCTGCCGAGCAGCAGGAACGAGACTGTCACTGCCGGCGACTCAGCCGGCACGAACTGCGGCAGAAACGCGAGGAAGAAGAGCGCGACCTTGGGGTTCAGGACATTCGTCAGCAGGCCAGCGCGGAAGTCGGCGGCCGTGCTGCGCGCGATCGGGCTGCGCGGCAGCGCGGCGCCGCCGCCGCGCCAGGCGCCCGCCAGCATCTGCAGTCCCAGCACCACCAGGTAGGCGGCACCGACCCACTGGATGGCGACGAAGGCGGCCGGGTGCAGCGCGAGCAAGGTCGCCAGGCCGAATGCCGCCGCCAACGCGTGCACGACGCAGCCGGCACTGATGCCCGCGGCGACCGCCAGGCCAGCCCGTGCGCCGGCCTGCAGCGTGCGGCTCACCGTGAGCAGGAAGTCGACGCCGGGCGTGGCGTTGAGCAGCGCCACCGCTGCGGCGAACACCGCCAGCTCCGCCGGCCCGGGCAACAGTGCCGGGCCAGCCATCACAGCCGTTCGATGGCCATCGCAGTGGCCTCGCCGCCGCCGATGCACAGCGCCGCCACGCCGCGCTTCACACCCTGCGTGCGCATCGCACCCAGCAGCGTGACGACGATGCGAGCACCGCTGGCGCCGATGGGGTGACCCAGGGCGCAGGCGCCGCCGTGCACGTTGACGATCTCGTGCGGCAGATTGAACTCGGCCATCGCGGCCATCGTGACGGCGGCGAAGGCCTCGTTCACCTCCCAGAGGTTGACGCTCTTGGCGTCCCAGCCGGCCTTCTTCAGCACCTTCTCGATGGCACCGGCCGGCGCGGTGGAAAACCACTCCGGCGCCTGCGCGTGCACGGCGTGGCTGACGATGCGCGCCAGCGGCTGCAGGCCCATCTGCCGCGCCGTGCTCTCGCGCATCAGCACCAGCGCGGCGGCGCCGTCGCTGATGCTGCTGGCGTTGGCCGCCGTGATGGTGCCGTCCTTCTTGAAGGCGGGCTTGAGCGTGGGGATCTTGTCGAGCTTGGCCTTGAAGGGCTGCTCGTCGTGCTTCACCACCGTGTCGCCGGCCTTGCCGGGCAGCGTGACGGGGGCGATCTCCCAGTCGAAGCGGCCGTCTTGATTGGCGGCCTTGGCGCGCGTGGTGCTGGCAATGGCGTAGGCGTCCTGCGCCTCGCGCGTGAAGCCGTACTTGGCGGCGCAGCTCTCGGCGAACACACCCATGGCCTTGCCACGCTCGTAGGCGTCTTCCAGGCCGTCCATCGCCATGTGGTCGAACAGCTGCGCGGCACCGTACTTCACGCCCTTGCGCGCGAACATCAGGTGCGGCGCGTTGGTCATGCTCTCCATGCCTCCGGCCACCACCACCTGCGCGCTGCCGGCGGCCAGCATGTCGTGGGCGAACATCATCGCGCGCATGCCGCTGCCGCACATCTTGGACAGCGTCACCGCGCCGGCACTCAGCGGCAGCCCGGCCTTCAGCGCCGCCTGGCGCGCCGGGGCCTGGCCCTGGCCGGCCATCAGGCAGTTGCCGAGCAGCACCTCGTCGATGGCATCACCGGGCACGCCGGCGCGCTCGACGGCGGCACGCAAGGCCACGGCGCCCAGCTCCCAGGCGGCCAGGCCGGCGAAATCACCCAACAGGCCGCCGATGGGCGTGCGGGCTGCGGAGACGATGACGACGGGGTCGGTGGGCATGGCGGGGTCTCCTTTGAGGATGGCTGAAGAGTGTCAGCGTGATCAAGCGCGTGAGCAAATACTAGGCAAAGTCGGCTCGCCAGAGATGCACCGCGCGAAGCGCCATGAGGCGCTGCCGTTCGGCCACTTGCCGCGGCGTCCATTCCGCGATTTGCATTTCGGCGATCTGTTGGCTCAAGTAGTAGCGGCTCGATCGGTAGGCAGCCACCTTGGTCGAGAAGTTCCCGTTGCCGAGCTGCCGATTGAGCGCGCTTTCGAGCAGAGTGAGGTTTCCCAGCCGCTCTATAGACCGCTCCCAGTGCTCCATGGGAAAGGACTCTTCCCAGGTCGAGTCCGGGTTTTCCGGCAACACATGCTCGATGGAGCCCGGGTCGGTTTCAGGGTCGAACGCTCTACCTGACGCGTCGGCCTCCAGCCGACCTAGGATGTAGCGGACCAGCTTCTTGCCTTGCCGAGACGCATCGGGCGACAGCCTCTCGAAGTCTTCTCTGAACCGCTCATCGTCGACATAGATGGGTCGAAGCATGTCGAAGACCTGCGCAGGTCTTTGGGCCTTTCCATCAAGCACGGCCTTGGCTGCGTCATGGAACACCAGCTCCAATGCATTGGTGTTGAGCCCACTGACTGCGCTGTAGCGGAACAAAACAACGACCAGCAACTTCAGAACCCTGGCGAAGTCTGCCTCGTCTAGACACTCCCAAGCGGCAAAGACCAGGGGCGTCATCTGCCTGAGCTTCAGCAGGTTGAGGTCGCGGATGTGCGGGGCACTGTCCTTGCGGTCGATCCAGTAGGCATGCGCAGGATCGAACAAGGCGGCGAACACTTCCGCCCTGCGCTCAAGTTCTTCAATAAGCGCAAAGACGTCCGCTCCATCGCGAACGCGAACCCTGACCAGCTTGAACAGGCGCTGGCTGCGCACCCGCGGCAGCTCGCATTGCAAGTGATAGCGAAGAAACTCGGGGAACCTCTCCTGCCCGACCGTCTTGAGCAGTGACTGCCAACGCCGTTGCAGGGAGGCTAAGTCGCTCTCAGTGCGCAGGCGCGAGAACAGGTAGTTCTTCAGCAAGTCTGTCGCTGACAACTCCAGGCCGCGTGCGTTGAGCGTCTCGAACACTGTGTAGGCGTTCAGCTCATCATCTACGGAGATTCGGATGAACATCAACTGCCGGCCGGCTGTCTCTGACGCCAGCCTGGCCACCCGTTCACCATCGGGGTTGGCGGCCACGCGCGCCGCCACTTGCCTGCGGAAGTAGGTGTAACAGTCGAATAGCAGTCGGTTCGACTTCGGCAGCGCCCTAGGGTTGAGTGGCGCGCGCAGTTGGACGAGGTAGTCCTGATAGAACGCATCGTCAACAGCATTGAGGCTGAGCTTGCTCGATTCGAGGAGAGAAGCCGGATCCCGCTCCCCTATGAACCTGGCCCTCAGTGCCTCTGCGCGCTGGCGGTTATCGGTGGGGGCAACGCCACGCCCAGCCAACTCATGCAGTTCAGCGATGACTGCGAGCAAACACACGCTCAGGGTTGCCAGCCGCTGTTGGCCATCAATGATCGAGAACAAGCGATCAGATCGCTCTTCCACGACGATCGCACCCATGTAGTGGATCGCGTCGGGATCGTCGGCCAACTCGGCGAGATCCAGCCAAAGGTCTTCCCATTGCTCCTCGGTCCACGAGTAGTCGCGCTGATAGGGAGGCACCTGGTACGAGCGCCCGTTACCGATAAGCTCGAGCAAGGTGAACGTGCTGGTACTCAGCAGGTTTGACTTGGCCATCGGCTCCTCTTTGCAGTTCGGCGGGTGAAGGCTTCAGCCGGCCGCGCGATTGGCAAATCGCTTGGAAGCCTCGTACGGAAACACATCGTGCACGTGCCCGCCGATGATGCGCTCCTTGCAGCCCTGCCAGAAGGCGGCATCCAGCAGGTCGGCGTGGTGGGCCATGAAGACCTCGCGCACCTGCGTGTTGCCGAGCAGGAAGGGGCCGAAGGTCTCGGGGAACACGTCGCCCTTGTTCACCGTGTACCAGATCTCGCCCGACATCTCGTCTTCCTCGTTGCGCGCCTGCGGCACACGGCGGAAGTTGCAGTCGGTGAGGTACTCGATCTCGTCGTAGTCGTAGAACACCACCTTGCCGTGGCGCGTGACGCCGAAGTTCTTCCAGAGCATGTCGCCGGGGAAGATGTTCGCGGCCACCAGATCCTTGATGGCGTTGCCGTACTCCACCACCGCGTGCGCCAGCTGTTCGGGCCCGGCCTCCTGCAGATAGATGTTCAGCGGGATCATGCGGCGCTCGATGTACACGTGCTTGAGGATCAGCTCGGTGTGGCCGTCGCCGTCGCGGTCCGAAATCTCCAGCACGCTGGGGCAGAACTTCTTCAGCTCCGCCACCAGCTCGTCTTCGAAGCGCGCGCGCGGGAACGCGACGTTGCTGAACTCCAGCGTGTCGGCCATGCGGCCGACGCGGTCGTGCTGCTTCACGAGCAGGTACTTGCTCTTGATCAGCTCGCGCGTGGTGTCCTTCTGCGGCGGGTAGTAGTCCTTGATGACCTTGAACACGTACGGAAACGACGGCAGGTCGAACACCAGCATCACCATGCCCTTGATGCCGGGCGCGATGCGGAACTGGTCGGAGCTGTGGCGCTGGTGCGCCATGAAGTCGCGGTAGAACAGGTTCTTTCCGTGCTTCTGCAGGCCGAGGGCGTTGTACAGCTCGTGGCGCGGCTTGCGCGGCATCATCGAGCGCAAGAACTGCACCGTGGCGCTGGGCACCTCCATGTCGACCATGAAGTAGGCCCGCGCGTAGCTGAAGATCATCAGCAGCTCGTCCTCGCCGAACAGCGCCGCGTCGATGACGAGCTTGCCCTCCGCATCGTGCAGGATGGGCAGGGCCAGCGGCGTCTCGGTGAAGCCGTTGATGATCTTGCCCACCAGGTAGGCGCCCTTGTTCCGGTAGAACAGGCTCGACAGCACCTGGATCTGGAAGTTGGCGCGCGGCCGAAAGCCGCCGAGTTCACCGAGCATGGCCTGCACGGTGTGCTCGACATCGCGGTCGAGGTCGCCAAACTCGCGCTGCAACTGGAAGTTGGTGACGATGCGCTTCCAGGTCTCGTGCAGCGTCTCGCGCGTCGGGTAGTAGGCGCGGTAGGTGGGCAGCGCCGCCGGCTCGTCGTTTTCGATGTACTCGGTGCTGACCGCCGGCCGCACGAAGATGAAGTCGTTGTGGAAGTAGCTGCGGTGCAGCAGCTTGCTCGTGACGGAGTTGAAGAAGGTCTCGGCCAGCTCGGGCTGGCGGTGCCCGGTGAGCAGGCCGATGTAGTGCAGCTTGGCCTGCTGCCAGGTGTCCATGCCGATGGCGTCGATGGCGTAGTCGGCGCGCAGCCGCTCCACCGCCTCGTTCACGCGCAGGTCGTAGAACTCGATGCGCTCGCGTTGTGCGCGCTGCTGGCCGTGCCAGTCGGCCCGCTCGAAGCGCTGCTGCGCGGCGGCGCTGGTCTCGCGGAACAGGCGGTAGTGGCGGTCGAAGCCATCGACCAGCGCCTGGGCGATGTCGTAGGCGCGGCTGTCGGTGAGCTTGTGCGGGAACATGCCCGGCATGCTACGACGCCGGCCACAGGCGCAGGCGCCAGGCCTGGACCACGGCGTCCAGGGCGTCGAGCGCGGGCGGGCCGGCGGTGTCGCGGCGCCAGATCTCGCGGCTGCCGCTGGTGCAGCCGGCGCGCCACTGCGTCCAGCGGCCGTCGGCCAGCGTCGGGTCTTCGTGCAGCGGCGCCAGCGTGAAGAAGCCGGCATCGGCCAGCGCGCGGACGAGCCGGTCGAAGTCGGCCGGGGCCAGCGTGGCGGCCTGCTCGCGGTCAGCGGTGCGAAAACGCGCCTTGCCGGTGACGGTCAGCAAGGCCCGGCCGTCGCGGCCGAAGCGCAGGTGCAGGCCCTCGGCGCAGCCGCTGCAGTCCTGCTCCCAAACGATTTCCTGCACGGCGGCGGCGCGGGTGCAATCGCTGACAGGCACCGCGCCGGCGCAGGCCACGCCCAGCGGCAGTGCCAGCACGAGCGCGGAGGGTGCGAGTCGCATGGGCGGATCCTAGACCCCCCACGAGCTTGAGATGTCGAGGAGGGCCGGATCACGTAAACCCTCTGCGCCATGAGGGCCCCGCTTTCGAGAATGGCCCGACACAAGACCCATGCCCGGAGGATTCCCGATGTCGACCCGAGCCCACCCCTTGCCGCGCGCGCTGGCCGCGGCCTCGCTGTGGCTGCTGAGCGGCGCGCTGCTCGCGCCCGCGGCACTGGCACAGGCGCAGAGCCCGCGTGGCAACGCCGCTGCCAGCAACGCCGCCGCCGCGCACCCGAGCCGCGCCTTCTGGCTCGACCAGCGCCAGGCCGCCGCCGCCCGCTCGGCCGCGGGCGCCGAGCGCGTGCTGCCCGCCAACCGCTTCCGCGCGCTCACGCTCGACAGCGCCAGCCTCGCCGGCCTGCTGCAGTCGGCGCCGGCCGAGGCCAGTGCGGCGGCGCGGCAGAACCCGCTGGTCGTCGCGCTGCCCGATCCGGCCGGCGGCTTCCAGCGCTTCCGCGTCGTCGACTCGCCGGTGATGGAGCCGGCCCTGGCCGCGCGCCACCCGAACATCCGCACCTACGCCGGCCGCGGCATCGACGACCCCACGGCCACGCTGCGCCTGAGCGTCACGCCGCTGGGCCTGCAGGCCTCGGTGCGCTCGTCGCGGGGTGGCTGGTACGTGGAGCCGGTCTACCACCTCGACCAGAGCCTGTACGGCAGCTTCTGGCGCCGCGACGCCGTGCCCAACCGCGCGCCGCTGACCGAGCCCTTCGTCGCCCAGGCCATGCTGCAGCCCGAGCGCAACCGCTACCGCGCCGACGAGACGGTGTCGCTGCAAGGCGCCGGCTTCGCGCCGCAGCGCACGGTGATGGTGAGCATCACGCGGGCCGGCGACAGCGCGCCGGTGCAGGTGTTCAGCGCCACGGCCGGCGCCGACGGCGCCCTGGCCGCCAGCTTCAAGGCCGAGCCGTACAAGGGCAGCGGCAGCTACGAGATCACGGCCACCGACGGCCGCACCACGGCGCGCAGCAGCTACCAGGTGGTGGCGGCCGGCGAACCGCTGCTGGCCGCGGTGGGCACGCAGCTGCGCACCTACCGGCTGGCGCTGCTCACCGACCCGGCCTACGCCAGCTTCTTTGGCGCCGGCAACGTGACGGCGGCCAAGGTGGCGCTGGTCAACCGCGTGACGCAGATCTACGAAGACGAGACCTCGATCCGCCTCGTGCTCATCGGCGAGAACGACCGGCTCAACCTGAACACCGCGGCGCAGTTCTCCGGCGCCAACGGGCCCTGCGGCGGCAGCGCCTGCTTCACCACGGCCAGCGTGTCGTGTTCCAGCGCCACACTCACGCGCACGCGGCAGGTCATCGGCCTGCTGGTCGGCGCCAGCAGCTTCGACATCGGCCACATCGCCGTGGGCGCCGGGGGCGGCGGCATCGCCAGCCTGGGCGTCGTGGGCCTGGCCGCCAAGGCCCAGGGCTGCACCGGCATCAACCCGCCGACGGGTGACGCCTTCGCCGTGGACTACGTGGCGCACGAGATCGGCCACCAGTTCAACGGCCTGCACACCTTCAACGGCGTGGTGGGCAGCTGTTCGGGCGGCAACCGCAGCGCCGTGGCCTCGGTCGAGCCGGGCAGCGGCACCACCGTGATGGCCTACGCCGGCATCTGCGGCAGCGACAACCTGCAGCCCAACTCCGACGCCGTGTGGTCGCAGCGCAGCTTCGACGAGATCACCGGCTTCGTGGCCGGCGCCGAAAGCAACCTGAGCGAGGTTCAGCAGGCGGCGCTGACGGGCTTCACCACCAACGGCCAGCAGTTCCAGCTGCGCTGGGCCGGGGCCGATTCGGCCGCGGTGGTGCGGGGCGTCAACTTCACGACGGCCGGCGTGCAGGCCGCCATCCAGGGCATTGCCGGCTGGCCGGCGGGCGCCACCGCCACGGTGTCGGCGCTCACCGACACCGGGTTCACGATCAGCTTCGGCGGCACGCTGGCGGGCGCGGACGCCGGCCTGATCGAGATCGTGGGCCCCAGCGGCGGCACCAGCGGCTACATCAACGAGATCACCAAGGGCGGCCTGACGACACGCGGCGGCAGCGTGTCCGCCACCGACAACGGCGTGCCCACGGTCAACGCGCCGGCGCCCATGACGATCCCGGTGCGCACGCCGTTCCAGCTGACCGGCAGCGGCACCGATCCCGACGGCGACACGCTCACCTACCTGTGGGAGCAGACCGACCGCGGCGGCACCTCGGGCACGGCGCTGACGGCGGCCGTCAAGACCAACGGCCCGCTGTTCCGCGTGTTCGGCACGCGGGCGGTGATCAACGCCACGCTGTTCGATCCGCCGGGCCAGAACGCCCCGGGCACCGACCCGACGCGCGTGTTCCCCGATCTCGCCCAGCTGCTGGCCAACGAGACCAACGCCGAGACCGGCAACTGCAACGCCCTCGCCGGCGCGGCCCAGCTGGACTGCAACTCGGAGTTCCTGCCCACGGCCGACTACGTGGGCACCGCCGGCATCAACGCCAGCCCGGCGCGCCTGAACTTCCGGCTCACGGTGCGCGACGGCCGCGGTGGCGTCAACAGCGCCGCGACCACGCTGACGCTGGCACCGACGGCCGGCCCCTTCCTGGTGACGGCGCCCAACACGGCCGTCACGCTGGACGGTGCCGACCCCACCACAGTGACGTGGTCGGTGGCGGGCACGAACGTGGCGCCGGTGAACGCAGCGCAGGTGCGCATCCTGCTGTCCACCGACGGCGGCCTGACCTGGCCGACGGTGCTGAACAGCGGCACCGCCAACGACGGCAGCGAGGCCGTGACGATGCCCAACGTGGCCACCACGCAGGCCCGGGTGCGCGTGGAGGCGGTGGGCAACGTGTTCTTCGATGTCTCGAACACCAACTTCTCGATCCGCTTCACCGGCGACGTCGACGGCAACGGCGTCATCAGCTGCGCCGACATCACGCTGATCACGCGCTACCTGGGTCTGACGGTGGGCCACCCGAGCTTCATCGCGGCCTTCGACTTCAACAACGACGGCATCATCAACACCATCGACCTGGGCTACGTGCAGAAGCGCCTGCCGCGCGGCACGGTCTGCGCTCCGCGGGTGCGGGGCGGCTGAGCGCCGGGCTCAGGCGGCGGCGCCGGGTGCGCGCGGGTAGCGCGTCAGCGCCGTCGCAAACACCGACGCCATCGTCTCGCGGCAATCCATCGTCACGCCCAGGTCCTTCAGCAGGCCGTCCTTCAGGCCGTAGACCCAGCCGTGCACCGACACCTCCTGGCCGCGCGCCCAGGCGTCCTGCAGCACGGTGGACAGCGCCACGTTGCCGACCTGCTCGATGACGTTCATCTCGCACAGGATGTCTTCCTGCTCGTGCGCCGGGAGATGGTCGAGTCGCTCGCGGTGGCGCAGTCTCACATCCTGCACGTGGCGCAGCCAGTTGTCGGCCAGGCCGACGCGGATGCCGCGCATCGCCGCCTTCACGCCGGCGCAGCCGTAGTGGCCGACGACGAAGATGTGCTTGACCTGGATGTGCTCGACCGCGAACTGGATCGTGCTCAGCGCGTTGAGGTCGCTGTGCACCACGACGTTGGCGACGTTGCGGTGCACGAACACCTCGCCGGGGTCGAGGCCGGTGATCTCGTTGGCCGGCACGCGGCTGTCGGCGCAGCCGATCCACATGTAGCGCGGGTTCTGCTGCTGAGCCAGCCGCGTGAAGAAGCCCGGATCGGCCGCCTTCTTGGCGGCGGCCCAGGCCTCGTTGTTGGAGAGAAGGCGGTGCGGCATCGCAAACGGGGTTTCAGGTGAGCGGCGGCAGCCGGTGTTCGCCAGGCTGCGCACCTGGCCGCGTCAAGCCGTACTGCACGGCATCGATCGCAAAGCCGCCCTTGCGGATGGCCAGCAGCATCGTGCCCTCGAGCCGGTAGCCGGCGGCACGCGCCACGGCCTGCGAACCGGCGTTGCGCGCGTAGATCGGCATCCACAGCCGCATGGTCTGCGGCAGCGCACCCCAGGCCCAGGCGGTGACGAGCTTCAGCGCCTCGCTCGTGATGCCACGCCGCCAGTGCGCCTGGCCGATCCAGTAGCCGATGACGGCGCTGCTGCCCCACAGGCCCTGCTGCGGATCGACGCTGATGCAGCCGATGACCTCTTGGGCGCCTTCGCCAACCGCCTCGATGCCCCAGACGAACCCGAACTGCGGCTCGCGGTGGCCGCCGTTGCACCACCACTCGGCCTCGGCCAGCGTGTAGGGCTGCGGGAAGCCGTCGAACAGGTTGTGCGCCACCGCAGGATCATCGGCATGCCGCTGCAGCGCGGGCGCATCGGCCGGCACCAGCGCGCGCAGCGTGCAGCGCTGCCCGCGCAACGCAGGCAGCGGGTGCAGCACCGTCACATCGTTTCCGCGAACAGCTCGCGGCCGATCAGCATGCGGCGGATCTCGCTCGTGCCGGCGCCGATCTCGTACAGCTTGGCATCGCGCCACAGGCGGCCCAGCGGGTACTCGTTGATGTAGCCGTTGCCACCGAAGAGCTGGATGCCCTCGCCGGCCATCCAGGTGGCCTTCTCGGCGCACCACAGGATGACGCTGGCGCAATCTTTCCGCACCTGGCGCACGTGTTCGCTGCCGAGCGAATCGAGGTTCTTGCCCACCGTGTAGCAGAAGGCGCGCGCGGCCTGCAGCACGGTGTACATGTCGGCCACCTTGCCCTGCACGAGCTGGAACTCGCCGATCGATTGCCCGAACTGTTTTCTGTCGTGGATGTAGGGCACCACGTTGTCCATCACCGCCTGCATGATGCCGATGGGCCCGGCCGCCAGCACCGCGCGCTCGTAGTCCAGGCCGCTCATCAGCACACGCGCGCCGCCGTTCACCGCGCCCAGCACGTTCTCAAGCGGCACCTCGACGCCGTTGAACACCATCTCGCCGGTGTGCGAGCCGCGCATGCCGAGCTTGTCGAGCTTCTGCGCGGTGCTGAAGCCCTTCATGCCCTTCTCGACGATGAAGGCCGTGACACCGCGCGCGCCCAGCTCGGGCTCGGTCTTGGCGTACACCACCATCGTGTCGGCGTCGGGGCCGTTGGTGATCCACATCTTGGTGCCGTCGAGCACGTAGACGCCGCCGCGCTCCACGGCGCGCAGCTTCATGCCCATGACGTCAGAGCCGGCGCCGGGCTCGCTCATGGCCAGCGCGCCGACGTGTTCGCCGCTGATGAGCTTGGGCAGGTACTTGCGCTTCTGTGCATCGGTGCCGTTGCGCTTGAGCTGGTTCACGCACAGGTTGCTGTGCGCGCCGTAGCTCAGGCCCACGCTGGCGCTGGCGCGGCTGATTTCCTCCATGGCCACCATGTGCGCGACGTAGCCCATGTCGGCGCCGCCGTACGCGTCGGGCACGGTGATGCCGAGCACGCCGAGCTCGCCCATCTTGCGCCACAGGTCCATCGGGAACTGGTCGCTGCGGTCGATTTCGGCCGCGCGCGGCGCGATCTCGGCCTCGGCAAACGTGCGCACGGCATCGCGCAGCGCGTCGATGTCTTCGCCGAGCATGAAGTTCAGGCCGGGCATGCCAGACGTTGAGCTCATTGGGGGTCTCCGGTGTCGATGAATCTGTGCGCCGATCATACGGAGGCACCCCCGCTCCATGAGGCAGGGCTCGCGATCGCGCTGCCTAGAAATCTGGGCCGGTGCCGGCGCGCTGCCGAGCATCGAACCCAACAACTCAGGGAGATCTCTCGAATGACTTTCCACGTTCGCACACTCATTGCCGCAGGCCTGGCCGCGCTGGCCACGATGCCGGCCGTCGCGGCCGACGGACTGCGCCCCGTCATCGGCGTGGCCCTCACCGGCGGCGGCGAGACGCTGGCCACCGTCCGCTACACCGACGGCAGCACGCAGAACATCAAGAGCGGTGGCTTCGTGCACCTGTTCGGCGGCTTCGAGTACCGCTCCGGCGCGCTGTCGATGCAGGCCAATGTCGGCTACCACATCGACGACACCACGGGCAACAACGGCTCGGTCAAGTTCTCGCGCATGCCGATCGAGGTGCTGGGCTTCTGGCACGCGAGCGACACCGTGCGCCTGGGTGGCGGTTACCGCAGGGCCGGCACCGCCAAGCTCAGCGGCTCGGGCGCGGCCTCGAGCGTCGGCAGCTTCTCTTTCACCGGCAAGGGCAGCCTCGTGCTGCAGGGCGACTACTTCTTCGGCGCCGACCACAAGGCCAGCGCCTACCTGCGCTACGTGGTCGAGGACTACACGCTGCGGGGCAGCAGCTTCAGCGGCAACCACCTCGGTCTGGGCGTGGCCTACCGCTTCTGAGCGCGGCCTGCGGCGCGCGCGGGCTTCTGAGCGCGACCCGCGGCGCGCGCGGGCTTCAACGCGCGCGCCCGCAGACCCGGCGGCGCCTGGCCGGCCAGCAGCACCCGGCAGCGCTGCTCGTGCTGGGCGATCTCGGCCAGCGTGATCTCGATGTCCTCGCGCTGCTGCTCGAGCAGGCGGCGGTGTTCGGCCAGCACGGCCACGAAGGCCTCGAGCTGCTGCGTGCTGCCGCTGTCGGCGTCGTACAGGTCGACGAGCTGCTTGATCTCGGACAGCGCCAGGCCGAGCCGCTTGCCGCGCAGCGTGAGCTTCAGGCGCGTGCGGTCGCCGGCGCTGTACACACGGTTGCGGCCCGCGCGCTGGGGCTGCAGCAGGCCCACGTCTTCATAGAAGCGGATGGCGCGCGAGGTCACGTCGAACTCGGCGGCGAGCTCGGTGATGGTGTACGTGCGGGCGGTGCCGGGTGACATGTCGGTAGACTGACGTTGACGTAAACGTCAAGCACCGACTATACAAACCATGGCCGCACGCCCCCCGAGCGCCGACGAGCTGGCCCTGGCCTACCCCCAGGGCGAGGCGCTGCCTCCGCCCGGCCGCACGATCGAGTTGCAGCCCGGGCTGCTGTGGGTGCGCATGGGCCTGCCCTTCGCGCTGGATCACATCAACCTGTGGCTGCTGCGCGACCAGCTCGAAGGCCGCGAAGGCTGGACGTTGGTGGACTGCGGCATCGCCAACGCGGCCACGCGCGCGCACTGGGAGCAGGTGTTCGCGCAGCACCTGGGCGGCCTGCCGGTGCTGCGCGTGCTGTGCACGCACATGCACCCCGACCACATCGGCCTGGCGCAGTGGATCTGCGAGCGCTATTCGACGCCGGCGCACGAGTGCCGGCTGTGGATCAGCGCCACCGACTGGCACGTGGCGCGGCTGGCCAGCCAGCACAGCACCGGCCAGGGCGGCGATGCGGCGGCGGCCTTCTTCGCCAGCCACGGTCTCGTCGATGCCGACGCGCTGGCCCAGGTGCGCGGCCGCAGCAACTACTACGCGACCATGGTGCCCGAGGTGCCGGCGCGCTATGCCCGGCTGCACGAAGGCAAGCGCCTCGTCATCGGCGGCCGCGAGTGGCGCTGCATCGCCGGCTACGGCCACGCGCCGGAGCACATCGCGCTGTTCTGCGAACCGAGCGGCGTGCTGATCAGCGGCGACATGGTGCTGCCGCGCATCAGCACCAACGTCAGCGTCTACGAGGCCGAGCCCGAGGCCGACCCGCTGCCGATGTTCCTGCAATCGATCGAGCGGCTGCGCGCGCTGCCGGCCGACACGCTGGTGCTGCCCTCGCACGGCCGGCCGTTCCGCGGGCTGCACACGCGCATCGGGCAGCTGCAGCAGCACCACGACGAGCGCCTGGCCGAGGTGCTGGCCGCCTGCACCGGCACGCCGCGCTCGGCGGCGGAGATGCTGCCGGTGCTGTTCAAGCGCGCGCTCGACCTGCACCAGACCACCTTCGCCATGGGCGAGGCGGTGGCGCACCTGCATGCGCTGTGGGGGCAAGGCCTGCTGCAGCGCCGGCGCGGCGACGACCGCGTGTGGCGCTTCGTGGCAGCAACCGCGCCAGGCTGATCGACGGGCAGACATCCGCGGCCGATTCAGAATGGAGGCCCGGGCAGGCCTTGCCGCCCCCCGGTCCGCCCTTCCACCTCGACCGGCGTTCCCGGCCTGGCGCGATGAGTCCTGCCCCCAGCCTGCACCTGTTCGGCACGCCCGTGGCCCATGACGGCCACCAGGCGCTGCGGTTTCCAGATCGCAAGGGCCTGGCTCTGCTGGCGGTGCTGGCCGTGGAGGGGCCGACGCCGCGCGCTCGCCTGGCAGCCCTGCTGTGGGACGACAGCGACAGCGACATCCGGCGCAACTTGCGCCGGACGCTGCATCGGCTGCGAGAGGCCGGCTTCGATGCGCTGCTCGGCGCCGACGGCGACGTGCTGCGGCTGAGTCCGGCCGTGCAACTCGACCTCCTCGCGGCACAGGGCTGGAGCGCGGGCGATGCCGAGCCACCGGCGCAAGCGCCTCAGGTGCTGGCGGGCCTGGACGCCAGCGGCGCCCTCGGGGCCTGGCTGATGAGCCTGCGCGACCGCTGGGCCCAGGCCTGGCGGCAAGCGGCCGAACGGCAGGCCGACCACTGGCAGGCCGCCGGCCAGACCCGGCGCGCCCTGGGCTGGGCGCGAGCGCTGCTGCACGCCGACACCCTGCAGGAGGGCCACTGCGTGCGGGCGATGACGCTGCATGCCGAACTCGGCGAACGCGAGGCCGCCCTCGCGGTGTTCGAACAGTGCCGGAAGTCGCTGGCCCGCGAACTCGGCCTGCGGCCGCTGGCCACGACGGAGACCCTGGCCGAGAGCCTCCGGCAAGGTGGCGGCGCCGCCCCGGCCGGCCCCGTGGCCGCGCCGGCCAAGGCCAGCGCCCTGGCGACACCCATTTCGCCCGCCTGGCTGCCCACCCTGCTGCCGCTGGTGGGCCGCACCGACGAACTGCGGCGCATGGCCGCCGCGCTGGCCGAGGGCCGGCTCGTGCTGCTGCGCGCACCGGCCGGCACAGGCAAGACGCGCCTCGTGCAGGCCCTGGCCGAGCAGCAGCCCGGCCGCCTGCGCGTGCACGAGTGCCGCCCGGGCGACCGCCGTGTGCCCTTTGCCGCGCTGGTGCGCTGGCTGCGCGCCATGGCCCCGGCCGATGCCGGCGCCTCGTTGCCGGCGTGGGTGCGTTCGGAGCTGGCCCGCCTGCTGCCCGAGCTCGGCGAGGCCCACGACACGGTGCCCACCCCAACCCAGCGCCTGCGCCTGTTCGAGGCCGCTCGCGAGGCCTGGCAGCGCTGGCAGCCGCACAGCCCGCTGCCGGTGTTCGACGACTGGCACTTCATCGACGAGGCCAGCGCCGAGTGGTGGCTGTGGTGGCGCGGCCAGCTCGGCGAGCCGGGCCCGGCGCACGCCGCGCTGGTGTGCCAGCGGCCGGGCGACGACACCGTGCCCGCGGCAGCGGCCGTGCTGGCCCAGGCGCTGGCCGAGGCGCCCTCGCTGGCCCTGGAGCTGCCGAGCCTGGCCGCCGACTCGGTGCTCGAGCTCGTACGCCGCCTGTCAGGCGTGGAGCGGCCGGTGCGCTTTGCCTCGCGCCTGTGGTCGGCCACCGGCGGCCTGCCGCTGTACCTGGTGGAGACGCTGCGCCACCTGCTGCAGTCGCAGGTGATCCAGATCGACCCGCAGGGCCGCTGGAGCACCCCCTTCGACGGCCAGACCGAGGACTACGCCGAGCTGCCGGTGGCCCCGAGCGTGCAGGACGCGCTGATGCAGCGCCTGGCCGCGCTCGACGAGCCCACCCGCCGCCTGCTCGACGCCGCCTGCATCGCCGACGACGATTTCGACCTCGGACTCGTCGCCCCGATCTGCGCCCTGCCCGAGGCGCAGGCCGTGGCCGCGCTGGAGCGGGCCGTGCGCGCGCGGGTGCTGGCGCCCAGCAGCGCGCGGGGTGGCCACTGGCGCTTCGAACACGAGGTGTTTGCGCAGGCCCTGCAGGCCGAACTGCTGCCCGAGCGCCGCCGGCTGCTGCACGCGGCCTGGGCCCAGCGCCTGACGGCCACCTCCGCCAGCCCGGCCCGGGTTGCCGCACACCTGGAGGCCGCCGACGACCGCGCGGCGGCCACCGAGTGGCATCTGCGCGCCTTGGCCCAGGCACGCCAGCGCCACGCGCGTGCGGCGCAGAAGTGGCATGCCGAAAGGCTGCTGGCCCTCGGCGCCCAGGGTGCGGCGCGCGTGCGTGCGCTGCTGGCCTTGGGGTGGATCCGCTTGTTGAGTGCCGAAGCCGATGCCGCCGCAACCGCGATCGACGAGGCCCTCGAGCTGGCCCGTGCCGGGCTGCCGGCCGAGGAGGCGGGCGCCTTGCGGGTCGATCTGCTGAGCATCCAGGCCGAGGTGTACCGCTTGCGCGGCCAGCCCGCGGAGCCGCTGGCCGTGCTGGCCGAGGCCGATGACGACACGACGCTCGACGACGAGTCGCGAGCCCGTCTCAAGCGGGCCCGCGGCAAGGCCCTGGTCACGCTCGGCCGCTTTGGCGAGGCCGAGGCCGTGACGCGCGAAGCACTCGCGATGCTCGGCAACGAACCGGGCAGTCTGCGCGCCGCCTTGCTGGACGACTTGGCGCGGACCCTGATCCGCGCCAACCGCATCGACGAGGCCGCGCTGCGGGCCGCCGAGGCCCTGCAGGCCGCGCAGGCGGCCGACAGCCAGGCCTTCTGCGCCAGTGCCGGCATCGTCTGCGGCATGACGGCGATGCTGGGCGGCCACTTCGAGCGGGCCGCAACCCAGCTCAGCCAGGCGCGGACGGTGGCCGCCGCCGAGGGCCTGGTGGCCGTCGAACGGGCCGCCATCCTGAACCTGGTGCCGACCCTGCTGGCGCTGGGCCGCCGCAGCGAGGCCATGGTCGTCATCGACGAGGGTTATGCCTTGTCGCGCCAGTTCACGGGCCCTGCAGAGGAACAGGCCTTTGTCGAGGCGCGCTACAAGTGCCGTGTCGACACCGGCGATCTGGCGGGCGCCTACGACCTGGTGGCGCCGTTGCTGGCCTTGACCGCACGCACCGATGCGCACCGCCGCGCCAGTGCCCTGTCGGTTTTGCTGGAGGTGCCCTTGATCCTCGGTGACACGGCAACGGCGGCACCCTTGATCGAGCGCCTGTCGGCCCTCGATCCGGCCATGCTGGCCGATGTCGGTGGCGTGGCCCAGGCCCAGGCCGCCTGGCTGGCCCTGCTGCAGGACGAGCTCGGCCGGGCAGGCGGCCTGCTCGACGCCGCCGAGGCCTCGGGCACCCGGCGCCCCGAGAGCCTGGCCTACCTCGTGGCGCTGCGCTGCCAGTGGCTGGCGCGCCAGGGCGATGTCGAGGCCGCGCGCCAGCATCGCGAGCGCTTGCGCCAGGAGGGCGTCTCCACCGAAGTCTGGGCGCTGGCGCTGAGCCTGGTGCTGGCCGTGCCCGGGCCGGCGGCGAGCTGGGAAGCCGCAGCCGAGGACGCGCTGGCCCAGGGCAACCCGCCGCCGCTGGGCCGGCTGCTGCTGCTCGATGCGCTGCGCCAGCGCCAGGGCCCGGCGCGCTGGGCAGCGCCGGCTCGCGAGGTGGCGCAGGCGCTGCACGCCAGCCTGGCCACGCAGCCCGCCGCGCAGGCCTGCTTCGCCCAGCGCTTTGCCGGCAGCCTGAGGCCCTAGTTCTGGGTTCCCCCGTCGAGGGGAGCCGCGCCGCGGAACGCGGTTCTTGGGACGCCTTGGCAACGCCCGCACCTCGAAGCTGAAGGCCCACTCACCCAAGAGGCCTTCATGACTCCACTTCGCGCTTCGGCTCTCGCGGCCACCATCGGCCTGGCGCTCGTCGCCGCCAGCCTGCCCGCCACGGCCACCCCGCTGCAGATCAGCGCCACCGCCCGCGCCAACTGGGCCCAGCCCGTCACGGTGCCGGGCAGCCAGAACCTGGTCAACGGCGACTACACGATCTACGCCAACCCCGACTGGCCGAACAACTTCTACCTCACCGGCGACGGCATCGACGAGACCACGCGCTGGTCCTTCGACTTCACCTCCGACCCCGGCTACGCGGCCTTCGTGGCCAACGGCACCGTCACCGAGGCCACCTACTCCATCACGCTGAACACGAAGTACTTCTTCGACGGCGTCGGCCCGCCCGGGGCCATCACCTACCCCAGCACCGGCGGCGACGGCCTGTTCCCGCTGTGGAACCTGAGCGGCCAGATGACGGGCGTGGGCGGCCAATGGTCACGCGCCACCTTCACCACGCAGCTGGTCGGCAACCTGGGCATGAACGGCGGCGAGCTCTACGGCTGGCTGGCCAGCCACGCGGGGCTGTTTCCGATGGTCTTCGCCGACGACGCCGTGGTGGTGGAAAGCACGCTCACGCTGATGGCGGCGCCGGTGCCCGAGCCGGCCGGCATCGCCTCGATGCTGGCGGGGCTGGCGGCCATCGGCGCAGTGATGCGCCGCCGCACCCGCCGCGACTGAGCGAGCGCACGACAGGCGCCCCGGGCGTCCACACGCATGCAAGCCGAGCCGACCGCCACGCGGCGCTTCGCGCTCGAGGTGCAGCCCCAGGGCCTGCTGCGGCCCTGGCATGCCTGGCTGCACGACGACCGAGGTGACACGGTCGAGTTCGACGCCCCGCTCGACCTGCTGCGCCACCTGCTGAGCCTGAACGAAGCCGAGCCCCCCGCGGCCGGCCTGCGCTGACCCTCTGGAGAAGCCATGACCCCCTTCAGCCGCCCCCAGGCGATCAACGCCCCCGCCGCGCCCGGGTTCCGCCGCGCTCACCGCCTGGCCGTGCTGGGCCTGCTGGCCGCCCTGCTGGCCGGCTGCAGCGACGGTGGCGGCCCCGCCGAGCCCGGCGCCACGCCGCCCCCGCCTCCACCACCGCCCAGCAACCGCGCGCCGTTGGCCGCCTTCACGGCCGCCGCCGCGGTGGCCGTGGGCGAGCCCTTGGTGCTGGACGCCACCGGCTCCAGCGACGCCGACGGCGACCCGCTGGCCTACGCCTGGCGCTTCGGTGACGGCGCGGCCGGCGGCGGCAGCCGCATCGCCCACACCTTTGCCGCGCCCGGCCGCTACACCGTGGCGCTGACGGTGGACGACGGCCGCGGCGGCCGCACGGTGCTGGAGCGCGCGGTCGACGTGAACCCCGGCGCCAACGCCGTCGCCGTGGTGGCCACGCTGGCACGCGCGCGCGACGGGGCCGGCGCGCCGCTGGCCGGCGTCAGCGTCAGCGCCACCGTGGCCACGCCGGGCGTGCCCGGCACGCCCACGGCCAGTACCAACGCCCAGGGCGAAGCCGTCATCAGCACCGGCACTGGCGTGCCGGTGGTGCTGAAGTTCAGCAAGCCGGGTTATGCCGACCAGTGGCGCAACGCCAGCCTGCCGGCGGGCGCCGAGGACGGCTGGCTCGAGGTGGTGATGCAGCCGCGCGAGGCGCCGCTGGTGCTGGCCAGCGCGGCGGCCGGCGGCGCGCTGGCCGGGCGCGACGGCGCGCGCGTGGTGTTCGAGCCCGGCTCGCTGGTGGACGGCACCGGCAACGCCGTCAGCGGCCCGGTGCAGGTGAGCATCACGCCGGTGGACGTGGGCCGCAACCTGGCGGCCTTCCCGGGCCGCTTTGCCGGCACGCGGCCCACGGGCCAGCAGGGGCTCATCGTCAGCTACGGCACGGTCGAGTACGCGCTCAGCGCCGGCGGCGCGCCGGTGCAGCTGGCGCCCGGGCGCAAGGCCACCATCGAGATCCCGGTCTACACCACGCTCAACCTCGACGGCAGCGAGGTGCGCGTCGGCGACAGCTCGCCGCTGTGGAGCCTGAACGAGCGCACCGGCGGCTGGACCGAAGAAGGCAGCGGCACCGTCGTGGCCTCGGCCGCATCACCCTCGGGGCTGGCGCTGCGCGCCGAGGTCACGCACTTCAGCTGGTGGAACCACGACGCCTGGACCGGCCCCGGCGCCAAGCCGAAGCCGCGCTGCAAGGTCGACACCAACGCCGACGGCGTGCTGGAGGACCTCACCGACACCGGACACTGCTGGCACATCGGCACCGGCCTGGACCTGATCGACGCCCTGCCCAGCGGCACGGGCCCGGGGCCCGACCGCGCCCGCGCGCTGCGCGCGCGCATCAGCACCGATGCGCAGCCCACGCGCCGGCTGCCCGCCTTCGCGGCCTACGACAGCACGCCCACCGGGGGCGGCAAGGTACTGGAAGTGCCGGCCAACTTCGACGTCATGTTCCGCAGCTACGCCGCCAACGGCACGCTGTTCGGCATGAAGGTCGTGAACCTCGGCCCGGGAGTCGAGCAGGAGGTGGAGATCCTGCTCACGCCGATCGTCGACAACCCCGGCACGCAGGCGATCTCGCTGCCCTACGACCGCAGCTTCCTGCTCAAGGCCGTGGGCGAGACCGATGCCTTCACCTTCAGCGCCGACGGCACGAGCGAGTACGAGATCAAGGTCGAGGCCGCGCCGGGCTCGCTGATCCGCGGCAGTGCGCAGGTGCTGGACGCGGCCTCGGCGCCGGTGGCCAGCGGCAGCTTCAGCACCAGCGGCGGCGGCTTCATCGGTGTCGTGCCCGCCGGCGTGAGCGGCACGGTCACCGTGCGCGTGAACGCCGCCAGCAGCGTGCCGGGCGCCTACCGCATCACCGTGCGGCGCATCACGGCGGCCAGCGGCGCCTGCCTCACCACCGAGACGCTGGCGATGGACGCGGCCGCGCTGCCGCTGCGCGTGCTGCGCGCCAACTCGCTGCACTGCTGGACGCTGGACGTGGCGGCCGGCGAGTGGCTGGAGATCCGCAACCAGCAGGTGTTCGACGGCGCCACCGGCACCATCAGCCTGCGCGCACCCGACGGCCGCGTGCTGGCCAGCGACCCCTACGGCGCCGCCGCCGGCCCCACGGCCGCGGGCATGCTGCTGCGCATGGGCCTGGCCGAGGCCGGCACCTACCGCGTCGAGATCACCAACACCATCGCCACGCAGGCCCTGTTCCAGGGGCTGCAGGCGCGGCGGCTGGCCGGCGTGCAGGTGCTCGGGGCCACGGGCTCGGTGACGCTGACCGACGTGAACGGCCCGTCGGCGGTGCCGCGCTTCGTCGGCCTGCAGCGCGCGGCCGGCAGCGAGCCCGGTGCGCTGCTCACGCAGGGCCCGGCGCGCTACACGGTGTACCCGTCGCAGCAGGTCACGAACTCCACCAGCGATGTCGAGATCCTGGCCCTGGCGCCGCCCGTGGCCGGGATGTGGCCGGTGGTGGAGTTCAGCCGCGCCGTCACCGGCAGCGCGACACCGGTCACCGTGAGCCTGGCGCCGACGACGGCGCTCGGCCTGGACAGCAACGTCAGCGGCACCGGCCCGGCGGCCGGCTCGGCCACGGCGCTGGTGTTCGACGCCAGCGCCGGCACCGAGATCAGCTGGGGCTATGCCGGCACCGGCAGCACCGGCGCGCAGCTGCGGCTGGTGGCGCCGAGCGGCACAGGCGCCGGCGGCGTGCTGGAGCGCGACACCCTGGTCCGCCTGGCCGAGACCGGCCGCTACACGGTGGCGGTGGCCACCCCGGCGGGGAGCAGCCCGGCACCGTACACGGTGCGTGTGAACACCGCCACGCCGCCGGTGCCGCTGGCGCGGTCCACCGGGCCGGCGCCCATCGTGCTGGAGGGTTCGCTGGCGCTCGGCCAGGTGCTGCGCTGGAGCCTGCCGGTGCTGGCGACCGACGCCATCTCGCCGCTGCGCGTGGAGGCGCTGAACAGCGGCTTCGGTGCGCTGGCGCTGCTGCGCAACGGCAACGCGCTGATCGACCGCCATCGCAGCGGCGACGCGCCCACGGGGCCGCTCTGGGTGACGGCCGACGGCACCTGGACGCTGCTGCTGAGCACCCTCAACAACCCCGGTGGATCACTCGCGAGCCAGGCCGGCGACTGGCGCCTGACCGTGGGCCAGCTGGCGCCCCTGCCGCTGGCGCTGGACGAGGCCTTCAGCCGCACGCTGGCCGCCAACGAGGCCGTGCTGCTGGGCCTGGTGCCCGGGGCCACGACCCCCGTGCGCTGGTGCCTGCGGCCGACCCCCGCCACGGCGACCGTCGACCTGTTCAGCCGCAACACCACGGCCGAGCTCTCGCCCGCCCACACGGGCGGCGACGCCAGCCTGCGCCACGGCATCGGCACGCTGGCACCCGGCGGCAACCGCGTGCTGATGCTGGCGCGGCAGCCGGCCACGGCCTCGCTGCGGATCGTGCCGAACCCGACACCGGACACGCTGGCCTTGGGCGCCGCGGCGGTGGCCGGCACCACCGGGCCCTGCCGCAGCGGCTACCACCGCTTTGCCGGCACGCCGGGCACGGCCTACACGGCGCGCATCGAGGCGGGCTTCGAGGGCACGGTGCGCGTGCACTTCCAGAACAGCGGCACCGACTGGGTGAGCCGCGGCACCACCGTCAGCGGGCTCACCCGCAGCCTGACCGCCGGCGGCGTCACCGTCCACGGCTTCACGCTGCCGACGGGCATCGGCGCGGGCACCTGGATCATCGAGGTCGAGGCCGCCGTGGGCAGTGGCGGCAGCTACACGCTGCAGCTGAGCAGCCCTTGAGCGGGCGCAGGAACGCTCACGAGAAAAGGCACGGGGCCTCCCAGCCCCGTGCCTGCGTGATGCCCCCGGGTGCCGGACGACACCACGGCGTGATGACAGCGCCGGCGCAGTCTCGGCAAGCCGGCTCACCACAGCATCCACAAGGAGGTGGATGCCTGGTCTACGATGGCCCGATGAGCACCCAATCGGCACCTGATCTGGCCCGCTTCCGCGCTGCGCGCGACTTTCTTCTGGCCCGGCGCAGCGACTACGCCGCCGCCATGGCCGGCTTCGAATGGCCACAGCTCGAGCACTTCAACTGGGCCCTCGACCACTTCGACACGCTGGCGCAGGGCAACGAGGCGCCCGGCCTGTGGATCGTCGGCGACGACGGGCAAGAGGACGTGCTCAGCTTCGCGGCCTTGTCGGAACGCTCCAACCGGGTGGCCAACTGGCTCGAGTCGCTGGGCGCGCGGCGGGGTGATCGCCTGCTGCTGATGCTGGGCAACGAGGTCGCCCTCTGGGAACTGATGCTGGGCTGCATCAAGGCCGGCGTGGTGCTGATCCCGGCCACCAGCCTGCTCAGCCGCGACGACCTGATCGACCGGCTCGACCGCGGCCAGGTGCGCCTCATCGTCGCCGGCCCGGCCAGCACGGCCAAGTTCGATGGCCTGGGTGAGGGCAAGGGCGCGGGCGCGGGTCAGGGCCTGCTGCGCATCGTCGTCGGCGGCACCGCCGCGGGCTGGACGCCCTTCAGCGAAGCCGATGCCGCGTCGCCCGTCTACACCCCACGCCAGCGCACGCGCGCCGACGAGCCGCTGCTGCTGTACTTCACCTCCGGCACCACGCGCAAACCCAAGCTCGTGCTGCACACGCACTCCAGCTACCCGGTGGGCCACTTGTCGACGATGTACTGGACCGGGCTGCAGGCCGGCGATCGCCACTGGAACATCTCGTCGCCGGGCTGGGGCAAACACGCCTGGAGCAGCTTCTTCGCGCCCTGGAACGCCGGGGCCTGCGTCTTCATCTTCAACATGGCGCGCTTCGACGCCCGGCGCTGCCTGCAGATGCTGGTGGACAAGCGCCTCTCAAGCCTGTGCGCGCCGCCCACGGTGTGGCGCATGCTGATCCAGGAGCCGCTGGCCGATTACGCGGTGGCGCTGCGCGAGGCGTTGTCGGCCGGCGAGCCGCTGAACCCCGAGGTCATCGAGCAGGTGCGCGCGGCCTGGGGCGTGACCATCCGCGACGGCTTCGGCCAGACCGAGACCACGGCACTGGTGGGCAACCCGCCGGGCCAGAAGCTGAAGTTCGGCTCGATGGGCCGGCCGCTGCCGGGCTACCGGGTCGTGCTGCGCAACGCCGACGGCCAGCCGGCCGACGAGGGCGAGATCTGCCTCGAGCTGAACCCGCGCCCTACCGGCCTGATGCAGGGTTATGCCGGAGACGACGAGAAGACCGCCGAGGTCATGCGCGAAGGCCACTACCACACCGGCGACGTGGCCGCGCGCGACGCCGAGGGCTACATCACCTATGTCGGCCGCGCCGATGACGTCTTCAAGGCCAGCGACTACCGCATCAGCCCCTTCGAGCTGGAATCGGTGCTGATCGAGCACCCGGCGGTGGCCGAGGCGGCCGTGGTGCCCTCGCCCGACCCGCTGAAGCTGGCGGTGCCCAAGGCCTTTGTCGCGCTGGCCCCGGGCGCGCAGGCCGATGCCGCCACGGCGATGGACATCCTGCGCTTTTGCCGCGACAAGCTGGCGCCGTACAAGCGCATCCGGCGCCTGGAGTTCGCCGAGTTGCCCAAGACCATCAGCGGCAAGATCCGCCGCGTGGAGCTGCGCCAGCGCGAAGAGGCGCGGGCCTTGCCGGCGGTGGCGGGCGAGCGCGAGTACTTCGACGACGAACTGCGCAGCTGAGAGCTTGTGAAGCATTCCGCCACGTCCGCTCGTGCGCCCGAAACGGTGCCGCTCGTCGTTGCAAATGCTCGCCGTAGCCCGGGCTACGGCTGCGCTTTGCGCCTAGATCGACACCGTTTCTGACGCCCGCTCGTACGCGCCGGAGTGCTTCACAAGCTCTGAGCGCCGGCTTCAGTCGTCCAGCAGCGGCAGCACCTCGTGCCGCAAGGCGCCGCGCGCCTGTTCGTAGTCGGGCAGCGCGGTGCGCACCACGTCCCAGAAGGCGGGCGAGTGGTTCATCTCGCGCAGGTGCGCGAGCTCGTGCGTGACGACGTAGTCGATCACCGGCAGCGCGAAGTGCACCAGCCGCCAGTTCAGGCGGATCGAGCCATCGGCGCTGGCGCTGCCCCAGCGCGTGCTGGCCGAGCTGAGCGTGAGCCGTGTCATGCGCACGCCCAGCCGGGTGGCGAACACGCCGCAGCGCTCTTCGAAGATGCGGCGCGCCTGGCGCTGCAGCCAGCTCTGCACGACGTCGCGGATCTGCTCCGGCGCCGCGTGCTGCGGCAAGCCCAGGTGCAGCGTGAGGCGCGGCACGCCGGGCAGCGCGGTGGCGTCGGTGTGCAGCACGGCGCCTGTGGTGCGCGCATCGAGCACCAGGATCACCGGCTCACCGAGGAAGGGCACCTGCCCGCCCTCGCGCCACTCCACGCGATTGGCCTGCACACGCGCAGCGCGCTCGCGCTGCTCCTGCAGCTTGCGCAGGATCCAGGTTGCCTTCTCGCGCAGGGCGGCTTCGATCTCGCCCTGGCCCAGCCAGCGCGGCGCGCTCACCGTCAGGCCCTCGGGCCCGACGACGAAGCCGATGCTGCGGCGGCGCGACTGGCGCAGCTCGTAGGCCACGCGGTGGCCGGCAAGCAGCGCTTCGCGATGGGCGCGGGGGTGGCGGTGCGCCGGCGGGTCGACGGCCGGCAGGGCGGGTGGTGCCACGGGCGGCGGCACAGCCGCCTGGCGCGGCACCACGGGCGGCACCGCGGGCGGCACCGCAGGCGCCACCGCCGGCGGCGGGGCGTCGTCGAACAGCGACAGCTGCTCGGGCGGGGGACTCGCGGCGAAGGCGGCCGGGCCTGAAGGCATGGCCGCGGATTCTAGGAGCGGGGCGACGACGCCGCCGCGGCTGCCGGGTAAGCCTCGGGATCGAGCCGACGCATCTCGGCTTCGATCCAGGCCTCGACCTCGCGCATCAGCTCGTCGGGCTGGCGGCCGGTGCTGTCGATCGGCTGGCCGATGGACACGTCGACGATGCCCGGCCGCAGCAGGAAGCTCTTGCGCGGCCAGCAGCGCGCGCTGGTGGCCGCGATCGGCACGATCGGCACGCCGGTGGCAATGGCCAGCCGCGACGCGCCGCTCTTGTAGCTGCCCTGCTGGCCCCGCGGCGTGCGCGTGCCTTCGGGGAACATGATCACCCAGATGCCCTCGGCCGCCAGCCGCTTGCCCTGCTCGGCCACCTTGTTCCAGGCCTCGGCGCGCTTGCTGCGGTCGATGTGGATCATGTCGAGCCGGCCCATCGCCCAGCCGAAGAAGGGCACGTAGAGCAGCTCGCGCTTGAAGACGTAGGCCAGCGGGTGCGGCATCAGCGTCGGGTAGTAGAAGGTCTCCCAGGTGCTCTGGTGCTTGCAGGCCAGCACGACGGCACGGCGGTGCTCGGCGGCGGTGGGCAGGTGCTCCAGACCCTGCACACGCGGCACGATGCCGCAGATGACGCGCGAGCCCCACATCGCCATGCGCAGCCAGCGCATCGTGGGCCAGTACAGGCGCTCGCCGCGGATGAAGATCGACAGCACCAGCATCAGCAGCCCCCACGGCACCACCGTGGCGGCCATCCACAGCACGAAGAGCAGCGAACGCAGCGCCCAGACCAGCTTCATGTGCCGAGTGCCCGGAGAGCGCCAATGGAGGAGTCGGGCTGGTGATCGCGCGTGAGCAGGTGGTCGACGAAAGCCGACAGGCTGGCGTGCACACGCGCGCCGGGCACCTGGGTCTGCAGGGCCTGCAGCGCGTCGGGCGTGAGGCTGGCCGCACGGCCGCTGCGCACGAGGTGCGGCTCGCAGCCGGCCTCGGCCGCGGCGATGAGGTCGCGGGCAGTGTCGCCGACCATGGGCACCTGGGAGATGTCGACGCCGTAGCGGCGCGCGATGTCCAGCGGCAGCCCGGGCTTGGGCTTGCGGCAGGCGCAGTCGTCTTCGGGCGTGTGCGGGCACAGGAACACCGCGTCGATGCGGCCACCGACGAGCTGCAGCTGGCGGTTCATGTGCGCGTGCACGGCGTTGACGGCGCTCATGTCGATCATGCCGCGGCCGATGCCGCTCTGGTTGGTGGCCACCACCACGTGCCAGCCGGCGTGGTTGAGCCGCGCCAGCGCCTCCAGCGCACCGGGCACAGGCACCCATTCCTCGGGCGCGGTGACGTGGCCCTCGCGGAACTCATTGAGCACGCCGTCGCGGCCGAGGATGACGAGCTTGACGCTGTGCATGGTCGCCGACTATGCCGCCAGCCGCGAGAGATCGGCCACGCGGTTCATCGCGCGCTGCAGCGCACCGAGCAGCGCCAGGCGGTTGGCGCGCAGCGCGGCGTCGTCGGCGTTCACCATCACGCCGTCGAAGAAGGCGTCGACCGGGTCCTTGAGTGCGGCCAGGGCCTGCAGGCTGGCGGTGTGGTCGCCGCGCTCGAAGGCCGCATCGGCGCCGGGGGCCACGGCGTGCAGCGCGCCGTGCAGCGCGGCTTCGGCGGGCTCCTTCAGCAGCGCCGTGTCCACGGTGGCGGGCACCGCGGCGTCGGCCTTCTTCAGGATGTTGCTCACGCGCTTGTTGGCCGCGGCCAGCGCGGCGGCCTCGGGCAGCGCGGCGAAGGCGCGCACCGCCGCCAGGCGGCGCGGGATGTCGCCCCAGCGATCGGGCCGCAGCGCGATGACGGCATCGACCTCCTGCGCGCTGTAGCCCTGCTCGCGCAGCTGGCCGACGAGGCGGTCGTAGAGGAAGTTCATCAGCTCGGCCGCGGCATCGCCATGGCCGGCCGGGAAGGCGGCAAAGGCCGTCTTCAGCAGCGCGGGCACGGCCAGCGGCAGATCGCGCTCGATGAGCATGCGGATCACGCCCAACGCGTGGCGGCGCAGCGCAAACGGGTCCTTGTCACCGGTGGGCTTTTCGCCGATGCCGAAGAGGCCGCAGAGCGTCTCGAGCTTGTCGGCCAGCGCCACCACGAGGCCGGCCTGCCCGGCGCTTTCGCGCGGCAGCGCGTCGCCGGCGAAGCGTGGCTTGTAGTGGTCTTCCACGGCCAGCGCCACGGCTTCGGTCTCGCCGTCGTGGCGGGCGTAGTAGCCGCCCATGATGCCCTGCAGCTCGGGGAACTCGCCGACCATGTCGGTCAGCAGGTCGGCCTTGGCCAGCAGCGCGGCGCGGTCGGCCTGGGCGGCCAGCGCCTGGCCACCCAGCTGCAAGCCGATGGCACGCGCGATGGCGCGCACGCGCTCCACGCGCTCGCCCTGGCTGCCGAGCTTGCCGTGGTAGACCACCTTGGCCAGTTGCGGGATGCGGCTCTCGAGCGTGCGCTTGCGGTCCTGGTCGAAGAAGAACTTGGCGTCGGCCAGGCGTGGCTTCACGACGCGCTCGTTGCCCTCGATCACGCGGCTGGCGTCGGCCGGGCGGATGTTGCTCACGACCAGGAAGCGGTGCGTCAGGCGGCCCTGGTCATCGAGCAGCGGGAAGTACTTCTGGTTGGCCTTCATCGTGAGGATGAGGCACTCTGGGGGCACCGCCAGGAACTCGACCGGGAACTCGCAGGTCAGCACGTTCGGCCGTTCGACCAGCGCCGTGACCTCGTCGAGCAGCGCTTCGTCGTCCACCGGCCGCGCGTTCTGCTGCGCGGCGGCGTGCTGCAGCTGGCGCACGATCTCGTCGCGGCGGTGCGCGAAGCCGGCGATCACGCTGCCTTGCTCGGCGAGCTGACGCTCGTAGTGGTCGGCGTCCTGCAGCACCACGGGGTCCATCGCGGCTTCGAAGCGGTGGCCGTGGGTCTGGCGGCCGGCCTGCAGGCCCAGGGCCTGCACCGGCACGACATCGGCGCCGTGCAGCGCCACCAGGCCGTGCGCCGGGCGAACGAAGTGCACGCTGGTCCAGCCGGGCTGGAAGTCGGGACCCGAGCCGGTCTCGAGCTGGTACTGCATCACCTTCGGGATCGGCAGCTTGGCGATCGCGTCAGCGAGTGCCACCTGCAGCCCGGCAGCCAGCGTGGCACCCGGCACGGTGCTGTCGAGGAACAGCGCCTCGGCCTTGCCGTCGGGCGCGCGCTTGAGCGCCGGCACGGCACTGGCGTCGGCGCCCAGCGCAGCCAGCTTCTTCAGCAGCGCGGGCGTCGGCGAGCCGTCGGCCGCCAGCGCCACCGCCACCGGCATCAGCTTGACGGACTGCGCGCGGTCGGGCGCCACCGCCAGCACATGGCTCACGTGGGCGGCCAGCCGGCGCGGGCTGGCAAACACGTTCAGCGCCGAGTGCTCACCGGCCAGGCCCTGGGCCTTCAGGCCGGCCAGCAGCACGTTGCCGAAGGCCTCGCCGAGCTTCTTCAGCGCCTTCGGCGGCAGCTCTTCGACGAACAGTTCGACGAGCAGGCTCTTGGTGGTGCTCGACATGCTCAGGCCGCCTTCTTCGCCAGCTGCGCCAGCACGTCGTCGGCCCAGCGCCGCGGCGCCATCGGGAAGCCCAGCCTCGCGCGGCTGTCGAGGTAGCTCTGCGCCACGCTGCGCGCCAGGTTGCGGATGCGGCCGATGTACGCGGCGCGCTCGGTCACGCTGATGGCGCCGCGCGCGTCGAGCAGGTTGAAGCAATGGCCGGCCTTCAGCAGCTGTTCGTAGGCCGGCAGGGCCAGCTGCTGCTCCATCAGGTACTTCGACTGCTTCTCGTGCGCCACAAAAGCCGTGAGCAGGAAGTCGACGTCGCTGTGCTCGAAGTTGTAGGTGCTCTGCTCGACCTCGTTCTGGTGGTACACGTCGCGGTAGAGCAGCTTGCGACCGTTGGCCGACTCGGTCCAGACCAGGTCGTAGATGTTCTCCACGCCCTGCAGGTACATGGCCAGGCGTTCCAGTCCGTAGGTGATCTCGCCGGTGACGGGCTTGCAGTCGATGCCCCCGACCTGCTGGAAGTAGGTGAACTGGGTCACTTCCATGCCGTTGAGCCAGACCTCCCAGCCCAGGCCCCAGCAGCCCAGCGTGGGGTTCTCCCAGTCGTCCTCGACGAAGCGCACGTCGTTCACCGTGAGGTCGAAGCCCAGGGCCTCGAGGCTGCCGAGGTAGAGCTCGAGGATGTTCGCCGGCGCGGGCTTCAGCACCACCTGGTACTGGTAGTAGTGCTGCAGCCGGTTGGGGTTCTCGCCGTAGCGGCCGTCTTTCGGGCGGCGGCTGGGCTGCACGTAGGCCGCCTTCCAGGGCTCGGGCCCGAGCGCGCGCAGGAAGGTCGCCGTGTGGCTGGTACCGGCGCCGACTTCCATGTCGTAGGGCTGCAGCAGGGCGCAGCCCTGGGCGTCCCAGTAGCTCTGGAGCTTGAGGATGATCTGCTGGAAGGTGAGCATGGAGACCGGCGTGCGAGATGGGTCAGTGTGCGCCCCGATACGGGCTGCAGAGCCCTTGAGTTTACGGGGGCGGGCGCTGGAGCTCGGCAGTGGGCGACCAGCTCTCGGCCACTGCCGGTGCGAGCCAGCGGCCCAGGTCGGCCGGACTGGCACGGATGGCGCTGGCAGAGATGGGCACCTGCGTGCGCGCTGGATCGAAGAGCTCGGCGGCCACTGGCCGCCCCAGGGCCTGCGAGAGGTGCGCAGCGCAGGGCATCACATAGGCTTCGCTCCCCACCATGGCGTCGATCGGCGCGTCCAGCAACTCGTTCAGGCACCAGGCCAGCCAGCGCCAGTGGTCGGGGCCGGGCGCGGTGTCGGGCGGCATCGGGTTCAGGCGCAGGCCGCGTGCATCGCAGCGTTGACGCAGGCGTGTGTCGTCGAGCACCACGCACAGGGCTTGCGGGCTGCACTGCTGCAGCCATCGTTCACGCAGCGGGGCCGGGCAGCTCGCGGGCTCCGGCTGGGCATAGCTCAGCAGCAGCAGCGAGTGGCTCAGCCTCCGGGCGTGGTCGATCAGGGCCTCATGCCCGCGGTGCAGCGGCGCGAACTTGCCCACGACCAAGGCCTGCGCATAGGGCTTCATGGGGCCTTGCGGGCAAGCCGTTGCCAACTCCACCAGCCGTACCAGGCGTTGCACCAGTACACGGCGTACAGCGCGGCGGTCAGCCATAGACCGCGGCTGGCAAACAAGGGCACGGCGATGGTGTTGACGATGATCCACACCGGCCAGGTCTGTACATGGCGCCCCATGAGCAGCAGCTGCGCGACCACGCTGAAGGCGAGCACGGCGGAGTCGGGGTACGGGGCCACTGCGTCCGTCCACGCTTGCAAGGCGCTGCCGTAGGCGACCGTGACGATCACGGCCACCGCCAGCCGCCACTCTAGGCGCGACCAGGCGATCGACGTGACCGGGCGCACGCCGACCCCTGGAGCGTCCGCCCAGGCCCGCCAGGCCCGCCAGCCCAGCAGGCTGGTGGCGATGAAGAACAACTGCAGCAGCACATCGGCGTACAGCCTCTGCTGATGAAACAGCCCTGCGAACAGCACGCACCCGACGATGCCGACCGGCCAGGTGCCCACATGGTTGCGGGCTGCAAGTGCGATGGACAACGCCGTCGTGGCGTTGGCTGCAATCTCGAGTGGCGTCATCAACAGGCGAATCGACAGCAGACGCAAAAACGCCGAAGCGGTGAGGCTTCGGCGTGGCAGTTCAGACCGGACGCCGCGCGGGCGCCTTCACTCATTCAGCCGCTTCGGGCGTGCCTTCAGCTGCCACCGGCTCGGGCCGGTCCACGAGCTCGACGAAGGCCATCGGCGCGTTGTCGCCGACGCGGAAGCCCATCTTCAGGATGCGTGTGTAGCCGCCCGGGCGCGCGTTGTAGCGCGGGCCGAGCACGTTGAACAGCTTGGCCACGACGTCGCGGTCGCGCGTGCGGTTGAAGGCCAGGCGGCGGTTGGCCAGCGTGGCGTCCTTGCCGAGCGTGATGAGCGGCTCGACGACGGCACGCAGCTCCTTGGCCTTGGGCAGCGTGGTCCGAATAGCCTCGTGCGTGATCAGCGAGTTCGCCATGTTGCGAAGCATCGCCAGGCGGTGCGAGGTGGTGCGGTTGAGTTTGCGGGGGCCGTTGCGGTGGCGCATGGTGCGTTCCTGTCTTTATTGAACCCCGGCCGGATCAGGTACCGGGGGTTGCACGCGGGCCGTCTGCGGCCCGCTATCCATGAATGGCGGCTGAACCGGCGGTTCAGCGCTTGTCCAGGCCCTGCGGGGGCCAGTTCTCCAGCCGCGCGCCGAGCGTGAGCCCGCGCGAAGCCAGCACTTCCTTGATCTCGTTCAGGCTCTTGCGGCCCAGGTTCGGCGTCTTCAGCAGCTCGGTCTCGGTGCGCTGGATCAGATCGCCGATGTAGTAGATGTTCTCGGCCTTCAGGCAGTTGGCCGAACGCACGGTGAGCTCAAGCTCGTCGACCGGGCGCAGCAGGATCGGGTCGAAGGTGCCGCTGCTGGCGCTCTTGGAATTGCCCGTGATGGCGCCGCTGTCGATCTCGCCGAGCTTCGGGTCGATCTGGGCGAAGAAGGCCAGTTGCTCGACCAGGATGCGGGCGCTCTGGCGAATCGCTTCCTCGGGCGCGATGGCGCCGTTGGTCTCGATCTCCATCACGAGCTTGTCGAGGTCGGTGCGCTGCTCGACGCGGGCGTTCTCGACGGCGTAGCTCACGCGGCGAACCGGCGAGAACGAGGCGTCGAGCACGATGCGGCCGATGCTCTTGGTCGGCTCGTCGCCGTAGCGGCGCATCGTGCCGGGCACGTAGCCACGGCCCTTCTCGACCTTGATCTGCATGTCGAGCTTGCCGCCCTGGCTGAGGTGGGCGATCACATGCTCGGGGTTGATGATCTCGACGTCGTGCGGCGTCTGGATGTCGCCGGCCGTGACGGCGCCTTCGCCTTCCTTGCGCAGCACCAGCGTCACTTCATCGCGGTTGTGCAGGCGGAAGACCACGCCCTTCAGGTTGAGCATGATGTGGACGACGTCTTCCTGCACGCCGTCGATCGCCGAGTACTCGTGCAGCACGCCGGCGATGGTCACCTCGGTCGGCGCGTAACCCACCATCGACGACAGCAGCACGCGACGCAGTGCATTGCCGAGGGTATGGCCGTAGCCGCGCTCGAAGGGCTCGAGCGTTGCCTTGGCGCGATGGCCGCCGAGCGGCTCGACCTGGATGGCCTTGGGCTTCAGAAGGGTGGTTTGCATGGGCTGTCTTAGTTCCTGTCAAGACCCTCGGCTCGTTACACCGATAAGGCTGGAGGACCGCGCCGGGCGGGGTGTTCGCCGCTTCGTGCCCGGCGCACGAAGCACGGCGGGACCGAGGCCCACGGCACGCGGCCACAGGCACGGTCCCGGATTCGGGGTCAGCGCGAGTACAACTCGACGATCAGCGCTTCCTTGATCTCGGCGCCGTGCTGGTCGCGGTCGGGCACCTTCTTGAACGTGCCTTCCATCTTGGTGGCGTCCACCGAGACCCAGTCGGCCAGGCCTTGGCCTTGCGCGAGCTTGAGCGCATCGACCACACGCAGCTGGTTCTTCGACTTCTCGCGCAGCGCGATCACGTCGCCCGGCTTGACCGAGTACGACGGGATGTTCACGACGGCGCCGTTGACGGTGAGCGCCTTGTGGCCGACCAGCTGGCGTGCTTCGGCGCGCGTGCTGCCGAAGCCCATGCGGTAGACGACGTTGTCCAGGCGACACTCGAGCAGGGCCAGCAGGTTCGAGCCGGTGTTGCCCTTGCGGCGCTCGGCTTCGGCGAAGTAGCGGCGGAACTGGCGCTCGAGCACCCCGTACATGCGCTTGACCTTCTGCTTCTCGCGCAGCTGCATGCCGAAGTCTGACGTGCGGCTGCCGCTGGTGCGGCCGTGCTGGCCCGGCTTGCTGTCGAACTTGGCCTTGTCGGCCAAAGAGCGGCGCGCGCTCTTCAGGTAGAGGTCGGTGCCTTCGCGGCGGGAGAGTTTGGCCTTGGGGCCGAGCAGACGTGCCACTTGCGTGTCCTTTGGGTTCGAATCTGACGCGGCAGCTCGCCAACCGGTGTGGCTGGCGGCCCGCGCGAGTCGGCGGCCTTCTTGAGGGGCGGCTTGCCGACGGTGGGCTTGTGTGAGGGGCCGCCCTGGATCAGGGGCTGCCCTTCAGCGAAACCGCCGGTTCGCACAAAAGTGCTCACCGGCGCGGGAAACTCTCGATTGTATGGCGCCCGGCGAAGGGGCGCCGCGGCATCAGATCCGGCGACGCTTTTGCGGGCGGCAGCCGTTGTGCGGGATCGGCGTCACGTCGCTGATGCTGTTGATGCGGATGCCCAGCGAGGCCAGCGCACGCACGCTGCTCTCGCGGCCGGGGCCGGGGCCCTTGATCCGCACGTCCAGGTTCTTGATGCCTTGTTCCTGGGCAGCACGGCCCGCCACTTCGGCGGCCACCTGGGCAGCGAACGGCGTGCTCTTGCGCGAGCCCTTGAAGCCCTGGCCACCACTGGACGCCCAGGCGAGCGCGCCGCCTTGACGGTCGGTGATCGTGATGATCGTGTTGTTGAACGACGCATGCACGTGCGCGATGCCGTCCGCAACGTTCTTGCGGACCTTCTTGCTCACGCGGCGCGCAGCGGTATTGACGGGTGCCTTGGCCATGTTCTCGACTCTTTCAGTGTGCAGGTGCAGCGACGAAGCGGATCACGCGGATCACTTCTTCAGCGCGGCGGCACTCTTCTTCGGGCCCTTGCGGGTGCGGGCGTTGGTACGCGTGCGCTGGCCGCGCACGGGCAGGCCGCGGCGGTGACGGAAGCCGCGATAGCAGCCGAGGTCCATCAGGCGCTTGATGCTGATCGACAGCTCGCGGCGCAGGTCGCCCTCGATCGTGATCTTGCCGATCTCGTCGCGGATCTTCTCGAGATCGGAATCGTTGAGATCCTTGATCTTCTTGCTGTAGGGGATGCCCACCACGTCGCAGATCTTCTGCGCGGTCGTGCGACCGATGCCGTAGATCGACGTGAGGCCGATCTCGGTGTGCTTGTGCGGGGGGATGTTGATACCGGCGATGCGTGCCATGGTGTTTCCTCTCGATCAACCCTGGCGCTGCTTGTGGCGCGGGTCGGTACAGATCACGCGCACCACACCCTTGCGGCGGATGATCTTGCAATTGCGGCACATCTTCTTGACGGAAGCGGCGACTTTCATGGTCTTCTCCTAGGCCCGATCTTGCGATGCGGTTACTTTGCGCGGAACACGATGCGTGCCCGCGAAAGGTCGTACGGTGTCAGCTCGACGGTGACCTTGTCACCGGGCAGGATGCGGATGTAGTGCATGCGCATCTTGCCGCTGATGTGTCCCAGCACCACGTGGCCGTTCTCGAGCTTCACGCGGAAGGTGGCGTTGGGGAGGTTCTCGAGAATCTCCCCCTGCATCTGGATGACGTCGTCTTTGCTCATGATCAGCTCGCCTTGAAGTTGGCCTTCTTGAGGAGCGATTCATACTGCTGGCTCATCACATAGCTCTGGACCTGGGCCCAGAAGTCCATCGTGACGACGACGATGATCAAGAGGCTGGTGCCACCGAAGTAGAACGGGACGCTGTACTTCAGCACCAGGAACTCGGGCAGCAGGCAGACGGCGGTGATGTACACGGCGCCGGCCAATGTGAGGCGGCCGAGGATCTTGTCGATGTAGCGCGCGGTCTGGTCGCCGGGGCGGATGCCGGGAATGAAGGCGCCGCTCTTCTTCAGGTTGTCGGCGGTCTCGCGGCTGTTGAACACGAGCGCCGTGTAGAAGAAGCAGAAGAACACGATCATCGCGGCGTACAGCATCACGTAGATCGGCTGGCCGGGCGACAGGGCCGCGGCCATGTCCTTGAGCCAGCGCATGCCGTCGCCGGCCGCGAACCAGCCCACCACGGTGGCCGGCAGCAGGATGATGGAGCTGGCGAAGATCGGCGGAATCACGCCGCTCATGTTGAGCTTCAGCGGCAGGTGCGAGCTCTGGCCGCCATAGACCTTGTTGCCGACCTGGCGCTTGGCGTAGTTGACCAGTATCTTTCTCTGCCCGCGCTCCACGAACACCACGGCGAAGGTCACGAAGATCACCAGCGCGATGATGAACATGCTGGCGATCGGGCTCATGGCACCGGTGCGCACCAGCTCGAACAAGCCCGCGATGGCCGAAGGCAGCCCGGCGATGATGCCGGCGAAGATCAGGATCGAGATGCCGTTGCCCAGGCCGCGTTCGGTGATCTGCTCACCCAGCCACATCAGGAACATCGTGCCGGCGACCAGGCTGACGACCGTGGTCATGCGGAAGCCGAAGCCCGGGTTCATCACCGTGCCGGCCGCGCCTTCGAGCGCCAGCGCAATGCCCAGGCTCTGGAAGATGGCCAGCACCAGCGTGCCGTAGCGCGTGTACTGCGTGATCTTGCGGCGACCCGACTCGCCCTCTTTCTTGATGGCCTCGAGCGTGGGCACCACGTAGGTCATCAGCTGCATGATGATGCTGGCGCTGATGTACGGCATGATGCCCAGGGCCAGCACCGAGAAGCGCGCGAGCGCGCCGCCGCTGAACATGTTGAACATGTTCAGGATGCCGCCACTCTGGCCGGCAAACAGCTGCTGCATCGCCTGCGGGTCGATGCCCGGCACGGGGATGTGGCCGCCGATGCGGTAGACCACCAGCGCCAGCAGCAGGAAGATGATTCGGCGACGCAGGTCGCCGAACTTTCCGCTCTTGGCCAGTTGGTTGGCAGCTGTGACCACGGCTACAGGCTTCCTTGGGTTCCGGGTGGATCAGGCCGAAATCAGACCGCGACCGAGCCGCCAGCGGCTTCGATGGCGGCCTTGGCGCCGGCGGTGGCGCCGATGCCCTTGAGAACGACCTTGCGGCTCAGCTCACCGGCCTTGATCACCTTGACGGTCTTGACCAGCTGGCTCACGAGGCCGGCGGTCTTCAGCGTCAGCAGGTCGACCTCCTCGCCCTCGAGCCTTTGCAGGTCGGTCAGCGTGACTTCGCCGTTGTACTTGAGCTGCGCGCTCTTGAAGCCGCGCTTGGGCAGGCGACGCTGCAGCGGCATCTGGCCGCCTTCGAAGCCCACCTTGTGGTAGCCACCGGCGCGGCTCTTCTGGCCCTTGTGGCCACGACCGGCGGTCTTGCCCAAGCCCGAACCGATGCCGCGGCCGACACGGCGGCGCGACTTCTTGCTGCCCTCGGCGGGCTTGATCTTGTTCAGTTCCATCAGAGCACCTGGACGAGGTAGTCGACCTTGTTGATCATGCCGCGCACGGCCGGCGTGTCCTCGAGCACCTTGGTGCTGTTGAGCTTGCGCAGGCCCAGGCCGCGCACCGTGGCGCGATGCGACTCGCGGGTGCCGGCGACGCTGCGCACCAGCTTGACGGTGAGCGTCTTCTTGTCGGTGGTGGTGGTCATGTGGTTTCTCCGCGGTCGGCTCAGTTGAAGAGTTCTTCGACCGACTTGCCGCGCTTGGCGGCGATCTCGCCCGGCGTCGACAGGTGCTTGAGCGCGTCGAGCGTGGCACGAACCATGTTGTACGGGTTCGACGAGCCCAGGCTCTTGGCGACGATGTCGGTGATGCCCATGACTTCGAACACCGCGCGCATCGGGCCGCCGGCGATGATGCCGTCACCCGGCTTGGCCGGCGCCATCAGCACGCGGGCGGCGCCATGCTCGCCCTCGACCTTGTGGTGGATCGTGCCGTTCTTCAGCGCGACCTTGATCATGTTGCGGCGGGCCGACTCCATGGCCTTCTGCACCGACACCGGCACTTCCTTGGCCTTGCCCTTGCCCATGCCGATGCGGCCATCGCCGTCGCCGACCACCGTGAGCGCCGCGAAGCTGAGCGTGCGACCGCCCTTCACGACCTTGGTGACGCGGTTGACCGCGATCATCTTTTCCTTGAGCCCGTCGTCGTTGCCTTCGGCCTGGGCGCGGGGGGTGAACTTAGCCATTCTTTGGATTCCTCTGCTCGAGAGCCGTCGCCGGGATCAGAACTGCAGGCCGGCTTCGCGCGCGGCCTCGGCCAGCGCCTTGACGCGGCCGTGGTACTGGAAACCCGAGCGATCGAAAGCGACCTGCTCGATGCCGGCGGCCTTGGCCTTTTCGGCGATGCGTTTGCCCACCAGCGTGGCTGCCGCGACGTTGCCGCCGTTGCCACCGAGCTGATCGCGGACTTCCTTCTCGGCCGTGCTCGCGCTGGCCAGCACCTGCGTGCCGTCGCCCGAAAACACGCTGGCGTAGATGTGCAGGTTGGAGCGGTGCACCGCAAGGCGCGCGACGCCCTGGCCGTTGATGCGCAGCCGGGTCTGGCGCGCGCGGCGCAGGCGTTGTTCTTTTTTCGTCAAGCTCATGGCGCTGCTCCTTACTTCTTCTTCGTCTCTTTCAGCACCACGCGCTCACCGGCGTAGCGGATCCCCTTGCCCTTGTACGGCTCGGGAGGACGGAAGGCGCGGACTTCAGCCGCCACCTGGCCCACGGCCTGCTTGTCGGCGCCGCGGATCACGATTTCGGTCTGCGTCGGGCAAGCCACCTTCACGCCGGCGGGCATGTCCTTGACGACCGGGTGCGAGAAGCCGATCTGCAGGTTGAGCTTGTCGCCCTGGGCCTGGGCACGGAAGCCCACGCCCACCAGCTGCAGCTTGGTCTCGAAGCCCTTGGCGACGCCGGTGACCATGTTGTTGACGAGGGCACGCATCGTGCCGCTCATCGCATCGGCCGCCGCGCTGTCGTTCGCCGGGGCGAACTTCAGCGTGCCGCCTTCGTTTTTGATCGTCACCAGCGGGTTGACGGCGCGCACGAGCGTGCCCTCCTTGCCCTTGACGGTGATGCTTTCTGCCGAGATCGCGACGTCGATGCCTTGCGGCACAGCGATCGGCATCTTTCCTACGCGGGACATGCTTGTGCTCCCTTTACGCGACGTAGCACAGGACTTCGCCACCGACACCGGTCTGGCGAGCCTTGCGGTCCGTCATCACGCCACGCGGCGTTGTGACGATGGCGACGCCGAGGCCGTTCATGACCTGCGGAATGGCGTCGCGGCCCTTGTAGATGCGCAGGCCAGGGCGGCTGACGCGCTCGATGCGCTCGATCACGGGGCGGCCGGCGTAGTACTTCAGCGCGACTTCGAGGTTGGACTTGCCGCCTTCGCTCTTGACTGCGAAGCCGTCGATGTAGCCCTCGTCCTTCAGCACCTGCGCGATTGCGACCTTCAGCTTCGACGACGGCATCGTGACTGCCGCCTTCGCCACGCTTTGCGCGTTGCGGATGCGGGTCAGCATGTCGGCGATGGGATCACTCATGCTCATGAATATTGCTCCTGCTCTTCGCCGCGCTTACCAGCTGGCCTTGACCATGCCGGGGATGTCGCCCTTGAACGCCAGTTCGCGGATCTTGTTGCGCGCCAGGCCGAACATGCGGAACGTGCCACGGGCACGGCCGGTCAGTTCGCAGCGGTTGCGCAAGCGCGTCGGGTAGGCGTTGCGCGGCAGCTTCTGCAGCTCCAGGCGCGCGGCGTAACGCTCTTCGTCGCTCTTCTTCGCGTCGTTGGCGATGCCCTTGAGCTCGGCATGCTTCTTCGCGTACTTGGCGACCAGCTTTTCGCGCTTGTCTTCGCGCTGCTTGACGGACAGTTTGGCCATGGTTTCCTCGGTCGCCTTCAGTTCTTGAACGGGAACTTGAACGCCGCGAGCAGCGCTTTGCATTCGTCGTCGGACTTGGCGCTGGTCGTGATGCTGATGTTCATGCCGCGGATCGCGTCGATCTTCTCGTACTCGATCTCGGGGAAGATGATCTGTTCCTTGACGCCGATGTTGTAGTTGCCCCGGCCGTCGAAGCTGCGGCCGCTGATGCCGCGGAAGTCGCGCACGCGCGGCAGGGCCACGGTGACGAAGCGGTCCAGGAACTCGTACATGCGGATGCCGCGCAGCGTGACCATCGTGCCGATGGGCACGCCGTCACGGATCTTGAAGCCGGCAATGGCCTTCTTGCTCTTGGTGACCACGGGCTTCTGGCCGGCGATCTTGGTGAGGTCGCCGACGGCGTTGTCCATCACCTTCTTGTCGCTCACGGCCTCGGACACGCCCATGTTCAGCGTGATCTTCTCCAGGCGCGGCACCTGCATCACCGAGGTGTAGCCGAACTTGGCCATGAGCTCGGGGACGATCTTCTCGCGGTAGATCGTCTGCAGACGCGCGCTGGTCACCGCGTCGGCCTTCCCGGCAGGAACTGCTTGGGTCTTTGCCATGATTACGCCTTGATCTCTGCGCCGCTGGACTTGTAGACGCGAACGCCGTTGTCCTTGGTCTTGCGGGCAGCCTGTTCAGCCTTGTCGAGCAGCTTGATGGCCACGCGGTCCGCCTTGCCCGTGGCCGGGTTGAAGATGGCCACGTTGCTCTGGTGGATGGGCATGGTCTTGTCGATCACGCCACCGGTCGTGCCCTTCAGCGGGTTCGGCTTGTTGTGCTTCTTCACGACGTTGACGCCATCAACCACGAGGTGGTCTTCGTCGACGCGGCGCGACACCGTGCCACGCTTGCCCTTGTCGCGACCGGCGATCACGATGACCTGGTCGCCCTTGCGAATCTTGTTCATGTCAGAGCACCTCCGGAGCCAGCGACACGATCTTCATGAAGCGCTCGGTGCGCAGTTCGCGCGTGACCGGCCCGAAGATGCGGGTGCCGATCGGTTCGAGCTTGGCGTTGAGCAGCACGGCGGCATTGCCGTCGAACTTGATGAGGGAGCCGTCCTGGCGGCGCACGCCCTTGGCGGTGCGCACGACCACGGCGCTGTAGACCTCGCCCTTCTTGACGCGGCCCCGCGGTGCGGCTTCCTTGATGCTGACCTTGATGACGTCGCCGATGCCGGCGTAACGCCGCTTCGAGCCGCCGAGCACCTTGATGCACATGACGGACTTCGCGCCCGTGTTGTCGGCCACGTCGAGCCGCGATTGCATTTGGATCATGTTCGTATCCCAACTTGGAGGCGTTGGCTGCCGGCGTTCACGACTTTTCAGCCGTTTTGCCTGCAACCCTGCACCCAGTCTTGGGCCCGTGTGTGGGTTTGGAGCCGACTTCGTCGTGTGGCTGCCTGTTCAGCAGCCGCACGCCAACGCCGGCGAAGCCTTGCAGTATGGCACAGGCTGCGTCGGCGCGTCAAGCGCCGCCGCAGCCCATTCGATGCGGCCTTGCCGGCAGGCTCAGGCCTTCAGCGCGCGCGCCTGCGCCAGCAGCGTGCCCGCGTCGCTGACCTCGAACTTGGCCGGCGCCTCGATGTTGAGCGCCTTGACCACACCGTCGACGACGAGCATCGAGTAGCGCTGGCTGCGCACGCCCATGCCACGCGCCGTGAGGTCGAGCGTCAGGCCCGCCGCGGCCGTGAAGGCGGCCGAGCCGTCGGCCATCATGCGCACCTTGCCGGCGGTGTGCTGATCACGGCCCCAGGCGCCCATGACGAAGGCGTCGTTCACCGACACGCACCAGATCTCGTCCACACCGGCGGCCTTGAAGGCGTCGGCGTGCTCGACGAAGCCCGGCACATGCTTGGCCGAGCAAGTGGGCGTGTAGGCACCGGGCAGCGCGAAGATCGCGATGGTCTTGCCGGCGGTGCTCTGCGCAATGTCGAAGCTGTTGGGGCCGATCGAGCAGCCATTGCCCTCGACCTCGACGAATTCCATCAGGCTGCCTGCGGGCAGCTTCTCTCCAACCTTCAGCATGGGGCTCTCCTCAGGGGTGGGCACGCGGCGTTCGCGGGCATGAAAAAACCGGAGGCGGCAGTGTCCGCGCTCCGGTTCAGGTCTGCGGCCGCGGGGTTATCGCGGCGCGGGGTCGTTAGACCAAGCCGGCCTTTTCGATCAGGCGCGTCACGGTCCAGGACTTGGTCTTGCTGATCGGGCGGCCTTCGGCGATCTCGACCACGTCACCCAGCTTGTACTCGCCCTTTTCGTCGTGGGCGTGGTACTTGCTGCTGTGGCCGACGATCTTGCCGTAGAGCTCGTGCGCGGTGCGGCGCTCGACCAGCACGGTCACCGTCTTGGCGCGCTTGTCGCTGACGATGCGGCCGATGAGGGTGCGGCGGTTCTTCGCCGGGGCTTGCGCAGTAACTTGAGTCTCGCTCACTTGGCGGCCTCCGTCGCGGCAGCCTTGACGGCCGCACGCTTCTTCTCAGCGATGATGGTCTTCACCCGGGCCACGTCGCGCTTCATGTTGCCAAGCTGCGTGTGGTTGGTGAGTTGCTGGGTCGCCTTCTGCATGCGCAGGCCGAAGTGGGCCTTCAGCAGATCGGCGACTTCCTTCTCGAGCGCCGCGATGTCCTTGGCGCGCAGTTCAGATGCCTTCATGTCCTTGGCTCCTTCAGGTGCCCACCTGTCGCGCCACGAACGTGGTGCGCAGGGGCAGCTTGGCGCTGGCGAGCTGGAAAGCCTCGCGGGCGAGCTGCTCGGGAACGCCGTTGATCTCGTAGAGCACCTTGCCCGGCTGGATCTCGGCGACGTAGTACTCGGGGTTGCCCTTGCCGTTACCCATCCGCACTTCGGCCGGCTTCTGCGAGATCGGCTTGTCCGGGAAGATGCGGATGAAGATGCGGCCACCGCGCTTGATGTGGCGGCTGATGGCGCGACGAGCGGCTTCGATCTGGCGCGCCGTGATGCGGCCGCGCTCGGTGGCCTTGAGGCCGAACTCGCCGAACGACACGGCTGCGCCACGCGTGGCGATGCCGGTGTTGCGGCCCTTGTGTTCCTTGCGGAACTTGCGACGTGCAGGTTGCAGCATCGTCACTCTCCTTTGGTCTCGCCCGCCGCCGGGGCAGCGGCCTTGCGGACGCGCTTCACGGCGGGGGACTTCGGGCCATCGCCAGCGGGTGCGGCGGGGGCTGCGGGCGTCGAAGGGGCGGCATCGGCACGCGGGCCACGGTCGGCACCGGGCGCACCCGGGCGGCCACGGCCGGCACCCGGGCGGCCATCGGGGCCACCGGGGCGCGGGCCACGGCGGTCGCGGCGCTCGTTGTCGGCGTCGGTCTTGGGCAGCTGCGGGGCCTCGCCGTTGGCCAGGCGGTCACCGCGGTAGACCCAGACCTTGACGCCGATGACGCCGTAGGTCGTCTTGGCTTCGGAGAAGCCGTAGTCGATGTCGGCACGCAGCGTGTGGAGCGGCACGCGGCCTTCGCGGTACCACTCGCAGCGGGCGATCTCGATGCCGTTCAGGCGGCCCGACGACATGATCTTGATGCCCTGCGCGCCCAGGCGCATCGCGTTCTGCATCGCGCGCTTCATGGCGCGGCGGAACATGATGCGCTTCTCGAGCTGCTGCGTGATGCTGTCGGCGATGAGCTGAGCATCGACCTCGGGCTTGCGGATCTCTTCGATGTTGACCGCGACCGGCACGCCCAGGCGCTTGGTCAGTTCGGTCTTCAGGTTCTCGATGTCCTCGCCCTTCTTGCCGATCACCACGCCCGGACGCGCCGAGAAGATGGTGATGCGGGCGTTCTTGGCCGGACGCTCGATGAGGATGCGCGAGACCGCGGCGCTCTTCAGCTTGGTCTTGAGGTAGTCGCGGACCTTCAGGTCCTCGGCCAGCATCGTCGCGAAGTTGGCCTTGGTGGCGAACCACCGGCTCTGCCAGGCGCGCGTGACGGCCAGGCGGAAACCGGTCGGGTGGATCTTCTGTCCCATGAATCAGTTCCCCACGGTCACGTAGATGTGGCAGGTGCCCTTGCTGATGCGTGCACCCCGGCCCTTTGCACGGGCCGAGAAGCGCTTCAGCACGGTGCCCTGCTCGACGTAGATGGTCTTGATGCGCAGCTCGTCGATGTCGGCACCGTCGTTGTGCTCGGCGTTGGCCACGGCGGAATCGACCGCCTTCTTGATGATGCCGGCGGCCTTCTTCTGCGTGAACGACAGGATGTTCAACGCCTGGTCGACCTTCTTGCCGCGGATCATGTCGGCCACGAGGCGGCCCTTGTCGGCAGACAGGCGCGCGCCACGAACGATGGCCTTGGTTTCGGTTGCCATGGTCGGCTCCTTACTTCTTGGCCTTCTTGTCCGCGGGGTGACCCTTGAACAAGCGGGTGAGGGCGAATTCGCCGAGCTTGTGGCCGACCATCTGGTCGGTCACGTACACCGGAACGTGCTGCTTGCCGTTGTGCACGGCCACCGTCAGGCCGATGAACTCGGGCAGGATGGTGCTGCGGCGCGACCAGGTCTTGATCGGCTTCTTGTCCTTGATGGCGGCGGCCTTCTCGACCTTGGCCAGCAGGTGGTGGTCCACGAAGGGACCCTTCTTGAGCGAACGGGTCATGGCTTACGACCTCACTTCTTGCGACGCGAGACGATCATCGTCTGCGTGCGCTTGTTGTTCCGCGTGCGGTAACCCTTCGTCAGCGTGTTCCACGGCGACACCTGGGGCTGCGCCTCGCCGGTGCGGCCTTCGCCGCCGCCGTGCGGGTGGTCGACCGGGTTCATCGCAACACCGCGGACGGTCGGGCGGATGCCCTTCCAGCGGATGGCACCGGCCTTGCCGTACTGGCGCAGGCTGTGCTCTTCGTTGCTGACTTCGCCGATCGTGGCGCGGCAGTCGATGTGGATCTTGCGAACCTCACCCGACCGCAAGCGCACCTGGGCGTAGATGCCTTCGCGGGCCATCAGCGTGACGCTGGTGCCTGCCGAACGTGCGATCTGCGCGCCCTTGCCGGGCAGCATCTCGACGCAGTGGATGATCGAACCCACCGGGATGTTGCGGATCGGCAGCGTGTTGCCGGCCTTGATCGGCGCTTCGGCGCCGCTCAGCAGCGTGGCACCGGCTTCGACACCGCGCGGGGCGATGACGTAGCGGCGCTCGCCGTCGGCGTAGCACAGCAGCGCGATGTGGGCGGTGCGGTTCGGGTCGTACTCGATGCGCTCGACCTTCGCCGGGATGCCGTCCTTGTTGCGCACGAAGTCGACGACGCGGTAGTGGTGCTTGGAGCCACCACCCTTGTGACGCATCGTGATGTGGCCGTTGTTGTTGCGGCCGGCGTTCTGCTTCTGGGGCTCGAGCAGCGAGGCCTCGGGCGCGCCCTTGTGCAGGTGCTTGTGCACCACCTTGACCACGGCACGGCGGCCGGGCGATGTGGGCTTGACTTTGACGATGGCCATTACGCGGCCTCCCCGGAGAAGTTGAGCTCCTGGCCCGGCTTCAGCGACACGTACGCCTTCTTGACGTGGTCGCGGCGGCCGATGGTGCGGCCGAAGCGCTTGACCTTGCCCTTTTGCACGGCCGTGCTGACCGAGGCCACTTCGACCTTGAACATCAGCTCGACGGCGGCCTTGATCTCGGGCTTGGTGGCGTCGCGCAGCACCTTGAACAGCACCTGGTTCTGCTTCTCGCCCAGGCGCGTGGCCTTTTCCGAGATGATCGGCGCGACCAGCACCTGAGCCAGGCGACTTTCGGCGAACTTGCGCTCGGTGGGGGTGGGATTGACGCTGCTCATGCGAACATCTCCTTGAGCTGCTCGATCGCGCCCTTGGTCACCAGCACCTTCTTGTAGAAGACCAGCGACAGCGGATCGGCGTACCGCGGCTCGACCACCATCACGTTGGGCAGGTTGCGGCAGGCCAGCGCGACGTTGTCGTCGATCTGGTCGGCGATCACGAGCACCGAATTCTTGTTGTCCGTGCCCAGGCCCATGGCCTTGAACTTGGCGGCCAGCAGCTTGGTCTTGGGGGCTTCGAGGCTGATGCCGTCGACGACCGCCAGACGACCATCGCGCGCGAGCTGCGACAGGATGCTGGCCATGCCGGCGCGGTACATCTTCTTGTTGACCTTCTGCGAGAAGTTCTCGTCAGGCCGGTTCGGGAAGATGCGACCACCGCCCCGCCACAGCGGCGAGCTCGTCATGCCGGCGCGGGCGCGGCCCGTGCCCTTCTGGCGGAACGGCTTCTTGGTGGAGTGCTTCACTTCGCCGCGGTCGAGCTGGGCACGGGTGCCCTGGCGCGCGTTGGCCTGGAAGGCGACGACGACCTGGTGGACGAGCGCCTCGTTGTAGTCGCGCGCGAACACGGTGTCCGGTGCGTCGACCTTCGAGGTGGCCTGGCCCTGGTCGTTCAGGAGTTCGAGTTGCATGCTCAGGCTCCCTTCTTCACGCGGGCCTTGACGGCCGGGCGCACGACCACGTGGCCGTTCTTGTGGCCCGGCACGGCGCCACGAACCATCAGCAGCGAGCGCGCTTCGACGACACGGACGATGTCGAGGTTTTGCACGCTGACGGTCTCGTCACCCATGTGGCCGGTCATCTTCTTGCCCGGGAACACGCGGCCCGGATCCTGCGCCATCGAGATCGAGCCCGGCACGTTGTGCGAACGGCTGTTGCCGTGCGACGCACGCTGCGAGCTGAAGTTGTGGCGCTTGATGGTGCCGGCGAAGCCCTTGCCCAGCGAGGTGCCCTGCACATCGACCTTTTGGCCGGCGGCGAACAGCGTCGCGGGGATCACGGTGCCGGTCTTGTGCTGACCAGCGACTTCGGCGGTGACACGGAATTCCTTCAGCACCGTGCCGGCTTCGACACCGGCCTTGGCCAGGTGGCCGGCTTCGGGCTTGCTGACCCGGCTCGCCTTGCGCGAGCCGAACGCGACCTGAAGCGCGTTGTAGCCGTCGGTGGCGGCGGTCTTGACCTGCGTGACGCGGTTGTTGGACACGTCGAGCACCGTCACGGGGATGGCGTCGCCATCATCCGTGAAGATGCGCATCATGCCCACCTTGCGGCCCAGCAAGCCGAGCTGTTCGCTCATGCTCATGCGTTTCTCCAGCGCTGAACGATGCCAGCGCCTTGTTCACGATCCCGACATCGATTGGTCGGGGCGGTAGCCTCGACCAATCTCGAAAGACTCGTCGGGGCGGATAGCCGGGTGCTCTGCCGAGGCAGGCACCCTGTTTTGACTTAACGGTTCTTCCCGGCCGAAGCCGGGAAAGCCCGCGATATTACTGCAACTTGATCTCGACGTCCACGCCGGCCGGCAGATCGAGCTTCATCAGCGCGTCCACGGTCTTGTCGGTGGGGTCGACGATGTCCATCAGGCGCTGGTGCGTGCGGATCTCGAACTGGTCGCGGCTCGTCTTGTTGACGTGCGGCGAGCGCAGGATGTCGAAACGCTGCATGCGCGTCGGCAGGGGCACGGGGCCCTTGACGATGGCGCCCGTGCGCTTGGCGGTGTCGACGATTTCCAGGGCCGACTGGTCGATCAGCTTGTAGTCGAAGGCCTTCAGGCGGATGCGGATCTTCTGCTTGGCGGACATGGCGGATCCTTATTCGATGATCTTGGCCACGACGCCCGAGCCGACGGTGCGGCCGCCTTCACGGATGGCGAAGCGCAGGCCTTCTTCCATCGCGATCGGGGCGATCAGCTTCACGGTGATGCTGACGTTGTCGCCCGGCATGAC
>JADCGQ010000014.1 GCA_020248945.1 Rubrivivax sp.
GGACCGATGGGCTCTTATGCTGCGCTACGTCAGCGACAAGATCGCGTCGACACTCGGCCCGTTCAGGCCTCCAACCAGCCTGCCAGCATCGGGGTAACTGCCGGATTTAGGCTGAAAGCCGTGCCCCCAGGACGCCGCGCTTACTGCAGGGGGCCCTTCATCGACGCCGGCAAGGGGATGGCGACGGTCTCGATGCCTTCGTCGAGCAGTGCCTGGCGCTCCTCGGGCGAGGCCTGGCCCCGGATGCCGCGTTGCGCGACCTCACCGTAGTGGATGCGCCGCGCTTCCTCGGCGAAGCGCTCGCCGACGTCCTCGGTGCGCTCGACCAGCTGGCGCACCGCCTGCAACCAGGCCGACTGCATGTCGGCCGACCGGGCCACGGTGGCGGCGGCGGTCGCGGTGGCGGCTGGGGATGCGGCCGGCGTTGGTGGCGGCGCCTGCGCGCCTGAGAGGTTCAGGCGCGGCGCCGAAGGCAAGCGGCGCACCTCGGCGTCGTTGCACAGCGGGCAAGCCAGCAGCCCCCGGGCCTTCTGGGCCTGGAAGTCGTCGTCGGAGCCGAACCAACCCTCAAAGAGGTGTCCCTGCATGCACTGCAGGTCGAAGACCTTCATCGTGCGGTCATGCTACGTCGGGAGCACGGTCTGCGCGGGTCCATACCCATGGACGATTGCCGGTCAGGGCCGCCTTCAGCCAGTGCAGGCCGATCAGCGTCTTGACGTCGGTGAGCTCGCCGCGGTCGTCGAGGGCACTCAGTGCCAACAGCGGCATCGTCACCGTCTCGACGAACTCGCCGGCGTCCGGCCGTGCCGGCCCGGGCTGAAGCCCGCGTGCAAACCACAGCGCGATGCCTTCGCTGCTGTAGGCCGCCGCGTTGTGGATCCAGCCGCCCCAGGCCCACTCGGTGGCGGTGTAGCCGGTCTCCTCGAGCAGCTCGCGCTCGGCACAGGCCCGCGTGGGCTCGTCGGCCTCGCGCTTGCCGGCGGGCCATTCGAGCAGCACGCGGTCGATCGGGTAGCGGTGCTGGCGCACCAGCACCACGTCGGGGTCGGGGCCCTCGCCGAGCAGCGGGATCACGGCCACGGCGCCCGGGTGGCGGATGTACTCGCGCATGGCCGTGCTGCCGTCGGGCAGGCGCACGGTGTCGCGGTGGACTTCGAGAAAGCCGCCGCTGAGCAGCGTCTCGCCGCCGAGCGGGTACTCGCGCAGATGGGCGTCGAGCCCGGGCCCGTCGCGGCTGGCCTCGTCAGGCATCGACGGCGGCGGTGTCTCGACCGCCCCGGCGCAGGTAACGCCAGATGAAGCCCGGGAAGGCGAAGGTCACGAACAGGCAGGCCATCGCGGCGTAGAACTGCCAGCCTTGGGGCTGCCGGCGGCCGAGGTGGTCTTCGATCAGGAAGCCCAGGCCCAGCACCAGGCCCAGCATCAGCAGCAGTTCCAGCAGCCGCCAGGCCAGCGCCTTGGGTGCCCGCAGCGGCCCGACGATGAACAGGCGCTCGTTGACGAAGGGCAGGTTCGCGGCGATCAGCGCCACCACGATGACGCCCCAGACCTCGAGCGCATGGTTCATGTCAGCTGGTGAAGGTGCGCTGGATGGCGTCGCGGCACAGGGCCATCAGGCCGCCCGAGAAGAGGCCGAACACCAGCACCGCGGCGCCGTTCAGCGCCAGCATGGCCGTGACACCCTGGCCATGCGCCGGCACGGCCTGGCCCGTGGGCTCGTCGAACCACATCACCTTGACGACACGCAGGTAGTAGAAGGCGCCGATCAGCGAGAACAGCACCGCCACGATGGCCATCACGATGTACAGCGTGACGTTGGTGGTGACGAGCGCCTGGATGACGCTGAGCTTGGCGAAGAAGCCGATCATCGGCGGCACACCGGCCAGCGAGAACATGAACACCGTCATCACGCCGGCCATCCACGGCGACTTCTTCGACAGGCCGGCGAGATCGTCGATCTGCTCGCTCTCGAAGCCCTGGCGCGACAGCAGCATGATCAGGCCGAAGGTGCCCAGCGTCGTCAGCACGTAGGCCACGAGGTAGAACAGGGCCGAGCTGTAGGCGTTGGCCGCCGACAGCGTGTTGCCGCTCACCACGCCGGCTGACAGGCCCAGCACGATGAAGCCCATCTGCGCGATGGTGCTGTAGGCCAGCATGCGCTTCAGGTTGCTCTGCGCGATGGCCGCGATGTTGCCCACCGCCAGGCTGGCCACGGCCAGCACGATGAACATCTGCTGCCAGTCCACCGCCAGGCCCAGCATGCCCTCCACCAGCAGGCGGATGGTGATGGCGAAGGCGGCAAACTTGGGCGCACCACCGATCAGCAGCGTGACGGCCGTCGGCGCGCCCTGGTACACATCGGGCACCCACATGTGGAACGGCGCCGCACCCAGCTTGAACGCCAGGCCGGCCACCACGAACACGGTGCCGAAGACCAGCACCTCCTTGTTGATGCCGCCGCCGGCGATGCGCTCGAACACACGCGGGATCTCCAGCGTGCCGGTGGCGCCGTACATCATGCTCAGGCCGTACAGCAGGAAGCCGCTGGCCAGCGCGCCCAGCACGAAATACTTCATCGCCGCCTCGGTGGCCACGGCGTGGTCGCGGCGCAGCGCCACCAGCGCATACAGGCTCAGGCTCATCAGCTCCAGGCCCAGGTACACGACGAGGAAGTTGTTCGCCGAGCACATGACGGCGATGCCCAGCAGCGCAAACAGCGTGAGGGTGAAGAACTCGCCCTTGAGCATGTCGCGCGCCGCCAGCGTGGGGCGGGCGTAGCCCAGCGTGATCATCACGGCCACGGCGGCGAAAAAGGCCAGCAGGTGGCCCATCGGGTCCACCACCACCATCTGGTTCATGCCGTACTCGGTGGCGCCTTCCTGCAGCGCCTGCAGGTGCAGCAGCGCGAACACGGCGATCGAGGCCTGCGTCAGCCAGAAGGTGGTGCCGCGGGTGGGGTGCTTGGAGAAGAGGTCGACCAGCAGCACGCCGCAGGCGGCCACCAGCAGCACGATCTCGGGCAGCACGACGGTCCAGTTCATCGCGTTCATCGTTGTGTTCAGCCCGGGATCTTGGTGATCGCCACGTGGCGCAGCAGCTCGGTCACGGCCGGGCTCATGGCGTCGGTGATGGGCTTCGGGTACAGGCCCATCCAGAGCACCGCCACCGCCAGCACGGCCAGCATCAGGAACTCGCGGCCGTTGATGTCGGTGAGGCCGCGCACGTCGTCGTTGGCCACGTCACCGAAGTACACGCGCTTGACCATCCACAGCGTGTAGGCGGCGCCGAAGATCAGCGTGGTGCTGGCCAGCAGGCCGATCCAGAAGTTGTATTGCACGGCGCCGAGGATCACCATCCACTCGCCCACGAAGCCGGCGGTGCCCGGCAGGCCGCAGTTGGCCATGGCGAACAGCACCGCGAAGGCCGTGAACACCGGCATGGTGTTGGCCACGCCGCCGTAGCTGGCGATCTCGCGGCTGTGCACGCGGTCGTAGAGCACGCCGATGCAAAGGAACATGGCACCCGAGACGAAGCCGTGGCTGATCATCTGCACGATGCCGCCGGCCACGCCGAGCTCGTTGAACATGAAGAAGCCTAAAGTGACGAAGCCCATGTGCGCGATGGAGCTGTAGGCCACGAGCTTCTTCATGTCCTGCTGCACCAGCGCCACCAGGCCGATGTACAGCACGGCGACCAGGCTGAGGGTGATGATGAGCCAGTCCCATTCGCGCGCGGCGTCGGGCGCGATGGGCAGGCTGAAGCGCAGGAAGCCGTACGCGCCCAGCTTCAGCATGATGGCCGCCAGCACCACCGAGCCGCCGGTGGGCGCCTCGACGTGGGCATCGGGCAGCCAGGTGTGCACCGGCCACATCGGCACCTTCACCGAGAAGGCGGCGAAGAAGGCGAAGAACAGCAGCGTCTGCGCGTCCAGCGGCAAAGGCAGCTTGTGCCAGGTGAGGATGTCGAAGCTGCCGCCGCTCTTGAAGTACAGGTACACCAGCGCGATCAGCATCAGCAGCGAGCCGAGCAGCGTGTACAGGAAGAACTTGAAGGCCGCGTAGACGCGGTTCGGGCCGCCCCAGACGCCGATGATGATGTACATCGGAATCAGCGTGGCCTCGAAGAACACGTAGAACAGCATGCCATCGAGCGCCGAGAACACGCCGACCATCAGGCCGCTCAGGATGAGGAAGGCGCCCATGTACTGGGCCACGCGCTCCTGGATCACCTGCCAGCCGGCCAGCACCACGATCACGGTGATGAAGGCCGTGAGCGGCACGAACCACAGGCTCAGGCCGTCGACGCCGAGGTGGTAGTGGATGTTGAAGCGCTCGATCCACGGCATCTTCTCGACGAACTGCATGCCGGCGCTGCTGGTGTCGAAGCCGCTGATCAGCGGCAGTGTCACCACGAAGGAGGCCACCGCGCCGATCAGGGCCATGGCGCGCACCACACCCGCGTTCTCGTCGCGGCCCACCGCCAGCAGCAGGGCCCCGAAGGCCACCGGCAGCCAGATCGCGAAACTTAGCAAACCCATCTGTGGATTCCCTTGATCCTGTAGTTCTTGTCGGCGTGCCGGGGCATCAGCGCATGAAGCCGCTGAAGAAGGGCCACAGCTGCCAGGTGAGCAGGGCGAAGATGCCCAGCAGCATCACCAGCGCATAGGTGTAGAGGCGCCCGGTCTGGGCCTGGCGCAGCAGGCCTGCCAGGCCGCCGATGCCACGCGCCGAGCCGTTGATGGCGCCGTCGATCACGGCCTGGTCGCCGCCCTTCCACAGGCCCATGCCGAGCTTGCGCGCGCCAGCGGCCAGCACGTGTTCGTTGAACCAGTCCATGTAGTACTTGTTCTCGAGCACGGTGCGCACGGGCTTCAGGTGGCGGTCAAGCGCAGCCGGGATGTGCGGCGCCTTCAGGTAGAAGAACCAAGCCGTGACGACACCGCCCAGCGCCAGCCAGAACGGCAGCGTCACCACGCCGTGCAGCGCCATCGCCACCGGGCCGTGGAAGGTCTTGGCCAGTTCGGCCATGGCCGGATGGGCCTGTGCGTTGACGGTGATGGCGTCCTTGAGGAAGTCGCCGAACAGCATCGGCTGGATCGCCATGTAGCCGATCACGACCGACGGGATGGCCAGCAGGATCAGCGGCGCCGTCACGACCCAGGGCGACTCGCGCGGCGTGTGGTCGCCGTGGTCGTCGGCATGGTCATCGTGGCTGTGATCATCTTCGGGCGGGAACGGCTTGTGGTGGAAGCGCTCCTCGCCGTGGAACACCAGGAAGTACATGCGGAACGAGTAGAACGCCGTCACGAACACGCCGATGTAGATGGCGAACATCGCAAACGTGGCCCCCGGCAGCGTGCTGTGGTGCGACGCGATCAGGATGCTGTCCTTGCTGTAGAAGCCGGCGAACAGTGGCGTGCCGATCAGCGCCAGGCTGCCCAGCAGCGAGGTGATCCACGTGATCGGCATGTGCTTGCGCAGGCCGCCCATGTTGCGGATGTCCTGATCGTGGTGCATGCCGATGATCACGCTGCCGGCGGCCAGGAACAGCAGCGCCTTGAAGAAGGCGTGCGTCATCAGGTGGAACACGCCCACGCTGTAGGCCGACAGGCCCAGCGCCACCGTCATGTAGCCCAGCTGGCTGAGCGTGGAGTAGGCCACCACGCGCTTGATGTCGTTCTGGATGATGCCCAGGAAGCCCATGAAGAGGGCCGTGATGGCGCCGATGACGAGCACGAAGTTCAGCGCCGTGTCGGAGAGCTCGAACAGCGGGCTCATGCGCGCGACCATGAAGATGCCGGCCGTCACCATGGTGGCGGCGTGGATCAGCGCGGAGATCGGCGTCGGGCCTTCCATCGAGTCGGGCAGCCACACGTGCAGCGGGAACTGCGCGCTCTTGCCCATGGCGCCGATGAACAGGCAGATGCAAGCCACTGTCAGCAGTTGCCAGTCGGTGCCGGGGAAGGTGATCTTGTTCAGCTCGCCAGCCTTGGCGAAGGCCTCGCCGTAGTTCAGCGTGCCGGCATACGCGGCGATGAGGCCGATGCCGAGGATGAAGCCGAAGTCGCCGACACGGTTGACGAGAAACGCCTTCATGTTGGCGAACACCGCCGTCGGCCGCTTGAACCAGAAGCCGATCAGCAGGTAGCTGACCAGGCCCACCGCCTCCCAGCCGAAGAACAGCTGCAGGAAGTTGTTGCTCATCACGAGCATCAACATCGAGAAGGTGAACAGGCTGATGTAGCTGAAGAAGCGCTGGTAGCCCGGGTCACCGTCCATGTAGCCGATGGTGTAGACGTGCACCATCAGGCTCACGAAGGTGACGACCACCATCATCATGGCCGTCAGGCCGTCGACCAGGAAGCCGACCTCCATGACGAGCTTGCCCAGCACCATCCACTCGTAGAGCGTCTCGTTGAAGCGCGCGCCGTTGGCCACCTGCCCCAGCACCATGACCGAGCAGACGAAGGCGATGAACACGCCCAGGATGGTGAAGAAGTGGGCGCCGCGGCGGCCCACCCACTTGCCGGCCAGGCCGGCGATCAGCGCGCCGGCCAGCGGTGCCAGCGGCACCGTGAGCAGCAGTCCTTGCGAAAGCGTCGAGGCCATCGGCGTCAGCCCTTGAGTTCGTCGAGTTCCTCGACGTTGATCGACGCGCGGTTGCGGAACAGCACGACCAGGATCGCCAGGCCGATGGCCGATTCAGCCGCGGCCACCGTGAGGATGAAGAACACGAACACCTGCCCGGCCATGCGGTCGGCCTCGAGCGGCAGGAAGTGCGAGAAGGCGATGAAGTTCAGGTTGACGGCCAGCAGCATCAGCTCGATGGCCATCAGCAGCACGATCAGGTTGCGGCGGTTCAGGAAGATGCCGACCACCGACAGCGCAAACAGGATGCCGCCGAGGCTGAGGAAGTGGCCCAGCGTGAGGGCGCCCATCGTCGCGTTCATGGTGACGCCGCTCATGGCGTGCCCCCTTCCTGCTTCGGCGCCGAGGGCTGCTCGATGGTGGGTGCCATCTTCACCAGGCGCACGCGGTCGGCCTTGCGCGCCTTGACCTGTTCACCCGGGTCCATGTGCTTGCTGTCCTTGCGCTCGCGCAGCGTCAGCGCGATGGCCGCGATGATGGCCACCAGCAGCAAGACGGCGGCCAGCTGCAGCGGGTACAGGTAGTTGGTGTAGACCTCGATGCCCAGCAGCTTGGTGTTGCCAAGCTCGATCTCGCGCGCCGTGGCCGCCGGGGCCTCGGCGCCCTGGAAGCCGCGCATCAGCACCAGGGCCATCTGCAGCGCGATCAATGCGCCCACGAAGCCGGCCACCGGCAAATGCTTGTAGAAGCCCTCGCGGAAGGCGTCGGTGTTGATGTCGAGCATCATCACCACGAACAGGAACAGCACCATCACCGCGCCCACGTACACCAGCACCAGCGTGATGGCCAGGAACTCGGCGCGCAGCAGCATCCACAGGCAGCTGGCACTGAAGAAGGCCAGCACGAGGTACAGCGCCGCGTGCACGGTGCTGCGCGCGGTGATGACACGGAAGCCTGCGAAGAGCAGCACTGCCGAGAAGACGTAGAAGAGAGCCGTGATGGTGTTCATGTGGTGGTGCCCGCGGTGCGCGGCGGCAATGCGCGATGAGTCAGCGACGCATCGGCCAAGGCTTCAGCGATAGGCGGCATCGGCTGCACGCGCGGCAGCAATCTCTTTTTCGTAGCGGTCGCCCACGGCCAGCAGCATGTCCTTCGTGAAGTACAGGTCGCCGCGCTTTTCGCCGTGGTATTCGAAGTGGTGGGTCTCGACGATGCTGTCGACCGGGCAGCTCTCTTCGCAGAAACCGCAGAAGATGCACTTGGTGAGGTCGATGTCGTAGCGCTTGGTGCGGCGCGAGCCGTCGTCGCGCACCTCGCTCTCGATGGTGATGGCCATCGCCGGGCACACGGCCTCGCAGAGCTTGCAGGCGATGCAGCGCTCTTCGCCGTTTTCGTAGCGGCGCAGCGCGTGCAGGCCACGGAAGCGCGGGCTCTGCGGCGTCTTCTCTTCCGGGAACTGCACCGTGATCGTCGGCGACAGGAAGTGCTTGCCGGTGATCTTCAGGCCCTTGAACAGCTCCGTCAGCATGAAGCTGGACAGCACGTCCTTCACGGCGGCGAGGGTACTCATCGCGGCGTCTCCATCACAGGGGCTTGAACACGTTGAAGGGCGTCTGCATCCACAGGCCCACGAAGACCAGCCACACCAGCGTGACCGGAATGAAGATCTTCCAGCCCAGGCGCATGATCTGGTCGTAGCGGAAGCGCGGGAACGTGGCCCGCACCCACAGGAACATCGTGGCCACGGCGAACACCTTGATCGCCAGCCAGATCCAGCCCGGAATGAAGTCGAGCGCCGCGATCGGCGACGACCAGCCGCCCAGGAACAGCAGCACCGTCAACATGCTCACGAGGATCATGTTCGCGTACTCGGCCAGGAAGAACATCGCGAACGACATGCCCGAGTACTCGATCATGTGGCCGGCGACGATCTCGCTCTCGCCCTCGACCACGTCGAAGGGGTGGCGGTTGGTTTCCGCCAGGCCCGAGATGAAGAACACCACGAAGATGGGCAGCAGCGGCAACCAGTTCCAGCTCAGGAAGGTGAGCCCCATGTCGGCGAAGATGCCGCGCTGCTGCTGCGCGACGATGTCCGACAGGTTCATGCTCGCCGACACCATGAGCACGACGACGAGGCAGAAGCCCATCGCGATCTCGTAGCTCACCATCTGCGCGCTGGCGCGCAGCGCGCCCAGGAAGGCGTACTTCGAGTTGCTGGCCCAGCCGGCGATGATGACGCCGTAGACCTCGAGGCTGGTGATGGCCATCAGGAACAGCAACCCGGCGTTGACGTTGGCCAGCGCCACGTCGGGCCCGAACGGGATGACGGCCCACGCGGCGAGCGCCGGCATGATGGTCATGATGGGGCCGAGGAAGAACAGGCCCTTGTTCGCGGCGGTGGGGCGGATGATCTCCTTGAAGATCAGCTTCACTGCGTCGGCGATGGGCGTCAGCAGGCCGAACGGGCCCACGCGGTTGGGGCCGGGGCGGATCTGGCTCCAGCCGATGGCCTTGCGCTCCCACAGCGTGAGGTAGGCGACACAGCCCATCAGCGGGAGCACCACCGCGACGATCTTGATCAGGCTCCAGATCACGAGCCAGAGCGTCGGGCCCAGGGCCGCGTTGGCGGCAGCGTGCAGTGGCTCGAACATCAGGCCTTCTCCACCGTGAGGGCGCCGAACATCGGGCCGAGGCCCGCCGTGGCCGGGTGGCCGGCGCTCACGCGCACGGCCGTGGCGGCCAGCGTGGCGTCGTGCTGTGCGGACAGCAGCACCGACGCGCTGCCCTGCCCCACGCGCACCTTGGCGCCGTCGGCCAGAGCAAGCTGCGTCCACAGCGCCGTGGGCAGGCCAGCCACGGGCTCGCGGGCATCGGCGGTAAGCTGCAGCGACGTCGAGCGGCGAACGATCGCATCGGTAGCGTAGATCGGCACGTCGGCGATGCGCTCCAGCGCGGGCGAGGTGGCGGCTGCGGGCAGCGCGATCTCGGCGGCGGCGCGGTTGTCGAGGCGGCTTGCCAGCTTGGCCGCATCACCCAGCGCCTCGGCCCGCACCGATTCCACGGTTTCGTGCTCGAAGCCTGGCAGGCCCAACAGGTTGCCCAGCACGCGCAGCAGCTTCCAGCCCGGGCGCGTGTCGGCCAGCGGCTTGACGACGCCATGGAAGGCCTGCACCCGGCCCTCGGCGTTGACGAAGGCGCCGCCGGTCTCGGTGAACGGCGCCGTCGGCAGCAGCACGTCGGCGGCTTGCGCGAGCGGGCTGTCGGGGCCGTCGAAGAAGGCCGTCATCGCCACCACCAGGCCCGACTGCGCCAAGGCCTTCTGCGTGGCGGCGGCGTCGGCGCCGTCGAGATGCGGCTCGGTGTTCAGCAGCAGCAGCGCCTTCATCGGCTGCGTCAGCATCTGCGCGGCGTTCAGGCCGCCCGGGCCGGGCACGGCACCCACGAGCTGGACGCCGACCGCGTTGCCACCTTCACCGAGGTAGCCGACGCTGGCGCCGGTCTGTGCGGCGATCCACTGCACCACGGCCAGCAGCTGCGTGGCCTGCGGGTGCTGCGCGGCAGCGTGGCCCAGCAGCACGGCCTTGTGCTCGCCCGACAGCAGCATGGCGGCCACGGCCTGCGCGTGTTCACCCGGATCGGCCGGCAGCGGAGCCGGCACGCCGGCGGCGCGCGCCACGGCGGCGGCCACGTCGGCCAGTTGCTGCAGCCACTGCGAAGGCGCGGCGGTGAGCGTGGCGGCCACGGGCAAGGCCCAGTCGTCGTGCACGGCGTTCAGGCTCGCGATGCGCGCGCCGCGCTTGGTGGCGTGGCGCAGGCGGGCGGCGAACAGCGGGTGGTCCTTGCGCAGGAAGCTGCCGACGACGAAGGCGCGGTCCAGCGTCGACAGCGAGGCGATCGAGCGGCCGAGCCAGCGCGCATGGCCGGCGCCGGCGGCGTTGCCGAAGTCGGCGTGGCGCAGGCGGTGGTCGACGCTCTCGCTGCCCAGGCCGCGCACCAGCTTGGCCAGCAGGTGCATTTCTTCGACCGTGGACATCGGATGCGCCAGGGCGCCGATGTGCGAGCTGCCGAACTCGGCCTTCACGCGCTTGAGGCCGTCGGCCACGTAGCCCAGGGCGGTGGTCCAGTCGACGGCCTGCCATTGGCCGCCTTGCTTGATCATCGGCTGCTTCAGGCGCTGCGGGCTGTTGAGGGCCTCGTAGCTGAAGCGGTCGCGGTCGGCGATCCAGCACTCGTTGACGTCTTCGTTCTCGAGCGGCACCACGCGCATCACGGTGCCCGACTTCACCTGCACGATGAGGTTGGCGCCGGTGCTGTCGTGCGGCGAAACCGACTTCCGGCGCGAGAGCTCCCAGGTGCGGGCGCTGTAGCGGAAGGGCTTGCTGGTGAGCGCGCCGACTGGGCAGATGTCGATCATGTTGCCCGACAGCTCGGAGTCGATCGTGCGGTCGGTGACGGTCGTGATCTCGCTGTGCTCGCCGCGGTGGATCATGCCCAGCTCCATGGCACCGGCCACTTCCTGGCCGAAGCGCACGCAGCGGGTGCAGTGGATGCAGCGCGACATCTCCTGCATGCTGATCAGCGGGCCGACGTCCTTGGTGAGGACGACGCGCTTTTCTTCCGTGTAGCGGCTGGCACTGCCGCCGTAGCCCACGGCCAGGTCTTGCAGCTGGCACTCGCCGCCCTGGTCGCAGATGGGGCAGTCCAGCGGGTGGTTGATGAGCAGGAACTCCATCACCGACTGCTGCGCCTTCACGGCCTTGTCGGACTTCGTGCGCACCACCATGCCGTTGGTCGCCGGCGTGGCGCAGGCCGGCATCGGCTTGGGCATCTTCTCGATGTCGACCAGGCACATGCGGCAGTTGGCCGCGATGGACAGCTTCTTGTGATAGCAGAAGTGCGGCACGTAGATGCCGGCGGCATCGGCGGCGTGCATGACCACGCTGCCGTCGGGAACCGTGACGGTCTTGCCGTCGATGTGGAGTTCGGCCATGGTCAGACGTACTGCGGCACAGCGCAGGTCTTGTGTTCGACGTGGTACGCGAACTCGTCGCGGAAGTGCTTGAGCATGCCCTCGACCGGCATCGCGGCGGCGTCGCCCAGGGCGCAGATGGTGCGGCCCTTGATGTTGGCAGCCACGCTGTCGAGCAGCGCCAGGTCGTCGGCCCTGCCCTGCCCGTGCTCGATGCGGTGGATCACGCGCCAGAGCCAGCCCGTGCCTTCGCGGCAGGGCGTGCACTGGCCGCAGCTCTCGTGCTGGTAGAAGTAGCTCAGGCGCAGCAGGCTCTTCACCATGCAACGGCTGTCGTCCATGACGATGACGGCGCCCGAGCCCAGCATCGAGCCGGCCTTGGCGATGGCGTCGTAGTCCATCGTCAGGTCCATCATCGTCTTGCCCGGCAGCACGGGGGCCGACGAGCCGCCGGGGATCACCGCCTTCAGCTGCCGACCACTGCGCACGCCACCGGCCAGTTCGAGCAGCTTCGAGAACGGCGTGCCCAGCGGCACCTCGAAGTTGCCGGGCTGGTTGACGTCACCAACGACGCTGAAGATCTTGGTGCCGCCGTTGTTGGGCTTGCCGCACTCGAGGTAGGCCTGCCCGCCGTTGTTGATGATCCACGGCACCGCGGCGAAGGTCTCGGTGTTGTTGATCGTCGTGGGCTTGCCGTAGAGGCCAAAGCTCGCCGGGAACGGCGGCTTGAAGCGCGGCTGGCCCTTCTTGCCTTCGAGGCTTTCGAGCAGCGCCGTCTCTTCGCCGCAGATGTAGGCGCCGAAGCCGTGGAAGGCGTGCAACTGGAAGCTGAAGCTCGAGCCGCCGATGTTCTCGCCCAGCATGCCGGCGGCGCGGGCCTCGTCGAGCGCCTCTTCGAAGCGCTCGTAGACCTCGAAGATCTCGCCGTGGATGTAGTTGTAGCCGGTGCGGATGCCCATCGTGTAGGCGGCGATGGCCATGCCCTCGATGACGATGTGCGGGTTGTAGGCGAGGATGTCGCGGTCCTTGCAGGTGCCGGGCTCGCCTTCGTCGGAGTTGCACACCAGGTACTTCGGGCCTGGGAATGCGCGCGGCATGAAGCTCCACTTCAGGCCGGTGGGAAAGCCGGCGCCGCCACGGCCACGCAGCGCGCTGGCCTTGACCTCGGCGATGACCTGGTCCTGCGTCATGCCCGGCCCGCCGTCGAGGCCGAGGATCTTCTTCAGCGCCGAGTAGCCGCCACGGGCCACGTAATCGGCCAGGCGCCAGTTGCGGCCGTCGAGGCCGGCGTAGATCTGCGCACCGATGTGCCTGTCGTGAAAACAGGTCTCGCTGCCCTTGGCCTGGAACTTCGACAGGTCGAGCATGGCGTTCATTGCGGCTGGGCCTTCAGGAAGTCGAGCAGCTCGTCCAGGCGCTGGTTCGTCATGAAGCTGAGCATCTGGCGGTCGTTGACCAGCATCACCGGCGCGTCGGCGCAGGCGCCCAGGCACTCGCTGGGCTGCACGGTGAACAGGCCGTCGGCGGTGCTGCCGTAGGGCTCGACGCCGAGCCGCTTGCAGACGTGCTGCAGGGCCTGCTCGCCGTCACGCAACTGGCACGGCAGGTTGGTGCAGACGTTGAGCTTGAAGCGCCCCACCGGCTGCTGGTTGTACATGTTGTAGAAGGTCGTCACCTCGTGCACCGCGATGGCGGGCATGCCCAGGTGCGCGGCGATCGCGTCCTCGGCCTCGGTGCTGACGTGGCCCTGCTCCTGCTGCACGATGGCCAGGCAGGCCATCACGGCGGAGACCTTCTGGTCGGGCGGGTACTTGGCCACTTCGCGATCGAAGCGCCGCTTCGTGGCTTGAGACAACTGCATCATCGATCGATCTCGCCAAACACGATGTCCATGGTGCCGATGATGGCCACGGCGTCGGCAATCATGTGGCCGCGCGCCATCTCGTCGAGTGCGGCCAGGTGCACGAAGCCGGGCGGGCGGATCTTCAGCCGGTAGGGCTTGTTGGCCCCGTCGCTGACGATGTAGATGCCGAACTCGCCCTTGGGGTGCTCCACCGCCGCGTAGGCCTCGCCCTCGGGCACGTGCATGCCTTCGGTGAAGAGCTTGAAGTGGTGGATCAGCTCTTCCATGTTGGACTTCATGTCCACACGCGAAGGCGGCGCCACCTTGTGGTTGCCGCTGATCACCGGGCCGGGGTTGGCGCGCAGCCAGTCGATGCACTGCTTGACGATGCGATTGCTCTGGCGCATCTCTTCGACGCGCACGAGGTAGCGGTCGTAGGTGTCGCCGTTCACGCCCACCGCGACGTCGAAGTCCATGCGGTCGTAGACGTCGTAGGGCTGCTGCTTGCGCAGATCCCACGCGATGCCGCTGCCGCGCAGCATGGCGCCGGTGAAGCCCAGGTTGAGCGCGCGCTCGGGGCTGACCACGCCCACGCCCACGGTGCGCTGCTTCCAGATGCGGTTGTCGGTGAGCAGCGTCTCGTAGTCGTCGACGTTCTTCGGGAAGCGCTCGACGAAATCCTCGATGAAGTCGAGCAGGCTGCCCTGGCGGTTGGCGTTCAGCGCCTTGATCGCCTTCTCGTTCTTGATGCGGCTGACGCGGTACTGCGGCATCGTCTCGGGCAGGTCGCGGTACACGCCGCCCGGGCGGAAGTAGGCCGCGTGCATGCGCGCGCCGCTCACCGCCTCGTACATGTCGAAGATGTCTTCGCGCTCGCGGAAGCAGTAGATGAGGATGTTCATCGCCCCGCAGTCCAGGCCATGGCAGCCCAGCCACAGCAGGTGGTTCAAGAGCCGCGTGAGCTCGGCGTACATGACGCGGATGTACTGCGCGCGCTCGGGCACCTCGATGCCGACGAGCTTTTCGATGGCCAGGCAGTAGGCGTGCTCGTTGGCCATCATCGACACGTAGTCGAGGCGGTCCATGTACGGCAGGCTCTGGATGTAGGTCTTGCTCTCGGCCAGCTTCTCGGTGGCGCGGTGCAGCAGGCCGATGTGCGGGTCGGCGCGCTGGATGACCTCGCCGTCGAGTTCGAGCACCAGGCGCAGCACGCCGTGCGCCGCCGGGTGCTGGGGCCCGAAGTTCAGGGTGTAGTTCTTGATCTCGGCCATGGCTCAGTGGAGTCCGCCGTAGTTGTCTTCACGCACGACGCGCGGCACGTTCTCGCGCGGCTCGATGGTCACCGGCTGGTAGATCACGCGCTTGGTCTCGGCGTCGTAGCGCATCTCGACGTGGCCCGAGACGGGGAAGTCCTTGCGCATCGGGTGCCCGATGAAGCCGTAGTCGGTGAGGATGCGACGCAGGTCTTCGTGGCCTTCGAAGAGGATGCCGAAGAGGTCGAAGGCCTCGCGCTCGAACCAGTTGGCCGAGTTCCAGACCTCGTTGATGGAGGGCACTGCGGGCAGGTCGTCGTCGGGGCAGTTCACGTGCACGCGCAGCCGCCAGTTGTGGCTGACGGACAGCAGATGCGACACCACCGTGAAACGCGGGCCTTCGGTGCCCTCGTTGCGGTAGTCGGACCAGTCGACGCCGGCCAGATCGATGAGCTGCTCGAAGCGCAGCGCGGGGTCGTCGCGAAGGCGCTGGCCAATCTCGGGCCAGCGTGCGGCCGCCACCGTGATGGTGATCTCGCCGCGGTCGCGCTTGAGCGAGACGATGGCGTCGCCGAGGGTGGCGCTCAGGGTCTCTTGCAGCTTGTCGAGCTTCTGGGTCATGGGGTACTTCAGGCCGCGAGGGTGGTGCGCCGTCAGCGCGCGATGGTGTTCTCGCGCCGGATCTTGGCCTGCAGCTGCAGGATGCCGTAGAGCAGCGCCTCGGCCGTGGGCGGGCAGCCCGGCACGTACACATCGACCGGAACGATGCGGTCGCAGCCGCGCACGACGCTGTAGCTGTAGTGGTAGTAGCCGCCGCCGTTGGCGCAGGAGCCCATGCTCAGCACCCAGCGCGGTTCGGCCATCTGGTCGTAGACCTTGCGCAGCGCCGGCGCCATCTTGTTGCACAGCGTGCCGGCGACGATCATCAGGTCGCTCTGGCGCGGGCTCGGGCGGAACAGCATGCCGAAACGGTCGATGTCGTAGCGCGCGGCGCCGGCGTGCATCATCTCCACGGCACAGCAGGCCAGGCCGAAGGTCATGGGCCACAGCGAACCGGTCTTGGACCAGTTGATGAGCGTGTCCACGCTCGTCGTGACGAAGCCTTCCTTGAGAACGCCTTCAATACCCATGCTTCATCACTCCCAGTCGAGCGCGCCCTTTTTCCACTCGTAAATGAAACCGACCACGAGGATGGACAGGAAGACCATCATGGCCCAGAAGCCTGACGCGCCGATTTCGTGCAGCGACACCGCCCACGGAAACAGGAACGCGATCTCGAGGTCGAACAGGATGAAGAGGATGGCCACGAGGTAGTAGCGCACGTCGAACTTCATGCGCGCGTCTTCGAACGCCTCGAAGCCGCACTCGTAGGGGCTGTTCTTGGCCGCGTCGGGCCGGTTGGGGCCGAAGATGAAGCCCAGCACCTGAGGCACGACACCGACGGCCACACCCACCAGGATGAACAGGATCACGGGCAGGTAGGCTTGCAGGTCCATCGCGTTGTCAGTTCCGGTTCAGCTGATGTTCGGACGTGAAAAAGCGCGCCTGCCTGTCGGCCCCCTTGACGACTGCGAGAGGCTCAAGGCGCGGGGCGCGCTGTCGATGCAAATGCGAGAAAAACGAAGCTCGAACGAACCAGATGAAGGACTTGGTGCCGACGGCGAGACTCGAACTCGCACAGCTTTCGCCACTACCCCCTCAAGATAGCGTGTCTACCAATTTCACCACGTCGGCACGGTGCCCTTTTCAGGTCCGTTCAGCGCTTGCTTTCTTCGTCTAACCTGCCCGGCTTGCGTGAGGAACTTGCTCACCGGACAGCCTCGCATTCTAGCCACAAAACAAGGGGTTTCCCCTCTGCGGCGCGCTCACTTCAGCGCGATGCCGCCGGGCCTGCCGGCGCTGCCGGAATCTGCCCCGGCGCGGGCGCTGCGGGCAGCGTCGGCGCAGCCGGGATCGCCCCGACGCCAGGCGCACTGGCTGCAGGCAGCGGCGCGTCGAGCACGCTGGCACCGGGCTTGGACCGCGTGACGTTGCCGGTGGAGCTGAGGTAGGTGATGGCCAGCGTGCACAGGAAGAACACGGTGGCGCAGGCAGCGGTGGAGCGCGACAGGAAGTTGGCGCTGCCGGTGGCGCCGAACAGGCTGCCCGAGGCACCACTGCCGAACGAGGCGCCCATGTCAGCCCCCTTGCCGTGCTGCACCAGCACGAGGCCGATCATCACGATCGCCGAGATCAGCTGCACGGCCAGCAGCAAGGTCAACCAGATTTGCATGATGAGATCGAAGGTCCAGTGAGTGGGTTTGGGCGGCGCGGCGGTCAGCCGGCCGCGCGCACGATGGCGATGAAGTCGGCGGCCTTGAGCGAGGCACCGCCGATGAGCCCGCCGTCGATGTCGGGCTGGGCAAAGAGTTCGGCCGCGTTGTCGGCCTTGACGCTGCCGCCATAAAGGATGCGCATGGCGTCGCCGCGGCCGGTGGCGGCCTGCAGCAGGGCACGCAGCAGCGCGTGCACCTCCTGCGCCTGCGCCGGGGTGGCGGTGCGGCCGGTGCCGATGGCCCAGACGGGTTCGTAGGCCACCACCATCTCGGCGGCGCAGTGCGCCAGCTGGTGGATGACGGCCGAGAGCTGGCGCTTCACGACCTCGGCCGTCTGCCCGGCCTCGCGCTCGGCCAGCGTCTCGCCGACGCAGACGATGGGGGTCACGCCCTTGGCCAGCGCGGCCTGCGCCTTGGCGGCCACCAGGGCGTCGCTTTCGGCGTGGTAGGCCCGGCGCTCGCTGTGGCCCACCAGCGTGTAGCGGCAGCCCAGTTCCTGCAGCATGGCGGCCGACACCTCGCCGGTGTAGGCACCCTGCGCGTGGGCCGACACGTCCTGCCCGCCCCAGCGCAGCTCGGTGGCGGCCAGCGTCATGGCGGCATCGGCCAGGTAGACGAAGGGCGTGCACACGGCCACGTCGCAGCCAAAGGGCCTGGCCGCCAGCACGCCGGCCAGCAGCTCGGCATTGGCAGCGCGGCTGCCATGCATCTTCCAGTTGCCAACGACGAGCTTGCGACGGGTGGTCATGGCGTCAGCCCCAGTTGAGAACGATCTTGCCGACATGCGTGCTCGACTCCATCAGCGCATGCGCCTCGGCGGCTGCCGTGGGCTCGGCCGCCTGGAACACGCGGTGGATCACCGGGCGCACCCGGCCGGCTTCGAGCCAGGGCCACACACGTTCGCGCAGCTCGCGGGCGATGGCGGTCTTGTAGGCCACGCTGCGCGGGCGCAGCGTCGAGCCGGTGATGGTGAGCCGCTTGCGCAGCACGAGGCCGGCGTCGAAAGCGCCGCTGTTACCACCTTGGGTGGCGATGATCGCCAGGCGGCCGTCGTCGGCCATGCACTGCAGCTCGCGCAGCACGTAGTCGCCAGCCACCATGTCGAGCACCACGTCGGCGCCGCGGCCGGCCGTGACGCGGCGGGTTTCTTCGGCGAAGTCCTGCGTGCGGTAGTTGATGCCGTGGTCGGCACCCAGCGCCACGCAGGCCGCGACCTTCTCGTCGCTGCCCGCCGTGACGATGACGCGCGCGCCCTGCGCCTTGGCCAGCTGGATGGCGGTGACGCCGATGCCGCTGGAGCCGCCCTGCACGAGCAGCGTCTCGCCGGCGGCCAGCCGCGCGATCTGGAACACGTTCTGCCAGACGGTGAAGAAGGTCTCCGGCAGGCTGGCCGCCTCGACCATCGACAGGCCCTTCGGTAACGGCAGGCACTGGCCAGCCGGCGCCACGCAGAACTCGGCGTAGCCCCGACCAGCCACCAGCGCGCACACCGGGTCACCGATGCGCAGGCCGGCCACGGCCAGGTCTTCGGGCGCGCCGGCCACCACGGTGCCGGCGATCTCGAGGCCCGGCAAGTCGCTCACGCCGGGTGGCATCGGGTACAGGCCCTTGCGCTGCAGCACGTCGGGGCGGTTCACGCCGCTGGCCTGCACCGCGATCAGCAGTTCACCCGGGCGTGGCTCGGGCTGCGGCCTTTCGCAAGGCCGCAGCACCTCGGGGCCGCCGGGGGCACTGATCTCGATCGCGCGCATGCCAGCCCGTTCGCTCACTCGGTGGGCTTGGGGGCGTCGGCTGCCGGGGCAGCGGCTTCAGGAGCGGCATCGCTGCCGCCGCCTTCGGCCGGGGCCGCATCGCGGCGCGGGCGGTCGTCACGGTCGCTGCGCTCGCGGCGCGGGCGGTCGTCACGGTCGCGGCGCGGCGGGCGGTCGCCCCGGTCGCCACGCGGCTCGAAGCGCTCTTCCGGCATGCCTTCCGGCCGCTCGAGCAGCGCCTTCATGCTGAGCTTGATGCGGCCCTTCTCGTCGGTCTCGAGCACCTTGACCTGCACGACCTGGCCTTCCTTGAGGAAGTCCTCGACCTTCTCGACGCGCTGGTGCGCGATCTGGCTGATGTGCAGCAGGCCGTCCTTGCCGGGCAGGATGTTGACGAGCGCGCCGAAGTCCAGGATCTTGGTGACCGCGCCTTCGTAGACCTTGCCCACTTCGGCCTCGGCCGTGATCTCGGCGATGCGCTTCTTCGCGTACTCGGCCTTGTCGGCTTCGGTGCTGGCGATGGTGATCGTGCCGTCTTCGCCGATGTCGATCGTGCAGCCGGTCTCTTCGGTCAGCGCGCGGATGGTGGCGCCGCCCTTGCCGATGATGTCGCGGATCTTCTCCGGGTTGATCTTCATCGTGTACAGGCGCGGGGCGAACTTGCTCACCTCTTCCTTGGCGCCGCCCACCGACTCGACCATCTTGCCGAGGATGTGCAGACGCGCTTCCTTGGCCTGCGCCAGCGCCACCTGCATGATCTCCTTGGTGATGCCCTGGATCTTGATGTCCATCTGCAGCGCGGTGATGCCACCTTGCGTGCCGGCCACCTTGAAGTCCATGTCGCCGAGGTGATCCTCGTCACCCAGGATGTCGGTCAGCACCGCGAAGCGGTTGCCTTCCTTGATCAGGCCCATGGCGATGCCGGCCACGTGCGCCTTCAGCGGCACGCCGGCGTCGAGCATGCTCAGGCAGCCGCCGCAGACCGAGGCCATCGACGAGGAGCCGTTGCTCTCGGTGATCTCGCTCACCACGCGCAGCGTGTACGGGAAGTCTTCCTTGCTCGGCAGCACCGCCATCAGCGCGCGCTTGGCCAGGCGGCCGTGGCCGATTTCGCGGCGCTTCGGGCTGCCCACGCGGCCGGTTTCGCCGGTGGCGAACGGGGGCATGTTGTAGTGCAGCATGAAGCGGTCTTCGAAGTCGCCGGCCAGCGCGTCGATGCGCTGCGCGTCGCGCTCGGTGCCCAGCGTGGCGGCCACGAGGGCCTGCGTTTCACCGCGGGTGAAGAGCGCAGAGCCGTGGGTGCGCGGCAGCACGCTGGTGCGGATCTCGATCTGACGCACGGTGCGCGTGTCGCGGCCGTCGATGCGCGGCTCGCCGGCCAGGATCTGGCCGCGCACGATGGCGCTTTCGATGTTGAACAGCAGACCCTCGACCTCGACCTTGTCGAACTCGATGCCTTCGGCCTTGAGCGCGGCGAACACGCTGCTCGTCACTTCACGGCAGGCCTGGGTGCGGGCCTGCTTGCTGCGGATCTGGTAGGCGGCGCGCAGCGGGCCTTCGGCCAGCTCGCTGACCTTGGCGATGAAGGGCTCGTTCTTGGCCGGGGCCTGCCATTGCCACTCGGGCTTGCCGGCGTCGCGCACCAGCTCGTTGATGGCGGCAATCGCGATCTTGCCCTGGTCGTGGCCGTAGACCACGGCGCCCAGCAGCACTTCTTCGCTCAGCTGGTCGGCTTCGCTCTCCACCATCAGCACGGCGGCTTCGGTGCCGGCGACGACGAGGTCCATCTTGCTGTCGGCCAGTTGCGTCTGGCCCGGGTTCAGCACGTACTCGCCGTTGATGTAGCCCACGCGCGCGGCGCCGATCGGGCCGTTGAACGGGATGCCACTGATCGCCAGCGCGGCGCTGGTGCCGATCATCGCGGCGATGTCGGCCTGCACCTCGGGGTTCAGGCTCAGCACGTGCACGACGACCTGCACCTCGTTGAAGAAGCCGTCCGGGAACAGCGGGCGGATCGGGCGGTCGATCAGGCGGCTGGTGAGTGTTTCCAGCTCGCTCGGGCGGCCTTCACGCTTGAAGAAGCTGCCGGGGATCTTGCCGGCGGCGTACGTCTTCTCGATGTAGTCCACGGTGAGCGGGAAGAAGTCCTGCCCGGCCTTGGCATCGGTCTTGGCCACCACGGTGGCCAGCACCACGGTGTCTTCCATGCTGACCATCACGGCGCCCGTGCTCTGACGCGCGATCTCGCCGGTTTCCAGCGTGACGGTGTGCTGGCCCCACTGGAACGTCTTGGTGACCTTGTTGAACATGCTCATGCGATGTCTTCCTCAGGTGATTTGGGCAGCGCAATGCCATTCCAGCGAAACCCGGCGTCGGTGGACACGGGATGCCTTTGGAATGACACAGCTCTTGCGGCCCGGTGGTGGGAAACGGCGCCGGGGTTGCCGACACACGGCAGCCCCCGGCGGGAGACTTACTTGCGCAGACCGAGCTTGGTGATCAGCGCGGTGTAGCGGTCGGCGTCGCGGTCCTTCAGGTAGGCCAGCAGACGCTTGCGCGCGTTGACCATCTTCAGCAGGCCGCGGCGGCCGTGGTGGTCTTTCAGGTGCTGCTTGAAGTGCGGCGTGAGCTCGTTGATGCGCGCGGTGAGCAGCGCAACTTGCACTTCGGGGCTGCCGGTGTCGGCCGCGCCACGGGCGTGGCTCTTGACGATGTCGGCGGTGGCGGTGGTGGTCAGGGGCATCTCGATTTCCAGTGTGATGCCGGAAACCGCCCCAGGCAGGCGCCCGTCGTTCTCCGAAGAGTTGAGGGCCTTGCTGCCGAGAGAGGTTTCCGAGGGTTTACTTGCGAACGCCAGTGAAACCGACCGGCGCCGTGCTCTCCCCGGCGCAGGCAAGCCCGCAGCCGGAAAGCCCGCGATTATGGCACGAGGGCTGCTTTCAGCCGCTCCAGCCCCTGGTCGAGGCGGGCCAGGTCGCGCGAGGCGAAGCACCAGCGCAGCCAGCCCTCGCCTTCGGCGCCGAAGGCCGCGCCGGGCGCCAGGCCCAGGCCGTGCTCGGCCACCAGGCGCTTGGCCAGCGCCAGGGAGTCGTCCTGCCCTTCGACGCGGAAGAAGGCGTACATGCCGCCGGGCGCCGGCGCCACCGTCACGCCCGGCAAGGCCTGCAGCCCCGGCAGCAGCCGGTCGCGGCAGGCGCGCAGGTGCGCCACCACGCGCGGCACCAGCGTGTCGGCCATCGCCAGGGCCGCCTGCCCGCCGCGCTGCACGAACACCGGCGCGCAGGAACTGTTGAACTCGAGCAGCTTGCCGGCGCCCGCCATTGCCGCAGGCGGCAACACGAGCCAGCCCAGGCGCCAGCCCGTCATCAGGAAGCTCTTGCTGAAGCTGTGGGCCACGATCAGCCGGTCGTCGGGCGCGGCCACGTCCAGGAAGCTGGGCGCGCAGCCCGTGGCCGCGGCGCCGGCGTAGCACAGCCGCTCGTACACCTCGTCGGCCACGATCCAGGTGCCGGTGCGGCGGCAATGCTCGAGCAGCGCCTGCTGCTCGGCGCGGCTGAGCGTCCAGCCGGTGGGGTTGTTGGGGGCGTTGACCAGCAGCACGCGGGTGGCCGGGGTCACTCGCGCACGCAGTTCGTCGAGATCCAGCCGCCACGCGCCGCCCTGCGGCCGCAGGGCGACGCGCGTGACGCGGGCGCCCAGGATCGCCGGCTGCGCCGTGAGGTTGGGCCACACCGGCACCACCGCCACGACCTCGTCGCCCGGGCTCAGCAGCATCTGCATCGCCAGCATCAGCGCCGTCACGCCCGAGGAGGTGACGGCGATGCGCTCCATGGCCACCGGCCCGTGCAGGGCGCTGCTGTAGCGCGCCAGCGCTTCGCGCAGTTCCGGCAGACCGAGGTTGTGCGAGTAGAAGGTCTCGCCGCGCGCCAGCGACTCCGCCGCGGCGTTGCGGATCGGCTCCGGCGTGACCTCGTCGCTCTCGCCGAACCAGAACGGCAGCACGTCGCTGCGGCCCAGGCCGGCCTGCAACGCGACCTTCGCGACCTCGCGGATCAGGCTGCCGGGCAATTGGTCGATGGCGGGGCGCATGGGCGTGACCTCAGTCGGGCCGCTGCATGCGGCAGGTGTGCGGCTGCTGCACCGACGCCGCCTCGAAGCGCCGCAGCGTGCGGAAGCCGTAGCCCGAGCCTTCGATGTCGTGCGCCACGCCCGGTGAGCCGGCGCGTTCCATCACGCTCACCACCAGGGGCTGCTGCAGCTGGTGGTCGGCCGCCCGCATGCGCGCGCCGTGCCAGGCGAAGGGCGTGGCCGAGGAGTCCAGGCCCTCCAGCGCCAGCGCCACCGCCGCGGCCTCGGTGCTGCCCGCGCGCTCGATGGCCGCGGCCAGCATCTCCACCATCAGCTGCATGCGCAGGTGCAGGTAGTCGTCCTGCGGCGCCGGGAAGCGCTGGCGGAAGGACGTCACCAGCGCATCCGACGGCGCGCCGCCCAGGTTGGGGTGCCACTCGGCCACGGCCAGCACGCGGCCCACGCCGGCATCGCCGATGGCCGAGGGCGTGCCGAGCGCATTGCCGTAGAAGGTGTACAGGCGCGCCTCGCTGCCCACCTCGCGCAGCGCGCGCACGAGCAGCGCCAGGTCGTTGCCCCAGTTGGGCGTGAGCACGGCCTGCGCACCGCTGGCCTTGATCTTGGTGGCGTAGGGCACGAAGTCCTTCACGCGGCCCAGCGGGTGCAGTTCGTCGCCGACGATCTGCACGTCGGGCCGCCGCGCCGTCACCAGCGCACGCGCCTGGCGCAGCACGTGCTGACCGAAGCTGTAGTCCTGCCCGATGAGGTACAGGCGCTGCACGGCGCGGTCGGCCTGCAGCGCCTCGACGAGCGCGGCCAACCGCATGTCGGCGTGGGCGTCGAAGCGGAAGTGCCAGAAGCTGCAGCGCTCGTTGGTGAGCACCGGGTCGACGGCCGAGTAGTTGAGGAACAGCACGCGCTGCTTGGGCGCGCGCTCGTTGTGCTTCTCGATGGCGTCGGACAGCGCCGCGGCCACGGCCGAGCTGTTGCCCTGCAGCACGACGTTCACGCCGTCGTCGATGGCCGCGCGCAGCGTCGACAGGGCTTCTTCGGTGCTGCCCTTGCTGTCGTGCCGCGCCAGCACCAGCGGCCGCAGCACGCCCGCCACGCGCACGCCGCCGCGGCGGTTGACGCGCTCCACGGCCCACAGGATGTTGCGGAACACCGCCTCGCCGGCGTTGCCGAAAGGCCCCGAAAGGCCTTCGATCAAGCCCAGGCGGATGGGCTCCGGCGTGGCTTGTGCGCGCAAGGGGCCGGCCCAGCAGGCGGCTCCTGCAACGCCGGCCAGCAGCGTGCGTCGGATGGGGTTCACGAAAGGGATGGGGTCTTGAAAAGCGGGCGACCCGGCATCAGCTACCGGGTCATGGACGCCAGGCCCTCGCCACAGCGCGAGGGTGGCGGTTCAGGCACGCGAACTTCATTGTAGGAGCCCCCATGTTCATCGTCCCCAGCAGCCGAGAGACCCGTCAGTTCCACCGCCTGTTCGACGACGCCTTCGAGCGCGTCTTCGGCCCGGCTGCCGTCGAAGGCGTGGCGTCGCGCAGCCCGGCGCTCGACGTCGTCGAGGGCGAGCGCGCCTACACCGTGAAGCTCGAGATGCCGGGCGTCGCGAAGGAGGACGTGCGCGTCTCGATCGAGGGCCGGCAGGTCAGCGTGCAGGCGCAAGCGCAAGCCCAGGACGAACGCAAGGAAGGCGAGCGCCTCGTCTACCGCGAGCGCTCGGTGGCCAGCTTCGCGCGCAGCTTCAACTTGCCGTCCGAGGTGGACCAGGCCGAGTCGGGCGCGAAGCTCGAGCACGGCGTGCTCACGCTCACGCTGCCCAAGCGCAGTGCGCGCAGCGCGGCACAGATCACCGTGATGTGAGCGCCGGCGCGGCAGCGCCGGGTCACGTGCGTCCGCGGGCGTCGCCTCAGGCAGAGATATCCGCCAGCGGCCAGCGCGGCCGCACGTCGAAGGCGCCGTCGCTCTGCGGCACGGCCAGCCCGTGCTGCAGGCGCAGCGCAGCGGCCAGCGCGATCATGGCGCCGTTGTCGGTGCACAGCGCCAGCGGCGGGTAATGCACCTGAAGACCGCGCGTGGTGGCGGCGTGGTTCAGCCGCTCGCGCAGGCGGCGGTTGGCGCCCACGCCACCGGCCACCACCAGCGTGCCCGCGCCGGTGCCGGCGGCAGCGCGCAGCGACTTGGCCACCAGCACGTCGACGATGGCCTCCTGCGTGGCGGCCGCCAGGTCGGCCAGGGCTTGTTCGCCCGGCTGCGGGCCGAGCTTGCGGTGCGCCGTGAGCACCGCCGTCTTCAGGCCGGCGAACGAGAAGTCGAGGTTGCCGCTGTGCAGCAGCGGGCGCGGCAGCGCGAAGGCCTTCGGGTCGCCACGCTCGGCCAGGCGGGCCAGCGCGGGGCCGCCCGGGTAGCCCAGGCCCAGCAGCTTGGCGCTTTTGTCGAAGGCCTCGCCGGCAGCGTCGTCGATGGTCTCGCCGAGCAACTCGTAGCGGCCCACGCCGCGCACGCTCATCAGCTGCGTGTGGCCGCCCGACACCAGCAGCGCGACGAAAGGGAACGCGGGCGCAGGCGACGCCAGGAAGGGCGACAGCAGGTGCCCTTCGAGGTGATGCACGCCCAAGGCCGGCCGTCGCAGCGCCGACGCCAGCGCCACCGCCACGCCGGCACCCACCAGCAAGGCGCCCGCCAACCCCGGCCCGCGGGTGTAGGCGACGAGGCCAATGTCGGCCGGCGCCGCGCCGGCGTCGGCAAGCACGCGTTCGAGCAGGGGCAGCACGCGGCGGATGTGGTCGCGCGAGGCCAGTTCGGGCACCACACCGCCGTAATCGGCATGCATCGCGGCCTGGGTGTGCAGCGCCTCGGCCAGCAGGCGCGGCGGCTGGGTCGGGTCCGCCGGGGCCTCGACCAGCGCCACGCCGGTTTCGTCGCACGACGACTCGATGCCGAGCACCTTCATGGTGCACTCCCGTCGCAGCCATTGGGCACGATGCTTGCGGTGCCATTCACGACACCTTCGTCGGGTGTCGTGTCTATCTCCTCAGCAGGCCGCATGCGGGCCGCGTCCAACCTCCCTGGCGCGAACCAGGGAGGTTCTTTTTCGTGCCGGCGCGCACCGGCTGCGGGCAGCAAATGCACCACGACGGCGCACCGGCTCAGTGATTTTCTCGAGCGTGGTTGATCGAGTACTTGGGGATCTCGATCGTCACGTCGCGCTGCGACAGGATGGCCTGGCAGCTCAGGCGCGAGGTCGGCGCCAGACCCCAGGCGCGGTCGAGCAGGTCTTCTTCGGCCTCGTCCATCTCGCCGAGCGAATCGAAGCCCTCCTTCACGATGACGTGGCAGGTGGTGCAGGCGCAGCTCATGTCGCAGGCGTGCTCGATGGCGATGCCGTGCTCGAGAAGGGCCTCGCAGACCGAGGTGCCGGCGGGTGCCTCGATGGTGTCGCCCAGCGGCGCGTACTCGGGGTGCGGGAGGATGCGGATGACGGGCATAAGGGCCTTCAGATCTGGTCGAGGCGTCGGCCGGCCAGCGCGCGGCGGATGCCCTCGTTCATGCGGGCGGCGGCGAAGGCCTCGGTGCCATCGGCCAGGGCCTTGACGGCAGCGTCGATGGCGTCGGCGTCGTTGCCCTCGGCACAGGCCGCCGTGGCGGCGATCTGCGCGGTGATGGCGGCATGTTCGTCGGCTTGCAGCAGGGCGCCGTCGGCGGCGAGTGCGGCGCGCGTGGCCAGCACCATGCGCTCGGCCTCGACTCGGGCTTCGCGCAGCTTGCGCACGGCCATGTCGCCTTCGGCGTGGGCGAAACCGTCTTGCAGCATCTGCGCGATCTGCTCGTCAGCCAGGCCGTAGCTGGGCTTGACCACCACCGAGGCCTCGACGCCCGAGCCCAGCTCGCGCGCGGCCACGCTGAGCAGGCCGTCGGCATCGACCTGGAAGGTGACACGGATGCGCGCCGCACCGGCGGCCATGGGCGGAATGCCGCGCAGCTCGAAACGCGCCAGGCTGCGGCAGTCGGCCACGAGCTCGCGCTCGCCCTGCACCACATGGATGGCCATCGCCGTCTGGCCGTCCTTGTAGGTGGTGAAGTCTTGCGCCTGTGCCACGGGGATGGTGCTGTTGCGCTCGATCACGCGCTCGACCAGCCCGCCCATGGTCTCGAGGCCGAGGCTGAGCGCGATCACGTCCAGCAGCAGCAGTTCGCCGTCGCGCGTGTGGCCGGCCAGCGCGTGGGCCTGGATGGCGGCGCCGATCGCGACCACCTCGTCGGGGTTCACGTCGGTGAGCACCTGGCCGGCCCAACCGGGCTCGAACAGGCTGCGCACGCGCTCGCGCACCAGCGGCATGCGCGTGCTGCCGCCGACCATGACGACGCCCTGCACCTCGTCGGCGCTCACCTTCGCGTCGCGCAGCACCTTGCGCACGGCGCGCAGCGTGCGCTCCACCAGCGGCGTGGCCACGGCCTCGAGCTGCGCGCGGCTCAGCGCCACCTCGCAGGCGCGGCCGGCCACCTGGGCTTGCCACGGCGTGCTCTCGGCGGTGCTGAGGGCCTCTTTCGCGGCGCGCGAGGCGATGAGGGCGCTGCGGCGGTCTTGCGGCGACAGCGTGGAGGCATCGATGTCGGCCTGCGCCAAGGCCCACTGGGCCAGCGCATGGTCGATGTCGTCGCCGCCCAGCGCGGCATCGCCGCCGGTGGCCACGACCTCGAACACGCCCTTCGTCAGGCGCAGCAGGCTGATGTCGAAGGTGCCGCCGCCGAGGTCGTACACGGCATACAGGCCCTCGCTGCCGTGGTCCAGCCCGTAGGCCACCGCGGCGGCCGTGGGCTCGCTGATGAGGCGCAGCACGTTCAGGCCGGCCAGTTGCGCGGCATCTTTCGTGGCCTGGCGCTGGGCGTCGTCGAAGTAGGCCGGCACGGTGATGACGGCGCCGTGCAGATCGCTGTCGAAGCTGTCTTCGGCGCGCTGGCGCAAGGTGGCCAGCACCTCGGCCGAGAGCTCCACCGGCGACTTCAGGCCGGCGCGCGTGGCCACGGCCACCATGCCGGGCTGGTCGACCAATTCGTAGGGCAGCTGCTCGCGGCCGGCGACATCGGCCAGGCGGCGGCCCATCAGGCGCTTGAACGAGGCCACGGCGTGGGCGGCGTCGTGGGCCTGCGCGGCCAATGCCTCGTGCCCGATGCGGCGCGAACCGGCCTCGGGGTAATGCACGGCGCTGGGCAGCAGGATGCGGCCCTGCTCATCAGGCAGGCACTCGGGCACGCCGTGGCGCACGGCGGCCACCAGCGAGTTGGTGGTGCCGAGGTCGATGCCCACGGCAATGCGCCGCTGGTGCGGATCGGGTGCTTGCCCGGGTTCGGAAATCTGCAGAAGGGCCATGGGGTCGGGGATCGGGGGTGTCGAGGCTCGGGGTCGAGCCTTCAGGCGGCTTGCAGGCGGTCGAGCCGCTGCGCCAGGGCCTCGCGGAAACGGGTGACGAACATCAGCGCCCTCACCTGCCCGGCGGCCGCGGCGGTGTCGCTCTGCTCGTCGAGCAGGGCCTGCAGGCGCTGGTGCAGCGCGCGCTCCTCGAGCGCCACGGCGTCGTCGAGCGCCTGCACGGCGGCGGCATCCGCGGCGTCGTCGAGCGCCTCGCGCCACGCCATCTGCTGCAGCAGAAATTCACGCGGCATCGCGGTGTTGTCCTCGGCCGCGATCGGCACGCCGCGCAGCTGGCACAGGTAGGCGGCGCGGCTGAGCGGGTCCTTCAGGCGCTGCCAGGCCTCGTTGACGCGCACCGCCCACTGCATGGCCAGGCGCTGCGCGGCGGCGCCTTCGCTGGCGAAGCGGTCGGGGTGCACCTGAGCCTGCAGCTCGCGCCGGCGCGCATCGAGCGCGGCGCGGTCCAGGCGCTGCTGCGGCGGCAGGCCGAACAGCGTGAAGTCGTCGTCGGCGAGCTTCATGGGCGGCGGAACAGCGGCACTCACAGCGCCTTGCCCAGGAACAGCGACAAGCCGTTGTCCGGGTAGCCGCCGAAAGGGGCACAGGGCGCATAGCCGGCACTGGCGTAGCGCTTCAGGGCCTCGGTCTGGTCGCGGCCGGTCTCGAGCAGGGCCAGGCGGTAGCCGTCGCGGCGCAGGCGGGCCTCGGCGGCATCGAGCAGCTGCGCGCCCAGGCGGCGGCCGCGGCGCGACGGGTCGACGTACATGCGCTTGATCTCGCCGTAGGGCCGCCCGCCCGTGGCCGGCTCGCCGGCCATGCGGCGGCAGGCGGCGGTGCCGACGGCCTCGCCGGACTCGCGGGCGACGAAGAAGCTGATCTCGGGCGCCAGCAGCTCGTCGACCGTGAGGATGTGGTTGGCCTCGGGCTCATACAGCCCGCCCAGGTAGCGGTCGAGCGCCGCCAGCAGCGCCATCACATCGGGCTGATCGGGCCGCTCCTCGGCGATCGTGATCGGGAACTCCATTGGGCCGCAGTCGCCTCGCGTCAGACGCGGAACGACTCTCCGCAGCCGCAGCGGTCCTTCTCGCGCGGGTTGTGGAACTTGAAGCCCTCGTTGAGGCCCTCGCGCACGAAGTCGAGCTCGGTGCCGTCGAGGTAGGGCAGGCTCTTCGGGTCGATCAGCACCTTCACACCGTGGTCCTCGAAGACGATGTCCTCGGGCGCCACGTCGTCGGCGTACTCGAGCTTGTAGGCCAGGCCCGAGCAGCCCGTGGTCTTGACGCCCAGGCGCACGCCGACGCCCTTGCCCCGGCGGCCGAGGTAACGGGTGACGTGCCGCGCGGCGGCTTCGGTGAGCGTGACAGCCATCGCGATCAGTTCGCCAGCGTGGCGTGCTTGGCCTTGTAGTCCTCGACTGCGGCCTTGATGGCGTCTTCGGCCAGGATGGAGCAATGGATCTTCACGGGCGGCAGCGCCAGCTCTTCGGCGATGTGCGTGTTCTTGATCGTCAGCGCCTCGTCGAGGCTCTTGCCCTTGACCCACTCGGTGACCAGCGAGCTCGACGCGATGGCCGAGCCGCAGCCGTAGGTCTTGAAGCGCGCGTCCTCGATCAGGCCGGTGGCCGGATCGACCTTGATCTGCAGCTTCATCACGTCGCCGCAGGCCGGGGCGCCGACCATGCCGGTGCCCACCGAGTCGTCGCCCTTGTCGAAGCTGCCGACGTTGCGCGGGTTTTCGTAGTGCTCGACGACCTTGTCGCTGTAAGCCATGGTGTTGCTCCTGGTGAAGTGGCAGGCGTGGCGCTCAGTGCGCCGCCCACTGAATGGTGCTGAGATCGACGCCGTCCTTGAACATCTCCCACAGCGGGGAGAGGTCGCGCAGCTTGGCCACGCGGTCCTGCAGCAGGGCCACGGTGGTGTCGATGTCGTGCTCGGTGGTGAAGCGGCCGATCGTCATTCGCAGGCTGCTGTGCGCGAGCTCGTCGCTGCGGCCCAGGGCGCGCAGCACGTAGCTGGGCTCGAGGCTGGCGCTGGTGCAGGCGCTGCCGGAGCTGACGGCGATGCCCTTCACGCCCATGATCAGGCTCTCGCCCTCGACGAAGTTGAAGCTGGCATTCAGGTTGTGCGGGATGCGGCGCTCGAGATCGCCGTTGATGAACACCTGCTCGATACCCGCAATGCCGTCGAGCAGCCGGCGCTGCAGCATGCGGATCCGTTCGTTCTCGGTGCCCATCTCCTGGCTCGCGATCTCGAACGCGAGGCCCATGCCCACACACTGGTGCGTGGCCAGCGTGCCGCTGCGCATGCCACGCTCGTGGCCACCGCCGTGCATCTGCGCCTCCAGGCGCACCCGCGGCTTGCGGCGCACGTACAGCGCGCCGATGCCCTTGGGACCGTAGGTCTTGTGCGAGGCCAGGCTCATCAGGTCGACCGGCAGCGTGGCCATGTCGATGGCCACCTTGCCGGTGGCCTGCGCGGCATCGACGTGCATGATCACGCCGCGCTCGCGGCACAGCGCGCCGATGGCGGGGATGTCCTGGATGACGCCGATCTCGTTGTTCACCAGCATCACCGAGGCGAGGATGGTGTCCGGGCGCAGCGCCTGCTTGAAGCGCTCGAAGTCGACGAGGCCGTTTTCCTGCACGTCGAGGTAGGTGACCTCGAAGCCCTGGCGCTCGAGCTCGCGCATGGTGTCGAGCACGCACTTGTGCTCGGTCTTCAGCGTCACGAGGTGCTTGCCGCGGGTGCTGTAGAAATGCGCCGCGCCCTTGATGGCGAGGTTGTTGCTCTCGGTGGCGCCGCTGGTCCAGACGATCTCGCGCGGGTCGGCGTTGATCAGCCCGGCCACCTGGCCGCGGGCCTTCTCGACGGCCTCTTCGGCCTCCCAGCCCCAGGCGTGGCTGCGGCTGGCGGGGTTGCCGAAGTGCTCGCGGAGCCAGGGGATCATCGCGTCGACGACGCGGGGGTCGCACGGCGTCGTGGCGCCGTAGTCCATGTAGATGGGCAGATGCGGGGTCATGGTGCGCGCGAAGCTTTACTTGTTGAACGACGAGCCGAGGGCGAAAACGGAGTTCGGCGCCGTCACCTTGATCGGCTTGACCACCGGCACCGACGAGATCGCGCGCTTGACCGGCACCTCGTCGATCGACACGCCCTTGGCGAGCTGCTCGTCGACCAGCTTCTTCAGCGACACCGAGTCGAGGAACTCGATCATGCGGGTGTTCAGGCTCGCCCACAGGTCGTGCGTCATGCACTTGCCGGTGTCCTCGCCCATGCAGTTTTCGCTGCCGGCGCAGCCGGTGGCATCGATGGGCTCGTCGACGGCGACGATGATGTCGGCGACGGTGATCTCATGGGCGGCACGGCCCAGCGAGTAGCCGCCACCCGGCCCGCGGGTGCTTTCCACCAGCTCGTGCCGGCGCAGCTTGCCGAACAGCTGCTCCAGGTAGGACAGCGAGATCTGCTGGCGCTGGCTGATGGCCGCCAGGGCCACCGGGCCATTGCTCGAGCGCAGGGCCAGATCGATCATCGCCGTCACTGCAAAGCGGCCTTTGGTGGTCAGTCGCATGTGTATTCCTCCAGAGCGCCAGGGGCACCGTACGGGGTGGAAGCCCGGCGACAGCACCAAGAACAGGCGTTGTCCGAGCGAATCACTCAACTTTAACAGAAGCCGAGCGATTCAGTCCGGCATTGCCGCGGCCAACCGGGTTCGTCCTGGACAAACCCACGTCGTCACGACTTCGCGAGCACCTCGACCAGCGGCTGCTGCCGGGCCAGGCGCTCGAGGATGCCGTCACAGGCGTCTTCGACGAGATCCAGCACGTGCTCGAACCCGGCCGGCCCGCCGTAGTACGGGTCGGGCACCTCGACGACGCCCGGGTGACGGCGCCCCAGCGGCATCAGCAAGCCCACCTGGCTGGCCTGGGCGTGGGACGGGCGCCGCTTGTGCATCCACTCCAGATGGCCCTTGTCCATGGCCAGCAGCACGTCGAAGGCTGCAAAGTCCTCCGGCCGCAAGGGCCGCGCGCGCAGGCGCGACAGGTCGTAGCCCCGCGCCGCCGCCGCGCGCACCGCCCGCGGATCGGGCGGCTCGGCCGTGTGGTACCCCTGGGTGCCGGCCGAGCCCACGCGGATGGCCGCGCCCAGGCCGGCCTGCGCCAGCTTGTGGCGCAGCACCCCCTCGGCCGTGGGGCTGCGGCAGATGTTGCCGGTGCACACCATCAGCACGCTCAAGCGCGGCGGCGTGGCGTCGACAGGCGGCTCGCCGGCCAGCCACTGCTTCAGCCGCGGGATCATCGAGCACCCCCGGTCAACGGCACCACGTCGCCGCCCCCGCCGGCGCCAAAGGCCTGCTCGCGCAGCAGTGCGAGCTGGTCGCGCACGCGGGCGGCCTTCTCGAACTCGAGGTTGCGGGCGTGGTCGAGCATCTGCTTCTCCAGCAGCTTGATGCGCTTGCCGAGGTCCTTCTCGCTCATCGCTTCCACCTCGGCGGCGGCCTTCGCCGCGGCCAGGTCGTCCTTGGCCGCCTTGTCGGAGACGACGCCGTCGATGAGGTCGCGGATGCGCTTGTTCAGCCCCTTGGGCACGATGCCGTGGGCCGTGTTGTGCGCGATCTGCCGCGCGCGCCGGCGCTCGGTTTCATCGATCGCCGCGCGCATGCTGTCGGTGATGCGCTCGGCGTACAGGATGGCGCGGCCGTTGAGGTTGCGCGCCGCGCGGCCGATGGTCTGGATGAGGCTGCGCTCGGCGCGAAGGAAGCCTTCCTTGTCGGCATCGAGGATGGCCACCAGGCTGACCTCGGGCAGGTCCAGGCCCTCGCGCAGCAGGTTGATGCCCACCAGCACGTCGAAGGTGCCCAGGCGCAGGTCGCGCAGGATCTCCACGCGCTCGACCGTGTCGACATCGCTGTGCAGGTAGCGCACCTTGACGCCGTTGTCGCTCAGGTACTCGGTCAGCTGCTCGGCCATGCGCTTGGTGAGCGTGGTGATCAGCACGCGCTCGTTGACCTTCACGCGCTCGCGGATCTCCTGCAGCACGTCGTCCACCTGCGTGGCGGCGCGGCGCACCTCCACCAGCGGGTCGATCAGGCCGGTGGGCCGCACCAGCTGCTCCACCACCTGCCCGGCGTGCTGCTTTTCATAGGCCGCCGGCGTGGCACTGACGAAGATGGCCTGGCGCATCTTGTGCTCGAACTCCTCGAACTTCAGCGGCCGGTTGTCCAGCGCGCTGGGCAGGCGGAAACCGTACTCCACGAGCGTGGTCTTGCGCGCGCGGTCGCCGTTGAACATGCCGCCGAACTGGCCGATCAGCACGTGGCTCTCGTCGAGGAACATCAGGCTGTCGGCCGGCAGGTAGTCCACCAGCGTGGGCGGCGGATCGCCAGGCTTGGCGCCCGACAGGTGCCGCGTGTAGTTCTCGATGCCCTTGCAGTGGCCCACCTCCTGCAGCATCTCGAGATCGAAGCGCGTGCGCTGCTCCAGGCGCTGGGCCTCGACCAGCTTGCCGGCCTTGACGAACTCGTCCAGGCGCTGGCGCAGCTCGTCCTTGATGCTGCCGATGGCGTCGACCACGCGCTCGCGCGGCGTGACGTAGTGGCTGCTCGGGTAGACCGTGAAGCGCGGGATCTTCTGGCGCACGCGCCCGGTGAGCGGGTCGAGCAGCGACAGCGTCTCGACCTCGTCGTCGAACAGCTCGATGCGCAGCGCCAGCTCGGAGTGCTCGGCCGGGAACACGTCGATAGTGTCGCCGCGCACGCGGAACGAACCGCGGCCGAAGTCGATCTCGTTGCGCTTGTATTGCATGCGGATCAGCTGCGCGATCACGTCGCGCTGGCCGGCCTTGTCGCCCACGCGCAGCGTCATCACCATCTGGTGGTAGTCGGCCGGGTTGCCGATGCCGTAGATGGCGCTGACGCTGGCCACGATGATGACGTCGCGCCGCTCGAGCAGGCTCTTGGTGGCCGACAGCCGCATCTGCTCGATGTGCTCGTTGATCGCGCTGTCCTTCTCGATGAACAGGTCGCGCTGCGGCACGTAGGCCTCGGGCTGGTAGTAGTCGTAGTAGCTGACGAAGTACTCGACGGCGTTGCGCGGGAAGAACTCGCGGAACTCGCTGTACAGCTGCGCCGCCAACGTCTTGTTGGGCGCAAACACGATGGCCGGGCGGCCCGTGCGGGCGATGACGTTGGCCATCGTGAAGGTCTTGCCCGAGCCGGTCACGCCCAGCAGCGTCTGGAAGGTCAGGCCGTCGTCGATGCCTTCCACGAGTTTGGCGATGGCCTCGGGCTGGTCGCCGGCCGGCGCGTAGGGCTGGAACAGCTGGTACGGCGAGCCCGGAAAGCTGACGAACTCGCCCTGCGGCGGGGCTTCGTCAGGGGCTTCGGCAACGGCGGGCGTGGCAGCGGTCATGCGGGGTTTCCCTGGGCCTTGCACCTAGAATCGACAGCGTGGTCCGCTGCCATCGGCACGGGCAACCGGCAAGGGTAACGCACCCTCCCCCTCCATCGTCGAGTCACCCCCCAGCATGCCAGCAGCACCCCTCCTCTTCTCGGCCGTCGAGATGGCCCCGCGCGACCCGATCCTGGGCCTGAACGAGCAGTTCGGCGCCGATACGCGCCCGGGCAAGGTGAACCTCGGTGTCGGCGTGTACTTCAACGACGAAGGCAAGCTGCCGGTGCTCCAGTGCGTGGCCGAGGCCGAGCGCCAGCTGCTCGAGGCGCCCAAGGCCAAGGGCTACCTGCCCATCGACGGCATCGCGGCCTACGACAAGGCCGTGCAGGGCCTCGTGTTCGGCGCCGACAGCGCCGTGCTGCGCGACGGCCGCGTCGCCACCGTGCAGGCCATCGGCGGCACCGGCGGGCTGAAGCTGGGCGCCGACCTGCTGCACCGCGTCGAGCCGTCGGCCACCGTGCTGATCAGCGATCCGAGCTGGGAGAACCACCGCGCGCTCTTCACCAACGCCGGCTTCAAGGTCGAGAGCTATCCGTACTACGACGCCGCCACGCGCGGCGTGCGCATCGATGAGCTGCTGGCTACGCTGGCGGCCGCCGCGCCCGGCACCATCGTCGTGCTGCACGCCTGCTGCCACAACCCCACCGGCTGCGACCTCACGCCCGAGCAGTGGCAGCGCATCGCCGCCACCTGCCAGGCCCGGGGCCTGGTGCCCTTCCTCGACATGGCCTACCAGGGCTTCGGCCACGGCATTGCCGAAGACGGCGCCGCGGTGCAGGTCTTCCTGGCCACCGGCCTGCCCTTCTTCGTGAGCACCTCGTTCAGCAAGAGCTTCTCGCTCTACGGCGAGCGCGTCGGCGCGCTCAGCGTCGTCTGCGCCAGCAAGGAAGAAGCGGCCCGCGTGCTGAGCCAGCTGAAGATCGTGATCCGCACGAACTACAGCAACCCGCCGACCTTCGGCGCCACCGTGGTGGCCACGGTGCTCAACACGCCGGCGCTGCGCACGATGTGGGAAGACGAGCTCACCGGCATGCGCCAGCGCATCGCCGCCACGCGCCGCCAGCTGGTGGAGCGGCTGGCCTCGGCGGGCATCGGTGGCGACCTGTCCTACATCACGCGTCAGATGGGCATGTTCAGCTACTCCGGCCTGTCGGTGGCGCAGATGCACCGGCTGCGCGACGAGTTCGGCGTCTACGGCGTCGACTCCGGCCGCATCTGCGTGGCCGCCATCAACAGCCGCAACATCGACACGGTGGTGTCGGCGCTGGTGGCGGTGATGAAGGGCTGAGGACTGCGCCGTTTGCCCGGCCGGCGGCCGCTACACCGGGCTTTTCCGCAGCTCGACGCGGCCGCGAACAGGCACCATCCGGGTGCAGTGCCCGTCGGCACGACAGGTTCGTGTGACAGGTGGACTCGACAAAAATGCTGCACTGCAGCATGGTTCGATTACAGTCGGTCACCCGGCGCGAACGACACCGGAAGGATGCTCTTCATGCTCTATCACCTCTACGAGACCCAACGCGCCTTGATGGCGCCGTTCTCGGAGTTCGCCAGCGCCAGCGCCAAGCTGTACGACCACCCGCTCTCGCCCTTTGCACACACCCCGTTGGCGCAGCGGGTCTCGGCGGGCTTCGACCTGCTGCACCGCCTGGCCAAGGAGTACGAGAAGCCGCCCTTCGGCATCACCTCGGCCCTGGTCGGCGGCTCCAACGTCGCGGTGCAGGAACAGGTGGCGGTGAGCAAGCCCTTCTGCCGCCTGCTGCGCTTCAAGCGCTTCAGCGACGACACCGCCACGCTGGAGCTGATGAAGACGCAGCCCACGGTGCTGGTCGTGGCGCCGCTGTCGGGCCACCACAGCACGCTGCTGCGCGACACCGTGAAGAGCCTGCTGCAGGACCACAAGGTCTACATCACCGACTGGACCGACGCACGCATGGTGCCGGCCGAGGTGGGCCCGTTCCATCTGGATGACTACGTGGCCTACGTCGAGGAGTTCATCCGCCACGTCGGCGGCGGCGACGCGCACGTGATCAGCGTCTGCCAGCCCACCGTGCCGGTGCTGGCCGCCGTGTCGCTGATGGCCAGCCGCGGCGAGCCCACGCCGCGCACGATGACGATGATGGGCGGCCCCATCGACGCCCGCAAGAGCCCGACCGCCGTCAACAACCTGGCGATGAACAAGAGTCACAGCTGGTTCGAGAACAACGTCATCTTCCGCGTGCCGCAGAACTTCCCGGGCGCCGGCCGTCGTGTCTACCCCGGCTTCCTGCAGCACACCGGCTTCGTGGCGATGAACCCCGACCGGCACATGACGAGCCACTACGACTACTTCCTCGACCTCATCCGCGGCGACGACGACAACGCCGAGTCGCACCGCCAGTTCTACGACGAGTACAACGCCGTGCTCGACATGCCGGCCGAGTACTACCTCGACACCATCAAGACCGTGTTCCAGGACTTCGCACTCGTCAACAACGCCTGGGTGGTGAACGGCGAGCTGGTGCGGCCGCAGGACATCACTGCCACCGCGCTGCTGACGGTGGAAGGCGAGCTCGACGACATCTCCGGCGCCGGCCAGACCGAGGCCGCGCACGGCCTGTGCACCGGCATTCCGAAGCCCCGCAGCCTGCACTACCTGGCCGAAGGCGCTGGCCACTACGGCATCTTCTCGGGCCGCCGCTGGCGCGAGAAGGTGTACCCGCAGGTGCGCAACTTCATCGCCCGCTTCGATGAGGCCGGCGTTATGGCCAAGCCGGTCGAGGCCGTGGAGGCGCCAGTGGCTGGCAAGGCCGCGCCTGTCGTGCGCAAGGCGACGACGGCGCCGCGCAAGGCCCGCGGTCGCACGACCACGGCCTGAACGCTCGAACCGCCGGTTGCCGCCGGGATAATCCCCCGCGGTGACCGTGCCCGCCCCGCCTTCTTTCGCCGACCGCATCGACGGCGCGCTGCCGCAGACGCAGTGCACACGTTGTGGCGAGCCCGACTGCAGGCGCTACGCCGAGGCCATCGCCGAGGGCCGGGCACCCATCAACCGCTGCCCGCCCGGCGGCGCCGAGGGCATCCAGCGCCTGGCCGCGCTGACGCAGCAGCCGGTGCTGCCTCTCGACCCCTTGCACGGCCAGGAAGCCGCGCGCGGCATGGCCGTCATCGACGAGGCCTGGTGCATCGGCTGCACGCTGTGCATCAAGGCCTGCCCGGTGGACTGCATCATCGGCGCGCCCAAGCGCATGCACACGGTGATCGAATCGCTGTGCACCGGCTGCGAGCTGTGCGTGCCGGCCTGCCCGGTGGACTGCATCTCGATGGAGCCCGTGACGCCGGGCGCCACCGGCTGGGCCGCCTGGAGCCCCGCACAGGCCGACGAGGCCCGCCAGCGCTACGGCTTCCACCGCACCCGCGTCGAACGCGAACGCCGCGACAACGACGAACGCCTGGCCGCCAAGGCCGCACACAAGCTGGCGGACCTGGCCGCCGCCAGCCGCCACACCGACCCCGCCACGCTCGACGCCAAGCGCGCGGTCGTCGAAGCCGCGCTGGCGCGCGTGCGGGCACGCCTGCAACCCGATCCTCCGCCTCTGCCCGCCGATGAAGCCTGACGACATCGAACACTTCTTCGCCACGCTCGCCGCGGCCAACCCCGAGCCGCGCACCGAGCTGGAGTTCTCCAGCGTGTTCGAGCTGCTCGCCGCGGTGCTGCTGTCGGCGCAGGCCACCGACGTGGGCGTGAACAAGGCCACCCGGCGCCTCTTCGTGCTGGCACCGAACCCGCAGCGCATGCTGGCCTTGGGCGAGGCGCGGGTGACCGAGCTCGTGCGCACCATCGGCCTGTACCGCACGAAGGCGAAGAACCTGCTCGCCACCTGCCGCATCCTGATCGAGCAGCACGGCGGCGAGGTGCCGCGCGACCGCGAGGCGCTCGAGGCGCTGCCGGGCGTGGGCCGCAAGACGGCCAACGTCGTGCTCAACGTCGCCTTCGGCGAGCCGACGATGCCGGTGGACACGCACGTGTTCCGCGTCGGCAACCGCACCGGTCTGGCCAAGGGCGCCAACGTGGCGCAGGTCGAGGCGCGGCTGATCAAGCGGGTCCCGGCGCGCTACGGCGAACACGCGCACCACTGGCTCATCCTGCACGGCCGCTATGTGTGCACGGCGCGCTCGCCCCGTTGCAGCGCCTGCGCGGTGTGGCCCTGGTGCGACGAAGGCCGGCGCCTGCCGGCCTGACGCGTCCCTACAATGCCCCGAGGGGAGATGGTGATGGCCCACACGCTCGATGACCTCGCCGAACGGATCGATCGCCTGGTGCTGCGGCACCAGGAGCTCAAGCGTGCCAATGCGCTGATCGAGCAGCAGCTCGCCACCATGACAGCCGAGCGCGACAGCCTTCGTTCACGGCTGGCTGCGGCGCGCGGGCGCATCGACGGCCTGCTCACCCGGCTGCCGGCCGAAGGCGCTGCCGCCCGCACCGACCGGGAGCCCTCGGCATGAAGCAGATGGAGGTGTCCATCCTCGGCCAGGTCTACGTGCTGGGCTGCCCGGAAGGCGGCGAGGCGCTGCTGGCCCGGGCGGTGGCGGCGGTCGACCGCGAGATGAGCAACATCCGCGACGGCGGCAAGGTGCGCGCCCGCGAACGCATCGCCGTGCTGGCGGCGCTGAACCTGGCCTACCAGCTGGCCGAGCAAGGCCCGGCGAAGGCCGCGCCGGACGCATCCGACACCCAGGCCGATCCGGCCCCGGCGCCGCCTTCGGCCCAGCTCGCCAGCCTCGTGGCGCGGCTCGACGCGGCCTTGAACGAAGACGGCCAGTTGTTGTGACATCGTGGCCCGCACAAGGCCTTGCGCGATGCCTAGAATGGCTTCGTCCGTCGTGATTGCGTGAGTTCTATATTTCCTTGGACCGATGCTCATTGAGCCAGGGCTTGGAACATTGCCAGGCTGGTGTGATCGTCTCGCGTCAGATGAACCCGAAGCTTGGCTGACCTCGCCCACCTGAACTTCCCTGAGGGTTCAGGAATGCGGCTCACGGGTCACGGCGGACACCCTCCACAGCCCACACGCCAGCAGCGATGCCTTACTGGCTGATGAAGAGCGAGCCTGACGAGGCGTCGATCGACGACCTCGCCGCCGCGCCCTCGCAGACACTGCCCTGGACGGGGGTGCGCAACTACCAGGCGCGCAACTTCATGCGCGACGCCATGCAGCGGGGCGATGGCGTGCTCTTCTATCACTCGTCGTGCGCCGAGCCGGGCATCGCCGGCCTCGCCCACGTCGCAGGCGGCCTCGGGCCCGACGAGACGCAGTTCGATCCCGCCAGCCCCTACTTCGATGCGAAGTCCACGCGCGAGGCACCGCGCTGGCTGAAGGTGGACGTGCGCCTGGACCGCAAGACGCGGCTGTTGCCGCTGCATGAGATGCGGCAGGCACCTGCGCTGGCCACGATGCGTGTGCTGCAGCGGGGCAACCGGCTGTCGATCACGCCGGTCGAGGCGGCCGAGTGGCACGCCGTGCTGCGGCTGCTCGAGGGCTGAGGCCGCGCCGGCCGTTCAGACCGCATCGAAACGGATCGCCGCCAGCGTGACGGCGTTGCCACCGCGACGCCGAGCCTCGTCGAGCGCGGCGAGCGCCGCCTCGAGCAAGGCCTCCTGCGAGTGCGCGGTGTGCGGAAAGCTGGCCACGCCCACGGCGGTGGTGAAGCCGATCTCCTGGCCTTCGTGAACCACGATCTGCGTCGCGCACTTGCGGCGCAGACCTTCCATCCGGCTGTGCGCCGTGGCCAGCCCCACGCCCGACAACAGCACGGCAAAGCGGCGATCGCCCCAGCGGCACGACGCGTCCATGGCCCGCGTGCCCCCGCGCAGCAGCCGGCCCATGGCTTCGAGCACCGCACGTTCGCCAGCCGTGCCCAGCGCCCCGACCTTGGGGCTGGGTTCGTCCAGTTCGAGCAAGACCAGCGAAAACTCGCGATGCTCCCGCTGCGACAGGTCGACCTCGCGCCGCAACTGCTCTTCGAAGTGGGCCCGGTGGTGCAGGCCCGAGGCCGGATCGCGCAACGCGAGATCGGCCACCTCACGGCGCAGCCGCTCGTGCTCGCGCTGCTGCTGCTCGATCTGCTCCAGCGCCGAGCGCAACTGCTGATCGCGCAGGCGCGTGGTCGTGCGGTCGTGCCAGATGGCGCCCAGCTGGCGGCGGTCGGCGGTGTCGAGCACCAGGCGCATGACCTCGAAATCGTGCCGGCGCCCGCCGAACTCGAACTGGTGCTCGGCAAACAGCGCGGCACCCTGGGCCAGCGCCGTCTGCTCGGAGGCCCGCAGCGCCGCGGCGATCGAGCTGTCGAAGAGTTCGCCGTCGGTGCGGCCGACCAGGCCGCCGGCCGCCAGCCCCAGTTGCTCGGCCAGGCCCGCGTCGGCGTGCAGGTAGCGGCCGGTTTCGAGGTCCTTCACGGTCGCCCAGGCGTCGTGCCGCGCCAGCCACAAGGGCAGCAGCAAGGCCGCTGCAGCAGCGCTGTCGGCGGCGGGGCTGGTCTTTGCGGGCGACTCGTGGAGGGTGGGCAACATGCGGCGTTCCGGTCGAAGGGGGCGGCGGCGGCTTGCCAGCGCCCCGACGGGCGGCGCGTGCCCCATCTTGGTGGGCCACGCCGGGCCCCGCAAGGGGCTCGCGCATTGTGTCCCCTAGCTTGTGGACCTCAAGGCCCGAAACTGAGGGGCAATCGACCGCCAGACCTCGTCGGGCCCGCAACTTGCGAAGCCCGATGAGGAGACAACTCGGGCGTCAGGCCATGGCCATCGAACGCGAACATGACGAGTCCGGCGCGCTGAGCCTGCCGGGCGAAGGACCGCTCATCGTGCTGCCCGACGCCGCGGTAACGGCGTCGCCCCGGCTCGCCAGGACGATCGCAGGCCCGGCCCTCGTGCCATGGCTGGCGCTCTGGCTGGCCCGCGAAGGGCTCTCGGTGCTGGTGCACGGCCCCGGCGCCAGCCAGGGCGGCGGCGGCGCGGCCGAGGTGCTGCACAGCCTGGGCATCTGCCCCGCCAGCGACGCTGGCCACGTCACCGACCGCTGGGCTCGGCGCGAACCTGCCGTCGTCGCAACCTCGGCCCTGGCTGCTGGCCGGCTGCCCGCGGGCGTGCAATGGCAACTCATGGCGCCCCAGGGCCTGCGCCCCTGCCTGCGTGTGCTGCCCTGCAACGCCCCGGGCAGCGCGCGCAGCGCGGCAGACTGGGCCGCCCGCAGCGGCGCGGCCGTCCTGCTGCTGGTGGGAGCGCCGATCACCGATCCGCACCACGGCCCCCAGGCCGAGGTCTGGATCGGCGGCCAGTTCCGCGCCGACCTGGCCGCCCCCGCCCCTGACGAATCCCCGGCCGGATGGACACCCCTGCCGCACGACACCGGCGCCGCCGCCACCGCGCTGTTCGTGCAGGAACTGCTGTCGGGCGTGCGTCCGACGCCGCAGCCGCTGCGCCGGCTGGCGGGGCTGGTCGAGCGCACGGCCTGGGCCACCGTCACGCCGAGCGATGCCCACGCGCCGGTTTCCTGCCTATAATCGCGGGCTTTGCCGGATTCCGGCGAGCCTTGTCGGGTGGCGGTTTGCGCCGTGTCACCCTCCCGATCCTTCACGCATCATCCGATTGCGAACACCCGGGCCTTTGCGAGAGCAGCCCCGCAACCCATGACCACGATCCGCGTCAAAGAGAACGAACCTTTCGATGTCGCCCTGCGCCGCTTCAAGCGCACCATCGAGAAGATCGGCCTGCTGACCGAGCTGCGCGCCCGCGAGTTCTACGAAAAGCCGACGTCCGAGCGCAAGCGCAAGAAGGCGGCCGCCGTGAAGCGCCACTTCAAGCGCGTGCGCAGCATGCAGCTGCCCAAGAAGATGTACTGATGCCGCTGCCGGCACCCGCCGGCGCCGGTATCGATACCGAGCCAAGCCCGCGCGGAACGTCCGTGGCGGGCTTGTCTCGTTGGACAATCTCGAAGAGCCCACCGACATGAGCACGCTGAAGGACCGCATCCAGGACGACATGAAGGCCGCCATGCGCGCCAAGGACGCCGACCGCCTGTCGACGATCCGCATGCTGCTGGCCGCGATGAAGCAGCGCGAGGTCGACGAACGCATCGTGCTCGACGACGCTGCGGTGGTCGGCATCGTCGACAAGCTGATCAAGCAGCGCCGCGACAGCATCGCCGCCTTCGAGCAGGCCGCACGGGCCGATCTGGTGGCCAAGGAGGCCGCTGAGGTGACGGTGCTGCAGGCCTACCTGCCGGCGCGGCTGTCGGCCGAGGAGGTTGCTGCGGCCGTGGCTGCGCTGGTGGCCGAACTCGGCGCCAGCGGCCCGGGCGACATGGGCCGCGTGATGGCCGCAGCCAAGACCCGCCTGGCCGGCAACGCCGAGATGGCGCAGGTCTCGGCGGCCGTCAAGGCCGCACTGAGCCGCTGAAGCACGGACGCGAGAACGCACCGCCATGAGCGCCACGCCCCATCTCAGTGCAGCCAGCCTGCGCGCCATCGCCGCCGATGTGTGCGTGGCCGGGCAACTCAGCCCGGCGGCCATGGCCGAAGCCGCCGCCGCCGGCTTCAGGAGCGTCGTCAACAACCGCCCCGATCACGAACATGGCCCCGGTCAGCCCAGCAGTGCCGACATCGAAGCCGCCGCCCGTGCGGCCGGCCTCGAGTACCGGCATCTGCCGGTCGACGGCGGCTGGCAATCGCCGGAGCAGATCGCGGCGTTCGCCGTGCTGCTGGCCGAACTGCCTCGCCCCTTGCTGGCCTTCTGCCGCTCGGGCGCGCGCTCGACCCGGCTGTACACCGCCGCCCAGACGCTCTAGCCGCGTCACGGCCCGTCGCGGCTTGCCCGTTCAGCGGGTTTTCAGGGCCTGCTCGCATCATCTGCGTTCCTAGAATCACCGACCCTGCGCCGTGCTGCGCGCAGGGCGGCCATTACTCGAAGAGACGGAGACGCAAGCGTGGGCGGACTGCTGAAGATTTCGGGGCTCGTCGACACACTCAACGAGTGGATCGGCAAACTCATCATGTGGTTGATCCTGGCCGCGGTGCTCATCAGCACCGGCAACGCGGTCATGCGCAAGGCCTTCGACATCGGCTCGAACGCCTATCTCGAGATCCAGTGGTACCTGTTCGCGGCCGTGTTCATGCTGGGCTCGGGCTATGTGTTCCTGAAGAACGCCCACGTGCGCATCGACTTCATCAGCACCAAGCTGAGCAAGCGCACGAACACCATCATCGACATCCTGGGCATCGTGCTGTTCACGATTCCGCTGTCGATCATCCTGATCAACCTGTCGTGGCCGGTGTTCGAACGCGCCTGGACCTCGGGCGAGATGAGCCAGAACGCCGGCGGGCTGATCCGCTGGCCGGTGATGCTGCTCATCCCGCTGGGCTTTTCCTTGCTGGCGCTGCAAGCGGCCTCGGAACTGATCAAGCGCGTGGCGTTCCTGACCGGCCACCGCGCCGAGCCGTTCAGCGTCGAGCAAGACAAGAGCGACGAGGAACTGCTGGCCGAAGAACTCGCAGCGAAGGCCGGCATCGATGTGTCGGACGTCGACCGCGTGCCGCCCACCACCCAAAATCAACCCGCTGCCGGCCGCGACGGGAAGGCCTGAACCATGACCGCCTTCATCGCCCAGAACTTCGTCCCGCTGATGTTTGCGGGCCTGCTGTGCTTCCTGCTCACCGGCATCCCGGTGGCCTTCGGCCTGGCGGCCACCGGGCTGCTGTTCGGCTTCGTCGGCATGGAAGTCGGCCTCTTCGACACCAACCTCTTCGGCGCCCTGCCCCTGCGCGTGTTCGGCATCATGCAGAACGACACGCTGCTGGCGATTCCGTTCTTCACGCTGATGGGCATCATCCTCGAGCGATCCGGCATGGCCGAGGATCTGCTCGAGACCGTGGGCCAGGTGTTCGGCCCGCTGCGCGGCGGCCTCGCCGTGGCCGTGGTGCTGGTGGGCGCGCTGCTCGCGGCGACCACGGGCGTGGTGGCGGCGGCCGTCATCTCGATGGGCCTGATCTCGCTGCCCATCATGCTGCGCTACGGCTACAACCGCACCATCGCCACCGGCGTCATCACCGCCAGCGGCACGCTGGCGCAAGCGATACCGCCGTCGCTGGTGCTCATCGTGCTGGCCGACCAATTGGGCCGTTCCGTCGGCGACATGTACGCCGGCGCGCTGATCCCGGGCCTCATGCTGGTGGGCCTGTACCTGCTGTTCATCATGGCGGTGGCCTTCATCAAGCCCAAGTGGGTGCCGGCCCTGCCGGCCGAGGCGCGCATCTACCGTGAGAGCACCGGCGCCTCGGGCCATCGTTCGCTGTTGCTGCTGCTGGTGGTGTGCGCCGCGGCCGGGTGGGGCTGGAGCCAGGTGCACGAGCAGATGATCAACGGCTGGATCGGCCGCACCACGCCGGCGCCGGGCGACGAGACGCTGATCCTGTCGCTGACCATCTCGTCGTTCCTGGCGCTGGCGCTGGCGCTGGCCAATCGCGTGCTGCGCTTTGGCCTGCTGTCCAAGCTGGCCGAGCAGGTCACCTTCGTGCTGATCCCGCCGCTGGTGCTGATCTTCCTGGTGCTGGGCACCATCTTCCTCGGCGTGGCCACGCCCACCGAGGGCGGCGCGATGGGCGCCGTGGGCGCGCTGATCATGGCGGTGGCGCGGCGGCGGCTGAACTTCAAGACGCTGAAGCAGGCGCTCGACAGCACGGCCAAGCTGAGCGTCTTCGTGATGTTCATCCTGATCGGCTCGACCGTCTTCAGCTTCACGTTCAACGCCGCCGACGGCCACTTCTGGGTGGAGCACCTGTTCGACAAGCTGCCCGGTGGCCAACTCGGCTTCCTGCTGGTGGTGAACCTGCTGGTGTTCATCCTCGGCATGTTCATCGACTTCTTCGAGATCGCGTTCATCGTGGTGCCCATCCTGGCGCCCGTGGCCGACAAGATGGGCATCGACCTCATCTGGTTCGGCGTCATCCTGGCGATGAACCTGCAGACCTCGTTCCTTACGCCGCCCTTCGGCTTTGCCCTCTTCTACCTGCGCAGCGTGGCGGCCAAGAAGGACTACAACGACCGCGTCACCGGCGAGCGCATCCCGGCCGTCACGACAGCGCAGATCTACAAGGGCTCGATCGCCTTCATCATCCTGCAGCTCATCATGGTGGCGGTCGTGATCGCGTACCCCGAGCTGGTATCGGGTGGGATCGCCAAGACCGAGGTGATCGACGCCGAGAAGGCGCTGCAAGATGCCGCGCCACCGCCCATGGAGGATTCTGCCGACCCCGCGGCCGATGCCGCCAGCGAGCCGGGCGAAGGCGAAGCCGCCGAGCAGGACCCGGCCAAGTTGCTCGAGGCAGAAATGAAGAAGGATGCCGCCGCGGGCAAGAAACCCTGAGGCCCGAGCCGGGGCGCCACGGCCCCGGCTTCTCGACAAAGCAAAGGGCCCCGCACTGCGGGGCCCTCTTCTTTGCGGTGACCTGGCGCCGCGGTCAGCGGCGCTGCGGCATCACAGCTTGGCGGTCTGCATGAAGTTGTCGAAACGCGCCTCGGTGAAGCGGAACCACTGGTTGGCTTCGCGGCGGTAGTTGCTGTAGTCGTCGTAGATCTTCTTCCACGCCGGGTTCGACGCGCTCAGCTCGCTGTACAGCGCCATGGCTTCCTTGAAGGCCGCGTCCATGATGGGCTTGGGCATGGCCACGAGCTTGGTCTTGTTGCCCAGCAGCTGCTTCAGCGCTGCGGGGTTGCGGTAGTCGTACTTGGCCTGCATCTCGGTATGGGCAAAGGCCGCAGCGCCTTCGATGATGGCCTTGTACTCGGCGCTCAGGCCGTCGAAGGCCTTCTGGTTGACGTACAGGTCGAGCTGCGGGCCACCTTCCCACCAGCCCGGGTAGTGGTAGAACGGGGCGACCTTGAAGAAGCCCAGCTTCTGGTCGTCGTACGGGCCCACCCACTCGGCGGCGTCGATCGTGCCCTTCTCCAGCGCCTGGTAGATCTCGCCACCGGGGATGTTCTGCGAGACGGTCCCGAGGCGCCCGGTCACCTTGCCGGCGAAGCCGCCGACGCGGAACTTCAGGCCCTTCATGTCGGCAACGGTCTTGAGTTCCTTGCGGTACCAGCCGCCCATCTGCGCGCCGGTGTTGCCCATCGGGAAGCTGGTGAAGCCGTAGTTCGAATAGAACTCGCGCATCAGCTTCAGGCCGTTGCCGTCGTACTGCCAGGCCGTCATCTGGCGGCTGTTCAGGCCGAAGGGGATGGCGCAGCCCAGCGCGAAGGCGTCGTTCTTGCCGAAGTAGTAGTACGGGGCGGTGTGGCCCATCTCGACCGTGCCGCTCTGCACGGCATCGACGAGGCCAGGCATCGGCACGAGTTCACCGGCGGCGTGCACCGAGATCTCGAACTTGCCACCGGTCATCTCGCGGACCTTCTTGGAGAAGGTTTCGGCCGCGCCGTAGATGGTGTCCAGCGCCTTCGGGAAACCCGAGGTCAGGCGCCAGCGCAGGTTGGCCTGGGCGTGCACGATGGCCGGTGCCGTGCCGGCGGCCAGCACCCCGGCCAGGCCCGCGTTGCGAACGAACAAACGACGTTCCATGATGATCATCTCCTCAGTGTCGATCAGGTGATTCCGGGCACGCAAAAGTGCCTGGGCAAACGGCGAAATTCTAGGTATCGACCATGCAGCGTCTGGGGGGGTTTTCCCGCTTCGGCACACACGCCCGAGCCCGCGCTCGCGCCGGCAGCGCCGGCAGCGCCGGCAGCGCCGGCAGCGCCGAGTGTCAGGGGCCGAAACTGAATCGACGCTGAGTTGAGGGCAAACACCGAGGCCGCGGCGCCACGGCCGCCGGCGCGGCGCTCAGTTGCCGGCGAGCTTGAGCCCGGGCACCAGCACCGAGCCGATGGTCTTGCCACCTTGCGTGTAAGCGTCGGCGCCGATGGCGGCGATGTCGCGGAACATGCGCTTGAGGTTGTCCGCAATGGTGACCTCGTGCACCGGGAACGCGATCTGCCCGCCCTCGACCCAGAAGCCGGCGGCGCCGCGCGAGTAGTCGCCGGTGACGTAGTTGACACCCTGCCCCATCAGCTCGGTCACGAAGAGGCCGCGGTGCAGCTTGCGGATCATCGACTCGAGGTCATCGCGGCGCTTCGTGCGGCGGCTCGTCATCACCAGGTTCTGCGAACCGCCGGCATGCCCGGTGGTCTTCATGCCGAGCTTGCGCGCCGAGTAGCTGCTGAGGAAGTAGCCCTGGGCGACGCCGCCCTCGACGACGCGCCGCGCCCGTGTGCGCACGCCTTCGTCATCGAAGGGCGCGCTGCCCTTGCCCTTGAGCAGGTGCGGGTCTTCTTCGATGTCGATGTGCGAGGCCAGCACCGCCTTGCCGAGGCAGCCTTCAAGAAAGCTGGCCTTGCGGTACAGCGCGCCGCCCGAGGTGGCCTGCACGTAGGCGCCCAGCAGCCCGGCGGCCACGGTGCTTTCGAACAGCACCGGCACCTCGCCGGTGGCGACGCGGCGGCTCTTCAGGCGGGCCAGTGCGCGCTCGGCGGCGTAACGGCCCACGACCTCGGGGCTGGCGAGCTCGCTGGCGTCGCGCATGCTCGTGTACCAGCCGTCGCGCTGCATCTCGCGGCCCTTGCCCGCGATCGGCGACACCGACAGGTAGTGGCGCGAACTCGCATAGCCGCCACGAAAACCGCGTGTGTTGCCGGCCCAGAAGTGGGCCTGCTGCGCCGAGACGCCCGCGCCTTCGCTGTTGGTGATGCGGCGGCTGACGGCCATGGCGGCGTCTTCGCAGCGGCGGGCCAGTTCGGCGGCCGCGGCGGCGTCGATGGCCCAGGGGTGGAACAGGTCGAGGTCGCGTGCGGCTTCGGCGGCCGAAGCCAGATCGACTGCCTCGGGCAGGCCCGCGGCCGGGTCTTCGGCAGTGAAGCGCGCGATGTCGAAGGCGGCCTGCACGGTGCGCCGAATGGCGGCCGGCGAGAAGTCGGACGTGCTCGCGTTGCCGCGGCGCTGGCCGAGGTAGACGCTGACGCCAAGCGACTTGTCGCGGTTGCGCTCGACGTTCTCGAGTTCGCCCTTGCGCACGCTCACCGACAGGCCCACGCCTTCGCTCACTTCGGCGCCGGCGTCGCTGGCGCCAAGGCTGACGGCGATCTTCAGCGTGTCTTCGACGATCTGCTGGAACTGCGCCTGCTCGAAGGCAAAACCGGAAGTGGCACGCGGTGAAGACGTCATTCGAGGACCAATATGAAGCTGCGCAACAATGATAGCCCTCGCTTCCTGGCGAGCTTGCCCCCCACTTCTGGCGCGCCCAGCCCACCTGCCCATGCCCCGCAAAGCCGCGCCGCACCGTGGTGTCGATGTCCACTACGGCGATGCCGACCCCGGCGACGCCGACGGCCGGCCCAGCAAGTCGGCACTGAAGCGCCAATCGCACGAGCTGCAGGCGCTCGGCGTGGAGGTCGCGGCCCTGCCCGACCAGCGCCTGGCCGACACGCCCATGCCCGAGGCCCTGCGCGACGCCATCCTCGCCTACCGCCGCACCAAGAGCCACGAGGGCCGCCGGCGCCAGATCCAGTTCGTCGGCAAGCTCATGCGCGCAGCCGACGAGGCACCGCTGCGCGAGGCCGTGGCCGCCTTCAAGCTCGGCTCGGCCAAGGAAACGCTGGCGCTGCACGAGGCCGAGCGCTGGCGCGCCGAGCTGCTGGCCGACGACGACGCCCTGACGCGCTGGATGCAGGAGTTCGCCGACACCGACACCCAGCAGCTGCGCAGCCTGGTTCGGGCCGCCCGCCGCGACGCCGTCGTGCCCGAGGCGCGGCAGCCCAAGAGCCACCGTGAGCTGTTCCAGTTCATCAAGTCCGCCATGGCCGGCGCCGCGCCAACCTCTGGCGACGAAGGCTCGCCCGACGACGAGGATGCGCCGTGAGCCTGCCCTTCGACACCGTGCGCATCGGCATCGTCTCGATCAGCGACCGCGCCTCGGCCGGTGTCTACGAAGACAAGGGCCTGCCGGCGCTGAAGGACTGGCTCGGCCGCGCGCTGAAGAACCCCGTGGACTGGGTCGAGCGTCTGATCCCCGATGAGCAGGACGGCATCTCGGCCGCGCTGATCGAGCTTGTCGACCAGGCCCGATGCGACCTGGTGCTGACGACCGGTGGCACCGGCCCGGCCCCGCGCGACGTGACGCCCGAAGCCACCATGGCCGTGGCCCACCGGCTGATGCCCGGCTTTGGCGAGCAGATGCGGCAGATCTCGCTGGCCTTCGTGCCCACGGCCATCCTGTCGCGCCAGGTGGCGGTGATCCGCGGCCGCGCGCTCATCATCAACCTGCCGGGCCAGCCCAAGGCCATCGCCGAGACGCTGCAAGGCCTGCCTTCGGCCACGCCACCGGTGCCGGGCATCTTTGCCGCGGTGCCCTACTGCATCGATCTCATCGGCGGGCCCTACCTCGAAACCGACGACAGCGTGTGCCGGGCCTTCCGGCCGAAGTCGGCGCAGCGGCCGCCACCGTCAGTGACATAGGCACCGTCGGCCCTGGCCGGCATCGCCGGCGGCTCAAGCCGGCCGCGGCGGTGTCCGATATCGAAGGCAGGAGCGTTCCGTCCGCCTTCATCCATGCCCGTGCCCTCACCCGCACCCAGCGAGCCACTGGCGCCGCTGCTGCCGTCTGTCTCGATCGTCGAGGCGACGATGCGGCAGGCGCGCCGCGCGGTGGCCATCACGCTGGCCGGGGCGGCACTGTGGACAGCCGTGCTGCTGGCAGAGCGGCTTTGGACGGCCGAGGCCCTGGCCCGAGCCGCCGAGCGACTGGGCACCGCGCACGAGGTCGCCGGCCGCCTGCACGTGGCGGAGCAGCAGTTGTGGCAGGCCGCGCAGACCGCCTCGCTGACCGGCGACCGGGCCTGGATCGACCGCTACGACCGGTTGGTCGATCAGGTCGGGCAGACCGTCGAGCACGCCGCCCTGCTGGCGCCGCTGGCGGTGGCCGAGCAGTACCGCAGCAAGACCGCGGCCGCCGCGGCCGAGATCGCTCGCATGCGGGCCTCGGCGCTGGACGCCATGAAAAGCGGTGCCCATGCCTCGGCGCGGGCCTTGTTCGACGGTGAACGCTACGGCCGCCACAGCCGCCTGCTGGCCGAGGCCAACGCAGAGCTCACAGGCGCTTCACTGGCGGCCAACAGGGCCGAGCTGGCGCGCCTGGAGCAGCGCGGTTGGCTGATGAGCGGCGGTGCCGTGCTCATGGCGCTGCTGGCCGGCGCCATGCTCTGGGGCCGGCTGTCGCGGCGGCTAGACCACACTCGAGGCACGCTGCGCGAGGCCGAGGTGCACATCCAGCGCATGGCCAGCTCCGACCTGCTCACCGGCCTGGACAACCGCGCCGGCCTGCACGACACCATGCACGCGCGCATGGCGCGTGCCGGCGCCGCTGGCGAGACGATGGCCGTGCTGATGGTCGACCTCGACCGCTTCAAGCCCGTGAACGACCGCCATGGCCACATGGTCGGCGACATGGTGCTCAAGGAAGTGGCCCGCCGGCTGCGCCTGTGCCTGGCGCCCGACGACCTGCGCGCCCGCTACGGTGGCGACGAATTCGTCGTCGTCGTGCCCGGGCGGCCGGGCTCCATCGGCCCTCGCGCCACGGCCGAGCGCATCGTCGAGCGGCTGTCGGAACCGATGCAGTTCGGCGATCTCTCGGTCTCGATCGGCGCCAGCGTCGGCATCGCCACCTTCCCGGCCGACGCCCACACGGCCGACGAACTGCTGCGCAAGGCCGACTCGGCGCTGTACCGCGCCAAGCAGGGCGGCCGCAACCTCGTGCACCACTACGACGCCCGCCGCGACGAGCTGCTGGCCGAGCGCCACACGCTCGAGCAGGAGATGCGCGAAGGCATCGCCACCGGCCAGCTCGTGCCCTTCTACCAGCCCATCGTCGGGCTGGAGCGGCGCAACGTCAGCTCGATGGAGATGCTGTGCCGCTGGCGCCATCCGGAACGCGGGCTGCTCACCCCCGACAAGTTCATCGCCGTGGCCGAGACCTCGGGCCAGATCGCGCCGCTGACCTTTGCGCTGCTGCGCGCCGCCTGCCGCGACATCGAGCGCTTTCCGCCGAACTGGCGGCTGTCGATCAACGTGGCGCCGCAGCAGATCGAGAACCCCGAGCTCGTGGAACAGCTGCTGGCCATCGTGCACGAGGCGGGTGTCCCGCCCAGCCGATTCGACGTCGAGCTGACCGAGACCGCCCTCGTCAACGACACCGCCCGTGCCCGTGCGGTGATCCTGGCGCTCAAGAGGGCCGGCATGACGGTGACGCTGGACGACTTCGGCACCGGCTACTCGAGCCTGAGCTACCTGGCCGAGATGACCTTCGACCGCATCAAGATCGACCGCAGCTTCGTGGACACGATCGACAAGCCCGAGAGCGCAAAGATCGTCGCCGCGATCATCGGCCTGTCGCGCAGCCTGGGCGTGGACACCGTGGCCGAGGGCGTGGAGACCGAGCTGCAGGCCACGACGCTGCACCGCATGGGCTGCCGCAATGCCCAGGGCTACCTGTTCGGCCGCCCGATGCCGCCGAAGGACCTGAGCGACCGCGTCGCGCTGGCCAAGAACACCATGGCGCCGCTGGCGCGGCGGGTCGAGAACAGCCGCTGAGGAACTATTTGACGAGGCGGCTCAAGCGCTCGCCGTCGAAGTCGGCCTCGGTGCGGGCCTCCAGCGGCACGCAGTCGGTGAGCGGCAGTTCGCGCGAGCGCGCAGAGAGCTTCTCGATGGCCTGCCACAGCAGCGCGATCTGCTGCTCGTGGCTGCCGGCGTGGTCGATCAGGCCCTTCAGGGCCTGCGCCACGGGGTCGTCGCCCTGCGTCAGGCCGTAGGCCGAGAAGCCCAGCTTGGCGGCGGCCCGCTCGCGCTCGCCATCGGCGCTCTTGGCCAGGATGCGCGCCGGAATGCCCACCGCGGTGGCGCCCGCAGGCACCGCCTGCAGCAGCACCGCGTTGGAGCCGACGCGAGCGCCGTCGCCGACCGTGAAGCCGCCCAGTACCTTGGCGCCGGCGCTGACGATGACGCCCCGGCCCAGCGTCGGGTGGCGCTTGGCGCCCTTCTCGAGCGAGGTGCCGCCGAGCGTGACGCCGTGGTACAGCGTGCACTCGTCGCCGACCTCGGCGGTTTCGCCGATGACGAGGCCCATGCCGTGGTCGATGAAGACGCGGCGGCCGATGGTGGCGCCGGGGTGGATCTCGATGCCGGTGAACCAGCGCGCCAGGTGCGACACGAAGCGCGCCGGCCAGCGCAGGCCGCGCTGCCACAGCGCATGCGCCCAGCGGTGCATGACGAGCGCGTGCAGACCCGGGTAGCAGGTGAGCACCTCCCAGCGCGAGCGCGCGGCGGGGTCGCGCTCGAGGATGCAGGCGATGTCTTCGCGCAGGCGGGCAAACATGGGCGGAGTTTAGTCAGCGCCGTTCAACCCTGCTTACCTCGTTCGGCAGGGGTTCGTGGCAGGGGTGCCGCAGCGGCGGCCTGCTCGGCGGCGCGCGCAATGCCGCGCAGGATGTGCACCTCGTCGGTCGTGAGCTGCGTGCGGTTCAGCAGCTGGTTCAGGCGCGGCATCAGCTTGGTCGGGGCGGCCGGGTCGAGGAAGCCGATGCGCTCCAGCACCGCTTGCCAATGCGCCAGCGCGCCCTGCACGGCGGCGCCGTCGGCCAGCGGCGCCGCCCGCACCGCGGGCGCGGCGGCCACCACGGGCCACCCGCCCAGCGCCTGCCGCCACTCGTAGGCCAGCAACTGCACCGCCTGCGAGAGGTTGAGCGAGCCGTAATCCGGATTGCTCGGGATGCTCAGGCAGGCATGGCAGCGGTAGACATCGGCGTTGTCCATGCCGGTGCGCTCGCGGCCGAAGACGAAGGCCACGCGGTGGCCCTGCGCCGCCAGTGCCGGCAGGTGCTCGCGCGGCGCGAAGGTGGGCGGGCCGAAGTCGCGCGGCGTCATGGCCGTGGCGCAGGCCCAGGTGATGCCGTCCAGCGCCTCGGCCAGCGAGTCCACGATGCGGGCGGCGGCCAGCACGTCGGCGGCGCCGCTGGCCATGGCCACGGCGTCGGCATGCTGCTGCACATCGGCAAAGCGCGGCGCCACCAGCACCAGATCGGCGAAGCCCATCACCTTGATCGCGCGCGCCGCGGCGCCGACGTTGCCGGCATGGCTCGGGCGCACGAGCACGAAGCGGGTGGAGTCGGCAGGAAGGCTCATGAGAGGAGGCTGTCGGCCGCAGTGCGGGCGTCTAGAATCGAGGGTTTTCTCGCGGTCGGAAGCTGCATTCTCCGGCCGCGCGCTCTTTTCCAACCGTTGCCCGCTGCCCCCACCCCGAAGCCACCATGTCGCAAGCCCTGCACCCCATGCTCAACATCGCCGTCAAGGCGGCTCGTTCGGCGGGGTCGATCATCAACCGCGCCGCGCTCGACCTCGACGTGCTCAAGATCGGCAGCAAGGGCCCGAACGACTTCGTCTCCGAAGTCGATCGCCACGCCGAAGCCGTGATCATCGAGACCCTGCTCGATGCCTATCCGGGGCACGGCATCCTGGCCGAAGAAAGCGGCCGCGAGCACGGCGCGCGCGACAGCGAGTACGTCTGGATCATCGATCCGCTGGACGGCACCACCAACTTCCTGCATGGCTTCCCGGTCTACGCCGTCAGCATCGCGCTGGCCGTGCGCGGGCAGGTGCAGCAGGCCGTCGTCTACGACCCGACGCGCAACGACCTGTTCATCGCCAGCAAGGGCCGCGGCGCCTTCCTCAACGACCGGCGCCTGCGCGTCAGCAAGCGCACGCGCTTGTCCGATTCGCTCGTGGGCACGGGCTTCCCGTTCCGCCGCGGCGACAACTTCAAGCGTTACGTGAAGATGTTCGAAGAGGTGATGCAGTCCTGCGCCGGCCTGCGCCGGCCGGGTGCGGCTGCCCTGGACCTCTGCTACGTGGCCGCGGGCTACTACGACGGCTTCTTCGAGACCGGCCTGAACCCCTGGGACGTGGCCGCGGGCTCGCTGATGATCACCGAGGCCGGCGGCCTGATCGGCAACTTTGCCGGCGAGAGCGACTACCTGCACCAGCGCGAGGTGGTGGCGGGCAACCCCAAGGTCTTCGGCCAGCTGGTCAGCATCCTGGCGCCGTACACGCGTGTCATCAAGGACGAGCCCTCGGTGCCCGGCCGCAGGCCCGAGGAAGCCGGCGACGCCGTGCTGCTGGCCCTGGGCGGTGGCGCCGCGCCAGCCGCCGAGCCCGCCCCAGCGCGCAAGGCGCCGGTGCGCATCCGCCGCCAGACGTCGCCCGGGGACGACGCGCCGATGTGAGCAGGCTGAGGCACGGCGCTCAGCCGCGCCAGATGCTCCACAGGCCGTACACGACGTGCCCCCACACGAGCACGTTGAAGCCCAGCAGCGCGAACACGCGCGAGGCCACCCAGAAGCCGCGGGCACGGCGGTCGCAGGCCGGCTCACCCGTGACCAGGTAGAGCACGAAGTACATCGCCGCCGGCGCCAGCGTGCCGATGATCAGCACGCCCATGACCCAATAGAAGATCGTCATGCACCATTATGGCCAGCGGCCCCGGGGTTGCCGCCGCTGGTTCGGCAAAGGCCGTGCGAAGGCGTCAGATCGACGGGTAGACGATGTCGTCGATGTAGTAGGTGCGTGCCCCGGTCGTTGCACCCGTCGTGCCGAAGTTGAAGAACACCGACAGACGCGTGTAGGTGGTGGACAGGTTGAGTGCCGCCGTACCCGCAGCCTGATTGGCGAAGTTGAAGCTCAGGGTCTGCCAGCCGCTGGCGGTGGTGACGGTGGCCTCGGTCTCGACCGACTGGGTAGGGTCGGCCGCGTTCTCGACCTTCATGCGCACCGGGATGCCGGCCACCGGCGACCACACCCGCGCCGTGATCGTGGTGTTCCCGGTCGCAAAGCCGATGCGCGGGATCGAGTTGCCGGCTGCCGTGGAGATTGTCGTGCCGGCCCAGAGTTCGGCCGAGGCGCTCTTGATGACGCGGGCCACCTTGTTGGTCGCGTCGGTCGGATCGGTCACCACGCTGGCGTCTTCAGCACCACCGAAGCCGGCAAAGGTGGGCGCCGTGCCTTCGAAGTTGATCGAGGTCGTGGCACCCGTGCCGCCGCCACCACCGCCACCGCCGCCAGGGGTGCCGGGCACGAAGGTGATGTCGTCGAAGTAGTACGTCTTCTCGACCGCCGTGGCCTTGGAGCGGCCGAAGTCGAAGAAGATCGTCGCCTTGTTGTAGTTGAAGCTGAGGTTCAGCGCCGCCGTGCCCGTGACCTGGGTCGCGAAGTTGAACGTCAGCGTCTGCCAGCCGGCGGCCGTCGTGACCGTGGCTTCGGTCTCGACCGACTTGTTCGGGTCGGTGCTGTCCTCGACCTTCAGGCGCACCGGGATGCCGGCGTCGGGCGACCACACGCGCACCGACAGGCGGGTGTCGGTGGTGTTGAACGGGATCTTCGGAGAGAAGCCCCGCTGCACGCCACCGCGGGTGTCGGTGATGGTCGTGCCGGCAAAGACTTCGGCACCGGCCGCACGCACGACGCGGGCGACCTTGTTGGCCGCATCGGTCGGGTCGGTCACGATCGTGGACGCCTCGGCGCCGCCGAAGCCGACCAGGCCGTAGCCGATGTCGACGGCATTGAAGCTCACAGGCAGCGACATCTGCGTGAGCAGCACCGTGTCGTAGGCCTGCTGCGCCGTGGTGACGGCGTTGCCGTTGCCGCTGGCGTCCTGCACGGTGTTGGCACCGACGCTGACGCCCACCGTGCCCGTGGTGTTGGGCGTGGGCACCACCACCAGCGTGGCGCTCGTGCCGTTGATGCGCGTGAAGGCACCCTTGGTGCCGCCGGAAACGACTACGTCGTCGACCGTGAAGCTGGTGCCGACGTTCTCGTTGAAGCCGAAGCTGAAGAGCACGTCGCCGGTGGCCGTGGCACCGAGCACGTTGTCGGTGATGGTGACCACGGGGCCTGTGGTGTCGGCGGGTGAGCCCGCCGCGGCCGGCGGTGCTTCGCCGTCACCGCCACCGCAGGCTGCGAGCAGCAGCACGGCACTGGCCAGCAGCAGGCGCAGAGGCGTTCTGGAAGGGGAACGAGACTTCATGGCGGTGGATCCTGGTGAAGTAGACGGCCCTGACGCGCTCAGGGAAACGGCGGTGGCCAGCAGGCCGGGCGGCTCGGTGCCGAAGCAAAGGAAACAGGTGCGCAAGGGACTCATGGAGGATTCATGAAAGCGCTTTCAGCAGTATGCGCGGGCTGTTCCGTGCTTGGCAAGCGCGAATCACCCCTGGCTTTCCCGTAGCCGCCGGCCGCTCAGTTGGCGGCGGTGAGGCGGCCGAGCGTGCCCGGCTGCACCGTGAGGCGCTTGCCATCGCTGAAGCGCACCTCCAGCGGCGTCTTGCGCGCATTGAAGGCCAGGTAGGTGCGCGTGCCATCGGGGCGCTTGAACACGGCGTGCAGCGGCGTGTCGGCGGTGATGCTGAAGTCGGGCGTGCCCTTGGCCTCGAGGCTGAGCATGTAGTGCAGCGTGTAGCTGCGCGACGAGCCGATCTCCACAGAACCCCAGCGCTCCCAGGTCTTCAGCGCCTCGGCCGGATCGGCCAGCGCCAGGTACTTGGCGAAGATGTCCTGCCAGATGTCCTTCGGCGGCGGCGGGCTGGGCTTCTTGGCGATGCGGTTCCACAGCGCCGTCTCGGCGGGCAAGGTGGCCAGGCTGCGCTTGACGAAGGCCGGGTCGCGCCCCAGGTAGGTGTGCGCGGTGGTCACGGGCAGCAGGTTGATGCCCTTGATCTGGCGCGGATCGTCGATCCACCAGGTGTCGTGCCGGTACATGCCGCCGAAGACCAGGCTGACCTCGGCGTTCTTGTACTCGGGCGCGAAGACGAGGCGGTGGATGTCGAACCAGTAATGGTTGATGGCCTCGATCTCGTTCGTGTAGAGGTAGATGCCCAGGTCGCGCAGCGCCTTGTTGCCCGTGACTTCACCCCACAGGATGAGCCCGACCCAGGCGTTGATCGACTCCGAGGACGACTCGTTGTTGTTGCCGAACTCACCCACGCCGATGCCGTTGGCCCAGGTGTGGGCCTCGTAGGCGTCCCAGTTGCGCAGGAAGGGAAAGTCCGCGCGGCCGCGCTCGGCGGTGGCAATATCGGCGATCAGCAGCTCGACCATGCCGCCCCAGCGGTCCTTGTCGATCCAGGCCGGGTCGCGCAGGGCCACTTCGGCGGCGGTGCGGATGAGGTAGCCGTACCAGAAGTGGTGGTCGTTGATCTCGGTGATGGCGAAGAACTCCTCGGGGTAGATCGACACCACCCCGAGCGAGTTGTCGCGCTGCACGTAGCCGCGGCTGCTGTCGCCGCCCAGCCACTCTTCGGCGCGCTTCTTCAGCATGTCGAGCAGGCGGTCGCGGCGGGCCATGTCGCCCTGCTGCTCGAAGAGCTCGGCCAGCTTCAGGGTGCGCTGCAGGCCCTTGCCGGCCCAGTAGAAGCTGCGGCTCTGGCGATGCAGTTCGCGGCCGGCGGTCGCGAAGTCCTTCTCCATGACGTCCTGCAGCTCGGCCTGGCGCGACGAGCCGGTGACGGCAGGCCAGTACGGCACGAAACCGTTGTAGCGGTAGCTGGTCTTGAACTGCGACGCCGCCAGCAGGCGCAGCTGGCCGCGCACGGTATCGAAGGCCGGCCCCAGGCGGCCCTCGACCGAGGCGTTGCGGAACCACTGGTGCGGGTACAGGCCGAGCAGCGGCCCGTTGTCCGGCCCTTCCATGACCTGCGTCGTGGCCTTGAAGGTGGTCTCGACCTGGCTGGCCGCCTCGTCGTAGCGCCACTCGACCCGCGTCTGCCTGATGAAGGCGTAGGCATGCCGCGCGAAGAGCGCCAGCGTCTCGGCCTTGTCGTCGGGCATGGCGGCCACCGACAGGTAGCCCGCGCCTGCGGGCATCTTTGCGATCCACTCGGTGGGCGACACCGATTCCCAGACCACACCCGTGGGGCCGAAGAGCGCGTACGACTTGGTGCCCACCTTCAGCGCCAGCGCACGTGCGTCGGCCTGCGCATGCAGGCGCTGGCCGGCCGCGGGAAGGCGCACGCGCAGGTCGCCGCGGGTGACGCGGATCGACGCGTACGGATGGCCGCGCCCCACGGTGGTGAGCATGTCGTCGGCGCCGCGCGCCATCGAGATGTCGATCGACCAGTCGTCGGCATTCGCCAGCTTGGCCGTGCCGGGCTCGAAGGCCACCGGCGAGATCAGCAGCGGGTCGCGGTGCGGGTAGCGGATCTCGACGTCCTGGCGCACGCTGTTCACGGCTTCCTTGGACGGCAGCGCGAACTCCAGCCCCGCGGGCGTGGTCTTCACGGTGATCGGCTGCACGAAGAGGGCTTCGGGCTTGGCGCTGAAGACCAGCGTCGAGTACCACTGGTTGGTGGGCGCCGCACGCTTGAGCATGGCCTCGGTGCGGAACGGGGCCGGCGGCACCGCCTTGTCACCCGCCTTCGGGGCCAGGAAGTAGGTGCCGGCGCCCAGCTTCACGGGCTGTGCCTCGACCCTGGGCGCCACGGCCCACAGAGCCAGGGCGGCCAGGCCGGCCCACCACAAGGGCAGATGAGTGCGCATCCGGTTCATTGCCTTCCCCTTTTCGTGCAGAGACTGCCTGCGCGGCCATTGTTTGTGAAAGCGCTTTCAGATTGATCTCGCGTTTTCCCGGAGGCCCCACCTGCGAATGGCCCGAACCGTTGAAGGCGCGAGGGTAAATACGCAGCGTGTGTGCGTTGACGCGACCACATCGCCGACCGTATTCTCTGAAAGCGCTTTCAACGCCACCACATCCAGCCCAAGGTCGCCTGTCCTATGCAGCAAGAACTCATTTCTCCACGAGGTCGCACGGCGCACCGGGCCGAACAGCCGCGACGGCGTCTTCAGCGCTTGCTGCCGGTTGCGGCCTGCGTGCTCGGCCTGGGCGCCGCCGGCGCGGCGCAGGCCTTCGAGTACGGCCCGTTCAGCCTGACGGGCTTCATCAAGGGCAGCGTGGGCTACGTGAGCAACGGCTGCGAAGGCTGCCAGCGCGACGCGACCGCGGGCCGCCACTTCGTCTGGGCCGACGACCTGGTGTTCGGTAAGAGGTACGGCAGCCTGACGACCGACAGCCTGCAGATCCAGCCCACCCTGGGCGTCAAGTTCGATCTGCCCAAGGGCTTTACCGTGTCGGGCGCCTACTCGCAGCGCTGGCGCGACGGCGAACCCGATCTGCCGGGCGTGGTCTACGAGCGCAGCGTCACGCTCAAGCACGAGTACTACGGCACCTTCCAGGCCGGCAACTTCCTCTCGCGCGCCTGGAACCGCCCCGACTTCCCCTACGCCTCCGACGTTGGGCAGACTGCCTTCAGCGACTCGGGCGCGGCCTACGGCATCCTCACCAAGGCCGTGCGCTACACCTCGCGCGAGTTGTTCGTCGCCGACGGCAACCTGGTGCTGGAGTTCACCTACGACCAGGGCGACACCAAGTTCAAGCGCAACAAGCCGCAGCTGTTCGAGTTCTGGGCCCTGTGGGGCCGCGGCCCGCTGCTCGTGGAGGCCATCGTGCAGTCGGCGAAGAACGGTGCGCCGGGGGCGTTTGCCAAGGCGGGCTTCACCGGCCTGACGCCGTTCCCCGAGCGCGACGACGTGCAGCTCAACGGCAGCAGCCAGGGCGTCTTCCTGCTGCTCGGCAAGTACCAGATCGGCACCGCCTACGAGGTGTCCGGCGGCCTGCGCTTCAACCGCTGGAGCGGGTCGTACGCCGTGCCGCTCACCACCGGAGCGCTGGCGCAGTGGAACAACCCCTTCAACGTTGACTGGGGCGGCACCGATGCGAAGGGCGTGCCCAACCCGGGCTACGCCGCACGCTCGACCGACTTCATGCTCGGCCTGCGCAAGTACGTCAACCCGAAGGTCGTGGCCTACACCGGCCTCACCTACCTGGGCAAGGCGCAGACCGACAACCCCAGCGAGCGAGGCCAGAGCAACTCGGCCCTGTTCGCCACGCTCGGTGCCAGCTATGCCGTCGGCGGTGGCCTGAAGCTGTCGGCCTCGCTCAACGCCGTGAGCTACGCCCGCCGCGGCTTCGCGCCGCTGAGCATGCCGGCCCACGATGCCTTCTCGAACGTCGACTCCCGCGTGGCCAACCGTGGCTATGGCGCGTCGATCGAAGCGAATTACCAGTTCTGAGTCCGAGGTCCCCTCATGATGTCCACCTGGTTCCGCGCGCTGCCCCGCGCCCCGCATCGACTCCTGGCCAGCGCCATGACGGTGGCCCTGCTCGGCACCCTGTCGGCCTGCGGGGGTGACAGCGGCGGCTTCACGCCCACGGCCGTGTCGCAGAGCGATCGCCGCGAACTGCCGCAGGCCTTTGTCACGCGTGCGGCCGTCAACTACTCGCCCTACCGCACCTCGCGCGGCCCGGCCGACCTCGGCTCCGAGGTCATCACGCCGGCCAACGTGCTGCAAGACCTGCGGCTGGTGCAGGCCACCGGCATCGGCACCATCCGCCTGTTCAGCAGCCGCGCCTTTGCAGAGACCGTGCTGCGGGTGATCCGCGACAACAACCTCGACCTGAAGGTGCAGCTCGGCTCCTTCCCGGTGCCGCCGACCACCGCCGCCATCGAGGCCGAGAACCAGGCCGAGATCGAGGCGCAGATCCGCCTGGCCAATGCCTTCCCCGACATCGTGCTCGCGGTCAGCGTGGGCAACGAGAAGCTGGTGGAGTGGTCGGCCAACCGCATGGACCCGGCCGTGCTGGCGACCTACCTGCGCAAGGTGCGCGCTGCCGTCAAGCAACCCGTGACGATCAACGACAACTGGCTGTACTGGTCGAAGGTCGACAAGGTGATCGCCGAGTCGGTGGACTTCGCGGCCGTGCACGTCTACCCTTTCCTCGACACCTTCTACGACCCCACCAAGTACGACTGGCGCCAGAAGTCCGTGCCCGAGGGCCAGCGCGCCCAGGCCATGATCGACGCCACCATCACCGAGGCCAAGAAGCAGTTCGAAGACGCGCGCGCCGGGCTGGTGAAGTTCGGGCTGGGCTCGATCCCCATGGTCATCGGCGAAACCGGCTGGGCCGCGGTCGACACCAACGGCGGCCCGAGCCTGGCCTTCCGGGCCCACCCGGTGAACCAGAAGATGTACTTTGACGCGCTGCAGGTCTGGGCCACCCAGGGCCGGCGCGACGTGCAAGGCCCCAAGGCCATCTTCTTCTTCCAGGCCTTCGACGAGCCCTGGAAGCAGGGCGACGACGGCTGGGGCCTGTTCAACGCCCAGCGACAGGCGCGCTACACCGTGCAGTCGCTCGGCACCTGCGGCGTGACCTGGGCCTGCGAGCCCGGCACCTACACGCTGGCCAATGCGGTTAAGTGGGTGCTGCCGACGCTGGCCACGCCCGTCACGGCCAACCGCTACACGCTGTTCGCCAACTCCGCCACCGCGGGTGAACAGGTGGCCACCGGCCTGCGCTGGGACCCGTTTGCCCTGACCGGCTACCGCGAGTTCGGCGGCGGCCCGGCCTCGCCCGATGGCGGCGTGCACTTCGAGATCTCGCCCAACCCGGTGGACTTCGGCTGGGGCCTGTTCCTGTACTCCGGCAGCGGTGGGCTCGAGAACCTGAGCAACTTCGCGACCGGCCGCCTGAACTTCCAGGTGCGCAGCGACGGCTACCCCGGCAAGATCGAGGTCGGCATCAGCACCGATACCGAAGACCGCGACATCCAGGAGGCCTTCCTGCAGATCGCGCCCGGCGAGCTGGGCTACTGCAACAGCGGCAGCTGGTGCAACGTGTCGATCCCTATCTCGGCCTTCCTGGCCAAGAACCCGAAGCTCGACCTGCGCTACGTGAACTTCCGCTTCATCGTCGCCGACCGCTACAGCTTCACCGGCAAGCCGCTGAACCTGACCGGGCTGCCGCCGGTGCGCATCGACGGGCTGCACTGGTCGCGATGACACCCGCGCCTGCACCGCTGCACTGGGTGCTGAGCGCGCGTGACAGCCGCCACGGCCACGAGCTGCGCCTGACGGCGCAGCCGCCGCTGCACCCCGCCGCCGACGCGGCCGACCACGCGCGCGCACCGGCGCGGCTGTGGGTGGACAGCACGCGCCGCTTCCAGCGCCTGGAGGGCTTCGGCGGCGCCTTCACCGAGGCCGCCGCCACCACCTGGCTGAAGCTCTCCGAAGGCCAGCGCGAGGCCGTGCTGCGTGCTTGCTTCGACCGCGCCCACGGCCACGGCTACACGCTGTGCCGCGTGCACATGAACAGCTGCGACTTCGCGCTCGGCAACTACGCGCATGTCGAGGCTGAAGGCGACGTGGCGCTCGAGAGCTTCTCGATCGCGCGCGACCACGAGGCGCTGCTGCCGATGATCAAGGCCGCACAGCGCGTGGCGCCCGAGCCGCTGAAGCTGCTGGTCTCGCCCTGGAGCCCGCCGGCCTGGATGAAGGACAGCGGCCGCATGAACGACGGCGGCCGTCTGCGCCCCGAGTACCGCGCGGCGTGGGCCCAGTGTTTCGTGCGCTTCATCCGCGCCTACGAGGCCGAGGGCGTGCCGGTGTGGGGCGTGTCGGTGCAGAACGAGCCCGAGGCGCGCCAGCGCTGGGACTCGTGCCTGTACACCGCCGAGGAAGAGCGCGATTTCGTGCGCGACCACCTCGGCCCGGCGCTGCATGCCGCCGGCCTGGGCCACGTGCGCATCGTCGTCTGGGACCACAACCGCGACGCCATGGTCGAGCGCGCCAGCATCATCTACGGTGACGCCGAGGCCGCGAAGTACGTCTGGGGCACCGGCTTCCACTGGTACATGGGAGACCACTTCGAGCACGTGCAGAAGGTGCACGACGCCTGGCCCCACAAGCAGCTGCTGTTCACCGAAGGCTGCCAGGAAGGCGGCCCGCACTGGGGCCGCTGGGAGCTGGCCGAGCGCTATGCCCGCTCGATGATCAACGACCTGAACCACTGGACGGTGGGCTGGATCGACTGGAACCTCCTGCTCGACGAGCAGGGCGGCCCCAACCACGTGGGCAACTTCTGCAGCGCACCGTTGCTGGCCGTGCCGGCCGAGGACGGCGTGCACCCGCAGAGCTCGTACGCCGCCATCGGCCACTTCGCGCGTTACGTGCAGCCGGGCGCCGAGCGCGTGCTGTGCGCGGCCACGTGCGAGGCGCTGGAGTGCACGGCCTTCGTCAACCCCGACGGCAGCCTCGCGGTGGTGGTGCTCAACCGCAGCGAGCACGACATCGCCTTCTCGCTGGCCCTCGACGGCCTGGCGCACGCCACCGACCTGCCGGCCCACGCCATTGCCACCTACGTGCGGGCGGCCCGGTGAACAACGCGGCGCGGGCCTCTGCTGCACGCGTGCTGGCCGATGTGGGCGGCACCAACGCCCGCTTTGCCTGGCAGGCGGGCCCGGGCCAGCCGGTGGAGGCGGTGATGAACCTGCCCTGCGCCGAGCACGACTCGCTGGCCGAGGCCCTGCGCAGCTACCTGCTCCGCACCCAGCGCACGATGCCGCCGGACTGCTGCATCGCCATCGCCAACCCGGTGGTCGGCGACCGCGTGGCCATGACCAACCACCACTGGGCCTTCTCGATCCGCGAGTTGAAGGCGCAACTCGGCCTGCACAGGCTGCTGGTGGTGAACGACTTCACCGCGCTGGCGCTGGCGCTGCCCCGCCTGGGCGCGGCCGACCGCTGGCAACTGGGCGGGGGCGACGCGCAACCGGGTGCAGCCATCGGCCTGATCGGGCCTGGCACCGGGCTGGGCGTCTCGGGGCTGCTGCCCGACGGGCGCGGCGGCTGGCTGCCGATCCAGGGCGAAGGAGGCCACGCCACGCTGGGCGCCACCACGGCGCGCGAAGCGGCGGTGCTGGAGTTGCTGCGCGAGTGGCACGGGCATGTCTCGGCCGAACGCGCCGTGTGCGGCCAGGGCCTGGTGGACATCCACCTCGCCTTGCAGCGCCTGCCGGGCCACGGGGCCGTGCCGCAAGACCTGCCGGCCGCGGCCATCACCGAAGCTGCGCTAGCCGGCAGCGATGCGCGCTGCACCGAAGCGCTGCACCTGTTCTGCGCCTTCCTGGGCATCGCCGCCGGCAACCTGGCCCTCACGCTGGGGGCGCGTGGCGGCGTGTTCATCGGCGGCGGCATCGTGCCGCGGCTCGGCCGCTGGATCGAAAGCTCGCCGTTCCGCGCCCGCTTCGAAGCCAAGGGGCGCTTCGCCGCCTACCTGCAGCCCGTGCCGGTGTACGTGATCGACACGCCGCAGTCGCCGGCCTTCCTGGGCGCGGCCGAGGCGCTGGATGCGGCGCTTCCGATGGTGGGGCAGGCCGATTAGCCTGGTGCGTCGGCCTCTGCGGCACTTGTCGATCACACCCTGCCGAAGCCAGGTCCCCGTTCGGGCTGAGCCGGTCCTTCGACAAGCTCAGGATGATCGGAAACACCCCGTTCGGGCTGAGCTTGTCGAAGCCGTCCCCTCCGTTCGGGCTGAGCCTGTCGAAGCCCTCTCCTCCGTTCGGGCTGAGCTTGTCGAAGCCTGGTGGCGCGCTGGCATTCCCACTCGAAGCACCGCGCCAGCAAAGGTCTGTGCGGGCTGCGCCCGCTGCGCTTGTATGTTCTGGGTGCTGGGGTGGAGAGCCTTGTATGTTCTGGGTGCTGGGGTGGAGAGCCTCACTGCGCCATCGGCCGCGCGAACGGACCGCCTGTTTTGAGACCTCTCCCACTCCGCCTTCCGACGTCGATAAGGAACTGAGTGGCGACCGCACCACAGGTGCGACGACCACCGATCTGTAAGCAAGCCAACGTGGACGGCGGGCAGTCCCCACCCCAGCAACTTCATTGTCTGGTTGGAGGATTTGCTCATGCAACACCC
>JADCGQ010000015.1 GCA_020248945.1 Rubrivivax sp.
CGTCGTCGTCGCCGATCGGCGTCTCCATGGAGATCGGCTCCTTGGCGATCTTCATGATCTTGCGGATCTTGTCCTCGGGGATCTCCATCTTCTCGGCCAGCGTCGGCGCGTCGGGCTCGTAGCCGAACTCCTGCAGGTGCTGGCGCGAGATGCGGTTCATCTTGTTGATCGTCTCGATCATGTGAACCGGGATGCGGATCGTGCGCGCCTGGTCGGCGATCGAGCGCGTGATCGCCTGGCGGATCCACCAGGTGGCGTAGGTGCTGAACTTGTAGCCGCGGCGGTATTCGAACTTGTCCACCGCCTTCATCAGGCCGATGTTGCCCTCCTGGATGAGGTCGAGGAACTGCAGGCCGCGGTTGGTGTACTTCTTCGCGATGGAGATCACCAGGCGCAGGTTGGCCTCGATCATTTCCTTCTTCGCGTCACGAGAGGCCTTCTCGCCCTCGTTCATCTTCTTGTTGATTTCCTTCAGGTCCTCGAGCGGCACCACGGCGCGCGCCTGCAGGTCGGTGAGCTTCTGCTGCAGTTCCTGCACGGCGGGCAGGTTGCGCGCCAGCACCGGGCTGTAGGCCTTGCCGGCACCGGCTTCCTTCTCGGCCCACTTCAGGTTCATCACGTTGGGCGGGAAGCTGCGGATGAAGTGGTCCTGCGGCATGCCGCACTTGTCGACGACGATCTTGCGGATCTCGCGCTCGTAGCGGCGCACGTCGTCGACCTGGCTGCGCAGGATGTGGCACAGCTTCTCGATCGTCTTGACGGTGAAGCGGATCGTCATCAGGTCTTCGCTGATGGCGTGCTGCGCCTTGTTGTACGCAGTGCTCTTGTAGCCTTCCTTCTCGTAGGCCTTGCGCATGCGGTCGAAGTGGCCGCGCAGGGCCTCGAACTTCACCAGCGCGGCCTTCTTCAGCTCTTCGAGCTTCTTCGTCAGCGCCTTGCTGCCGCCCTGGCCGTCGTCGTCGTCTTCTTCGTCGAACTCGTCGAAGTCTTCTTCGGCCACGTAGTCGTCGGCCTCGTCGGTGGAGATGAAGCCGTCGACGACCTCGGAGATCTGCATCGTGCCGGCGCCGATCTTGTCGGCGTAGGCCAGGATCTCGGCGATGGTGGTCGGGCTGGCGCTGATGGCCAGCATCATGGCCTGCAGGCCGCCTTCGATGCGCTTGGCGATCTCGATCTCGCCTTCACGCGTGAGCAGCTCCACCGTGCCCATCTCGCGCATGTACATGCGCACCGGGTCGGTGGTGCGGCCGAACTCGCTGTCCACCGTGGACAGCGCGGCTTCGGCCGCTTCTTCGGCTTCTTCCTCGGTGGCCGTGGTGGTGCCGCCACCGGCCACCAGCAGCGTGGCGGCGTCGGGCGCCTGCTCGTACACCGCGATGCCCATGTCGTTGAGCATGCTGATGATGGCTTCGAGGATTTCCTCGTTGATCAGCTTCTCGGGCAGGTGGTCGTTGATTTCCTGGTGCGTCAGGAAGCCACGCGTCTTGCCCATCTTGATGAGCGTCTTCAGCTCCTGGCGGCGCTTGGCGGCCTCTTCTTCGCTGAGCGTGGTTTCCTCGAGGCCGAACTCGCGCATCAGCGCGCGCTCCTTGGCGCGCGACACCTTCATGCGCAGCGGCTTGGCCTTCTCGGTCTTCTCGTCGACCTTCTCGTCGACCGCCTCGACTTCGCCTTCGACTTCTTCTTCGATCTCGGCGTCGATGTCGGTGAGGTCCTCGTCTTCCTCGGCTGGCGGCTTCTTGGGCTCGGGGCCCTTCTTGCCGCCCTTGCCGGCCTTGGCGGCGGGCTCGGGCTTGGCCGGGGCCTTGGCGGCCGGCTTGACCGCGGCGGCCTTGGCGCTGCCGGCCTCGGCCTTGACGGGCTTGGTCGCGGGCTTGGCCGCCGGCTTGGCCACGGGCTTGCTCACGGCCTTGGCGGCCGGTTCGGCTTTCGTCAGGGCCGCGGCCTTGGCAGGCTTGTCATCGGCGGGCTTGGCCTTGCCCTTGGGTTCGGCCTTGGCCGGCGCGGCCGGCTTGGCGGCAGCCTTGGGAGCAGGCGCCTTGTCGGCGGCCTTCTCGGCGTGCTTCGCAACGGGCTTGGCGGCGGGCTTCACGGCAGGCGCGGGCTTCTTGGCGGTCATGCGTTTCCTTGACGATGCTTAAAGGGCAGGTCGGCGCGCACCGACCGGCTCGTGGCCGGGCGGGCAGGCGTTCGGTGGGCGCCGACGGCGCACGCACCCGCGGCCGGCAAGGCCGGGCAGGGTGGGCCTTCGAGAGGCCGGTGCGCACATCGTCGCTGGCAAGTTGGCGTGGACGTTGATCAATGCAGCCCTTGCGGATGAGGTTGACCTGTTGAACCCTTGTCGAGGGTGGTCGGGGTCCGGAGGTGCTGCCGTCACTCTTGCCGTTGCGACAAACGCAGAATTGTACTGCGAAGCCCGGCAAATCCGCCTGGAAGGCGGGGGCCTTCAGTGGGCCGTCGTGGGCCCGCGCCCCGCCTTGAAGGCCGCGATCTGCGCCAGGATCTCGCGGTAGCGCTGCAGCTCCTCGGGCCCGGGCGAGGCCGACACGATGGCGTCGGCCTCCTGGCGCAGCAGGGTCTGCCAGAGCAGGCTGATGCAACGCTGCAGCTCCTCGAAGCTGTGCTGATCGTCGCCGAGGCCGGCACGCACCCAGCCGCGCGCCTGGGCTGCCCAGGCTTGTTCGGCCATCGCGTCGACGAGGTGCGACCAGGTCATGGGCCCGTGCTCCACCACCTGCGTTTCGAGCCAGCGGGCGACCTCGCCATAGGGCGCGGGCAGCTCGTGAAGCAACTGCTGGTCGTCGGGGGCCAGCTTGTCCCACCAGTCGCTGTGCTGCAGCAGCAGGCGCAGCGCGACGTCGGCCGGGCCGGCCGGCGCCACGCGCAGCGCGCCGGGCCGCAGCAGGCGCACGGGCCCGGTGCGCTCGGGGCCGCTGCGCGCGGCCGCGGCGGCCGGCGCCTTGGCCGTGCCCCAGAGCTGCGCCAGATCAGCGGCCTCCAGCCGCGCCTGCGTGGCCAGTTCAGCCAGCAGCTGGCGCTTCAGCGCGCCATCGGGCAAGGCCTGCCACAGTGGCCGTGCCTGCGCCAGCATGCGCGAGCGGCCCTCGGCCGCGGCCAGATCGCAGCCGTCGGCGGCCTGCGCCTGCAACTGGCGCGACAGCGGCACGGCCTCGCCGATGGCGCGCTCGAAGGCCTCGGCGCCGAGCTCGCGCACGTAGCTGTCGGGATCGTGCTCGGGTGGCAGGAACAGGAAGCGCACGGTTCGCAGGTCGGTGGCGTGCGGCAGCGAGGCCTCCAGCGCGCGGCCGGCGGCGCGGCGGCCGGCGGCGTCGCCATCGAAGCTGAAGACGACGTGATCGGTGAAGCGGAACAGCTTCTGCACGTGCTCGGCCGTGCAGGCCGTGCCCAGCGTGGCCACGGCGTTGCCGAATCCCCACTGCGCCAGCGCGACGACGTCCATGTAGCCCTCGACGACGAGCACGAAGCCCTTGTCGCGCAGGGCCTGGCGGGCCTCGAACAGGCCGTAGAGCTCGCGGCCCTTGCTGAACACCGGCGTCTCCGGCGAGTTCATGTACTTGGGCTTGCTGTCGTCGAGCACACGGCCGCCGAAGCCGATGACCTGGCCGTCGGTGCCCCGGATCGGGAACATCACGCGCTGGCGGAACCAGTCGTAGCGGCCGCGGTCGGCGTGGGCGGCGTCGGGTGCGGCTTCGCCATCGCCGGACTCATGGTCATCACGGCGGCGCACGAGGCCGGCTTCTTCGAGCAAGGGGTCGTCGTAGCTCGGGAACACGCCCGCCAAAGTCTTCCAGCCCGGCGGCGCGTAGCCGAGGCCGAAGCGCGCCGCCACCGCGCCGGTGAGGCCGCGCTTCTTGAGGTAGGCCACGGCCTGCGGGCTCGTCTTGAGCTGGCTGCGGTAGAAGCCGGCGGCACGATCGAGCACCTCGCCGATCGACAGCCGCCGCTGGCGCAGGGTGTCGCGGCGCTCGCGTTCTTCGGGCGTGACCTGCTCTTCGGGCACCGCCATGCCCGCCCGGCCGGCGAGCTCGCGCACGGCCTCGACGAAGCTCAGGCCCAGGTGTTCGGTGAGAAAGCGGATGGCGTCGCCGCTGGCGCCACAGCCGAAGCAGTAATAGAACTGCTTGGCCGGCGCCACCGAGAAGCTCGGCGACTTCTCGCCATGGAACGGGCACAGCCCCATCCAGTTGGCGCCGCCGCGCTTGAGCTCGACGTGGTGGCCGATCACGTCGACGATGTCGACGCGGGACAGCAGTTCCTGCAGGAAGCCCGGTGGGATCACCGACCCAGTTTACCGAGGCCGCTGTCGCCTGCTGGCTTGGCCGCTGCGGGTGCGATGGCAAACACGCCTCGGTACTGGCGGATCCAGTCGCCGACCTGGGCGACCGGCATCGGCGCCGCGATGCCGATGCCCTGGCCGATGATGCAGCCCATGTCGAGCAGCGCACGCGCCTGCGCCGGGCTCTCCACGCCCTCGGCCACCACGCTGCAGCCAAAGGTGCCGGCCAGGCCGATGACGCCTTCGACGATGGCGCGGTCTTGCGCGTCGTCGAGCATGTTGTGGACGAAGCTGCGGTCGATCTTCAGCACGTCGACCGGCAGCCGCTTCAGGTAGGTGAGGGTGGAGTAGCCGGTGCCGAAGTCGTCGAGCGCGAAGCGCACGCCGGCCGCGCGGCAGCGGGTCAGCAGCGCCGAGGTGGCCTCGATGTCGGCATGGGCCGCGCTCTCGGTGATCTCGATCTCGAGGTGCTCGGCCAGCGGGTCGGCGTGGCGTGCCAGCAGTTCGGTGAGCCGCTGCGCGAAGTCGGGCTCCTGCAGATGGCGCGCCGAGACGTTGACGCTGACCGAGAAGTCGAAGCCCTTGCGGCGCCAGGAGCTGAGGTGATCGAGCGCCTGCGCGATGACCCAGTCGCCGATGCGGCTGGACAGCCCCGTGTGTTCGATCAGCGGCAGGAACTGCGACGGTGCGATCAGCCCCTGGCTCGGATGCTCCCAGCGCAGCAGGGCCTCGAAGCCGTGCACGCGGCCGGTCTTCATGTCGACCTTCGGCTGGTAGTGAAGCACGAGCTGCTGCTGGTCGAGCGCGTTCTGGATGCGCACGATGTCCATGGCGCGCTCTTCGGTGCGGCGGCGCTGCTCGGCATCGAAGAAGGCATAGCCATTGCGCCCCTTCTGCTTGGCGTCGTACATGGCGTGGTCGGCGTGGCGCAGCAGCGTGTCGGAGTCGCTGCGGTCGATGGGGTAGACCGTCAGCCCCATGCTGGCCGTGACCTGCACCGGATCCTCGGCGGGGTCGACGACGTAAGGCTGGGCCACGACACGCAACACGCGCTCGACGGCCAGGCGCGCTTCTTCCAGCGTGCCGGCGCGCAGCAGCAGCACGAACTCGTCGCCACCCAGCCGGGCGGCGCTGTCCGTCCAGTGCTCGCGGCTGCGCAGGGCGCTGCGCAGCCGCCCGGCCAGCTCCGCCAGCAGGCGGTCGCCGGCGGCGTGGCCGAAGCGGTCGTTCACGGGCTTGAAGCGGTCGAGGTCGAGGTAGCACACCACCAGCAGATAGCCGTCGCGGTCGGTGGCGCGGATGGCGTCATCGAGCAGCTCCGACAGCCGCGCGCGGTTGGGCAGGCGCGTGAGTTCGTCGAAGTGCGCCTGGCGTTCGAGTTGCTCGCGCTGCTGCTGCTGCTGCGTGATGTCGCTGATGACCAGCACGTGGTAGCGCAGGTCGCCATCGGGGCCGAGCACGGTGGAGATGGTGGCCTGCAGCGTGCAGGCGGTGCCGTCGCGCCGGCGTTCGAGCAGCTCGCCGCGCCAGCGGCCGTGGTCGCTGAGGCCGGCCCACATGGCGGCGCGCTGCTGGCGGGCCACCGGATCGGCTGGTGTGGGCCGCAGCAGCGACGGCACGGTGCCGAGCAGCTCGTCGCGCGGCACGCCGACGATCTGGGCATAGGCCGGGTTGACGTCAAGCGCGCGCAGATCGGGGTCGGTGATCAGCAGGCCCTCGTGCAGGTGCTGGAACAGGCTGACGGTCATCAGCTGCCGCTCCTGCGCCTGGCGCTTGTCGTGCACGTCGGCCAGCGTGGCCATCAGCCGCAGCGGGTGGCCGGCGGCGTCGCGCTCGACCACCAGCAGCGTGGCCTCGAGCCAGCGCCAATCCGTGCCGCGTTGCTGGCGCAGCTCAAGCAGCCGGCGGCCGGCGCGCCCGGCACCCACCGTGGCGATGGCCTCGACCAGCGCCGGTCGATCTTCGGGGTGCACCTGCTCGAGCCAGGCCGCAGCGCTCCAGCGCCGGTCGGTGTGGCCGGTGAGCGTGCGCCAGGCGACTGAGGCAAAGCCGTGGCTGCGGTCGAGCAGCCAGTCGGCGACGCCGAGGCGCGATCCGTCGAGAGCCCACTCCCAGCGCTGTGAACGGCCGCGCCAGTCCACGTGGGCGGCGTGGCCGATCAGCAGCAGTGCCAGTGCCGAGCCGACCCAGGCCGCGACGCCGGCCTGCAGGTTGCCGCCAGTGCTCCAGAACGACAGTCCCTTGGCCGCCGAGCCCGCCACCAGCAGCGAGGCCAGCAGCAGAAAGCTCGACGCGAGTGCGAGCCGCCCCAGCATGGCCAGTGCCGCTACCACGATGAGCGGCAGGAACATCGCCGCCGTGCCGACGGGCGAGCGCGCCATCGGCGAGGCCCACAGCAACAGCAGGGCCACCAGCGCCGGCAGGCCGGCCAGCACGAGGCCAGGCCATCCCTGCACCCAGCCCGCGCCGGGTTGGAGGGCGTGCAACATGCCGCGGTCGAAGCTCAGTACCGCCGTGGCCGTGGCCAGCATGCCCAGGCCCAACACGACCCAGCCCACGCTCAATGCCTCCCAGGCGTCGCTGCCGGTGTCGCCCGGAAACCAGGCCGCCAAGGCCAGCGTGGCGGGCAGCGCGGCACCGACGATCACGCCCAGCGCCAGCACGCCCACGTCGACCGGCCGCTCCAGCCGGGCGTCGAAGTCGAACCGTCGCATCAACGTGTGCGCCAGCATGGCAGCCAGGCCCATGGCCATGGCGCCGACGGCGGCATCGATGACGCGCATGCCGCTGCCCAGCAAGGCGATGAAGGTGCCGACCACCGCGCCCACCAGCACCGGCGGCCCCCAGCGGATGAGGGCGGCCAGCGCCAGCCCGGCCGGCAGTGCAATGGCGCTCCAGGGCTTGAGTGCAAGACTCAGCGAGCCGGCATACGACAGCAGCAGCGCCGCCAGGCCGATGCTGAGCACCGACAGGCCGGCCGACAGCGACTTGTTCAGGCGCTGCGAGGGCGCGGCTCCAGGTGCCGCTGCGGGGGATGCGGGTGCAGCGTCCGGCTGATCCATTGAGGGCTTCGGTGGCTGCCTGCGCCGGGGGCTAGAGGGCGAAGTCCGACAGGCTGCGCCCGTCGGCCAGCGCGGCCTTCAACCACTTCGGCTGCAGCCCGCGCCCGGACCAGGTTTCGCCGGTGTCCGGGTGCCGGTACTTGGGCGCCACCTTCGAAGGCGCCGACGGACGGGCCGCGCGCAAGGGGGCGGGTCGCGGCGTGCCGCCAATGTCGGCCATCGTCAGGCCGAACTGCGCCATCAACTCGCGCACTTGCGCCACGGCGCGCTCGCGCTCGGCGCGCTGGGTGTCGATGATCAACTGGTCGAGCGCGGCCTTCTGGGCCAGCAGTTCCGCAAGGCTTGCCACGGGTGCGCCTCAGGCCGCGGGCGGCACGTAGCCGACCGGCTTGTCGGCACCGGTGCCGAAGAAGAACTGCTCCATCTGCCGCGCCAGGTACTGGCGGGCGCGCGCGTCGGCGAGGTTGAGCCGGTTCTCGTTGACCAGCATGGTCTGGTGCTTCTTCCAGAGCTCGAACGCCTCCTGGCTGACGTTGTCGAAGATGCGCTTGCCGAGCTCGCCCGGGTAGGGCGGGAAGGCGATGCCCTGGGCTTCCTTCTTCAGGTACACGCACTGAACCATCCGTGCCATCGTCGTCATTCCTCAGTTGAATCTCTTGACCAGCACCTGCGAACGCCGGTCCCAGTTGTACTTGCGTTTGCGGGCCTCGGGCAGCCAGTCGGGGTCGACCTGCACGAAGCCGCGCTTGATGAACCAGTGCATGGTGCGCGTCGTGAGCACGAACATGCTCTGCAGCCCCATCGCGCGGGCGCGCTGCTCGACGCGCTTGAGCAGCCGCTCGCCGTCGCCCTGGCCCTGGCTGAGCGGGCTCACGGTGAGCGCCGCCATCTCGGCGGTGCGCGCCTCGGGGTAGGGGTAGAGCGCGGCGCAGCCGAAGATGATGCCGTCGTGCTCGACGACGCTGTAGTTGGCGATGTCGCGCTCGATCTCGTGGCGGTCGCGGCGCACCAGGGTGCCATCTCTCTCGAACGGTTCGATGAGCTGGATGATGCCGCCGACGTCGTCGGACGAGGCCTCGCGCAGGCTCTCGAGCTTTTCGTCGACGACCATGGTGCCGACGCCGTCGTGCGTGAACACCTCCAGCAGCAGCGCGCCATCGGTGGCAAAGGGCAGGATGTGGCTGCGCTCGACGCCACCCTCGCAGGCCTTGACGCAGTGCTGCAGGTAGAACGCGGTGTCGGTGGGCAGCGCTGGCGGCGGAAGCTCAGTGAGCAGGCGCTTGGCGTCGGCGAGGGCCAGTTCGGTGTCGATGCCGGCATCCGGGTCCGTATTGGCAACGTTCGGGCCCTTGGTGATGCTCTCGGCGATGCCCGGCACCTCGGTCACGAACACCAGCTTGTCGGCCTGCAGCGCGATGGCGGTGCTGGTGGCCACGTCTTCCATCGTCAGGTTGAAGGCCTCGCCGGTGGGCGAAAAGCCGAAGGGGCTGAGCAGCACGATGGCGCCGCTGTCGAGCGCGCTGCGCATGGCCACCGAGTCGACGCGTCGCACGAGGCCGCTGTGCATGAAGTCGATGCCGTCGACGATGCCCACCGGCCGCGCCGTGAGGAAGTTGCCCGACACCACGCGCACCGTGCTGTTGGCCATGGGCGTGTTGGGCAGGCCCTGGCTGAAGGCGGCCTCGATCTCGAAGCGCAGCTGGCCGGCGGCCTCTTGTGCGGCGTCCAGCGCCACGGCGTCGGTGATGCGCACGCCGCGGTGGTACTTGCTGACCTGGCCCTTCAGTGCGAGCTGCTCCGTCACCTGCGGACGGAAGCCGTGGACCAGCACCAGCTTCAGGCCCATGGCGTGCAGGATGGCGAGGTCCTGCGCGAACACCGTCAGCTTGCCGGCGGCGATGGCCTCGCCTGCGAGGCCGACGACGAAGGTCTTGCCGCGGTAGGCGTGGATGTAGGGCGCCACGGCCCGGAACCAGGGGACGAAGGTGTGGGGGAAGACGAGGCTCATCGAGGGCAGGAGTGGGCGTGCGGATTGTGCCGCAGCGTGCGTTGACGCGCGGCCGACGTGGGCGCACGATGCCGGCGCCGCCATGGCGTGAGGAGCGTTGTAATGGATGTCTACAAGACCCCTGGAGCCTTCAGCTGGAACGAGCTGATGACCACCGACCCGGCCGCCGCCGGCGCCTTCTACGCCGGCCTGTTCGGCTGGGCGATGAAAAACATGGACATGGGCACCGGCCCTTACCACGTGGCCAGCATCGGCGACACACAGGTTGCCGGCATCATGGGCATGGTGCCCGGCGGGCCGCCGATGCCGCCGGCCTGGGGCTGCTACATCACGGTCGACAACGTCGACGAGACTTTGGCCAAGTGCACGGCGCTGGGCGGCCAGACGCTGGTGCCGCCAATGGACGTGCCGGGCGTCGGCTGCATGGCCGTGCTGCAGGATCCGCAGGGCGCGGTGTTCAGCGTCATGGCGTACTCGGCCTGAGCGCGGCCGCCCCGCGGGGCTGGGCGCTTGGGTGAGCGGCCGGGTGAGCGCTCGGGTGAGTGCTCGGACGTGGCGGGGATAATCCGCCCCCTCGTGAACGCCCCGACCGGCCGATCAGGCCCGGCCACCGCCCCGGTGGCCCACCCCGTACCGCCCATCACTTACCCTGAATCGCTGCCGGTCTCGGCCCGGCGCGACGAGATCGCGCGCGCCATCCGCGAGCACCCGGTGGTCATCGTCTGCGGCGAAACGGGCTCGGGCAAGACGACGCAGCTGCCGAAGATCTGCCTCGAGCTCGGCCGTGGGCGCGGCGCTGGTGGCCGCGGGCTGATCGGCCACACGCAGCCGCGGCGCATCGCGGCCAGCAGCGTGGCCAAGCGCATCGCCGAAGAGCTGAACTCGCCGCTGGGCGAGGTGGTGGGCTACAAGGTGCGCTTCCAGGACCGGCTGCAGCCCGGCGCCAGCGTGAAGCTGATGACCGACGGCATCCTGCTGGCCGAGACCGAGAGCGACCCGCTGCTCAAGGCCTACGACACGCTGATCATCGACGAGGCCCACGAGCGCAGCCTCAACATCGACTTCCTGCTCGGCTACCTCAAGGAAGTGCTGGCGCGGCGCAACGATCTGAAGCTGATCGTCACCTCGGCCACCATCGACGCCGATCGTTTTGCGAACCACTTCGCCAGCCAGCACGGGCCAGCGCCGGTGATCATGGTGAGCGGACGGCTGTTCCCGGTGGAGCAGCGCTGGCGACCTTTCGAGGAGAGCCGCAACCGCGATCTCAACGACGCGGTAGCCGATGCGGTCGATGAACTCTGGGCCGGCGGCCAGCGCGGCGACATCCTCGTCTTCATGCCCGGCGAGCGCGAGATCCGCGAAGGCGCCGACCACCTGCGCCGCCACCTCGCGCAGGCGCTCAAAGGCGGCCCGCCGCCCGAGGTGCTGCCGCTCTTCGCGCGCCTGAGCCCGGCCGAGCAGGACCGCGTGTTCCAGGCCGGCAACGGCCGCCGCATCGTGCTGGCCACCAACGTGGCCGAGACCTCGCTCACGGTGCCGGGTATCCGCTACGTCATCGACCCCGGGCTGGCGCGCGTGAAGCGCTACAGCTTCCGCAACAAGGTCGAGCAACTGCAGGTCGAGCCCATCAGCCAGGCCGCGGCAGCGCAGCGGGCCGGGCGCTGCGGGCGCGTTGCCAACGGCATCTGCATCCGGCTCTATGGCGAAGACGAGTTCGCCGGCCGCCCGCGCTTCACCGACCCGGAGATCCTGCGCTCCAGCCTGGCCGGCGTCATCTTGCGCATGAAGTCGCTGCACCTGGGCACGGTGGAGGAGTTCCCGTTCGTCGAGCCGCCGCCGAAGAAGGCGATCGCCGACGGCTACGCGCTGCTGGCCGAGCTGGGCGCGGTGGACGAGGCCAACGAACTCACGCCCATCGGCCGCGAGCTCGCGCGCCTGCCGCTCGATCCGCGCGTGGGCCGCATGATCCTCGAGGCGCGCAACCGCCAGGCGCTGACCGAGGTGCTGATCATCGCCTCGGCGCTGTCGGGCCAGGACGTGCGCGACCGCCCGCAAGAACAGCAGCAGGCCGCCGACCAGAAGCACCAGCCCTTCGACGACGAGCGCTCCGAGTTCATGGGCACGCTGAAGCTCTGGAAGTGGATCGAAGAAGGGCGCGGCAGCCACGGCCATGCCGGCGAGAAGGCGCTGCAGGTCGACAGCCACAAGCTCAGCAACCGCCAGCAGGAGCAGCGCCTGCGCGAGCAGTTCATCAGCGTGCGCCGGGTGCGCGAGTGGCGCGACATCCACAGCCAGCTGCACACCGTGGTGGCCGAGCAGGGCTGGCGGCTGAACACGCTGCCGGCCACCTACGAGCAGATCCACCAGTCGCTGCTGGCGGGCTTGCTGGGCAACGTGGGCTGCAAGGTCGACGAGGAAGAGAGCTACCTCGGCGCTTACTTGGGAGCAAGGGGCATCAAGTTCTGGCGCCACCCCGGCGCCAACCTGAGCAAGAAGCCGGGCCGCTGGCTGATCGCGGCCGAGCTGGTGGAGACCACGCGGCTCTTCGGCCGCGGCCTCGCGGCCATCGAGCCGCAGTGGATTCCGCCACTGGCCGGCCACCTGCTGAAGACGCAGCTGCTGGAGCCGCACTGGGAGAAGAAGGCCGCCGAGGTGGTGGCGCTGGAGCGCGCCACGCTCTACGGCATCGTGGTGTACGCCAACAAGCGCGTGAACTACGCGACGCTCGACGCCAAGGGCGCGCGCGAGATCTTCATCCGCGAGGCACTCGTCGAGGGCCTGCGCGAGGACAGCTTCGACGCCACCTGGGAGCGCAAGTTGCCCTTCCTGGCCCACAACCGCAAGGTCGTGCGCCAGGTGCAGGAGCTCGAGCACAAGGCGCGGCGGCAGGACGTGCTGGTGGACGACGAGCTGATCCACGCCTTCTACGACCAGCAGCTGCCGCCCGATGTGGTGGGCGGCTCAAGCCTGGAGCGGTGGTGGCGCCAGGAGCTCAAGCGCCAGCCCCAGCTGTTGCAGCTCACGCGCGAGGAGCTGATGCGGCACGAGGCCGCCGGCATCACCACCGACGCCTTCCCCAAGACGCTGCGCCTGGGCGGTGTGGACTGCGCGGCGAGCTACCTGCACGAGCCGGGTGACGCCAAGGACGGCCTCACCGTGACGGTGCCGATCTACGCGCTGAACCCGGTGAACGAAGACCGCTGTGAGTGGCTGGTGCCCGGCATGCTGCACGCCAAGGTGCTGGCGCTGTGCAAGACGCTGCACCAGCGTCCGCGCTCGCGTCTGGTGCCGCTGCCCGACTTTGCGGCCGAGTTCTGCGAGCTGGCGGCCTTTGGCGAGGGCGGGCTGATCGAGGCGCTGCTGAAGGCCGTGCGCGAGCGCACGCAGCTGGCGGTGCAGCGCAACGACTTCAAGCTGGAGCAGTTGCCGCCGCACCACTTCATGCTGCTGCGCGTGGTCGACGAGCACGGCCGCCAGCTCGGCGCCGGCCGCGACATCGCGGCGCTGAAGGCCGAGCTCGGCGGGCAGGCGCGCACGGCCTTTCAGGCGCTCGCGGCGTTGAAGGGCGAGCCCGGACGTGCGAGCGTCCCTGCGGACGCTCGCGCGCCTGGCGAGCCGACGCCGCGTGCTCGCGGCGTCGTGGCGTTGACCTCGCCACTCCCGGTGCAAGCCGCCGCCGTCGCCTACACGGCCTGGACCTTCGGCGAGCTGCCCGAGCTGATGGAGCTGAAGAAGGGCGCCCAGGTGCTGGTGGGTTTTCCGGCGCTGGTGGACAAGGCCACGCACGTGGAGATCGAGGTCTTCGACGAGCCCGATGCGGCCGCGCTGAAACACCGCGCGGGCTTTCGGCGCCTGGTGGCGCTGCAGATCCGCGAGCCGCTGAAGTACCTCGAGAAGAACATCCCCGACCTCACACGGATGGCGGCGCTGTTCATGCCGCTGGGCACGCTGGAGGAACTGCGTGAACAGCTCATCGCGGTGTCGCTGGACCGCGCCTTCGGCGCCGAGCCCCTGCCCACCGACGCCGCCGGCTTTGCGGCACGCGTCGAAGAGGGGCGTTCGCGCCTGAACCTCATCGCCGCCGAGGTCGCCCGCCTGGCCACCGCCGTGCTGGTGGAGCACGCCGCCGCGTTGCGCAAGCTGAAGGACGCGCGCCCGCCCAAGGACGTGGCCGACGACATCGGCGCCCAGCTGCAGCGCCTGGTGCCCAAGCGCTTCGTGTTGCAGACCCCTTGGCCCGCGCTGCAGCACCTGCCGCGCTACCTGAAGGGCGTGGTGATGCGCCTGGACAAGCTGCGCGCCGACCCCGCCCGCGATGCCGCCCGCCTGGCCGAGTTGCGCCCGCTGGAGCAGCGCTGGATCAAGCGCCTGGCCGACCTTCGCGGGGCGCCGCACGCGCGACTGGACGAGTACCGCTGGCTGCTGGAGGAGCTTCGCGTGAGCCTGTTTGCCCAGGAGCTGCGCACGCCGCAGCCGGTGAGCAGCAAGCGGCTGGACAAGGCCTGGGCGCAGATCGAGTCTTGACCCTCTTTGCTTCTTGGTTGCATTTGCGAATCATTCGCATTAGCATCAATGCATCGATCCACGACAGGCACCGACCATGAAGACGCTCCGATCGGCCCTCACGCTGGCCAGCCTGGCCTGCGCCACCCTGTTTGCCGCCCTGCCGGCTGCCGCCCAGGACCGGGTGCTCAACCTCTACTCGGCCCGCCACTACCAGACCGACGAGGCGCTCTACAGCAACTTCACCAAGGCCACCGGTATCCGCATCAACCGGGTCGAGGCCGACGACGCCGGCATCCTGGCGCGCCTGAAGGCCGAAGGCTCGGCCAGCCCGGCCGATGTCATCCTGCTGGTCGACGCGGCGCGCCTTTGGCGGGGCGAGCAGGACGGGCTGTTCCAGCCGGTCAAGTCGGCCGTGCTCGAGCAACGCATCCCGGCGCAGTTGCGTGGTGGCGAGACGGCCCAGGGCACGCAGTGGTTCGGCATCAGCACGCGCGCCCGTGTGATGGTGATCGACAAGACGCGCCTGAAGCCGACTGACGTGGACCGCTACGAGAAGCTGGCCGCGCCGGCGCTGAAGGGCCAGGTCTGCATCCGCAGCGGCTCGCACCCGTACAACCTCAGCCTGTTCGGCTCGGTGCTCGACGCCGCGGGCAGTGCCGCCACCGAGGCCTGGCTGAAGGGCGTCGTGGCCAACCTGGCGCGCGACCCGAAGGGCGGCGACACCGACCAGATCCGCGCCGTCGCGTCGGGCGAGTGTGCCGTCGCGGTCACCAACACTTACTACTACGCCCGCTTGATGAAGTCCACGCGCCCCGAAGACCGGGCCGTGGTCGAGCGCACGCAACTGGTGTTCCCGAACCAGGCCGATCGCGGCACGCACGTCAACATCAGCGGCGCAGCCGTGGCGCGCCATGCCCGCAACCGCGACGCCGCGGTGCAGTTCCTGGAGTACCTGGCGTCCGACGACGCCCAGCGCATGCTGGCCGACGGCAACAACGAGTACCCGGTGGTGGCCACGGCCCGCACCGAGAACCCGGCGCTGATGGCGCTGGGCCGCTTCAAGAGCGAGGCCGTGCCCATCGCCAAGATCGGTGCCAACACCGCCGGGGTGCAGCAGATGCTCGACCGCGTCGGATTCAGGTAGCCGCTCACCACCGGGCTGCGTTGCGTCCATAGAATGGCAGATTCGATCGCGCGGATCACCACACACGCCCTCAGGGGACGGTATGGCCCGCCTGCCTTCAGAAGGACGTCCGGTGAACCTGCCTCGTTGCTCGGTCTTGATGCTTGCCTGCCTGCTGGCTGCTGCAGCGGGTGGGCCGGTGGCGGCGCAGACGGCTGCTCCGGCCGCTCCGGCTGCCGCGCCGAAGGACGCGAAGGACGCCAAGGCCGAGGCTGAGGCCGCGGCCATGGAGCGCGCTCGGCGGCTGGCGGCCAACCCGATGCGTGTCATTCTGGAAGCCAGTCGCGTGCGACGCCGTGCCGACGGAGAAGCCCCCCCGCCAGCGCCGGTGGCCGGTGTGGTGCCGGTGGCGGCGGTCGCCGCCGCCGCCACCGCCACGGTGGCACCCACCGAGGTGATCCCGCGCGCCGCGCCGGCACCAGCGCCCCGCGAAGCCGCAACGCCCGAGCCGGCCATCATGTCGTCTGATCTGGCGCAGACCCGAAGCGCGTCGGCGTCCGCGCCGGCCCTCACCCTGGAGCCCGTGGCCCGGCCGGTGACGCCGTCTGTTGCGGCTCTGGCGCCGATGGCCGCGCTGGCGCCCGAACTGGCTCGGCCGACGCTCATCACCCGTGTCGACCCCGACCCGCCGGCGCGGCTGCTGACCGACCTCAGCGCCAACACCGTGATCACCGCCGACCTGACGATCAAGCCCGATGGCAGCGTGTCGCAGGTCGTGCTCGTCACGCCGAACACGCGCTCCCTGGGGCGCTACGTCATCACGGCGCTGCAGCAGTGGCGCTTCGCGCCCTTGCCGGGCGAACGTGTCTGGCGTGTCGATGTGGTGTTCCGCGCCGAATAGGCGGCCGCCGGGCCGGCGCCTTCAGCGGCCGAAGGCCCGCAGCGCGAGATCGAGCCCGCCCCGTTCGACCGACACCCGCGCCTTCTCGCGCACGGCGGGTTTGGCGTGGAAGGCGATCGAACAGCCGGCGGCGCCCATCATGGGCAGGTCGTTGGCGCCATCGCCCACGGCGATGGTGGCCTCGGGCTGCAGGCCCAGCAACTCGGCCAGTTCCAGCAGCACGCGGCGCTTTTCGGCACCGTCGACCACGGTGCCCCAGGGGCGGGGCACGAGCCGGCCGCTGAGCCGGCCGTCTTCGATCTCCAGCACGTTGGCGCGCGCGAAGTCCAGTTGCAGGCGCGCCTTCACGCGGTCGGCGAAGAAGGTGAAGCCGCCGCTGACGAGCACCGTCTTCAGCCCCGCCTCACGGCAGGCCGCCACGAAGGCCTCGACACCGGGATTCAGCGCCAGGCGCTGCGTGTAGACCGCTTCGAGCGCCTCGGCCGGCACGCCACGCAGCAGCGCCAGCCGGCGCGCCAGGCTCTCGGCGTAGTCGGCGATCTCGCCGCGCATCGCCGCTTCGGTGATGGCCGCGACCTCGGCCTTGCGGCCGGCTACGGCCGCGATCTCGTCGATGCACTCGATGGAGATCAGCGTCGAGTCCATGTCGAAGGCCACGAGGCCGAACTGGCGCAGCGGCGGCGGTGGTGCGCCGCGCAGCATCAGGCCGGGGGCTATTTCCTGTGCGGCCGATGGCGTGGCCGCGGAAGTGGGCTCGGAAGTCATCGGCCGATGATGCCATCGAGCCCGTTGCGCCCCGTCATGCTCAGGCCTCCGCCAGCGGCTGCCCCAGGTGGCGCAGCAGGTCGCGCAGGTAGTGCGCGCGGTCGGCGGGCTGGCTGATCTCGCGCTCGATGCGCAGCTTGTCGTTGCCGGCCAGGCGGATGGCGCGGTTCCTTTGCACCAGCTCGATGATGCGGCGCGAGTCCACCGGCGCCTGCGGCCGGAAGGTGATGTTCATCAGCTTCGGGCCGGCGTCGATCTTCATCACGCCGTAGGGCCGCGCCAGCACGCGCAGGCGGTGGGTGTCGAAGAGCGTCTGGCCCTGCGTGGGCAGCTTGCCGAAGCGGTCGGTGATCTCTTCGAGCAGCAGGTCGATCTGCTCGGGCTTCTCGGCCGTGGCCAGGCGCTTGTAGAGATTCAAGCGCGTGTGCACGTCGCCGCAGTAGGCGTCGGGCAGCAGCGCGGGCGCGTGCAGGTTGATCTCGGTGGCCACGTTCAGCGGGCTCAGCAGGTCGGGCTCCTTGCCGCTCCTCAGCGCGCGCACGGCGGCCGAGAGCATGTCGTTGTAGAGCTGGAAGCCCACCTCCATCATGTTGCCGCTCTGGTGCTCGCCCAGCACCTCGCCGGCGCCGCGGATCTCGAGGTCGTGCATGGCCAGGTAGAAGCCGCTGCCGAGCTCTTCCATGTCCTGGATGGCCTGCAGCCGCTGGGCGGCCTGCTTGGTGAGGCCTTCGACATCGGGCACCAGCAGGTAGGCGTAGGCCTGGTGGTGGCTGCGGCCGACACGCCCGCGCAGCTGGTGCAGCTGCGCCAGTCCGAACTTGTCGGCGCGGCTGATGACGATGGTGTTGGCGCTCGGCACGTCGATGCCGGTCTCGATGATGGTGCTGCACAGCAGCAGGTTGTGGCGCTGCGCCACGAAGTCGCGCATCACGCGCTCGAGTTCGCGCTCGGGCATCTGGCCGTGCGCCACGGCGATGCGCGCCTCGGGCAGCAGCTCTTCGAGCTTCTGGCGGCGGTTCTCGATGGTCTCGACCTCGTTGTGCAGGAAGTAGACCTGGCCGCCGCGCTTCAACTCGCGCAGCACGGCCTCGCGCACGATGCTGTTGCCCTCGTTGCGCACGAAGGTCTTGATGGCCAGGCGGCGCTGCGGCGCGGTGGCGATCACGCTCAGATCGCGCAGGCCTTCGAGTGCCATGCCCAGCGTGCGCGGGATCGGCGTGGCGGTGAGCGTGAGCACGTCGACCTCGGCGCGCAGCGCCTTCATCGCCTCTTTGTGGCGCACGCCGAAGCGGTGCTCTTCGTCGATGATGAGCAGGCCCAGACGCGGGAACTTCACGTCGCTGGACAGCAGCTTGTGCGTGCCCACGACGATGTCGACGCTGCCGTCGGCAATGCCGTCCACGGCCGCCTTCACTTCCTTCGGGCTGCGAAAGCGCGACAGCTCGGCGATCTTGACGGGCCACTTGCCGAAGCGGTCCATCAGCGTCTGGTAGTGCTGCTCGGCCAGCAGCGTGGTGGGTGCCAGAAACGCCACCTGCTTGCCGCCGTGCACGGCCACGAACGCGGCGCGCAGCGCCACTTCCGTCTTGCCGAAGCCGACGTCGCCGCACACCAGGCGGTCCATGGGCTTCGGGCTCACCATGTCCTGGATGACGGCATGGATGGCGGCGCGCTGGTCGGCCGTCTCCTCGAAGCCGAAGCTCGTGGCGAAGCTTTCGTAGTCGTGGGGGCTGAAGCGGTGGCTGATACCTTCGCGGGCGGCGCGGCGGGCGTACAGGTTCAGCAGTTCCGCTGCTGTGTCGCGCACCTGTTCCGCAGCCTTGCGACGCGCCTTCTCCCACTGCCCGCTACCCAGCCGATGCAGCGGCGCCTCATCGGCACTCACGCCCGTGTAGCGGCTGATCAGGTGCAGCTGCGCCACCGGCACGTACAGCGTGGCCTTGTCGGCGTACACGAGGTGCAGGAACTCGCTCGAGCCTTCGCCCAGGTCGATGTGGATCAGCCCCTGGTAGCGGCCGATGCCGTGGTTGAGGTGCACGACCGGGTCACCGATCTTCAGCTCCGACAGATCCTTGATCAGCGCGTCGACGTTCGACACCTGCTCCTGCTTGCGCCGCCGCCGTGTCTCGCGCGCGGTGGCGAAGAGCTCGGTCTCGGTGACGAACTGCACCGAGATGCCGGCGTCGGGTTCGTGCCAGTGGAAGCCTTCGGACAAGGGCGCGGAGGCGATGGCGAGCTTCTCGTCGCTCTTCAGGAACTCCTCGAGCGAATCGACCGACGGCACGCTGAGGTGGTGGTCGCGCAGCAGTTCGATCAGGCTCTCGCGGCGGCCGTCGCTTTCGCCGAGCAGCAGCACGCGGTGGGGCGAGCTGCGGGCATGTTCTTCGAGCTTGCCCAGCGGGTCGGGGCCGCCGCGGTCGATGGCCAGATCGGGCAGCGGGCGCGCCCACTCCACGGCATCGCTGCCGCGCAGCGACAGCGTGGCGTGCGCCTGCGTGCGGGCGAAGAACTCCTCCGCCGGCATGAACACGGCCGCCGGCGGCAGCAGCGGGCGCTCGGGGTCGTGCTGCAGGAAGCGGTGGCGCTCGCGGGTGTCGACCCAGAAGCGCTCGAGCGACTCGTCGACCTTGCCGTGCAGCACGAGGGCGGCCTGGGTGCCCAGGTAGTCGAAGATCGTCGCCACCTCGTCGAAGAAGAGCGGCAGGAAGTACTCGATGCCACCGCCGGCCAGGCCGGCGCCCATGTCCTTGTACAGGCGGGCGCGGGTCGGGTCGCCCTCGATCCTTTCGCGCCAGCGCGAGCGAAAGGCGGTGCGCGCCGCGTCGTCCATCGGGAACTCGCGGCCGGGCAGCAGGCGCACCTCGGGCACGGGGTAGAGGCTGCGCTGGGTGTCGGGGTCGAAGGTGCGGATGGAGTCGACCTCGTCGCCGAAGAGGTCGACGCGGTAGGGCACCAGGCTGCCCATCGGGAACAGGTCGATCAGGCCGCCGCGCACGGCGTACTCGCCCGGGCTCACGACCTGGCTGACGTGCTGGTAGCCGGCCAGCGTGAGCTGGCTCTTCAGGCGCGCTTCGTCGAGCCGGCTCTTCTGCTTGAAGTGGAAGGTGGTGCCGGCCAGAAAGCCCGGTGGCGCCAGCCGCGTGAGCGCGGTGGTGGCGGGCAGCAGCAGCAGATCGACACTGCCCTCGTGGATGCGCCACAGCGTGGCCAGCCGCTCGCTGACGAGGTCCTGGTGCGGGCTGAAGTTGTCGTAGGGCAGCGTTTCCCAATCGGGGAACTGCGCCACGCGCAGCGTGGTGTCGAAGAAGGGGATCTCATCGGCCAGCCGCTGCGCGTCGGCCGGCTCGGCCGTGAACACCGCCAGACGCCGGCCTGCGGCCACGTGCTCGCGTGCCAGGCGCGCCAGCAGCAGCGCATCGGCCGAGCCGATGGGGCGGGGCAGCGTGTAGCGCTTGGCCGGCGCGATGGAAGGCAGTTGCATGAGGCGTGCTGGAAATGGCTGCGCCCCGCGGAAGACCGAGGGGCGTGTGAGTGGGTGCGATTCTAGAATCGCACCCATGACGGAAATGTCGCGCTGCTATGCGCTCGTGCCCTGCGCCGGCGTCGGAACCAGGGCAGGGCGGGCCGGGCCGAAGCAGTATGCGCCGCTGGCCGGGCGCAGCGTGGTGGCACACACGCTGGCCGCGCTGGCCGACTGCGCCGAACTTCAAGCCACACTGGTGGTGCTGGCCCCCGACGACACCGAGTTCGAACGCCATGCGCCGGGCTTCAGCGGCGAGCGATCGTGGGTCGCGCGCTGCGGCGGCGCCACCCGCGCGGCCAGCGTCGCCGCTGGCCTGGTGGCCTTGCGCGCCAGGGGCGTGCGCGACGACGACTGGGTGCTGGTGCACGACGCAGCCCGCTGCCTGATCCGGCCCGCCTGGGTGGCTCGCTTGGTGGAGGCCTGCCGCGACGACGCCGTGGGCGGCCTGCTGGCGCTGCCGCTGGCCGACACGCTGAAGACGGCCGATGCCGATGGCCGATCAGAGGCGACGCTGCCGCGCCAGGGCAAGTGGCTGGCGCAGACCCCGCAGATGTTCCGCCTGGCGCTGCTGCAGCGCGCGCTGGCCGAGGCCGGCGATGCCGTCACCGACGAGGCCAGCGCCATCGAAGCGCTGGGACTGAAGGCGCGGCTGGTGGGCGGCGAACTTGAGAACCTGAAAGTCACCTGGCCGGGCGACTTTGCGCTGGCGGCCCGGCTGCTGGAGACACGATGAACGCATTCGACCTGCGCGTGGGCGAGGGCTGGGACACGCACCGCCTCGTCGAAGGCCGCCCACTGGTGCTGGGCGGCATCACCATTCCCTTCGAGAAGGGCCTGCTGGGCCACTCCGATGCCGACGCGCTGCTGCACGCCATCACCGACGCCTTGCTCGGCGCCGCCGGCCTGGGCGACATCGGCCGCCACTTCCCCGATACCGACCCGGCCTTCCATGGGGCCGATTCCGGCGTGCTGCTGCAGGCTGCCGTGCAGCGGGTGCGCGCCGCGGGCTGGCAGGTGGTGAACGTCGACAGCACCATCGTCGCGCAGGCGCCCAAGATGGCCCCTCACATCGGCGCCATGCGCGAACGCATCGCCGCCCTGCTGGGCCTGCCACCGGAGCGCGTGAACGTGAAGGCCAAGACGGCCGAGAAGATGGGCCCGGTGGGCGAGGGCCTGGCCATCGAGACCCGGGCCGTGTGCCTGCTGGCGGTGGTGGACTGAAGAGCCGGTGCGCCAAGCGGGCGCGCCACGCTCAGACGCAGTTCATGGAGGGGGCAAGCCGCTGTGGCGCAGGTGCCCCTGAGCCCCGCCGTCATCGTGTGCACGATCGCCGCGAGCCGCCGGTGCGCCCGGCGCCGGTGGCGCGCCGGGGTCGTCGGCATGCGTCAGGCGGTTTCGCCCCGCTCGCTTGCTGGCGTAGAGCGCCTCGTCGGCGCGACGCGTGGCGCCGTGCAGATCGCCGGCCAGTACCTCGGCGAGGCCGATCGACAAGGTCACGTTCAACGTGCGGCCGTCCACCACCACCGTCGTCGAGGCCACGGCCTGGCGCACGCGCTCGGCCACGGCGCAGGCCTCGGCCCCTGGTGTGGCCGGCAGCAGCGCAATGAACTCTTCGCCTCCCCAGCGGGCCAGCAGATCGTGCTCCCGCAGCGTGCTCGCCATGCTGCGGGCGACGGCTGCCAGCACGAGGTCGCCGGCATCATGGCCGTGGGTGTCGTTGACGACCTTGAAGTGGTCGACGTCGGCCAGCATCACGGTGAGGGGTCGGCCCTCGCGACGGGCACGCGACAGTTCGGCAGCAGCCCGCTCCTGAAAGTGCGCGCGGTTGGACAGGCCCGTCAGCGCGTCGATGCGCGCCAGCCGCCGCATGGCACTTTCGGCCGCACGCACGCGTTGCCTGTAGAACGCCGCCACGCCGTAGAACAGACCGAACACCAGAACGATGTTGAACCAGCGGGCGATCTCGAAGTGCACGGGCGGTAACGGGCTCAGCGGCGCCCAGGCGCGGCAGGTCAGGTAGAGCCCGGCGTAGAACGCCAGCAGAACGGCCATCAGCGGAATCGCGAGACGGTGCGGAACACCGACCACGATGGCCGGCACGAAGAGCAGCAGGAAGTAGTGGAAGTCGGCTTCCCAGCCCAGCAGCAGCGAGCCTGCGGCCGCGTGTGCCAGCACCTCGAACCACATCAACAACACGCCCAGGACGTTCTTGCGCAGGTGGAGCAGCCACCATGCGGCGGCGTACATGGCGATGCTGGCCAGATTCAACAGCGCCAACGCGGTGGCGCCGAGCAGGCCGTAGAGCAGCAGAAAGACCAGATCGATGGCCGCGGCTGCCAGTGCGATGCGTCGCAGCATCACCCAGTACGCGGCGGCCGTCGATTCGATGGGTGTGTGTGCGGCGTCCGCAGGCATGCGCTCATTCTCGTCGGCGCCCAGCAGGCCTTGAGTCGGCCGACGCCGCAAGAGACGCGCTTGCGCCGCGTCCGCGGTCAGATCTGCGCGCCGCGTGTGTTTTGCACGCGGAGGTCGGCCGGCGGGGCCTCCTTGGCGCGCTGCAGCCTCAGGTGAGCCACCACCCCTCCGATGGCCCTTCGTCCTGCACGTTGCGCGCTCACGTGCACTTCCGCCAGCCCGGTGTAGGTGCCGCGGCCGTAGCGGCGCGCGTTCTCCAACAGGTTCAGGAACACCCGACCCAGCGCAGACCCCGCAGATGTTCCGCCTGGCGTTGCTGCAGCGCGCGCTGGCCGAGGCCGGCGATACCGTCACCGACGAGGCCAGCGCCGGCAGGTGGTCAACGTCGGCAGCGCCATCGTCGCGCAGGCGCCGAAGATGGCGCCTCACATCGGCGCCATGCGCGAACGCATCGCCGCCCTGCTGGGCCTGCCACCGAAGTTGGGGCGACGCCGCCTTCGCGCTGAAGGCTCGGCGTCCTGCGCCTGAGACAATGCGCTCCATGCCCGAAACCGCCTTGTGGGCCGCGCTGCTGTTGCTGGCGCTGAACCTCGTCTTGCTCATCGTGCTGCTGCTGCGGCGCACGCCCGACACCGCCGCGCCGCAGCTCGAACGACTCGAACGCCTGGAGCGCAGCCTGCGCGACGAGCTCGGGCGTCAGGGGCAGGGCACGCGTGGCGATCTCGCCAGCTTCCAGCAGATGCTGCTCAACGCCAGCGGCGACGCCATGCGCACGCAGACCGAGCAGCTCGACGCCTTCCGCGCGCAGCTGGCGCAGCTGGCCGAGGCCAACGAGCGGCGCCTGACCGAGATCCGCCAGGCCGTCGAGCAGCGCCTGGCATCGCTGCAGGAGGGCAACGAGAAGAAGCTCGACCAGATGCGCGCCACTGTCGACGAGAAGCTGCACGCCACGCTCGAGCAGCGCCTGGGCGAGAGCTTCAAGCAGGTGGCCGACCGCCTGGAGCAGGTGCACAAGGGCCTGGGCGAGATGCAGACGCTCGCGCGTGACGTCGGCTCGCTCAACCGGGTGCTCACCAACGTCAAGACACGGGGCATCTTCGGCGAGACGCAGCTCGCCGGGCTGCTCGAGCAGGTCTTCACGCCCGAGCAGTACGCCGTCAACGTGGCCACCGTGCCGGGCAGCAGCGAGCGCGTGGAGTTCGCCATCCGGCTGCCCGGGCAGCGTGGGCCCGAGGCCGGCGGCGGCGCGCCGTTGTGGCTGCCGATCGACGCGAAGTTCCCGCGCGAAGACTACGAGCGCCTGCTCGACGCCCAGGAGCGCGCCGATCCGGCCGCCGTGGAGGCCGCGGCCAAGGCCATCGAGTCGCGCCTGCGCGCCGAGGCGCGCAGCATCCGCGACAAGTACCTGAGCCCGCCGCACACCACCGATTTCGCCATCCTCTTCGTGCCCACCGAAGGCCTGTACGCCGAGGCCTTGCGCCGGCCCGGCCTGCTGGAAGCGCTGCAGCGCGAGTTCAAGGTCATGCTCGCCGGGCCGACCACGCTGCTGGCCACGCTCACCAGCCTGCAGATGGGCTTTCGCACGCTGGCGCTCGAGAAGCGCTCGGCCGAGGTCTGGGAGGTGCTGGGCGCCGTGAAGACCGAGTTCGGCAAGTTCGGCGAGGTGCTGGCCAAGACGAAGAAGAAGCTCGCCGAGGCCAGCGACACCATCGACGCCGCCAGCGTGCGCACCCGCGCCATGGAGCGTCGGCTGCGCGACGTGGAGTCACTGCCCGAGCCGCGCGTGGCCGAGTTGCTGCCGGGGCTGGACGGCGATGACGCCGCCGAGGCGCGGGCCGATGGCTGAAGCCGGCGCGGGCCTGCCGGCGCGCACGATCTTTGCGCTCGTGGCCGGCCAGTTGGGCGTGCACGCCGCGATGGCCGGCCTGCGTCTGGCCGCACCGCTGCAGGCCCTGCGCGAGGGCCACAGTGCCTGGTCGGTGGGCCTGCTGCTGGCGCTGTTTGCCGGCGCCGCGGTGCTGAGCGCGCTGCACGCCGGACGCCTGGCCGACCGCCATGGCTACCACCGCCCGATGGCGCTGTCGGTGGCCGTCACCGTGCTCGGCATGCTGTGCGCACTGGGCTCGACCTGGGCGCCCGAGGGCTGGCGCTTCGCGCTGCTGTGCCTGGCAGCGGCCGCCACCGGCATGGGCACGAACACCGGCATGCTGACCATCCAGCGCACGGCCGGCCACGCGGCGGGCAGCGCCACCGAGCGCGTGCGCATCTTCAGCTGGCTTGGCGTGGCGCCCTCGTTCAGCAACGTGGTCGGGCCCGTCGCGGCCGGCCTGATGATCGACGTCGCCGGCTTTGCCGCGGCCTACGCGCTGCTGCTCGCGCTGCCGCTGATCACGCTGGTGTCGGCACGCCAGGTGCCGCGCCAGGCGCCGTGGGGATCCGACACCGAGCAGCACGCCGCCTGGGACCTGCTGCGCCTGCCCGACTTCCGCCGGCTGCTCTGGGTGAACGGCCTGCTGGTCATGTGCTGGGACGTGCACACCTTCGCCGTGCCGGTGCTGGGCCACGAGCGCGGCTTCAGCGCCAGCACCATCGGCTTCATCCTCGGCGCCTTCACATTGGCCGTGACGCTGGTGCGGCTGGCGATCCCGTTGCTCGCCCACCGCCTGCGCGAGGTCGTCGTGGTGCGCACGGCGATGGTGGGCTGTGGCGTGGTCTTCGTGCTGTACCCGTTGGCGCCTTCGCCCCTGTGGATGGGCGTCTGTGCGGTGCTGCTGGGCCTGGCGCTGGGTTGCACGCAGCCGATGGTGATGTCGCTGCTGCACGATCTGACCCCAGACCAGCGCCACGGCGAGGCGCTGGCCTTGCGCTCGATGATCATCAACGCCTCGAGCACGGCCTTGCCGCTGCTGTTCGGCGCCAGTGGCGCGCTGGTGGGTGCGGCGGCGCTGTTCTGGGCCGCGGGGGGCGCGGTGGGCGCGGGCTCGTGGCTGGCGCGGCGGCTGAAGCCGGCCTGAAACCAGACTGACGCCCGACTGAAGGGCGCCTAGAAGCGGATGCCGCCGGCAGGTGCGTCGGGCACCGCCTCGGCTGCGGGCTCGGGTGCCACCGCCGGTGCCGGTGCGGCCGCCGTGGCGCGCTCGACCAGCGGGCGCGGCGGCTGGGCCTGCCAGGTGCGGGGCAGGCGACTCTGCTTCGGGTAGCCGGCCGCGTCGAGGTAGCTCGTCCAGTCGACATCGTTGAAGCCGCGCAGCGGCTGCGCGCCGATGCTCAGCGACGGCACGCTGCGCGCGCCGGTCAGGCGCTCGAGAGCCGCCACGTCTTCCTCGCTGCTGACGCGGCGCTCGACGAAGGGCACGCCGCGTTGCTGCAGCAGCCGCCGGGCGGCGTCGCACGGGGTGCAGGCATCGCCGGTGTACAGCGTCACCGGGTGGCGCTGCATCGCGGTGCGCAGTTCCAGCGGCAGCGAGGATTCGGCGTTGGTGGCGGCCGCTGCCGCAGCGGCCGCGGCGGCGATGGCATTGCGGCCGATCGGCGTGACCTTGGCGTTGGCGGCGGCCGGCGGTCGGTCGGTGTAGGTGACGCTGCCGTCCGGGCTTACCACCTTGTACTGCGCCTGCGCGGCACCCGCGGCCAGCAACAGGCTCGCCAGCCACAGTGCGGCTCCACGGACGGTTCGGTTCATCGGCGCTCCCAGCGGCATGACCGCACAATCTACCGCGTCGCCGCGGCAACGCCTGAAACAGGGGATGTCAGCCCGGCCAACCGTGACGAACCGCACACCCCGCTGCGCGGTGTGAGGTGCGCGGTGTTGTTTGCGGCGGCAAAGCTGCTCAGGCCTCCACCAGCCCCTGGTGCCGCAGCATGGCGTCGATCTGCGGATCGCGGCCGCGAAAGGCGCGGAAGCTCTCGAGCGCCGGGCGGCTGCCACCGACTTCGAGGATCTGCTCGCGGAACAGGCGGCCGGTGGCGGGATCGAACACGCCGGCTTCCTCGAAGGCCGAATAGGCGTCGGCCGACAGCAGCTGCGCCCAGGCGTAGCCGTAGTAGCCGGCGGCATAACCGCCGTCGAACAGGTGGGTGAACGAGTGCACGAAGCGCACCCACTCGGGCGCGCGCACCGGTTGTACCTCGGCGTTCACCTCATCGGCGACGCGCTGTGCGTGCGCCGCCACCGCCGGCTCGTGGTGCAGGCGCATGTCGGTGAGGCCGAACTCGCACTGGCGCAGCAGAAGCAGGCCACTCTGGAAGTGCCGCGCCGCCAGCATGCGGTCGTACAGCTCGCGCGGCAGCGGCCGCCCGGTGTCCACGTGCGAGCTCAGGCGCTGCAGCACCTCCCATTCCCAGCAGAAGTTCTCCATGAACTGGCTCGGCAGCTCGACCGCGTCGTGCTCGACGCCGCTGATGCCGGCGACCGACAGCTCTTCCACCCGCGTGAGCATGTGGTGCAGGCCGTGACCGAACTCGTGGAACAGCGTGACGACGTCGTCGTGGCTCAGCAGCGCGGGCTTGCCACCCACCGGCGGCGCGAAGTTGCACACCAGGTGCGCCACCGGCAGCTGCAGCGCGCCCTCGGGGCGCTTCCAGCGACCGCGGCTGTCGTTCATCCAGGCGCCTTGCTGCTTGCCGGCGCGGGCGTGCAGGTCGAGGTAGAAGCCGGCGATGACCTGGCCCTGGCGGCTGATCGTGTGGTAGCTGACGCTGTCGTGCCAGACCGGCGCATCAGCCTGACGGATCTCGACCTCGAACAGCGTCTCGATCAGCGCGAACAGGCCCTTCAACACCGTGGGCTCGGTGAAGTACTGGCGCACCTCCTCGGAGCTGAAGGCGTAGCGCGCCTGCTTCAGCTGCTCGCTGGCATACGCTCGGTCCCAGGGCTCGAGCTCGGTCAGGCCCAGTGCCGCCGAAGCGAAGGCACGCAGCTCGGCGAGTTCCTTGTCGGCAAACGGGCGTGCGCGGCGGGCGAGGTCGCGGATGAAGCCCAGCACCTCGGCCGGCGAGCGCGCCATCTTGGTGACGAGCGCGGCTTCGGCGTAGGTGGCATAGCCCAGCAGGGCGGCCTCTTCGTGGCGCAGCTCGAGCAGCTCGCGCATCAGGGCGCTGTTGTCGTGCTCGGGCACGCCGAACTCGCTGGCCCGCGTCATGAAGGCCCGGTACAGCACTTCGCGCAGCGGCCGGTGGCGCGCATGCATCATCACCGGCTGGTAGCACGGCATCTTGAGCGTCAGCCGGCAGCCCGCCACGCCCGCGGCCGCCGCGGCTTCGTGCGCGGCCTGCTTCACGTCGGCAGGCACGCCCTCGAGCTGGCGCTCGACTTCCGCGGCCGGCACGTCGAGAAACCAGGCGTCGGTGGCATCGAGCACGTGCTCGCCGAAGCGCTGCGACAGCTCGCCCGCCCGGTCTTGAATGGCGGCGTAGCGCTCGCGCGCGGCGCCCTGCAGCTCGGCGCCACCCAGCACGAAGGCCAGCAGTGCGTCGTCCAGCGCCTTGCGTCGGGCCGGATTCAGCCGCTCGTACTGCGTGGCCTTCACGGCCTTGTACTTGGCAAAGAGGCGCTCGTCGGCACCCAGGCGCGTCGAGAACTCGATGACGCGGGCGAGGTTCGCGGTGTGCGCGGCGCGCAGCTCGGGCGTGTCGACCACGCTCTGCAGATGCGACACGTGGCCCCAGGCCACGTGCAGCCGTTCCACGGCCACGTCGAGCACGGCAGCGAGCGCATCCCAGTCGGGGGGCACGTCGGGTCCGACGGCCTTCTCGAGCGCCGCCTCGGCATCGGCCAGCAGCAGGTCGAGCGCCGGCGTCACGTGCTCGGGGCGGATGCGGGCGAAGTCGGGCAATGCGGCGGGGGCCAGCAGCGGGTTGGCGTTCATGTCCATCGTCGAGAGCCTCCTCAGGCCTGGGCTTGAGCGGCTTGCAAGGTGTTGGCCAGCAGCATCGTGATCGTCATCGGCCCCACGCCGCCTGGCACCGGGCTGATGAAGCCCGCGGAGCCGAGGGCCTCGCGAACGGGGCCGAAGTCGACGTCGCCGCAGAGCTTGCCCTGCTCGTCGCGGTTGATGCCGACATCGATGATGACGCTTCCGGGCTTGACCATGTCGGCGGTAAGCGTGCGCCGGCGGCCGGTGGCCACGACGACGATGTCGGCCTGACGGGTGTGCAGCGCGATGTCGGGCGTGCCGCTGTGGCACACGGTGACGGTGGCATGCGCCTGCAGCAGCAGTATCGCCATCGGCTTGCCCACGGTGTTGCTGCGGCCGATGACGACCGCATGCTTGCCCTTGATGGGCACGCTGGTGCTCTCGATCAGCTTCATGCAGCCCCAGGGCGTGGCGGGCCGCAGGCCCGGCAGGCCGGTGAGCAGCTGGCCGGCGCTGTGCACCGAGAAGCCGTCGACGTCCTTGGCCGGCGCGATGGCCTCGATCACCTGCAGCGCGTCGAGCTGCGGCGGCAGCGGCATCTGCACCAGGATGCCGTGGATGGCCGGGTCGGCGTTGAGCGCGGCCACACGCGCCAGCAGCTCGGCCTGCGTCAGCGTGGCCGGGTACTGCTCGAGCACCGAGTGGAAGCCGCCGTCTGCGCAGGCCTTGACCTTGTTGCGCACGTACACGGCACTGGCCGTATCGTCGCCGACCAGGATGACGGCCAGCCCGGGCCGGCGGCCGGCGGCGGTGAGGGCGGCGGCGCGTGCCGCGATCTCGCCGCGCAGGCGGTCGGACAGGGCCTTGCCATCGATGAGGGTGGCGCTCATGGACGTTGCTCCGAGGCTTGAACTGAAATAGGCGGGGGAGAAGAATGCAAAAGGGCCGCTCGTCGCGGCCCTGTGCTGTGGCGGGGGGTGCTCAGGCCTTGCTCTGCGCGCCGAGCGCGATCTTCAGCAGATCGGCCACGGTGTTGGCGTTGAGCTTTTCCATGATGTTGGCGCGGTGCGCCTCGACCGTCTTGATGCTGATGCCCAGGTCGTCGGCGATCTGCTTGTTCAGGCGACCGGCGACGATGCGCTCGAGTACCTGGGCCTCGCGCGTGGTCAGGCGGCTGAGCAGCGCGTCACGGCTGGCCTGTTCCTGGTGCTGGCTGAAGGCGGTGCGCGCCTGGTCGAGCATGCGCTCCACGAGGCCCAGCAGCTCGTCTTCCTTGAAGGGCTTCTCGATGAAGTCCATCGCGCCCTTCTTCATGGTCGTCACGGCCATGGGCACGTCGCCGTGGCCGGTGATGAAGACGATGGGCAGCGGGCTCTTGCGCTCGAGCAGCCGGTCTTGCAGCTCCAGGCCGCTGGCGCCCTCCATGCGGATGTCGGCGATCAGGCAGGCCACTTCGCGCGGGTCGAAGCGGGAGAGGAAGGATTCGGCCGAGTCAAAACACTTGACGCGGTAGTCCTTGCCTTCGAGCAGCCACTGCAGGGAATCGCGGACCGCCTCGTCGTCGTCGACGACGTAGACGGTGCCTTTCTTCGGGATCAGGCTCATTCGGGGGGCTTGTCTCGGCAACAGGGGTGGCGGGCGGGCTCAGCGGCCGGTCGTCGTGGGGGCGGCCAGGGCGCCGGGCGTGGTGTCCGGCGCACCGGCGGGTGGCTCGGCCTTCAGGCCCAGCTCCACGGGGAGCGTGAACGAGAAGCGGCAACCGACGATCTGCGTTCCATTGTAGAGGTTCTGCGCCTTCATCCGGCCACGGTGCGACTCGACGATGCTGCGGCACAGGCTCAGGCCGATGCCCAGGCCTTCCTTCTTGGTCGAGAAGAAGGCCTCGTACAGACGGGCAATGGCCTCGTCCTTGATGCCCGGCCCCATGTCGGTGACGCTGAACTCGATGACGCCGCCTTCCTCGGGCGTGTGCCGCGGCACCACGCGCAGCTCGATGTGGCGGCGGCTGCCGGGCAGTTGCGCGTTGTCGATGGCCTCGGCGGCGTTCTTCAGCAGATTCATCACCACCTGCTCGATCAGGATGGGGTCCACCATCAGCTCGGGCAGGCGCTGCGCCACGTAGGTGTGGATGGCGACGTTGCGCCGCTTAAGCTCGATGCCGGCGAGCTCGACCGCGTCCTCGACGATCTCGCGGGCCTGCGAGGGCTGGCGCTGCGGCTCGCTCTTCTTCACGAAGGCGCGGATGCGGTGGATGATCTGGCCGGCGCGCTCGGCCTGGCGCGCCGTCTTCTGCAGCGCCGCGATCAGGTCGTCCTGGCTGATGGACTCGGCCTTCACGCGCGAGACCATGCCGTTGCAGTAGTTGGTGATGGCGGTGAGCGGCTGGTTGAGTTCGTGCGCCACCGAGCTGGCCATCTCGCCCATCGTCATCAGGCGGCTCGTGACCTGCGCCTTCTCGGCCTGCGCGGCGGCCTGCTCCTCGGCGCGGCGGCGTGCGGTCACGTCGGTGGCGATCAGCATCTGCGCCAGGCGGCCGTCGGTCCACTGCAGGTAGCGCGCGCGCACGTCGAACCACTTGCCCAGGGGGTCGATGTACACCTCGCGCGGACTGGCGCCGCCGGTGAGCTCCTGCGTCGGCATGCCGGCGAGGTTGTCGACCTCCTCGTCGCCATCGACCTCGAAGCTGGCGCTGGTGGCGTTGCCGGCCATGACGTGGTGGCCGCGTGCTTCGCCGCCGAACCACAGGCGGTAGCTGCGGTTGGTGAACAAGAGCTCGCCCTGCTGGACCGACAGCACGCTGACGCTGGCATCGAGCCCTTCGAGCACGGTGGTGAAGCGCTCGTGGCTGGCCGAGAGCTGGTCGCGGATGCGCTTGCTCTCGGTGATGTTGGTCATGCTGGTCATCCAGCCGGTCTGCTGGCCCTTGGGGTCGATCAGCGGGCTCACGTACATGCGCGCGTCGAACACCGTGCTGTCCTTGCGCATGACCTTCAGCTCGATGCCGGCGCTCGGGCTGCGGCCCTGCAGCTCGAGCTGCAGCAGGCGCATGTGCTCGTCGTGGCGGTCGGGCAGCCAGTACGGGAACGGCGGCAGCCGGCCCACCAGCTCGGCCGGCGCGAAGCCGGTCATCTGGCTGAAGGCGGCGTTGACGTAGGTGATGCGGCCTTCCATGTCCATGGCCCGCATGCCGGTGGGCATGGAGTTCTCCATGGCGCGGCGGAAGTTGGTCTCCTGCACCAGTGCGCCCTGGATCTGGCTGCGCCGGCGCATGTGGCGCCAGGTGCCGAGCAGCATCCACACCGTCAGCACCGACAGCGCCACCACCATCCAGAACAGGGTGTTGTGGACCAGGCCGATGCTGGTGCGCCAGCCCTGGCCGCGCAGCACGAGGCCGTTGAAGGCCGGCGTGAGCGGGGCTTCGCTGAGGATCGGCGCGCGCGCTGCAGCCTGGCCCGGCATGGCGGTGACGGTGGCGGCCAACTGCTCGCGCTTTTCGTTGACGATGGCCACCGCGTGGCGCTGCGACACGTCGGCCGGCACGAAGTGGCGCAGCAGCGCGTCGAGCGAGTACTCGGCCACCAGCACGCCGCCGAACAGGCTGCGGTCCATCAGCGGCACGTGCAGCTGGAACACCTGGGCGCCCGAGGCGTCGGCGAACGCGCGCGAGTAGGCCGGCACGCGGCTGTCGCGCGCGGCGCGGAAGGTGGTTTCGCTTTCGGCCGCGCTGCCGTCCTGCGGCAGCAGGGGCGCCGGCGTCAGGCCATCGGACCCGAGCGGGTAGGTGAAGGCCAGGTGGCTGCCCCGTGGCGCACGCCGGGCGTCGACCCATGTCAGGTGTGTCAGCTCCGGTCGCTCGCGCGTGAACGCCTGCGCCATGGCGCCGAATTCCTCGGCGTCCAGGGGCCGCGTCACCAGCTCGCGCGCCATGCGGATCAGGGCCTCCTGGTTCTGGATCAGGCGCAGGCCCATCTGCTGCTGCGTCAGCTCGGTGTCGCGCTTGACGGACTCGACCTCGCGGTCAATCTCTTCGTTTCGCAGGTACCAGAAGGCCGAAATGATGGCCGCCAGGAACAGCAGCACCGACAGCAGCGGCCCCAGCGTGGCAAAGCGGTCTTGGCGCGCGGGCGACTGGCGTCGCCACCACTGCCCGAACAGGCGTTTGGCCTGGGGCAGCGTGGTCGGCAGCGGCGCGGTCGCCGGTGGTGCTGCCGGGGTGCTTTGCGGCACGGGGCTGGAATCGGGCATGAACCGATTATCCCGGCGCCCCGGGTGCGCCATGGTTCGGATTCGGGGCAGCCGCGATGGAGCCGGTCTGCATATTTCATATCGTGACATCAAGCGGCACTATTTGAAATACGCGGAGCCTGTGACACACTTCGGCCCGCCGCACCCGACAACGAACGGAGATAAGCATGTCCGCAATGCCGCAGTCCACGCCTGGCCTGGCCGCCAACGATCTGGACGCCCAGGAAACCCGCGAATGGCTGGACGCGCTGTCCGCCGTCATCGGCGCCGAGGGCCCTGAACGCGCCCACTTCCTGCTGGAGCAGCTGCTCGAACACTCGCGCCAGGCCGGCATCGACATGCCGTTCTCGGCCAACACCGGCTACGTCAACAGCATCGAGCCCGCCGACGAGGAGCACAGCCCCGGCAACCTCGAGCTCGAAGGCCGCCTGCGCGCCTACATGCGCTGGAACGCCATGGCCATGGTGGTGAAGGCCAACCGCCTGCACCCCGCCGACGGCGGCGACCTCGGCGGCCACATCTCCAGCTTCGCCAGCCTGGCGCACATGTTCGCGGCCGGCTTCAACCACTTCTGGCACGCCGACAACACCGACGCGGGCGGCACCCACGGTGGTGACCTGCTCTACATCCAGGGCCACAGTGCGCCCGGCATCTACGCCCGCGCCTTCCTGGAGGGCCGGCTCAGCGAAGAGCAGCTGCTGAACTTCCGGCAAGAGGTCGGCGGCAAGGGCATCAGCAGCTATCCGCACCCCAAGCTGATGCCGGAGTTCTGGCAGTTCCCCACCGTCAGCATGGGCCTGGGCCCGCTGATGGCCATCTACCAGGCACGCTTCCTGAAGTACCTGCACGCGCGCGGCATTGCCGACACCAGCCAGCGCAAGGTGTGGGTGTTCTGCGGCGACGGCGAGATGGACGAGCCCGAAAGCCTGGGCGCCATCGGCCTGGCCGCACGCGAGAAGCTCGACAACCTGGTCTTCGTCATCAACTGCAACCTGCAGCGCCTGGACGGCCCGGTGCGCGGCAACGGCAAGATCATTCAAGAGCTCGAAGGCGAGTTCCGCGGCTCGGGCTGGAACGTGCTCAAGCTGATCTGGGGCAGCAACTGGGATCCGCTCCTGGCGCGCGACAAGGACGGCGCGCTGCGCAAGATCATGCTCGACACGCTCGACGGCGACTACCAGGCCTTCAAGGCCAACGACGGTGCCTTCGTGCGCAAGAACTTCTTCGGCCGCGACCCGCGCACGCTGGAGATGGTGGCCAAGATGTCCGACGCCGACATCTGGAACCTGCGCCGCGGCGGCCACGACGCCGGCAAGGTGTACGCCGCCTTCCACCGCGCCCACCACAACCACACGGGCCAGCCGACGCTGCTGCTGATCAAGACGGTCAAGGGCTGGGGCATGGGCAAGGCCGGCGAGGGCAAGAACACGGCCCACCAGGCCAAGAAGCTCACCGACGAAGACATCAAGTACTTCCGCGACCGCTTCAACATCCCCATCACCGACGCCGAGCTGCCGAAGATCCCGTTCTACAAGCCGGCCGAGGACACGCCCGAGATGCGCTACCTGCACGAGCGCCGCAAGGCCCTCGGCGGCTACCTGCCCAAGCGCCGCACCAAGGCCGACGAGCAGTTCACGGTGCCCGCGATCGAGACCTTCAAGAGCGTGCTCGAGCCCACCGCCGAAGGCCGCGAGATCAGCACGACGCAGGCCTACGTGCGCTTCCTGACGCAGCTGCTGCGCGACCAGGCCCTGGGCCCGCGCGTCGTGCCCATCCTGGTGGACGAGGCGCGCACCTTCGGCATGGAAGGTCTGTTCCGCCAGATCGGCATCTACAACCCCGAGGGGCAGAAGTACACGCCGGTCGACAAGGACCAGGTCATGTACTACCGGGAAGACAAGGCCGGGCAGATCCTGCAGGAGGGCATCAACGAGGCCGGCGGCATGGGCAGCTGGATCGCCGCCGCCACGAGCTACAGCACCAACAACCGCATCATGGTGCCGTTCTACATCTACTACTCGATGTTCGGCTTCCAGCGCATCGGCGACATGGCCTGGGCCGCCGGCGACATGCAGGCGCGCGGCTTCCTGCTCGGCGGCACCAGTGGCCGCACCACGCTCAATGGCGAGGGCCTGCAGCACGAAGACGGCCACAGCCACATCCTGGCCGGCACCATCCCGAACTGCATCAGCTACGACCCCACGTTCGCGCACGAGGTCGGCGTCATCTTGCACTACGGCCTGAAGCGCATGGTCGAGAAGCAGGACAACGTCTTCTTCTACCTGACGCTGCTCAACGAGAACTACCCGATGCCGGGCCTGGTGGCCGGCACCGAAGAGCAGATCATCAAGGGCATGTACCTGCTCAGCGAGGGTGCCAAGAAGACGCCGCGTGTCAACCTGCTGGGCAGCGGCACCATCCTGCGCGAGAGCCAGGCGGCGCAACAACTGCTCGAGGCCGACTGGGGCGTGGCCGCCAACGTCTGGAGCTGCCCGAGCTTCAACGAGCTCACGCGCGACGGCCAGGACTGCGAGCGCTGGAACCTGCTGCACCCCACGGCCGAGCAGCGCGTGCCCTTCGTCACGCAGCAACTGGCCCCGCATGCCGGCCCGGTGGTGGCCAGCACCGACTACATGAAGAACTACGCCGAGCAGATCCGCGCCTTCATCCCGAAGGGCCGCGCCTACAAGGTGCTGGGCACCGACGGCTTCGGCCGCAGCGACTTCCGCAGCAAGCTGCGCGAGCACTTCGAGATCAACCGCCACTACATCGTGGTGGCCGCGCTCAAGGCGCTGGCCGACGAGGGCACGGTGCCGATGGCCAAGGTGGCCGAGGCCATCCGCAAGTACGGGATCGACACCGACAAGGTGAATCCGCTGTACGCCTGACCCCAACGAGAACCGGAGACACGACAACATGGCGTCGATCGACGTGAAGGTACCCGACATCGGCGATTTCGCCGAAGTCGCGGTCATCGAAGTGATGGTCAAGGTGGGCGATGCGGTGAAGGCCGAGCAGAGCCTGATCACGGTGGAAAGCGACAAGGCCTCGATGGAGATCCCGTCGTCGCACGCCGGCGTCGTGAAGGCGCTGAAGGTGGCGGTGGGCGACAAGGTGGCGATGGGGTCGGTGATCGTCGAGCTGGAGGCGGCGGCCTCCGTTCGGGCTGAGCCAATCACCGTTCGGGCTGAGCCAATCACCGTTCGGGCTGAGCCTGTCGAAGCCCCCGCGAGCCCTTCGACAAGCTCAGGGCGAACGGAGGGTGGGTCGGTGACGGTGGTCGTGCCCGACATCGGCGACTTCGACGAGGTCGCGGTGATCGAGCTTTTCGTGAAGGCTGGCGACACCGTGAAGGTGGAGCAGAGCCTCATCACGGTAGAGAGCGACAAGGCCTCGATGGAGATTCCGTCGTCGCATGCCGGCGTGGTGGCAGAAGTGCTCGTGAAGGTGGGCGACAAGGTCGGCAAGGGCAAGCCCATTGCGGTACTGCACTCGAGCGCCGTTCGGGCTGAACCGAGCCCCGTTCGGGCTGAGCCCAGCACCGTTCGGGCTGAGCCTGTCGAAGCCCCCGCCAGCCCTTCGACAAGCTCAGGGCGAACGGAGGTCCCCGCAGTGCCGGCGCACCAGCCCACCACGGCGCCGAGCTCGGCGCTGCCGCATGCCTCGCCCAGCATCCGCCGCCTGGCGCGCGAACTCGGCGTGCCGCTGTCTGAAGTGAAGGGCAGCGGCCCCAAGGGCCGCATCACCCAGGCCGACGTGCAGGGCTTCGTCAAGGCCGTGATGGCCGGTGACGCCCAGACCACCGCGCAGAAGGCCAAGGCCCCGGCCGCCGCACCGGCTGCCGCCGGTGGTGCCTTCCCCGGCCTGCTGCCCTGGCCGAACGTCGACTTCGCCAAGTTCGGCACGGTCGAGCGCAAGGAGCTCTCGCGCATCAAGAAGATCAGCGGCGCCAACCTGCACCGCAACTGGGTCGTCATCCCGCACGTCACCAACCACGACGACGCCGACATCACCGACCTCGAAGCCTTCCGCGTGCAGCTGAACAAGGAGAACGAGAAGTCGGGCGTGAAGGTCACGATGCTGGCCTTCCTCATCAAGGCCTGCGTCGCGGCGCTGAAGAAGTTCCCGGAGTTCAACGCCAGCCTCGACGGCGACACGCTGGTGCTGAAGAAGTACTTCCACGTCGGCTTTGCCGCCGACACCCCCAGCGGCCTGGTGGTACCGGTGATCAAGGATGCCGACCAGAAGGGCATCCTGCAGATCAGCAGCGAGATGAGCGCGCTGGCCGCCAAGGCCCGCGACGGCAAGCTGAGCCCGGCCGACATGTCGGGTGGCTGCATCAGCATCAGCAGCCTGGGCGGCATCGGCGGGCGCTACTTCACGCCCATCATCAATGCGCCCGAGGTAGCAATCCTTGGGGTGTGCCGCAGCACGACCGAGCCTCGCTGGGACGGCAAGGCGTTTCAGCCGCGCCTGATATTGCCGCTCAGCCTGAGCTGGGACCACCGCGTGATCGACGGCGCTGCCGCGGCGCGTTTCAACGCCTATCTCGGCGCCATCCTGGCGGACTTCCGCCGGGTGCTGGTCTAAGGAGCCCGCGATGCCTCTCATCGACATCGCCGTGCCGGACATCGGCGACTTCAAGGACGTGGCCGTCATCGAGCTGCTCGTCAAAGTGGGTGACACCGTCAAGGCCGAGCAGAGCCTCATCTCCGTGGAAAGCGACAAGGCCTCGATGGAGATTCCGTCGTCGGCTGCGGGCGTGGTGAAGGAGATCAAGGTCGCCGTGGGCGACAAGGTCAACCAGGGCAGCGTGATCGTGGTGCTGGAGGCGGCTCACCCCAACACCGTTCGCGCTGAGCCTGTCGAAGCGCCCGCGGGGGCTTCGACAAGCTCAGCCCGAACGGAAGTGGGTGGCTCAGCCCGAAAGGCGGTTGGTGCCCCAACGGACATGGCCGCCGACCTCGAATGCGAACTGCTCGTCCTGGGCGCCGGCCCCGGTGGCTATTCGGCCGCATTCCGCGGCGCCGATCTCGGCCTGAAGACGGTGCTGGTGGAGCGCTTCCCCACCCTCGGCGGCGTGTGCCTCAACGTCGGCTGCATCCCCAGCAAGGCGCTGCTGCATGTGGCGGCCGTCATGGACGAGGTGAAGCACTTCGCCGACCTCGGCATCGCGTTCGACGCACCCAAGGTCGACCTGCCCAAGCTGCTCGCGCACAAGAACAAGGTGGTGGGCAAGCTCACCGGCGGCTTGGCCGCGATGGCCAAGATGCGCAAGGTGACGGTGGTGCAGGGCAGCGGCGAGTTCGCGAGCCCCTATCACCTGCAGGTCACCAACGCCGAAGGCAAGACCCAGACCATCAAGTTCGCCAAGGCCATCATCGCCGCGGGTTCCGAGGCCGTGAAGCTGCCCTTCCTGCCGCAAGACGACCGCATCGTCACCAGCACCGGCGCGCTGCAGCTGCGCCAGCAGCCCAAACGCATGCTCGTCATCGGCGGCGGCATCATCGGCCTGGAGATGGGCACGGTCTACAGCACGCTCGGCTCGCGCCTGGACGTGGTCGAGATGCTCGACGGCCTGATGCAGGGCGCCGACCGCGACCTGGTCAAGGTGTGGCAGAAGATGAACGCGCACCGCTTCGAACGCCTGATGCTGAAGACCAAGACGGTGGGCGCCGAAGCCACGCCCGAGGGCATCCGCGTCATGTTCGAAGGCCTGGACGGCACCCAGAGCGACGGCCTGTACGACCTGGTGCTGCAGGCGGTGGGCCGCACGCCCAACGGCAAGAAGCTGGCGGCTGAGAAGGCGGGCGTGCAGGTGGGCGATCGCGGCTTCATCTCGGTCGACGCGCAGATGCGCACCAACGTGCCGCACATCTTTGCCATCGGCGACATCGTCGGTCAGCCGATGCTGGCGCACAAGGCGGTGCACGAGGCGCACGTGGCGGCCGAGGTGGCCGCCGGCGACAGCAAGGCGCAGTTCGACGCCCGCGTCATTCCGAGCGTGGCCTACACCGACCCCGAGGTCGCGTGGGTGGGCCTGACGGAAGACGAGGCCAAGGCGCAGGGCATCAAGGTGAAGAAGGGCCTCTTCCCGTGGAGCGCCAGCGGCCGCGCCATCGCCAACGGCCGCGACGAGGGCTTCACCAAGCTGCTCTTCGACGACAGCCCCGAGGCGGGATCAGCAAGCCATGGCCAGGGCCATGGCGGGGGGCACGGCCGCATCCTCGGCGGCGGCATCGTCGGCACGCATGCCGGCGACATGATCGGCGAGGTGGCCCTGGCCATCGAGATGGGCGCCGACATGGTCGACATCGGCAAGACCATCCATCCGCACCCCACGCTGGGCGAAAGCATCGGCATGGCGGCCGAGGTGGCGCACGGCTCCTGCACCGATCTGCCGCCCACGCGGCGCTAGTTCAGGCGCCGCCGGCGGCGGCGGATCAGTCGATGCGGGAGGCGCGAAACGCGCCGCCGCCCTCGGTGCCCGTGAAGCGCAGCGCGATGTCGGCCACCTCGGCGTAGTGATCGCCCCGGGAGTCCTGCGGCAGCTCGAACCGCTCCTGGTCCGTGGCCTGTGCGTACAGGCGGCCGCCTTCCCCGGACACGCTGATGATGAACTGCGGGGCCAGCTGGTAGCCGCCGGCCGCATCGGCCAGCGTGATGGCCGCGCGGCGCTGCTCGATGTCGAGCACCAGCATCGCGGCCGCGTCGGCCGTCATGCCGTTGTGAAACACCAGCGAGGACCGGTCTTTGCGCTTGAGCAGGTGCCAGGCCCAGGCGATGTCGACGGCCTGGCCCGCGTCGCGCAGCTTGCTGCGCGAGGTGCGCAGGGCGCGCGCCAGGCGGACCAGATCGTCGACGGTCGAGCGCAGGCCGCCGGCGCCCGCATAGGGCACCGGCACGTCCCAGGTGGGGGTCGGCAGGCCGTTGGACATGCGGCCGGGCGAGAGGCCGTCGTTGCGCGCCACGAGCGTGTCGCGCAGGCCCAGCGGCGCGAACATCCGTTCGCGGAGCAGCTCGTCGTAGGGCTTGCCGGCGCGCTGGGCCAGCAGGTCGGACAGCATCAGGAAAGCCCAGTTCGAGTAGCGGTCCGGGCTCTGCGGGCAGGGGGCCCAGCCCGGCGGTGTGCGTCAACAGGCCGGCCACCGTGACGACCGGGACGCGCTGCTTCGCGGCGAGCTCCTTGGGCATCAACGCGCTGAGCGGCTCGTCGAGCTGCAGCTCGCCTCGGGCCACCATCTCGGCGGCGAGGATGCCGACGAAGGCCTTGCTGATGGAGCCGATCTCGAAACGTGCGCCGAGGGCAGGCACGTCGGCGCACGGGCCGGCGCAGCCCGAGGCCAAGGTCACCACCGGGGTGGCCCTCAGATCGATGCGGGCCGCCTGCACGCAAGCCTTGTTCCGGTCGCCCTCGATGCGCGCCAGGATCTGGCTGCGCAGCAAGGACTCTGATTCCGGTTGCGCGCGTGTGGCCGTCAGGAATCAGCGGTGAAACCGATGGTCTTGACCAGAGGACCCCAGCGATCGGTGTCGCGCTTGAGCAAGGCAGCCAGTTCCGCGGGGGAAGATGGCGCAGGCACCAGCCCCATCTGGCCCAGGCCGGCGATCACATCGGGCATCGCCAGCGCGGCGCGGACGGCGGCGTTGAGCCGGTTGACGATGTCCATCGGGGTCTTGCCTGGGACAAAGATGCCGAACCACTCATCCAGCACCAGGTCGCGGAAACCCTGCTCGGCGAACGTGGGCACGTTGGGCGTGAAGCGGCTGCGTGAGGTGCCCGACGTGGCAAGGATGCGCACCTTGCCGGTGGCCAGGTGGGGCAGAAACTCGCCAACCGGCCCGCACACCGAAGGCACCTGGCCGCCCAGCATGTCCAGGATGGCGGGCTGTGTGCCGCGGTACGGGATGTGCCGCAGCGGCACGCCACCCGCGCGGCCATAAAGCTCGCCCAGGAAGTGCGGGCCAGAGCCTGCAGCCGGTGAACCAAAGGCCTGCCCAGCAGGGTTGGCCTTGGCCCAGGCGACAAACTCGGCAGGGGTCTTCACCGATTCGGGCACCGCAGGGCCCACGGCCACGGCGTAGTCGAACTGCACCGCTTGCGACACGGGCTGGAAGTCAGCCACCGGGTCGTAGGGCAGCTTCTTGTAGGTGTGCGGGTAGATGCCCAGCATCGACATCGGGGTGACGATCAGCGTGCTGCCGTCGGCCGGTGCGGTCTTCAGGGCAGTGAGCGCGATCTGACCACCTGCGCCGGTGCGGTTTTCCACCTGCACGGACTTTGCGTAAGTGCCTTGCAGCTTTTCGCCAATGCGTCGGGCCGTCACATCGGTGGTGCCGCCGGGCGCAAAGCCGGCGTAGATGACCGCGCGTTCCAGCTGCGCAGCGGCCTGCGCCTGCGCGAAGGCGCGGCCAGACAGAAAGGCCGAAACAGGCGCGGCAGCAGCCAGGCCCAGCAGGTGACGACGGTGTTTAAGCATGCGAGTCTCCATTGGAAAGTGGTGTCGTGGGGTGCGGCGGTTGCGGTCTCTGCCCGTTGCCCGTCTGAGTTTGGCTGCCCGTTGGCCAGTCAGCCGCCAGCAGTCGCAACGACGCTGCACGCCGCCGCGTCGATCAAGCGCCGCTCACCATACAGGGCTTGGACAGTTGCGTCGCCATTCGCCCCGGCGCCTATACGGGCAGATGAACGAACTGAACTCTAGCCCTTGAGCACAACGTTGAGTACCCGGGTTGAAGCGAATCGAGGGGAGGCGCGATCACGCGGCCGCCGTGGGCGACGCTTCGTGGCCGGGACTTGCAGCTCGCGGTCGACGCCGAGAGCAGCCGTCCGGTTCGATGCGGTGGGAAGGACCGGTCTTCGAGACGCCGACCTCAGCAGCTCGACCCGTTGCGGTCCTGGCTCGCGAGCATGAGCGGCCACTCCAATCCGTGGCGGGATCCGTTGTCTGGCTTCGATCTCATCCTTGTGCAGCGCTCCACGCCTGGCCGATCCATCGCGCTGCTGAGCCGCCGTGCGATCGGTCAACGGCTACCAAGACCCGGTCTGGCCCTGCGCGCATGACCACCCCGCGGATGTCCATGAACCGGGCCCGCACGCCCTGACCGGGCTGCCGGGGAATCGCGCTGTCATCGAGCAGACGTGGTAGCAGCGCATCCACGCCCTGGCCGAGCAGGTCGAACACGAGCCAGGCGGCTGACTGTTCCAGCACACAGGTCAGCGGGTGGCAACCCGGGCTGAGTGCCGCCAACACGCGGACGGCCAGTTCGTCATTCGTCGTCAGCAGCAAGCTCTCCCCGGGGCCGAGCCACACCTGCCACGGGTCGCTGCCAACGCATGTGCCTGGTGCAGGCAGCGCAGGCAGACGGTTGGCAGCAAGGGCTTCATCGGCAGCCGCCACGCCGCCCGGCAGATGACGGAACACCAGCAAACGAAAGCCATCGACCACGGACACCTGCAATGCGGGCGTGGGAGCTGGCAACGTGGCCTGCCACAGGTCGTCAATCGGGTTTGTTGCAGCCAGAAGTTCAAGCATGCAGTCGCTCCCCGACGGCGTCGAAGAAGGGTGTCTTCACGACTTCGGCCGCGAATGCGCGCCCCAGGTGGTAGGCCATCACCCGCTCGCCGACACGCTGGCCGCCGCGCCTGAGCATCGCCATCGCGATGGGCTGACCCAGCACCGGGCTGAAGACGCTGGAGGTGACGTAGCCCTCGACCGGGGCCGGCGGCGCATGCCGCGTGATGTGGGCGCCCACGGGTAGCCGGCTCCGGCGATCCTGCGGCAGCAGGCCGACAAGCTGCATGCGATCGGTGTCTGTTGCCACCGGCCGCAGCAGCGAGCGCCGGCCGACGAAATTGGCCGACTTCCGGGCGATGCCGCGGTCCAGGCCCACATCGGCCGGGAAAGTGGTGCCGTCGGTGTCGGCGCCCAGGTGCAGGTAGCCTTTTTCCGTGCGCAAGATCATCAGCGCCTCGACGCCGTAGGGCCTGACGCCCAGGGGCTGACCGGCCTGCCACAGGTGCTGCAGCAGCGCCTGCGTGTGCCGCGCCGGCACGTTGATCTCGTAGCCGAGTTCACCGCTGAAGCTGGCGCGCAGCACGCGCATCACCACGCCCCCGAGGGTGAGCTCGCGGCAGGTCATGTGCCGCATGGCCGTGGGCGCCAGGGCGGCATCGAAACCGGCGGCCTGCAGCAGCGCCCAGGCCCGCGGCCCGGCGACGGTGACGTTGCCCCAGGCCGAAGTGACGGGCGTCACCAGCACGCGGTGCTGTACGTACTCGCACTGCAGCCATTCCTCGAAGGCCAGCGCCACGCGCTCGGCGCCGCCCGAGGTGGTGTTGACCCAGTAGTGCTGATCGCCCAGCCGCACCACGATGCCGTCGTCGAAGATCACGCCGTCTTCGCGCAGCAGCAGGCCGTAGCGCGCCTGGCCCACCGCCAGCGTGGACATCGTGCCGACGTACATCAGGTCGAGGAAGCTCGCCGCATCGGGCCCGTACAGCTCGATCTTGCCCAGCGGCGAGGCCTCGAACAGGCCGACGTGGCTGCGCACGTGCAGCGCCTCGCGCTCGGCCGCGTCGTTGAGCGACTCGCCCGCTTGCCGGTAGGCCGCGGGCCGCTGCCAGCCGCCGAACTCTTCCCACACCGGCGCATGCGCCTCGTGCCAGGCGTGCCCCGGCATGCGCTTGAGCGGCTTGCACAGGGCGCCCGTGCGCCCCGCCGCCAGCGCGCCCAGTGTCACGGGCTTGAATGGTGGGCGGAACCGTGTCGTGCCGACCTGGCCGGGGCTGCGTGCAGTCTGCTGGCCCATCAGTACCAGCGCGTTGACGTTGCTGGTCTTGCCCTGGTCGGTGGCCATGCCCAGGGTCGTGTAGCGCTTGAGGTGTTCGACCGAGCGGTAGTTCTCGCGCGCGGCCAGGGCCACGTCATCGGCCGTGACGTCGTTCTGCAGGTCGACGAAGACCTTGCCCGGCTTGCGCCCCGTTACCGACAGGGCTGCGAGTGCAGCGGCCGATGGGCTGCTGTTGGCGGCCACTGCGCCGAGTCCGCCGACCGGAGCCCGCAGCGCATCGCCGCAGCCCAACGCCGCCGCGTGTTCCAGCGCCAGCGCCTCGTCGAACACGCCGGCACAGGCGCCGACCGAGTCGATGTCGGGCGCAGCGCGGTCGGGCACGAACATCGCGGCGTCGTCCACCCAGCACAGCGTGCCACTGGCCATCGAGTGCAGGTGGACGGCAGGCGTCCAGCCTCCGGCGCAGGCGACGCAGTCGGCCTCCAGGTGCTGCAGCGCGCCGCCGCCGTGCGCGGCCACGACCACGCCCTGCACCGCGCGCCGGCCCTCAACGGCCACGATGGCACTGCCGCGAAGCACCGGCACGCCAGCGGGTGCTTCGCAGCCCGCGGCACTGCGGTGGTCGACGATGGCCACCACGTGCACGCCAGCGGCCACCAGCCCGCGCGCGGTTTCGTAGCCGCTGTCGCAGGCCGCGGCCACCACCACGCGTCGGCCGCAGGCCACACCGTAGTGGGTGGCGTAGCGCAGCACGGCACTGGCCAGCATCACACCGGGCCGGTCGTTGTCGGGAAAGAGCATCGGCCGCTCGAAGGCGCCCGTGGCCAGGATGATGCGGCCGGCGCGGATCTGCCACAGCCGTTCGCGCACGGCGCCCGACACGGCCTGCACCGCCGCCGCCAGGAGGTGGTCGTACAGGCCGAACACGGTGCAGGCCGTGACCACCTCGACACCCGCCTGTGCCAGCTCGGGCAGGCGTGCAGCCGTGGCCGGCTCCAGCTGCGCGGCGCCTTCCACCAGCAGCACCTGGCGGCCACTCTGAGCGGCGGCCAGCGCGGCCTGCACACCCGCCGCACCGGCACCCACCACCAGCACCTCCACCTGGCGCGAGACCTGGTCGTAGCGGTCGGGGTCGGGTCCATCGGCCGCCACGCCCAGACCCGCCATGCGCCGAATCACGGGCTCGAACAGGTGCCAATGCGGCCACATGAAGGTCTTGTAATAGAAGCCTGCCGGCAGCAGCGCCGCAAAGCGCGATGTCGTCGCTGCGAGGTCAAAGCCCAGGCTGGGCCAGGCGTTGCCCGTGACCGCCTTCAGGCCCTCGACAGCGGCGATGTCGGTGGCGCGGGTGTTGGGCGTGCGCGCGGCCCCCTGGCCGACATCGACCAGACCGGTGGGCTCTTCGATGCCAAAGCTGAAGATGCCGCGCGGCCGGTGCAGCTTGAAGCTGCGGCCCACGTGCACGACGCCTTGGGCCAGCAGTGCCGAGGCCACCGTGTCGCCCACGAAACCTTGCACCTCTCGGCCGTTGAACCGAAAGCCAAGCGGCCGGGTTCGGTCGACCCAAGCGCCATGGGGTAGGGCCAGTCGGAAGCCGCTCATGACGACCCTTCTGGGCGCGTGGCCGTGATCCCGTAGACGGCCTTCACCTCGTGCGTGCCGGTGTCGCGCAACAGGTTGAACCACAGGCCACAGCCGTAGGTGTGGCGCCAGCGCTCGGCATGGTCGCCCTTGGGGTTGTCGCGGAAGTAGAGATAGGCGCCCCAGGCCTCGTCGCTGCAGTCCAGCGGCGGCCGCACGATGCCGGTGGTGCCGCCGCAATGGAACTCGTTCTCGGCGCGCGGGCCGCACAGGGGGCAGGTCAATCGCATCATCGTGCCAGGCCCTCAATGCGCGATGCCGGCGGCGGCGGCTTCGTCGATCAACCGGCCGGTGTGGAAGCGCTGCAGCTGGAAGGGTTCGGCCAGTTCGTGGTCGCGCCCCGTGGCCAGCAGGTGTGCCAGCGTCCAGCCGCCCACCGGGATGGCCTTGAAGCCCCCCGTGCCCCAGCCGCAGTTGATGAAGAGGCCCGGCACCGGCGTGGCGCCGATGATGGGGCTGCTGTCCTGCACCACGTCCACGATACCGGCCCACTGGCGAAGCAGTCGCAGGCGGCCGAGGCTCGGAAACATCTCAACCGTGGCAGCCACCACGTGCTGCATCACGTCGAAGCTGCCACGCTGGGCGTAGGACGGAAAGTGGTCCAGCGCACCACCCATCACCAGCTCGCCCTTGTCGCTCTGGCTCCAGTAGGCGCCCAGCGAAGGCGACAGGGTCACCGTGTTGAGCACCGGCTTGACGGGCTCGCTGACCATGGCCTGCAGCGCATAGCTGGTGACGGGCAGCTGGAAACCCGCCAAGCCGGCCAGCACCGACGAGTGCCCGGCCACCGCCAGGGCCACCTTGTCGGCGTGGATTTCACCCCGTACATCGCCGCGCTTCGTGACCACGCCCACCACCGTGTCGCCTTGCTTGAGGAAGCCGGTGACGGCGCAGCTCTGCACGATGTCCACCCCCAGGGCCGAGGCTCCACGCGCATAGCCCCAGGCCACCGCGTCATGGCGCGCCGACCCGGCGCGGCGCTGGATGAAGCCGCCCAGGATCGGGAAGCGTGCATCGGCGCCGACGTTCAGCCGGGGCTCCAGCGCCTGCACCTCGTGCGCGTCGAGCAGTTCGGCATCGATGCCGTTGCACAGCATGGCGTTGGCCCAGCGCGACTGCGCGTCCAGGTCGTGCCGCGAATGCGCCAGCGTGAGTACGCCGCGCTGGCTGAACATGATGTTGAAGTTGAGCGTCTTCGACAGCTGCTCGTACTGGCGCAGCGAGAAGTCGTACAGGCGCGCGCTCTCGGGGTACAGGTAGTTCGAACGCACGATGGTGGTGTTGCGTCCGGTGTTGCCGCCGCCGATCCAGCCGGCCTCCAGTACCGCGACGTTCTTGACACCGTGGTTCGCGGCCAGGTAGTAGGCCGTGGCCAGGCCATGCCCGCCGCCGCCGATGACGATGACGTCGTAGCGCGGCTTGGGCTCGGCCTCGCGCCAGGCCGGCGCCCAGTCGCTGTGGCCCTGGCGGGCCGCCGCGAGCAGGTTCCAGGCCGAGTAGCGGGTGCGCATCGGCGTCACAGCCACGCTGCGATCTGGTCAAGTGGCTTCTTGATGCCGCCATGCACCGGCACCTGGCAGCCCGTCTTGGGGTAGCCCACCACGAGCAGGATCACCGGCTTCTCCGAAGGCGGCCGCCCGCAGAGCCTGTTGAGAAAGCTCATCGGGTTGGGCGTGTGCGTCAGCGTGGCCAGCCCCGCGTGGTGCAGCGCGGCGATCAGGAAGCCCGAGGCGATGCCCACCGACTCGGGCACGTAGTAGTGGCTGAACTTCTCGCCCTGCATCGGGCCATCGGCATGCACGCCGTACTTCTGCGCAAAGATGGCGATCAGCACTGGCGCCTCTTCCAGGAAAGGCTTGTTCCAGTCGGTGCCCAGCGGCGCCAGCGCGTCCAGCCACTCCTGCGGCGCGCGTTCGTTGTAGAAGCTGCGCTCCTCCGCTTCGGCCGCCTCGCGCACGCGCTGCTTGTGGGTGGGATCGGTGATGACGCTGAAGAACCAGGGCTGCTGGTTGGCGCCCGATGGCGCCGTGCCGGCGGCCAGCAGGCTGCTTTCGATGACCTCGCGCGGCACCGGCCGACTGTCGAAGTCGCGCACCGTGCGGCGGCGCACCAGTTCGGCATGGAACGCTCGGGCGCGTTCGATCATCTCGGGCTGCGGGACCTCGCGGTAGGCGGGCAACGGTTCCAGGGCGAAGGCGGCGTGCGGTCGGATCATGGTGAATCAGGTCGGCGTCTCAGCTCGAAGTGCGGCGGCGTAGAGCTGCCGATAGTGGGTCAGTGCTGCGTCCATGTGCAGCGGCAGCATCCGACGGTCTGGCGCACGCTGCAGGTTGCGCCATTGCGCGGCAATCATCGCGCGGTCTTCGTCGAAGGCGGCCAAGAGGCCTTGGTACAGGGCCTCGGCGACGTTTGCATCGCCGCGGTCGGCGCGGTGTGCTTCCATGAAAAAGTAGTGGGTGCTCGTGGCCGTCTCGGGGGTGAGGGCCTGGCAGCTGTGGAAGCGAACGCCGGTGCCTTGGCGTTCGGCGTCTTCCGCGGCCATGCCGGCGGGCTGTGCGCCGGAGTGCATCAGCAGCGTGCCGGGCAGCAGGAATTCATAGTGCAGCCAGCGGTCGACCGGGTCGTCATAAGCCCAGAGCGGGCGGTGGTACGCGGGCGGCGGCACACAGTAGATGTCTCGCCGCACTCGAACACCGCGCGACAGGCGCTCGACCCGTGGCTGCACGCGCGCAAGCGTGTCGTCTGCCCCGCCGCCGAACGTGGCGGCATGCACATAGCTCAGATGCGAGAAGTCGAGCAGGTTGTCGGCGATGAGTTCGACGGGGGTCTCGTAATGCACGTAGCCCGGGGTGTAGGCCCACTCGGGCGATTCGCAGGAGAAGTTGTCGGGCAGCAGGCCCGTGTCGGCGCGCGCCACGTCATCGCCCATCCACACCATCACCCAGCGCCTGTGCTCGACAACGGCAAAGCGCCGCACGCAGGCCGCCGGCGGCGGCGAGTCCATGCCGGGCACCTCGATGCAGCGGCCGTCGGGCGCGAACTTCAAGCCGTGATACCCGCAGCGCAGGGCATCGCCTTCGAGCCGACCGCGCGACAGCGGCGCGTGGCGGTGCACACAGCGGTCCTCCAGTGCGGCGATCGCGCCGCCGGCCGTGCGCCACAGCACCAGTGGTTCGCCGAGGATCGTGCGGGCAAGCAGCTTGCCCGTCTGCAGTTCGTGCGACCAGCCGGCAACGTACCAGGCGTTGCGCAGGAAGGCGTTCACGGCTCAGGCTCTCAGGCCAATCCGAAACGCCGGTGCAGCGGCGTTGGGTCCGGATCGTGTCCGGCGAAGCTGCGGAACGCCTCGTCAGCAGCCACCCGATGGCCCACGCTCAGCACCTTGTCGATCCAGGCCTTGGCGGTGGCCACGTCGTAGAGGCCACCGGGCGCGCGCTCGAAGGCCTGCACCGCATCGGCGGCCATCACGTCGGCCCACAGGTACGAGTAGAGCCCCGCCGCGTAGGCGCCGATGAAGCAGTGGAAGTTGTGCGTCACCCGCATGATCAGGTCCCAGGCCTCGGGCATGCCCAGTTCGGCCAACGTGTCGTTCTCCACCTGCACCGGGTCGATCGGCCGGCCGCTGCCGTCGGCCCGCAGATGCATCCGCATGTCGACGATGGCCGGCAGCAAAAAATCGGGGTTCAGGCTGAAGATGCGGTCGTATTGCAGGCCCTGTTCGATGCGGTCGACCAGGGCCGGCGAGATCGGCTCGCCGGTGACGTGGTGGCGCGCAAAGCGGGCCAGCAGTTCGCGGTCGCGCAGCCAGCGTTCGTTGATCAGCGCCGGCAGTTCGACGAAGTCCCAGGCCACATGCTGGCTGCCCAGCGACCGGTAGGCGGACGTGCAATGCAGCATGTGCAGCGCATGGCCGAACTCGTGAAAGAAGACGTTGGCGTACTCCCAGGGCAGCAGCACCGGCTGGCCTTTGTCCATGTCCGGCGGCGCCGGGAACGTGGAGTACACGCCGGAGATCGGCAGCACCCGGCCGCGGAAGTGTTCAGCCTCACGGTACTGGGTCTGGTAAGAGCCGTGGGCCTTGCCAGGGCGGTTGAACAGGTCGAAGTAGATGACGCCGACGACCTCGTCGCCGCGGCTGACCTCAAAGACCCGCACCGTGGGGTGAATCAGCGGTGCGCCGGCGACAGCCTTGAAGGCAAGACCGTGCACGCGGCCCGCGGCCCAGAACATGGCCTGCAGTACGGCATCCAGTGGGAAGTGCGCCTTGACGGCGTCGCCGTCGAGGCCGAAGCGTTCGCGGCGCAGCTTTTCGGCGTAGAACTGCCGGTCCCAGGGGGCCAGACGGATGCCCGCCCCTTCGCGGTCGGCCAGGGCCTGGTAGTCGGCAATCTGCGCCAGCGCACGCGGCTTCACACCGGCCCACGTGCGCTCCAGCAGGGCCAGCGCCGTTTCGGGCGTCCGAGCCATCCGATCGGCCAGCGCGAAGTGGGAAAAGCTCGGATACCCCATCAGCCTTGCCAGTTCGCCACGCAGCTGCAGGATCTCGGCGGCGACGGGCCTGTTGTCGAGCGGGCCGGTGTTGTCACCACGGTTCGTCCACATGCGCCAGACCTGTTCGCGCAGATCACGACGGGTGGCCAGCGTGAGGAAGGGCCACACCGCGCCACGCGCATTGGGAATGGCCCACTGGCCGGGCCGGCCCTTCTCGGCCGCCGCTGCTGCAGCGGCTGCGCGCAGCGCATCCGGCAAGCCGTCCAGCCCTGACGCTTCTTCGATGAAGACAGCTTGTTCGCCGGCTTCTTCGATCAGGTTCTGGTTGTAGCGCGATGACAAGGTGGCCAAGCGGCCGTTGATGGCCGCCAGCCGCGCCTTGGCCGCCGGCGGCAGGCCGGCACCGCGGCGCTGCATGCGCGTGCGCAACACGTCCACCAGACGCTGCTGCTCCTGTGACAGGCCGGCCTGCACACGGCCGTTCCAGACCGCCGTGAGGCGCGCAAACAGCCGCTCGTCGTGCGCGATCTCGTCGTCCAATGCCGCCAGCATTGGCGCCATGCGCTGCGCTACCGCCGGCATGTCGCCCAGGCTCATGCTGGCCGCGTAGACCGAGTGGACGCAGGACACCCTTCGCAGTTCGGCGCCGCTGGCTTCCAGGGCTGCGGCCGTGTTCTCGAAGGTGGGAGGCGCGGGGTTCGATGCGATGGCCTGCACGTCGTTGCGCTTGATGGCCAGCGCGCAGCGCATGGCTTCTTCAAGGGCTGCCGGGTCGACGTCGGATAGCGGTGGCAAACCACCATAAGGCCCGGACCAGGGCGCCAGCAGGGCCTGGCCGGCGGCGGACGGGGTTGCGCTCATGAGAAGACTTTGTCCAGGAAGGCCCGCACTGGCGGCACGACAAGATCGGGCGCCATGCAAACGCCGTGGCCCTGGCCGGCTATCTCTTGCACCGTCCAGCCCTGCCCCAGCAGTTCGTCGCGGTGCTCGAGGATGATCGAGGCGATGCGGATCGGGATGCCGGCCTCGACCAGGTCACCCTCGCCACCAAAGTAGACCATCTTCGGGCAGGCGATGCGCTGCACCGAGGCGGCCTCGGGCCAGCCCTGCATGCTGGTGTACCAGGTCTCCCACTGGCGGTACTGGTCTTTCGTGCGAAGCACTTTCATCGACGAAGGCTCGGGGTTGGTCTGCTTCAGCCGCGTGGCCTGCAGGATGCCCGCATAGGGCGCACCCAGCGGCGGCCAGCCGCCCATCACCAGGGCCGTGAGCCGGTCGGTGCGCGCGGCCAGTTGCAGCCCGACGGCGGCGCCCCAGGAATAGCCCCAGTAGGCAAAGCGGTCGAAGCCGGCCGCGCTGGCCACCGCCAGCAGATCGGCGCACACGCGATCGGCCGTGAGGTCTTCCGGCGCGATGTCGCGGCTGCCGCCGATGCTGGGGTAGTCCACGCGCAGCACACGGTAGCGGTCGGTCAGCCGGTTCAGATAGCCGTCCAGCACCGGCTGCATCTCGCTGCCGAACAGCTCGGTGAACGAGGCCATCAGCGGCAGGCCGATGAGAAGGGGTTGACCTTGGCCCTGCACCGCGTAGTGCACGCCGCTGGCCGGGTCAAGCGGCATGGGGCACCGTGGGTGTCTGCTGGCGCTGCAGCCAGTCGCTGACCAAGTCGTCCAGCACAGGCAGCGTCACCGCGCCGGCGCTCATCACGGCGGCGTGAAAGTCGCGGTGCTTGAAGCGTGCACCCAACTGTGCCTCGGCACGTTGGCGCAGTTCGCCGAACTTCAGGCCGCCGATCTGGTAGCCCAGCGCCTGCGCAGGCAGCGCTGCGTATCGGTCCACTTCGCCTTCGATGGTCTCGCGCGACAGGCTCAGCCGCTCGGCCATGTAGGCCACCGCCTGCTCGCGACTCCAGCCGTGCCAGTGCATGCCGGTGTCCACCACCAGGCGCACGGCGCGCCACATCTGCATCTCCAGCCGGCCGTAGTGTTCGTGCGGCGTGGTGTACACGCCCAACTCGACGCCCAACACCTCGCAATACAGCGCCCAGCCTTCGACGCAGGCGGTGTACTTCACCGCGCCATAGCGGCGGAAGGCCGGCAGCTCGGATTGTTCGTTCAGCAGCGCCAGGTGCATCAGGTGGCCCGGCCAGGCTTCGTGCACGACGAGGGCCGGGTGCAGATAGCTCGGCGCCTTGGACGGCAGCCCGCTGATCCAGAAGATGCCCGCCGCGCTGCCATCGGCCGGACTGGGCTGCGCATAGGCCGGCGGCATGCGCGCCGACACCGCGTCGGGAATGCTCTGCACGCCGTAGGTGATGCGTGGGATCAGGCCGAAGAATTCCGGGATGCGCCGGTCCACGCGCTTGCACAGGGCCTCGATGCTTTCACGCAGGGCGTCGCGCGACGGGGCGACGAACTGCGCGTCCGACGCCAGGAACGCGCGGTAACCCGGCAAGTTGCCGCCGTAGCCGGCGTCACGGGCCACGGATTCGATCTCTCGCTCCAGCCGCGCCACTTCGGCCAGGCCCAGTGCATGCACGGCTTCAGGATCGTCGGTCGTGCTGGTGAAGTGCCGTACCCATGCGCGGTAGTAGGCGGCGCCGGCAGGTCCGTCCACGCAGCTCAGCGACTCGCGCGCACCGCGTCCCACCAGGGACTCCAGGAAGCCGGCCCAGGCCTGGAGTGCGGGCAGCAAGGTTTTGCGAACCAGGCCCAGGGCACGCTCGGCCTGGGCCTGAACGGCGGGTTGTGCCGCAGCCGGCGAGCGCTTGAAGGGCGACAGCCAGGCCGAGGTTTCGGGCACCGCGCCCAGAATGCCGCGCGTGTTGCCAGCCGCGCTCTGCAGCACCACCCGGGGATAGCGGTAGCCGCGCGCGTGGCCGGCCTCGATGTTGGCCTGTACGTCGCGCAGGTAGCCCGGCAGGCCGGCGAGCCGGTCGACGTACAGCGCCGCAGCGGCGGCGTCACCGACGCTGGAGGAGTTGGCCCAGAACATGGCGGTGAAGTCGGGCCCGGCCGGAAACAGCCAGGGCCGTTGCCACGAGTCGACCGCGTGCTGCGCGCGCAGCCCGGCCAGTTCGCGCCGGATCAGCGCCAGCGTGGCGCGCTCCTGGGCGCCCAAGGGGCCGGCGTCGATCTGCTCGGCCTGTCGCAGCAGCTGCGCGGCGTCGTGGTCGCGGCGCTGGTGGTCGGCGGCCGATTCGCGGAACAGCACGGCATCGGCCAGCGGCTGGCCGGCGAGCACGGCGGCCAAGGGCAGAGCGTGGCATTCGAAGGCCCAGTACTGCTCAGCCAGTGCGGCCAGGGCCTGCGCTGCGGTGGGCGGGGTCTGTTCGGTCATGGGTTCGGCTCTGCCGGTGCACCGCAGATGGCTTCGCGCATCACGGCGATGGTCCAGTCGGGAATCTCGTAGACGAAGTTGTGGCCGGAGCCCTTGGGCGCCACCACGCGTCGCGAGCGCGTGGACGTGGCCAGGTAGCGTTCGCGCGTGGCCGCGAAGAAGCCGAACATGCGGCGCGCGTTGGCGTCGCCACCGGCCTGGGCTTCGGGCAGCAGGGCGATGTCGCCGTCCTCGTCGTCCCTGGGGCCGACCAGCCAAACCGGCAGGTCGCCCAGGTCGCGGTCATAGACCACCGTGTCCCAGGCCACGGCTGCGACGCCTTCGGGGCTGAGTTCGCTGTAGATGGACGCCTGCGCGAAGAAGTGCCCAGCGTTCGCCTCGATCGGCGCTGCGGCAGCCACCTCGGGGCCCAGCACGGCCTCGGTGGCCTCCATCGCCTGCTTGTAGGCCGCGACCTGGGCCATGCGGGCCCTGTGCCGGGCCACCAGGTTCACGCCGAAGAGTTGCGCCAGGCCTCCGAGCCAGGCGCCGCGCCGCATGTCCGACAGCGCTGAGAGTCGCGGGCCAAAGACGATGGTCTCCAGCGGCGTGGGGTCGAACAGCACCAGCGTGTGCACCAGATCCGGCCGGCGGCGCGCGATGTTGGCTGCCAGCAGCCCGCCGAAGGAGTGCCCCGCCCAGATGAACGGGCCTTTCTCACCGGCGCGCTCCAGTGCCAGCACCATCTCGTCCGCCTCGCGCGAGGTGGTACGCGGGAAGGGGCCGGTGTCGCTCCAGCCGGTGCCCGGACGGTCGATCAGGATCGAGCGAGTCTCGCCCCGGAACGCCCGGTGCAGGTGGTGCATGGCGTAGCCGCTGGCATGACCGCCGGCGAACCAGACCACGGGCGCGCGCCCCGGCGGCACGCTGCCTTCAGCCAGCAGGTGCACGCGGTAGCCGTCCAAGTCGACCCGCCGGCCGGGCGGTGGCGTGGCCCGGCGCGCGCGCGACAGGGTCCACAGGTGGCGCACCGCGGCCACGCCGAGCAGCAGGCCGAGCGCCGCGCCCACCACGACCAGCGGCCCTCGCAGTGCCGCAGGCGCCACCAGCGCCATGCCGAAGAAGAGCAGTCCCACCAGCGCGGCCAGCAGCAGCCCCGCCGCGTCACGGCTGAGCACGGCCAGCAGGGCATTGCGCCAGCGGTGCACGGCTCAGGCCCCAGCGGTCAAGGAGTCTTCGCGGTGTGCGGGGGCCACGCGGCTCTCAGGCAGCCACCAGGCCGCCACGGCCGCGGCGCCCATGCAGGCCGCGGCCATGATCAGGGCCAGGTCGTAGCTGCCCGTGCGGTCGTGCACCAGGCCAGCCAGCCAGGGCGAGATGCCGCCGCCCGCGGCCGTGGCCACCATCTGAGTGGCGCTGGCGCGGCCGAAGGTGTCGGCGCTGAAGTAACGGCGCGCCAGCAGCAGGCTGACGCTGTTGTCACCGCCCGAGCACAGGCCCAGCAAGCCGCCTGCCGCGATGCTGACCCACAGCCCGCCGCCGGCATAGATGACGAGCGTGGCCAGCATGGGCACGGCCATCACGATCACCGCCAGTCGCGAGGCGGGCATGCGGTCGGCCAGCCAGCCCGCGAGCAGGTTGCCGGTGAGGCCGCCCAGGCCGACGAGACTCATCGCCAGCGCGGCCTGCCCGGGTGTCGCACCGCGGTCCTGCAGTAGCGCAGCGAAGTGCATGAAGATGGCCCCCACGCCCAGGGCGAACAGCATGTTGAACAGGGCCAGTTTCCACCAGATCGCGTCGCGCAGGAAGGCGGCCATCGAGCCGGGGCCGTTGTTGTCGGGTACCGCTGCCGGAGCGGCGGCTGGGCGCGCATCCGGCACCGCTGCCACAGCCCGGCGCGCCGCCGGGTCGCGTTCGCGCACGAACAGGAGGGCCGCCACCCCGCATGTCAGCAGACTCAGACCCGCCATGACCATGAAGGCCTGTCGCCAACCGAATTGGCTGATGACCGCCTGCGTCCACAGCGGATGCAGGATGCCCCCAACGGCGCCGCACGCGAACAGAAGACCCAGGGCTCGGCCCAGGGAACGGTCGAACCAGCCTTGCACGAGCTTCGCCAGGCTCAACAGCGAAGCGCCCGCGGCCGTGACCATCAGCGACAGGCACAGGCCGTAGTACACCCACACGCTGCCTTCCATCAGCGAGAAAGCGGCGAAGTTCAGCGACTGCAGCACCACGCCCGCCAGGATCAGCGGGCGCAACGGCACCTTGTCGACCACCCAGCCGGTCAGCGGCGCGACCAGCGGCGTGAACAGGGTGGCCAGGGTGAGCGCGAAGGCGATCTCGCCGCGGCTCCAGCCCAGGCCTTGCTGCAAGGGCAGCAGGAACAGTCCGAAGGTGCTGCCATACAGCGCGGACACGCCGAACATGGCCAGTACGCCGCTGCCAGCCAGCGCGCGCCAGCTGCCAGCGGAGTCGGGGGGCGCGACCTGGGGTGAAGGCCGTGGGGCGGTCGCGTTCATCCGGCCTCAGAAGTTGTAGCGCACCGAGACGTCCAACGTGCGGGGGCGCTGCAGGTAGTACTGCTGGAACGCCTGGTTGCCGTCGGGTGTACCCTGGATGTTCATGATGCCCCGCTTGTCGGCCACGTTGCTCAGGCCTGCCGCCAGCGTCCAGCTGGCCTTGTTGAAGCTCACGCCCAGGTCCACCGTGTCGTAGGCCGGTGCCTTGTAGAAAGCGGTCAAATCGATCACCCGTTCGCCGACATGCGTGTGCGTGATGTTGAATCGCCCCGCCGAGTCCAAAGGCCCAGCGAAGCGATAGTTGCCCTGCAATGCGGACTGCAGCTTGGCCGTGCCGGGCAGGCGTGCGCCGGAAGCGATCGTCACTGGGGTGCGGCCAGCCAGCGTTCGTACGTCCTTGCTCGTCTTGGCGTCGATGCTTGCCACTGAGGCTGCCAAGTCGAAGGACGTGTTGATGCGCCAGCGCAGCGCGGCTTCCAGGCCCGTGCTGCGAGCCTTGCCGACGTTGCCGATGCCCGAGAAGGCCAGCGCGCCGCGTTGCTCGAAGTAGGTGAACTGCGCGTCGGTCCAGTCCAGCAAGAAGGCGGTCAGGTCGAGTTGCACGCCCGCTGCCGGTGACAGGCGCACGCCGGTCTCGTAGTTCCACAGGCTGTCGGACTTGAAGGTCGTCTGCGGCGGCCCTTCATTCACGCCACCATAGCGGTAGCCCTTGGACGCGAGGGCGTACCACATGTTGTCGCCGAAGCGGTACTTGACGCTGACCTTGGGCGTGTTGCCGTCGTCGCCGCCGGCCAGCAAGGGTCCGTTGCTCGGGGCGCCGAACACCGACCCGGTCTGCTGGAACGCGGTGCTGGTCTTGTAGAAGCGGGCGCCGAGCCCAGCGGTCCACCCGCCGCCCAGGCTGTACTCACCGTCGAAGAAGACCGCCTTCTCGGTGCCTTCGGAGGTCGACTTCAGGTCCACCAAGTCGACGACGCCGAACAGGGCCGAGGGGTCGCTCTGCTTGGCCGCACCGCTGCCCTCGTTGGTCTGATAGAAAAGGCCTGCCACCCAACTGAGCGCTCCGCCGGGTTTGCTGCTGATGCGCAGTTCCTGTGACTTCGCATCGCTGCTGCCGGCGGCCACGCGCGACACGATCGGCAGCGCCAGCCCCAGGGTGGCGAACAGCTTCGTATCGTCGCCGGCGGAGTTGGTCTTGGTCTTCCAGTAGCCGGTGACGGAGGTCAGGATTGCACCACCCAGGTCGTAGTCCACCGTCAGGCTGGAGAAGTCGAACTGCGAGGTGCCCCGGCCGAGCGACGGATTGTCGTGCTCGAGCTTCTTCGGGTCGCCGAAGACGTAGCTGAAGTCATCCTGCTTCGTCTTCTGCGTGCTGGCCACGAAGGTGGCGGTCAATTCGCGCATGGGCTTGACGGTGACCAGGACCCGACCGCCGGTCTGGCGCACTTCGTTGGCGTCCTTGGTGTTGGTGCCCTTGTTGTCGATGTAGCCGGGCGACGTGCGGTCGAAGGCCACCACGCGCAGCGCCGCCGTGTCGCCGATGGGTGCGTTGACCATGCCGTAGAGCGAGCCCGCGGTCTTGCCTTGCGACACGCTGGTGGCTCCCACCTGCACCGCTCCACCGAAGGCCTTCAGTTCGGGCTTGGCCAGCAGGTAGCGCACGGCCCCGCCGAGCGAGCCCGAACCGAACAGCGCACCTTGGGGCCCACGCAGCACCTCGATGCGGTCCAGGTCGAAGGGCAGGATGTCGGCCACCAGCCCCTTGCCGATGGGCGACGCCAGCGGCACATCTTCCAGGTACGAGCCGCTCGCGTTCTGCTGCCCACCGCCGCTCTCGGGTGAGGCCTGGCTGCTGAGGCCGCGGATCGTGATGCCGCTGCCGTTGGGATCGCCGCGGTTGAGTTGCACGCCCGGCGTCAGCTTCAGGAAGTCCTCCTGGTCGCGGGCGCCGCGGCGTTCAAGGTCGCCGCCTTGCAAGACCGACACTGCGCCGGCGACCTCGCGCTGCTTCTCGAGACGCTTGTTGGCCGAGACGACGACGGTCTGGGTAGCGTCCTCTTCAGCCTTGCTGGCTGCTGATGACTGCGCTGCGGCTGGCAGCGAGGCCACCAAGCCAGCCGCTGCGAGCGCGGCCCCCAGAAGGGTCAGGCGATAGGGGGAGTGTTGCAGGCGGGTCATCGTGCGGGTCCTTCTGTGGGCGGTTGGACGGAAGACTCCGCAGCACGATAGGGGTCGGCTTCGCCAGCCGCGTTTGAACTTGCACCAAAGATTTAGGCGATCGGCACGGCCCGTGGGTCGCCGCGGCCTGCCCGCCCGGGTGAACCCTAGGCGCGGGCCGAGTCAGCCTCGTCGCCGGCGTTCAGCGACAGGTTGAAGGGTGCGCGGTGCTGCCGGTACTCGCGAGGCGACATGCCCACGTGGCTGCTGAAGGCCGCCGCGAAGCTGCTCTGGTGCTCGTAGCCGACCCGCTCGGCCACCTGGGCGATCGTGAGATTGGCCGCCAGCAGCAGTTGTTGCGCCTCGCGCATGCGGCGCTCGAGGCAGTACTCCGCCATCGTCACGCCGAAGGCCTCCTTGAAGACGGCCTTGAGCTTGTTCTGGTTGGTGCCGATCTCGCGCGCCAGGTCGGCGAACAGCGGCGGTTTGCGGAAGCTGTGCTCCAGCCGGGCCATTGCGGCATGTGCCAGTTCCACGTCGCGCTGCCGGTTCAGCACGGTGCCGCGCAGCAGCGGCACGTGCTGCATGGCGTCCAGGGTGTACGCCACCAGCTCGGCCAGCCGGCCGGCGTACTGCAGCACCCGCATCTCGCCTTCCAGGCGCGTGTCGATGGTGTCTGCCAGCAGCGCCGCGAGACGATGGTCCAGCGGAAACGACGCGATGCGGCCGACCTCAGCCGTACCCGTGACCGCGTCTCGCACCAAGGGCGGCAGATCGCCCAGTTGCAGCCCATAGCGTGCCGCAAACGCCGACGCCCGGTAAATGGCCACCAGGCCCTGCTGGCGTGCACCGCCGGCGATGTCGACCGCTTGCGGCCGCCCCTTGGGCAGGCACACCAGCGTCACTTCAGGGCGGTTGAAGACCAGTTGCGCCGAGCTGCCGACCTCGAACGCGACGTCGCAGCACAGCGAGGCGCGCAGCATGATCAGGGACTCGTCGGTGTCGTAGCGCCACCGCATGGTGCTGGGCAGCACGCAGTTGATCACCGTCAGCAGCAGGTCCTGGTCGAGGCGCACGGTGTCCGACGTGCCGCTGCCACCGGTGTGGGCATGCAGGGTGCGCACACCTTGGCGTGCAAAGCGCTTGAAGCTCTGCTCGCTTGCACCGGCGCGGTAGGCCTCCTGGTCGAAGTCCAGCGGTGACCAGGCATCCTCTGCAGATTGGGCGATACGGCCGGGCATACGTTCGATGCTCCTAAATTTCCGTTTTTCAAGCCTAACCCATCCGGGGCCGCGTTGGCCTATGGTTCGCCAGGAATGAACCCGATGACCGCGACCACTCGAGAGCAGGCGACCGACTTGCTGCGCCGAAGCATCGTTTGGGACAACCACGGCTGCATGCCGGTGGCGCGCCCGCACGACACCTCATTCCTGCCGCAACTGCAGCGCTACCGTGCCGCCGGCGTGTGCGCGGTGATGCTCAATGTGGGCTTCGGCGACATGGGGATCGAGGATCATGTCCGCACCCTGGCCAGCCTGCGCCATTGGATCCGGTCTCGGCCCGACGAGTACATCCTGATCAGCACTGCAGAGGACATCGAGCGGGCGCATGCCACGGGGCGGCTGGCAGTCGGGTTCGACATCGAGGGCGCCAATGCCGTGGCTGACCAGCCCAGTCTGGTGTCGCTGTACCACGACCTGGGCGTGCGCTGGATGCTGCTGGCCTACAACAACAGCAACCGTGTCGGCGGCGGCTGCCAGGACGACGATGGCGGCCTCACCGCCTTCGGCCGCGAAGTGATCTCCGAGATGGAGCGGGTGGGCATGCAGGTGTGCTGCAGCCACACCGGGCACCGCACCGTCAGGGATGTCTTCGAGGTGGCGACCCGGCCGGTGATCTTTTCGCACAGCAACCCGAGTGCCTTGCACCCGCACCCGCGCAACATCCCCGACGATCTCATCCGCGCCTGCGCCGCCACCGGCGGCGTGGTGGGCATCAACGGCATCGGCACCTTCCTGGGCCAGAACGACAACCGCAGCGAGACCTTTGCCCGCCACATCGACCACGTCGTGCAGCTGGTTGGCCCACTGCATGTGGCGCTGGGCCTGGACTACGTGTTCGACACCCAGGAACTGGAAGACTACCTGGCCAAGATGGGCCACACCTTTCCTGCCGAACTGGGTTACGCGAAGGGTGTGCGGATGGTGGCACCGGAGCAGTTGCCGGCCATCGTCGAGACCCTGCTGGGCTGGGGCTACGGTGCTGCGGATCTGGAGGCCGTGCTTGGCGGCAATCTGATGCGCTTGGCCCGCACCGTTTGGGGTCCCCCGCGCTAGTCTGGATTGAATCTGGCGGCAAGGGTCAACTGCCGCGTTGGCGGACGGCTGGATTCGCCTCACGGTCGGTTTGGCTTCTCCATTCCGGGCATTGCCAATGACATCCGATGGCGGCTTTGTGAGTCTGACCTGAGTGTCGGTCTCTGTTCAGGGTTGTGGGACACCTGCCCGCGGCACGGCGTCCGTTGGTCTGTGCCTGCGTCGGCCTGAGCACGCGGGCCTCGTCCGAGTCACTGCCGTTGTCTGCCCTGCAGGGCGAGCCCTCCTCTTCGATCAACACCCCCTGACGTGTGAGCAGCTTCATCAGTCGGTTGATGAGCTGGTGCAACACCGCCTGCAACGCTTCGTCGATCGGCTCAGGAACTTCGACGAACTCCGGCGTCCCGTCAATGCCGCGCAGGTACCTGCCGTCCAGGGCTCTCATCGGCCGACTCTGGGCCCTGCACGGCCCCGGGCGCGGCGGCCGTGGCGGATGCACCTGAGGATGCACTTGCCGGTACAGTGAACGGCCTATGCCCCGGGCCGACCCAGTGGCGCGACCAGCCCTCCCCGACACCCCACCCCACCTGCAGGCCAAATTCCTGCCGCCGCGCCCCCGACAGGCGCTCTCCCGGCCACGGCTGCACGAACTGCTGTCTGACGCGGCCCCGGCGCGCGCGTTGTGGCTGCAGGGCCAGGCGGGCGCCGGCAAGTCGACTTTGGCGGCGGCCTGGGCGGCCGACAGCGGCCGGCCGCTGGCCTGGTTTCGGGTTGACGCCACCGACCTCGACATCGGCGCCGCCTGCGAGACCCTGGCCCGCCTGCTGGCCATGCGCACGCGCCGGCGCCTGCCGCCAGCCATGCTGCAAGCACCTCCGCGCGGCGACGATCAGGCGCTGCAGGTGCACGCCCGCCACTTCTTCCGCGCCTTTCATGCGCTGTGCGGGCCACTGGTGCTGGTGTTCGACGACGTGCACACGGCGCCATCGACCGGCTTCCAGACGCTGCTGCAGGCCGCGCTCGACGAAGCGCCGGCCACCAGCACGCTGCTGATGACCAGCCGCCACCCGCCCCAGGGCGTGCTGCTGGACGCGGTGGCCCGGGGCGACCTGTGGGTGATGGATGGCGACGCGCTCGACTTCACCGCCGACGAGGCCGAAGCCCTGCTGGCGCCGCGCCTGGGTGCAGAACAAGCGCAGCTGCTGCACGCGCGCACCGGCGGCTGGGCGGCCGGCCTGACCCTGTTTGCGACGCGCCCGGCCCGCCCCGAAGAAGCCGAGCTGCTGGTGGCCAGCTTCTTCAGCCAGCGTGTGCTGGGCGTGCTGGACGCTGCGCAGCGCCAGCTGTTGGCTGCGGTGAGCCTGCTGCCCGAGGTGGACGACCACACGCTGCAGGCCCTGGGCCTGGGTGCGGAAGCCGCCGGGCAGCTGGACGCCCTGTGCGAGCAACTGGGCTTCGTCCAGCGGCTTCGGCAGGCCCGGCGCTGCTGGCGGCTTCACGACCTGCTGACCGAGTCGGTGCAGGCCCAGTGGCACGACATCGGCAACCCGGCCTGGCGGCAGGCCACGCTGCAGGCGGCCAGCGCGGTGCACGCGGGCCAGGGCCGCCTGCAGGCCGCGCTGGCGCTTCTGGTGCGCGCGGGCCTGGCCGACCAGGCCCTGCACGCGTGGCACGCGCATGCGTCCCGTTTGCTGCGTCAGGGCCGGGCGCAAGAACTGCAGCGCGCTTTTGCCGTGCTGGACGGGAACCTGGTGGACGCGGATGCCACCGCGCTGACGCAGCGCGGCCTGGTGGCCTGGCTGGCGCAGGACGCCGACACCGCCAGCTGGTTCGACCGCGCCTGGGCCGCGCAAGACGGGGCCCGCCTGCCGGCGGCATCGGCGGCCCGGCTGCTCACCGCGTCGGCGGCCCTGAACGCGCAGTTCAGCGGTTGGCGCAGCTACGTCGGGCGCGAAGAATGGCTGCGGCGCTTCCTGGCCGCCTGGCCCTGGCGCGATGGCCTGACGGACGCCGACGAGGGCCTGCGCGCCGACAAGTGCGCGCTGCTGGTGTTTGTCACGCACCGGATGGCGACCTTGCCCGAGGCCGAGCGCCAGGCGCTCATCGACCGCGTGCTGGACACGCTGGCGCAGCGGCGTGCGTCGATGCCGGCGCCTGAGCTTCAGGCCCTGGACCCCAACGTGGCCGTGTCGGCGTCCAACAGCCTGGTGGAGTGGTGCAATTACCGCGGCGACCGCACGCTGCTGGCTCGTGTGGCCGACCTGACGCTGCCATGGCTGGCCGCACCCGGCCTGGCCGGCGCGGCCCAGGCCTCATGGTGGATCACCTACGGCTGGGTCAGCGCGCGACTGGTGCTGGGCCGCAGCGAGATGCCCGAAGGCGAGGCCGCCGTCGAGCGCGGCGTGGCCCTGGCGCAAGCCTGCGGCGCGCCCGATGTCATCTTCTACGGCCTGACCAACCTGGTGGCCGCAGCGCTGTCGCGCCACGACCTGCCTCTGGCCCAGGCGCGCCTGCAGCAGATGCAGGACACGGCCGCGCAGCGCACCGGCGCGCCCGAGCAGCCCACGCAGCAAGCCACGATGCACCTGCTGGCCGCGCGTGTGCTGACGCTGCGCGGCGACGCGCGCACGGCCCTGGTGCGGATGAACCGGGCGCTGGAACTGTCGCGCACCTCTGATTTTCCGGTGAGTGAAGTCTGGGTCTACCACATGAGCCACGCGCAGGTGCTGACCGCGCTGGGCCGCGAAGACGAAGCCGCGGCGCTGGCCGAACACCAGGCCCAGGTCTACGAAGGTATACGGCGCGACCAGCTGTTGGCCGTGGGGCGGCTGGCGCGCTGCGCGAAGGCCTGGCGCGAAGGTCGCGCGCCCGACGCCGGTGACGTGCAGGCTTGCGCACAGATCGCGGCGCGCCACAGCTGGCACGCGGTGGGCAACTTCTTGCACGACCGTGTGGCTCAACTGGCCGCTGCCGCCCTGGCCCAAGGTGTGGAGCGCGACTTCGTGCTGCAGATGATCCGCCAGCGACGCCTGCAGGCGCCCGACCCCGATGCGCCCGACTGGCCCTGGCCGCTGCGTGTGCACGCGCTAGGGCGGTTCGAGGTGCTGTCCGACGGCCAGGCGCTGGACTTCGGCGCCCGCCCGCAGAAAAAGCCGCTGGACCTGCTGCGCCTGCTGGTGGCGCGGGGCCCGGCGCCGCTGGACACCGCCACCGTGACCGACGCGCTGTGGCCCGAGGCCGAGGGCGACCGCGCCAAGGCCTCGCTGGACATGGCCGTGCTGCGCTTGCGCAAGCTGCTGGGGCACGACGACGTGCTGCGCCTGGACAACGCACACCTGGGCCTCAACCGGCAGTGGGTGTGGGTGGACAGCTGGGCCTGGGCCGCAGGGGAAGCGCTGCCCTATGGCGGCCCCCTATTCGGCCACGCGCCGGCCGAGCTGCCCTGGGCCGCGCAGCGCGAGTCGCTGCACCTCCAGTTCTTGCGCCGCTGCCATGCCCAGGGCGGCTTGCTCGAGCAGGCCATGCAGCCGGGCGAAGCGCTGGCGCTCTACGAAACCGCGCTGCAGCAAGACCCGCTGGACGAGGCCCTGCACCGTGGCGTCATCCGCTGTCACCTGGCCTTGGGTGAGCCAGCGGCGGCGCAAAGGGCCTTTGCACGCTGCAAGCGCCAGTTGCAGGACGGGCTGGGCATCGCGCCGGCGCCGGCCACGCTGGCGCTGCTGGCCGTGCGCTAGGCGGTACCCGCTGCGGCCCGCGAGAACCCGCGCTAGGCCCCTAGGGTGTGGGGTGTCGATGGGCGGTGTTGCCAACGAGCGGTGAGCGAGCCGTGAGTGCGTGCCCCCGATCCTTGGGCCCGAGCGCTTTCAGGCAAACCCGGCGCCGGTTGCAAAAGCGCAGCCGTGAAGACGGGCTTGTGCCTGGCAGCACCCGCCACCACCCAAAGGAGAACCTTCGATGAGCCTCTACAAACTGGCTGCGCTGGGCGCGGCCGCCCTGTCGGTGACCACCACCCAGGCCGCATCCATCCTGGACACCTTCAGCGACGGCCCGGGCCTGATCCAGACCGATGCCGCGCCCTATGCCGAGGCCTACCTGCCGTCGGCCGAGGCCCCGGGCGGCGGACGCTACCTGGCCAACGCCATCGAGCCCAGCGTGGCGCAGGCCGGCCGCTTCACCTTTGCCGCAGTCCAGGCCGGTGCCTACTTCACGATGGCCGACGACGCGGTGCCGCTGGTGACGAACCTGACCTATGGCGTGGCCAATCTGCTCGGGCAGGACCTGTCGATCGACCTCAGCACCGAAGCGGCTTTCCAGCTGGACTTCCGCTACATCAGCGCGCCGCTGTCGCTGACGGCCACCGTCATCACCGCCCACGGGCCCGGCACCTTCAGCAGCGTGTCTGGCTTCGCGATGGCAGTGGACGCTTCGCTGGCGCAGCGCATCACGATCCCCTTCAGCGCCTTCGTCAATGACGCGGGCAACCCCAGCCCGGTGAACTGGGCCGACATCGACGCCATCAGCTTCATCGTCTCGGGCCCCGGCGGCGCCGGCATGGCGCTGGACACCTTCAGCACCGTCTCGGCGGTGCCGGAGCCGGCCCCGGCGGCGCTGCTGCTGGCCGGGCTGGGCCTGGCCATCGGCGCAGCGAAGCGCCGCCGCCGCACGGACTGAACCCGACGGGTCAAGACGCGGTCCGCCAGGCGCCACCACTCATCACCATTAGGCAGGGGCCCAAGGCCCTTGCCGGGAGCCCCACCATGCACCAGACCCCCTGCGCTGTGCGCAGCCTTGCACCACGCCGGTCCGCCCGGGACCTGTGCCGCCTGCTGGCGACGCTGGGTGTGATGGCCACGCTGGTGGCCTGCGGTGGTGGCGGCGGTGGCGAGGATGCTGGCGTCAGCCCGCCGGTCACCACGCCGCCGCCGCCGCCGCCACCACCACCGCCGCCGCCGCCGCCCCCGCCGGTCGCCAACCAGGCCCCGACCGCCCGCTTTGACGCCCCGGTCGGCGCGGTGGCCGGCCAGCCCGTGGTCTTCGACGGGCGCGCCTCGTCCGACCCCGAAGGCAGCACCCTGCGCTTCACCTGGCAGTTTGGCGACGGCAGCGCGGGCGGCACCGCACAGGTGGCCCACCTGTACCCGGCCGCCGGCACCTACACCGCGCGGCTCTTGGTGCAAGACACCGACGGCGCCACGGCCGATGTCAGCCGCAGCGTCACGGTGGTGGCCGCGCCCGTGGCCGCTCGCTCGGTGTCGGTGGCCGGCCGCGTCACCGGCATCGACGGCCTGCCGCTGGCCGGCGTGAGCGTGGCGGTGCAGGGCCGCACGGGTGCCGGTAGCACCGCCACCACCGACACCGACGGCCGCGCCACGCTCAGCGCCGGGGTGGGCGTGGACGTGGTGCTGCGCTTGTCCAAGCCGGGCTACACCGACCAGGTGCAGCGCCTCAACTTGCCCGGCAGCACGGGCAGCGACGCCGCTTCCAGGCCAGCCTGATGCCGCGCGCGGCGGCGCAGACGCTGGCCGACGCCGCGGCCGGCGGCGCGCTCACGGGCACCGATGGCGCCCGTGTGGAATTGCCCGCTGCTGCGCTGGTGGACGCCGCCACGGGCGCGGCGGTCACGGGCCCGGTGCAGGTGACGCTGACGCCGGTGGACGTGAACGCGGCCGCCGTGGCGGCCTTCCCGGGGCGCTTTGAAGGCATCAACGGCGACGGCACGCGCACGCCCATCGTCAGCTTCGGCACCACCGAGTTCCTGTTGTCGCAAGCCGGCCGGCCGCTCCAGCTCAAGCCCGGCGTGCGCGCCACCATCCAGCTGCCGGTGTACGCCAGCCAGGACCTGGGCGGCGCCGCACTGGCCGCCGGGGGCAGCGTGCCGCTGTGGTCACTGGACGAGCGCAGCGCGCAGTGGATCAACGAAGGGCAGGGCACGCTGGTGGTCGATGCCGCGTCACCCACCGGCCTGGCGCTGCGCGCCGAGGTGGGCCACTTCAGCTGGTGGAACGCCGACAAGGGCTACACGCCCTATCGGCCCAAGCCCAAGTGCATCAACGACGTGCCGGGCCAGTACGACAGCATCTTCGAGCAGGCCACCATCTGCAAGATGCTGGCCGAGATGGACAAGCCCATCCCGGCCCAGGGCAGCCAGGCGCGGCCTGCGCGGGCCCAGGCGCTGGCCGCGCGCCCGGCAGCGGCCGCCGCGTCGGCACCGCGCTTTCCGTTCCCGGCGGTGCGCATCGATGGCGACGTGCCCATGGCCGGCGGCGTGGCCATCGACATCCCGCCCGACTACGACGTGGTGCTCACCGGCACCGCGCTCAACGGCACCTGGCGTGGCCAGGTCAAGGTCAAGGGCGGGCAGGGGGCCACGGCCGATGTCAACGTGCCGCTGCGCCCGGTGGCGGTGGGCGGCAGCGCAGAACGCATCACGCTGCCGTTTGACCAGACGCGCACGGCCGCGATGTTCCGGCTGGACAGCTACCGCTTCGACGCGCTGGCCGGCCAGGGGCTGGACCTGGGCGTGGCGGCGGCGGGCTCCACCCTCACAGGCCGTGTGCGCGTGCTCGACGCCACTGGCCAGGTGCTGGATGGCAGCAGCTTCGGCAGCAGCAGCGCACGCCTGCTGGTCACGCTGCCGGTGGCGGGCGAGTACCGCATCGAGATCGAACCGCGCAGCGGCGCGCCTGGCGCCTACCGGCTGCAGGCGGCGCTGGCCACGGTGACGGCGCGGCTGCCTTCAGCGGCGTTGTCGGAAGGCGAGCCTTTCAGCGCACCGGCGCTGCTCAGCCAGGGCGGCACCGCGCTGGCGCTGTGGGTGGAGCGGGGCAGCAACAGCCTGGTGCTGATGGGCAGCCGCAACGCCTCGACCGGCCAGGACTGGCAAGCCGCGCAAGTCTTGGCCCCGGCGCCGGGTTACACCGACGCGCTGGGTCTGCAGGCGCGCGCCGACGCCACCGGCCAGGGCTGGGTGATGTGGAACGACGGCAACGGGCCGGTGGTGGCTCGGGGGCCGGTGGCGCCGGGCAGCGTCTGGCCCGCGCCCGTGGCCCTGGCCTCGGCCAGCTGCCGCGGCGCCGACGCGCAGCACCTGGCCGTCAACGCCAGCGGCCAGGCGCTGGTGATGTGGCAACGCGCTGGGTCCATCGGCGTGTGGTGCACGCGCCGCTTTGAGGGCGGCGTGTGGCTGGCCGAACAGGTGGTGGACTCGACCGCGCGCTTTCAGGTGCCGGGAAGCACGCCGGTCACCAGCTTCCCGGCCACGCTGGCGCTGACAGACGCCGGCCGCGCCGTGGCCGTGTGGCAGCGCAACGAGTTCGGCGGCGGCCTGCTCACCGCGCAGCAGGACACCGCCACGGCCGCCTGGACCACGCCCGCCGTGTTGATCAGCGACACGCGCGCCGGCGCCCCGGTGCTGGCGGCGTCCAGCACCGGCACGCTGGCGCTGGCCTGGGGAAGCAACGGCTCGCTGTTCGCGGCCGAGCAGCCGCAGGGCGCGGCCTGGTCGGCCAACCAGTTGCTGGGGGACATCGGCAGCAGCGGCAACGTGCAGCTGGCCTGGCTGGGGGCGGCGCGCTTCGCGGTGGCCTGGAACACCTTCAGCAGCGGCCCGCGCGTGGTTGAAAAGGCGACAGCGCAGCCCTGGGGCGCGCCGCGTGTGCTGGCCGCCGGCACGTCCCTGCCGCTGATGATGAACCTGGCCGCCGACAGCGAGGGCCGCGCGGCCACGCTGTCGGTGGCCAACAGCCGCAGCAACATCGGTCTGGACCTGGTGCTGGACCGCCGCGCGCCTGCCACGGGGGTGTGGACCACGGCGGCCGAGGTCTTGGCGGTGCGGCCTGTGACGACCGGCGGCGTGCCCTTTCCCCGGCTGGCACCGCTGGCGGTGGGCAGCGGCTGGGCCGACGCCGGGTGGCTGGAGTTCACCACCGGCAGCAGCCCGGTGCTGCGCGTGCGCGCCGCGCGGCTGCCGGCCACACCCTGAGCGCGCCATGCACAGCTACATCGTGCGCGTCTACCGGCGGCGGGGTGGCCGTGAATTCAGCGGCACGGTAGAAGCCGTGGACGCCGGCCGCAGCGCAGCAGGGCAGCCGCTGCAGGCGCCGCGTGCCTTTGCCAGTGCGGCCGACCTGCTGGCCTTGATGCAGGCCTGCCGGGCAGCGCCACCACTGCCGCCCATCGCGCACGAGGCCGGTGCGCCCGCCAACGGCGCGCCGCCGCCGCCGCCCGGCGATGCAGCCTGAGTCGGGCGCGCGGCCGGCCGGCGCGTACACGGCGAAGTAGGCGATCAGCTCGCAGTCCTTCAGGCCCGGCGCCTCGTTGACGGTGGGCAGCTCGGGTACGGCCGCCAAACGCTTCATCGATGTGACGGCCAGGCCGCGAGCCGGCGCACGAGGCGGTGCGCGCGCCTGCAGACCCAAGTGCGTGAGGATCTTCTCGATGACCGGCTGCTCCAGGATCGCCGCAATGATCTTCAGCTCGCCGCCGCGGTTCGGGCAGTGCTCCATGCCGATCCATGAGTCGCGCTTGAGCAGCTTGGCCCAGCCCAGGCGCACCGGTCGGCGGTGCGCGCGGCTCGTCTCGCAAGCGGCGGGCTGCGTGGTCTGCGCCGGCGGCTCGGGCGCTTGAGCATCACCTGCCCGGCGGCGTTGGTTTGCACCCGTCCGTTGGCCAGTGCCGAGCCCCGACACAGACCGGTCAAGTCCTTGGCCTCCATCCCAGCTTCCAACTGCTTGCAAGGCCAGGCAGGCGCAACCAATGTGCGGCATCAGGCCAATCGCACCGATCGTGTCCCAACGCGTGGTGTAACTCCACAGCCCGGACGGGCTGAGATGCACGCTGTGCTCAGCGCTGCACTGCTGGCAGGCGAGCTGGGGCAGTATCGCTGAGGGTCTGCAGGCCTTCAAGCTGCATGTAGCGGCGC